>JBBQEL010000031.1:0-37981 GCA_038320645.1 Holophagales bacterium | reverse complement strand
GGAGCATGAACCTGCCCTTCTCCCACCCCTGGATCCTGCTCCCCACCGGATCGCTGATCCTCCTCATTCTGGCCTTGGCCCTGCGGGCCCATCTGCGGCCGGGGTTGGGTGTGCAGGTGGTGGGGCAGCGCCCGCTCTGGCAGGGGCTCGGCCTGGCCCTGCTGCTGGCGGGCGTGGGCGTGGGCCTGGCGGAGCCGCGCTGGGGTCTGCCGGAGTTCCCCCGCCTCACGGTCCACGTGGTGGTGGATGCCAGCCGCTCGATGCGGGTGCCTGACGCCGAGGGGCGCACCCGCTGGGACGCGGCGGTGGCGGCCCTCGACCGCATCTGGTCGCAGCCCCAGCCCGGCCTCCGCTGGGGGCTGGATCTGCTCACCGGCGACACCATCCCCATGCAGCCCCCGGGCGAGGACCGCACCCTGTTGCGGGAAGCCCTGCGGGCGGTGCTACCAGGCACCGTAGGCTCCCCCGGCACGAGCCTGGGCCGGGGCCTACCCCAGGTGGCGGCCCAGGTGGATCGCGATTCGCCCTCGGTGATCCTCCTCCTCAGCGACGGTGAGGAAACCTGGGAGGCTCCGGAAGAGGCCCTGCAACGCGCCGTGGCGCCCCTGAAGCTGGCCCGTCTCCCCGTCTGCGTCATGGCCTTCGGGGATGGCCAGGTCCATGCCGTGCCGGTTCAGGGTGGAGCCGAGGCCACGCCCCCCCTGGCCGAGGCTGCCACCAGCACGGCGCAGCCCGAATTCCTGGCCCGGCTGGCCGCGGCCACCGGCGGCCAGTTCTTCAAGGATGGCGAAGCCGCAGCCGCCGGCCTTCAGGCCCTGGCGGCCGGCAAGCTGCCCCTGCCCGCCCGGCACTCGCTTCAGCCCGCCCATCCCGAAGTAGGTGCCTGGCTGGCCCTCGCGGGACTGGCGCTGTGGCTGCTGTTCTCCGGCAAGCCCCTGAGGCATTGGCGGCCGATCCTGGGCCTCCTCCTGGGCCTGGCTTCTCAGACCCTCGCGGCCCAGGCCCCAGACGCCCATTGGGCACCCGTCAGCGTGCGGGCCTGGCTCGCCCAGCGGGCCATCGAGGCGGGCGACCTGCCCGGTGCCCGCCGCTGGCGGCCCGACGACGCCAAACCGGCCCACCTGCTGCTGGCAGCCCAGATTGATTTGCGAACCGGTTTTCCCGAGGAGGCCCTGAAAGCCCTGGCCCCTCTGGTGGGCCAGGGCGCTCCTCGGCCACTCCCCAATTGGCGCACGCCGGCGCTGTTGCTGGCGGCCCGGGCCCACCTGGAAGCCGGACGGCCCGAGGAGGCCCGGCTCTTGCTGGAGCGCCTCCTGTTGGAGCAACCAGGCCAGCGCGAGGCCATCCACAATCTGCAGACGCTCGTGAAGGACGCCACGCCGCCCCCCCCCCCGAACCCGAAAAAGCCCCCACCACCACCGCCCCCGCGCCCCAGCCTGGGCGCCCAGCAGGATGAACTGGAGGGCCTCAAACAGCGTCTGCCCAAGCCGCCCAAGACAGCCGGTGGGGTGAAGGACCTCTAGGCCCTGGGCGGTGGGCGGTGGGAAAGCCGGCCGCTCCAGAACTGATCGGCCCAAAGGCAGACATGGACGCGGCCCCGAAGGGCCGCATCAAGGAGCTTTCCTACAGCCTAGGGCCCACAGCCTACTTGGCGTCCAGCCAGGTCGCGAACTCGGCCCCAGTCCTGAAGGCGCCCACCTGACGGCGAAGCTCTTTGCCGTCGGCATCGAGGATCACCAGGGTCGGGAAGGCGTTCAGCTTGAAGGTCTCCGCGAGCTTGGTGCCTTCGGCCACCGGCGTGCCATCGCGCTTCTGCACCAGGGAGGAGAAGGGCACCACCTTGGCGAGGGCCGCCTGGGCTTCCGCGCTCGGGAAGACGGTCTTCTGCAGGTGCAGGCAGGGGCCGCACCACTCGGTCCAGAGGTCCATGAAGATCACCTTCTTTTCGGCCTTGGCGCGCTTGAGGGCGGACTGGTAGTCGTGCTCCCACTTGACGGGGCCCGCGGCGAACATCGGGGCGGCGATCAGGAAGAGGGCGGCGAGGGCTTTCATGCAGGGACTCCAGGGGTTGGCGGATGGACCGCACGGGGTTGGATGGAGACAGGCAGGCTTTCGTTCCAGCCACCAGGATACCCGGGGCTAATCCGCCCGGTGACCATCCCGTAATCCCATACGACCCGGCGAGTGCCGAACCCCATCCCTTCCAAGGAGGCCGCCCATGCGCGCCATCATGATCCCGCTGGCCCTGGCGGCCAGCCTCAGTCTTCCCCTGGCCGCGCAGACCGCGCGGTTCATCAAGGTGGATATCGTCTCCAAGTCCTTCAACCACCACACCAAGCACAAGGGCGTGGATGGCCCCACCGAAGTCCACATCCGGATGCCCATCAGCCTGGCCAAGGGCGTGCTCGACATGGCCGGCGAGGGCGAAATCAAGGTCAATGGCGAGACCAAGAAGGGCATGAAGCCTGACCAGCTCCAGAAGCTGCTGACCGACGCCAAGGCCGGCGACCTGCTCCTGGAGATCACCACGGACAAGGGCGATCACATCCGCGTCACCGTCGAGTAGCCGGGAGCCCGTTCCGTGCATCTTCAAGCCCCGCTTCGGCGGGGCTTCTTGTTGTTCGGCTGTCGGCTATCGGCACATGGGTGGGAGTGGTGGATAATCCAACCATGGAATCCCTGACCGAACTCCGGGTGCGCTATGCCGAAACCGATGCCATGGGCATCGTCCACCACGCCACCTATCCCGTGTGGATGGAACTGGGCCGCAGCGACTTCCTGCGGGAACTGGGCCAGAGCTATGCGGATTGGGAAGCCCGGGGGGTACGGCTGGTGGTGAACGAGATCCGCGTGCGTTTCCGCGCCCCGGCTTTCTACGACGAGTTGGTGCAGGTCCGGACCACCTTGCAGGAGACCGGGCGGCGCCGCCTCACTTTCGGTTACCGTATCGAGCGATCCGGCGTCCTCCTGGCCGAAGGTGAAAGCGTCCACCTGGTGGCGAACTCGGCCAACCGGGCCCGGGTGCTACCCGACGACCTGCTGGCGCTGGTTCAGCGGGGTTGATGGGGGGTCATGCAGGTCGACATCAGTGCGGCCAGGGCATCCATCACCCGGCGGCGGCTTTCGCTGAAGGCATCGGTCTGGAAGCTCTGGAAGCTCACCAGGCCCTCCGGACGCGGCCCCCAACCCAGTGGCACGCCGTACCAGGAGTGGGGGATGAGACCGGTCGCCTGCTCGGCGGCGGTCAGTAGGCTTCCGGCCGCGTGGCCCTCCTCCAGGGTACGGATGTAGAAGGACCGACGGCCTGACAGCACCCGTTCGGACAGGCCCACCCGGTCGGACAGGCGCCGGGGCGGGTGATTCCGGGCCCGCCCACCCTCCTGGTAGAGCACGAACCGGAGCTGGTCCTGCTCCCAATCCGCGGCAGCCATGTAGAAACACGCCAACCCCAGCGGCTTGAAACAGACCTCCAGGAGCACCTGCGCCAGGTCCTTGGTCTCTACACCAGGACGCATATGCTCCAGGGCGCCAAGCAGCAGATCCCGATCCTGGTCGAGGTGCCGCACCAGTTCCTGGACATCCTCCACCCGGGTCTGGAGCAGGCGGCATTCAGCTTCCACTCTCCGCAGGCGCTCATCCCGCTCGGCGAGGTCCTCGTCCTGTTTTTTCCCGCCGAAGAGACCCATAGGGACACCGGGAGGCTTTGGGTGGAAGACAAAAAGATGGTTTCCTAGAACCATGGAAAAGATGCGGCGCACCCTCTCCCTGTTCAACACTCTGACACGACGGATCGATCCCGTGGTCCCCGTCGTGGATGGACGGATCTCCTTGTACACCTGTGGCCCTACCGTCTACAACTATGCCCACATCGGAAATCTGCGGACCTTCCTGTTCCAGGACCTGCTCAAGCGCGCCTTCCAGGCCGGTGGGCACGAAGTCCGGCACTGCATGAACATCACGGATGTGGAGGACAAGATCATCCGGGACTCGCAAAGCGCCCTGCCCGCAGACGCTTCCAACGAAGTCCGGCACGGCGCCATGACCGCCCTGACCGAGCGCTTCACCACCATCTTCCTGGAAGATCTCGATACGCTGCGCGTCCAGCAGGCGGACTTCCTGCCCCGCGCCACAGCCTACATCCCGCAGATGATCCGGCTGGTGGAGGACCTCCAAACCAAGGGCCTGGCCTACGAGCGTGAGGGCAGCGTCTACTACCGCATCGCGGGGCTGCCCCAGTATGGCTGTCTGGCCCATCTCGATCGGGCGGGCATGCAGGCTGGCGCCTCAGTAGATGCGGATGAATACGAACGGGACTCCGTCACCGACTTCGTGCTGTGGAAGTCCGCCAAGCCTGGTGAGCCCACCTGGGACAGTCCTTGGGGCCCGGGCCGGCCCGGCTGGCACATCGAGTGCTCGGCCATGGGCCTGGAGCTGCTGGGCGAGCGCGTGGACATCCACAGTGGCGGCGTGGACCTGATCTTCCCCCACCACGAAAACGAGATCGCCCAGAGCGAGGGCTGCCTGGGCCACCGTTGGGTGAACCACTGGGTGCATGGCGAATTCCTCATGGTCGAGGGCCAGAAGATGGCCAAGAGCCTGGGGAATTTCTTCACCCTGCGGGATCTCATGGAAAAGGGAGTGGATCCCATCGCCCTGCGCTACGCCATCCAGAGCAACCACTACCGCAAGGTGCTGAATTTCAGCTTCGAGGGCCTGCGGGCCGCCGAGAATTCCCTCAAGCGCATCCGCGCTTTCCGCAAGCGCATGGAGGGCGATGGCCAGGCTGGCGCGGGCCCATGGAAAGAGGCCCTGGCCCCCCTCGCCCGGCTGGACCAGGCCCGGGAGCAGTTCTGGCTCGCCATGGCCGATGACCTGAACACACCCGAGGCCCTGGCGGCGATCTTCACCCTCATCAGTGACCTCAACGCCCAGGACGATCACCTGGCCCTCACCCGTGAGGAACGGGAGGCCGTGCTGGCCTTCCTGGATGAGGCCGACACCATCTTCGCCGCCTGGCCCCATGAAGCCGCCAGCCTCGATGCCGAAGTGGCCTCCCTCATCGAAGCCCGGCGCGCCGCCAAGGCCACGAAGAATTGGGCCGAAGCAGACCGCGTGCGCGACCAGCTCAAGGCCCTGGGCATCGTCCTCGAGGATAGGAAGGACGGCACCGTGGGTTGGCGGAAGGGATAATCCTCTCCGGGGGTTCTGCTCCAACTGCGAGAAGCGGCCCGGGACGGGGCCGCTTCAGTGCCGGCTACGCGGGCTAGCGGCTCAGGCGCCTCAGGGCGATGGTGAGGAACTCCTGGGGACCGGGCAGCAGCCCGGCATCCGCCACGGCACTCTGCCCTTCCTGGGTCAGCAGGAAGTGGATGACTTCGTTGATCGCACCGGGCAGAGGCTGGCCGGGAGTGCGGTTCAGGTAGGCGTAGTACAACCGGGGCATGGGGTACTTGCTGGAAGTGATATTGTCCTGGTTCGGGAAGCGCGCATCCTCACCATGGAACGGCACCACGGGCAGCACCTTGTTCGCGAAATACCAGGAGGACATGGTCCCGAAGGCGATCCCCGCCGTGTCGGTCATGACCGCCTCCGCCAAGGCGGAGGAATCGCCGCGATCCAGGATTCCCTGGCGGTACTCTCCGCTGAGCATCGCCTTTTCCGCGAAGGAAGCGCGAGTCGCCGTACCCTCGGCCCGCGCGTAGGCCCGGATCGGAAGCTTGGCCCAATCCCCCTTGAGGCCGAGATCACCCCAGACCAGCGCCGGCGACTTGGCGCCACCGAGCCGGGATTTCGAGTAGATGGCGTCGAGTTGCTCCATGGTGATCGAGGTGAGCGGGTTGCTCTTGTGGACGAAGATGATGTTGGCGTCCAGACAGATCGGGATGCGCATGGGCATATAGCCGAATTTGGACTGGAAGGCCTTGTTTTCGTCGGCCGTGAACTCCCGTGCCGTGATGACGAGCAGGCTCGATCCCTCCACGAGCGCCTTCACGGCCTCTTTGGTGAGCTTGGACCGGAAAATCAGATTCGCCTCGGGGTGGATCTTCTTGAAACCGCTGGCCCATTCATCGCCCAGATCGCTCAGAGCATCCGTCCCGAGCAGATCGAACGGCCCCTTGACCTGGGCCAGGGGCTGATACCTGGGGATCGAGGTGGGAACTTTGGCCCGGGGCTGGGCCGTCTGGGCCTGCAGCACACCGAGACAGGAGATCCCAGCCACGAGGACCAAGCCCGATACCAGGTGCGCACGGTTGAATGTCATGGGCAAACCCCTCAAACAATGGGAGAGCGGAGGCGATTCGGCGTTCCTGCCCTCCTGATCTGAACTGCAATCATGCGGACATCCCAGGAGACACTTTAAATGCCCTACGGGTCATAATCGCACACCCGGCGCCATGGCCATCAGCTCAACGGCTATGAAAAGTGATGCCCATCACGCGAATTTCTCCCATGCCTTCAAAGCCTGCCTCCGCAGGGGCCCGGGGGCCTGGCACCCAGCCACGCCGGATCTACCCTCCGGTAGACTGCTGGTAGGCCCTGCGCGGTCCCAAGGCCACGAGACCCAAGGAACCCCCATGACACTCGCAAGCCGCTTTGCCATTCTCGCCTTCGGGTTGTTTGTGGCAGGTTCGTTGTCGGCCCAGGACGCCAAGTCCCACACCCTCCCGGCCCTTCATGCCAAGGCAGGGGTCCATTGTTTCGACTGCCATCAGGAGGAGAAACCCACCAAGAAAGCCGTGGCGTCTGAATCCTGCATGACCTGCCATGGCGACTACCCGGCCATGAAAGCCGTGACCAAAGAAGCCAAGCCGAATCCCCACGACTCCCATGTAGGGGAGATTCCCTGCACGGAGTGCCACCGCCAGCATGTGCCGCCCGTGGTGAAGTGCCTGGAGTGCCACGAGGGCAAGTTCAAGTTCCGGATCAGGTGACGGCAGGCAGATTCAGCAGGGTCGCGGATACCTGCTCCGGCAGCAGTTCCTCCAGGCATTGCCGCCGCTGGCAGGCCCGCTCCCGGCAAGGGGCACAAGAGATGCCCGTGCGGAGGATGCGGCCCGCCCTTTCCGGAAGCCCGGCCACCACGGGATCGCTGGAGCCGTAGAGCCCGAGGACCGGAACCCCCAGCACGACCGCCAAGTGCAGCAGGCCGGTATCCGGGGCCACGACCAGATCTGCCTGACGCAGCACTGCGGCCAGTTGCCAGAACCCCAGGCGCGGCAGGGCCGGTACGCCTGTGGCCTCCGGCAGCCAACGCCGCAGATCCTCTTCCTCCGGCCCGAGGGACCAGCTCAACTCGCAGCGATCCTTTTGCATCCGGGCCAGCGTGATCCAGTGGCGCAGGGGCCAGCGCTTGATGGCGCCCCGCCGGGAAGCCCCCGGCACCAGCACCACGCGGGGTTTGGCGGCCTGGATCCAGTGGTCCCCAGGATCCGGCAGGACAGCCTCCTTCAAGATCGGCTTGAACTGTCCCAGACCGCCGATGCCCCGGCTGCGCCCGAAGGCCTCGGCCAAGCCCAGCGCCTGGCCGTACCGGGTCTGGTGCCGGGAGGGCGCGGAGTGGGTCTGGAACTGCCCCGCAAATTCCTTGGTGACGCCGTCCCCCCAGCGCTCGGGGATGGCCGCCAGCCGTGGGATGAGGGCCGCTTTGAGGATGCCGTGGAAATCGAGGCTGGCCTCGCCATCGCGCACCAGGGCCCCCACCCGCTTCAGTTCGCCCAGGGCGGTCAGCGGGTTCGACAGTCGCCGGCGTTGCACCACCACAGGCTCCAACCAGGGGAGCGGCTCCAGCAGGAAGGCGTGGCGATCCTCCAGCACGGCCCGGAACCGGGCTTCCGGAAAGGCGTCCTTTAGGTTGGCCCAGGCCGGCATCACCCGGAGGATGTCCCCGAGGGCCGAGAGGCGGAGCAGAACAAGATCCATCCCTCCATGCTATTCGCTAGGCTGGAGACATGAGCATGAAGCAGGAGCGAAATGCCACTTTGGCAGAGCCGAAGCCCGCAGGGCGCGGCACAGGGAGGCTCCGCCTCGGCAAGCAGCGCGCAACCGAGCACGGCCAGCGTGCGATAGGCGGAGGTGCCGCGTGAAGCCCTTCGCCAAGGACCAGTCCAAGAATCCGCCACCCAAAACTGGCTGGATGCCCTCCTGCGCCGATTCTCGCGCATCGCCTATGGGCTGGCCGTCCTACTGATGTACACCTTGGCGTCCACTGCGCTGGGCCTGGCCCTGGCCCCGGCCCTGTGGATCTGGTCCCACCTGCAAGGCTGGTCATTGCTGCTGCCAGGCCCCCTCCCCTGGATTGTCGCGGGGATCGGCATGGCCCTCTGCTTCTTCATCTTCGGACTGGCGCTGCTGGTGGTGGTGCCCGCCTACAACTGGGTGCTGCCCACGCGGGTGAAGCCCTTCAAGGGCGGCTACTACACCCTGCACGCCCTGCCCTGGTTCCTGCACAACGGCCTGTTCTACCTGGTGCGGTTCACCTTTCTGCCTTTCGTGACCCTGACGCCCTTCGGCGTCTGGTTCTTGAGGGCCGTGGGTATGAAGATCGGCCGGCACGCCTTCGTGAATACCGAATACATCAGTGACCCGCAGCTCATCACCATTGGCGACGATGCCGCCCTGGGTGGTAGCGTGCGCATCTTCGCCCATTACGGCGGCGGCGGGAACCTGGTGATCGCCCCGGTCACCGTGGGTCACCGCGCCACCCTGGGCTTGGCCTGCTGCGTGATGGGCGATGTGGTCATCGGCGATGACGCGACCATCCTTCCGGAGAGCGTGCTGTTGCCGGGGAGCCGGGTGGGGGCCGGGGAGACCTGGGGCGGCGTGCCCGCGCGCAAGATCGAGCGGGAGGAGCTGGACCGCATCAAGGCTGAGATCAGAGGCATGGCAGAAACATTGGGGTGAGTAGATTTCATCCATCGTTCGACCCACCTCCGACCCCGGGACTAGTAAACCTCCTGGGATCCCTGGACAATGGAGGATTCCCCTGGGGCCTCTCCCCTTCTCCTTCCGGTTGAACCCATGCGCGCATCCACCTTCCTCTCCGTCATCCTCGTCCCCGCCGCGTTGGTGGCCCAGGCTCCAGCCCCAACCCTGGGCGAACGGGTCAAGGCCGAACGGCCGGGCGTCGAGCAGTTGATGGCCGAACTGAAATACCCCGAAGCCCTGAAGCGGGCCGAGGCGCTGCTTCCCGCCACGAAGCCCGTTTTCGACAAGAAGGACAACCAGACCCTGGTGCGCGGGTGCGCGGACTACCTCGACCTGGCCGAAGCCAACCGGCTGGCCTTGGAGACGGCGGATGCCGCCGGTGCCTGGGAGAAGGCCCTGGACTATGCCAAGGCCGCCCAGGCCCTGACCACCGAGTGCTATGCCGGCGTGAAGGAACCCTTCGCCCAGACCGTCGCCTACTACACGCAATCGGGCCTCAGGGCCAAGCAGGTGCTGGAAGAGAACGATGCCCGCATCAAGGAGCTGAAGGCCAAGACCAACCTCGATCCCGGTGAACGCCAGGAGCTCGATCTGGCCCTGGGGGTGGAGAAGGAAGTCGTCGACAGCGCCAAGTGGGCGAAGTTCTTCCAGACCTACCTGGATGTCACCAAGCGGGAGAGCGAGGCCTTCAACCCACTGGTGAAGGTCATGGAAGACAAGCTCAAGGGCGAGGCTGAGCAGGTGGCGGACTACAAGGCTGGCAAGGGCGAGAAGACCAAGTGGGTGGAAGCCGTGATCTCCACCCCCGCCTACCTGGAGCGGTTCAACGACAAGCCCAGCAAGGCCCAGTGGCTCCACCGTCTGGCCACCCTGGATCCCGAGAACAGGAAGGTGCAGCATCAGCTCGATGTCCTGAATGGCAGGGTCACGGCTGCTCCGGCCAAGGCCGTGAAAAAGGGAAAGAAGGCCTGATCCGCTCCGGGGCCTGTACCCTGAGGTCATGGCCCGCCGCTCCAACCCTCGCCTCCCCGTCCGCGCACCGTCCCGCCCGTCCGACCGGCGGGAACCTCCTCGAGCCCCGCGTCCCCAGGTCGCGGGGCTTCGTCCGTACGAAAGCTTCGAGGCCACTTTCCTCGGCCACCCCGAGGGCGCTGGCGGCTTTCTGAGACTGGCTGGGGTCCGAAAAGCGCCGGGTTCAGACCTGCTGGTGGACTGGCGGGATGCTCACGGGGCCATCCACGGAGACCGCGTGGTGGCCGAAGTCACCGGTGAAGGCTGGGATGGCCGCCTCAAGGCACGGGTGCTGGAGATCAAGGGGCGCGGTGTAGTGCCCCTGCCCGGCACGCTCCAGAAGCAACCCTGGGGCTGGCGGGTGGTGCCGTTGGAGCCCCGCCTGTCGCAGCTCATCACCGTCCCCCCCACCGACCTGGCGGAGGATGGCGAACTGGTCAGCGTGCAGCTGGATGCCGATCCTGAGGCCAAGCAGCTGCACGGCACCGTGGTGGCCCGGCTCGGGAAGAAGACCGACCTGAAGATCGAGAACAAGCTCACGGCCGCCCTGTTCAACCTGCGGATCACCTTTCCGGACGCGGTCATGAGCGAGCTGGCGCCCTTCCCCACCAGCATCCCCCCCGAATGGCTCCAGGGAAGAGTGGATCTCCGGGAGGTACTCACCTGCACTGTGGATCCGCCCACGGCCAAGGATTTCGACGACGCCATCAGCCTGGAGGTGCTGCCCAAATCCGAAGGCGGAGGCTGGATCCTGGGCGTCCACATCGCCGATGTGAGCCACTTCGTGGCCGAGGGCGGGCCGCTGGACGAGGAGGCCCGCCTGCGGGGCACCTCCGTTTATTTTTCCGACGAAGCCATCCCCATGATTCCCGAGCGCCTCAGCGGCGACCTCTGCAGCCTCCGCGAAGGCGTGGACCGGCTCACCATGACCGCCTGGATGACGATCTCACCCGAACTGGAGGTTGTGGAGACGCGGCTGTCCGAAAGCGTCATCCGCAGCGCCAAGCGCCTCACCTACGACGAGGTGAAGGAGGCCTGTCTCGATCTGTCCGTCCGCAAACGAGCCGACTTGGGCGAGGACCTCTGCGCCCTGCTGGACGAGGCCCTGGTGCTCTCCCGGCGTCTCACCCAGGTGCGCCTGGGCCGCGGCGCCATGAACCTGGATACCGAGGAGGCCGAGTTCATCTTTGATGCCGAGGGCCGGCCGGTGGACGCCCGGCGCTATCCCCGGCACGACGCCCACCGCATGATCGAGGAGTTCATGCTGCTGGCCAATGAGACCGTGGCGCGCTTCTTCACCCGGAAGAAGATTCCCGCCATCTACCGCATCCACGATGAGCCCGATCCGCTCAAGCTCGAAGTCTTCGCGGAGGTCGCCCGCACGTTCGGGTTGCTCAAGCCCAAAGAAGTGCCCACACCGGAGCATCTCAACGCCATGCTCGACAAGATCCGCGGTGGCCCGCTGGAGGCGATGATCAACACCCTGCTGCTGCGGAGCCTGAAGCGGGCCGAGTACAGCGTGGAGAACATCGGCCACTCAGGCCTGGCGCTGCAGGATTACCTGCACTTCACCAGCCCCATCCGGCGCTATCCGGATCTGGTTGTCCACCGCCTCCTGCGCCAAGTGCTGCGCGGCCAGCCGCTACCCGAGGCGCTGCAAAGCCACCTGGCCGTGTTGGCCAAAGGCGCCAGCGATGCCGAGCAGAAGGCCACCGAAGCCGAGCGCGAGAACGACAAGTGGAAGGCCTGCCTGCTGATGAAGCCCCGCCTCGGCCAGCGGTTCAAGGGCCGCATCCAGGGCTTCTCCGCCAAGGTGATGTTCGTCACCCTCGAATCGCCCTTCGTCGAGGTGGGCGTCCCCCTGGCCGCCCTCGGCGGAAACTTCTGGGTGGATGAACATCGCACCAAGGTCACCGGAATTCGCGGCACCGTGGTGCTGGCCATCGGTGATGGCGTCGAGGCGGAGATCACCACCGTGGACGAGGACCTCCGCCGCGTCAGCGCCTGGATCACGGAAGCAAGGGCGCAGGATGGGGCCGGCAAGCCGTATGTCTTTGTGCCCACACTCGCAGCGCCTGCGACGCTGCGGGAAGGGGACCTTGAAAAGCCCCGGCGGGGGGCCCCCCGAGGGGGAGGCGCACGCACCCCGCGCGAGGCACCCGCGAAGGGCCGTCCAGGCAAGAAGGTACAGGTGGCGAGTGGGAAGGCCCCCAGGACAGGCGGGAAGGGCCGTGAGGCAAGCCCCAGGCCGCCTAAAGGATCGGTGCGCGGCACGGGCAAACGGAAGAGCCGGTGATCGTTGCGCCCACCCCCGTGCGCTGCCTGGGCGTGGATCCGGGCTCCCTGGCCTGCGGCTGGGCCGTTGTGGAACGAGCCGGCTCCCGCCTGACCCTGGTGGAGGCTGGGGTCATCCGGAATCCCCGGGGCGCGGATTTCGACCAACGGGCCCTCTGCATCCATCTGCGCCTTGCCGAAGCCATCGCGGCCCACGCCCCGGGGTTCATGGCCGTGGAATCCCCCTTCGTGGAGAAGAACGCCGCCACGGCCTTGAAGCTGGGGCAGATCCGGGGGGGCATCCTGCTCACGGCGGCCCTGCATGGGCTCCCGGTGGGCGACTACAACCCCATGCAGGTAAAGAAGGCGGTCAGCGGCTACGGCTGGGCGGACAAGAACCAGGTGGGGAAGATGGTGATGACCCTGCTGAACCTGAAAGAGCCCCTGGCCGCCGATGCTGCCGATGCGGCGGCCGTGGCCATTGGTCATCTTTTGGCCACCCGAAGGGGCTGATTCCCGGGCATAGACATCCTTGATGTCATGTTTTTCAAGGACTTCCAGAATTGTCATGGCAATTGTGACAATTTTCTTCGTAACTCATGACATTTCTTGTGATGCCTGTCACTAGCCTAAGTCATCAACAAACACGATGATGATGTCCAGGAAGCACACGGAGCCGTCATGCATATGGATACCGCAGCGCGACAGCACAACCCAGCCTTTTGGACCACCGCCGAGCGCCTGCACGAGGTCTTCAACCAGCTTGAGCACCAGATGAGCAGCTCGCCCCGTGGTCTCGCCGTGCTCCGCCAGGTGCAGGCCCTTGAGGCCGAGCTGGAAGCCGAAGTGATGCACCGCGGCCGTCGGGTCGCTGCCGCCTGAACCAGTTCCAATCCAGACATGAAGAGGCCCGGCCCTGCCGGGCCTCTTCATGTCTGCTCAGAGTCGGGATGCCCCGGTGGAGGCCGCTCCCGCTCCTTCGTCGCGGAGTCGGAGCCTCCCGCCCGGATCAGGAAAAGGGCACCCCGAAGGGTGCCCGGTAGTCTCGGCCTCATGCTGCGCTGGCCGGAAGGGGCTGGCGAAAACGGTCGCCCCGTGGGAGGAAAGAGAAGCTCTTCCCACCCCCAAGGCTAGGCCAAGGGCCGCCCTCCTCAAGAGGGCAATTAGTCCCTCCCCAGGAGCGTTCCTGGACGATAGGACGCGTATTTCGGCGTCCATTGGGCCCTGGCCATGATGCCTTCGATCTGGGCATCGTCGAGCAGCCGGCCCAACCCGGCATCCCTGGCCTCGATGCCCACCGCGGTCGCGACTGCGGCCGATACCCGCCGGATGTCCTTCATCTCAGGCAGCAGCAGTCCGACGGCCTCCTGCTCTGGGGTCACGAAGGTGCTGATCGCCTTGCTGGCGGCCAGGAGCATCCCATCGGTCACGCGGGAGGCCTTGTAGACCAGGGCGCCCAGCCCCAGGCCCGGGAAGATGTACATGTTGTTGCACTGCGAGGCCTGGAGCGTGCGTCCCTTCCACTCCATGGGGGCGAAGGGGCTGCCCGTGGCCACCAGGCCCTTGCCGTCCGTGGCCTTCCACACCGCCTCGGGGGTGCATTCGCACTTGTGGGTGGGGTTCGACAGCGCCAGCACGATGGGCCGTTCCGAATGCTTGGCGGTTTCCGCCAGGATGGCCTCGCTGAAGAGGCCCGGCTGGGCCGTAACGCCGATGAGCACCGTGGGATGCGCATTGCGGATGACATCCTCCAGCGCGATGCGGGAGGGCGCGTCGAGTTTCCAGCCATCCACCGCGGCCCGGCGCTGGGCCAGCGGCTCCTGGGGGCCTTCCAGCAATGGATCGCCCTCCAACAGCAAGCCCTGCATGTCCACGGCGAAGATGCGCTGGCGCGCTTCCTCGTCGGAGAGGCCCTCCGCCTTCAGCGCAGCACGGATGTTCATGGCGATGCCCGTCCCGGCCTGCCCCAGGCCCACGATGACGTAACGCTCGTCCTGGAAACGGCTCTGCTTGATGCGCATGGCCGTCATCAGCGCCGCCAGGGCGGTGGAACCCGTGCCCTGGATGTCGTCGTTGAAGGAGAGGATGCGTTCGCGGTACCGATCGAGGTTCTTGAAGGCCGTCTGTTTGGCGAAGTCCTCCCATTGCAGCAGCGCGCTGGGGAAGTTGCGCTTCACCCCCAGGATGAATTTCTCGATCAGGTCTTCGTACTCCGCCCCCCGCAGGCGCGGCCTTCGGACGCCAAGATACAAGGGATCTTCCAGCAGGCGCGGGTTGTTGGTGCCCACATCGACGCAGACCGCCAGGCAGACGGCGGGATGCACGCCGCCCACGGCGACATAGAGACTCACCTTGCCCACGGGGATGCCCATCCCGTCCGAGCCGAGGTCGCCCAGGCCGAGGATGCGCTCGCCATCCGTCACCACGATCAGGTTCACCTGCGGCTGGGAGAGTCCCTGGAAAATCTGATCGATGTTCCCGATGTTCTCCGGCGTGATGTAGAGACCGCGGTAGCGCCGCTGGATGTGGCTCATCTGCATGCAGGCCTGACCCACGGTCGGGGTGTAGACGATGGGTACCATCTCCTCCAGATGGTCCAGCAGGAGGCGATAGAACAGGTGCTCACTGCGGTCCTGCAGGCCCGCCAGATAGATGTAGCGTTCGAGATCGTCCGGCTTGCGCTGATAGGCCTCGTAGGCCCGCTCCACTTGCGTATCCAGGCTCGAGACGCCCCGCCGCAGCATGCCGTCCAGCCCCAATCCCAACCGTTCTTCCTTGGTGAAAGCGGAGGCCTTGTTCAGGTGCGGATCGTTCAGCAGCTGACGACCCCGAAGATAGACCTCGTAGAAGTCCTCGCCAGTCAATGGATCGATCTTGAACCCGAAGGTCTTCATGGCCGCCCCTTTCTTCAAGTGCCCCGCCTGGTGTCGGCACCTCTCCAGGCCATGCAAGCGCGGTGGCAATTGAATGTCTCATTGTATCCGCCCCGGGAGAGACGGGAGTACATCAGGGCCGCGGGCCCTCGAGGAGCCGGGCCAGTTCGCGCACCGTCCCCACCGGGGCGGCGCAAGTCTGCCCACGACAGACGAAGACGAGGGCGCCATCGGCATGCGGGGGACGACCCGTATGCAGTGGCAACTGCTCCTCTGCAGAGGCTGATACCAGCCGACCCGGCAGGAATCGGCGGTGAACCTCTCGAAGCATCTCGCCCACGGCGGCATCGGCCGAGTTCCCGGAAATGATCACCTCCAGCGACTCGCGCAAGGCCAAGTCCAGCACGCCCAGCAACCCCAGGAAGGCCCGGGGAGCCCGGTGCATCCGGGGACCGAAACAGCGCAGGATCCCCTCTGCCGCCCGACGGAAATCCTCCCGCTCGAGGTGCCTCGACAGCCGCAAAAGGCCCCGCGCCGCCAGCGTGTTGCCACTGGGGATGGCGTTATCGAACCCTGGTTTCTGCCGGAAGAGCAGGTCCGCCTGGCCCGCCTCCGTGCTGAAGCAGCCACCTTCGGCCGCATCCTGGAAGCGGGCCAGCATCCCCTCGGCCAGTTGCTCGGCCCAGCGCAACCAGGGGGCGTGAAAGCCCGCCTCGTAGAGATCCACCAGACCCTCCACCACCGCCGCGTCATCCTCCAGGAATCCGGTCGTGTGGGCCTTCCCCTGCCGCCACACCCGCAGCAGCCGCCCGTCCTGCCAGAGCTCGCGCTGGAGGAAGCCCGCGCAAGCCTCCGCCGCCTCGAGGTAGCGCGAGTCTCCGAGCACCTGGTAGCCCCGGGCCAGGGCCGACAAGGCCAGACCATTCCAGGCGGCCAGCACCTTGTCGTCCTTGTCGGGGCGGACCCGGCGATCCCGCCAGAGCCGCAGCTTCTCGCGGAGGAGCTGATCGGTCTCGTCCGGCAGGCTCGCGCCATCGGGGCGGGAGAACCGATGGACCACGCTGCGGCCATGTTCGAAGCAGCCGCTCGTCGTGATGCCGAAGGCCGCGCAAAAGCGCGTGCCGTCCGCGGTACCCAGGGCCTCGCGCACCTCCTCCGGCGTGAAGGCGTAGAACTTCCCCTCCTCGCCCTCACTATCGGCGTCTTCACTGGAATGAAAGCCGCCCGAGGGATCCCGCAGGTCGCGCAACAGGTAGTCGAGGGTCCCCTGGGCCACCTGGGCATAGCGGTCCAGGCCCGTGGCCTGGTAGGCCGTCAGGTAGCAGCAGACGAGCTGGGCGTTGTCGTAGAGCATCTTCTCGAAGTGGGGCACCAGCCACTGGCCATCGACGCTGTAGCGGGCGAAGCCGCCGCCCAGGTGATCGTACAGGCCGCCTTCCCACATGGCATCGAGGGTGCGGATCGCCAGGGTCTGGTCCTTGGCGGTCCCTCGGGCGAGGATCAGCTCGACCGCCATCTGCTGGGGAAACTTCGGGGCGGGGCCGAACCCGCCCCAGCGGGCATCGAAGCCCTGCCGGAGCTGGGCCAGGGCCGAATCGATCAGGGTTCCATCCGGCAGGTCGGTGCCAGCCTCGACCGTCACTTGCCGCCGCAGTTCGTCGGTCAGGCCGCTCGCCTGCTTGATCAGGCCGGGCCGGTCCTCCCGCCACAATGCCGCGATGCGGGTGAGCAATGGAATGAAACCAGGCAGGCCGCTCCGGGCTTCGGGAGGAAAGTAGGTGCCGCCGTAGAACGGTTCCAGCTCCGGCGTGAGCCACACGCTCATGGGCCAGCCGCCACGCCCCGTGAGCGTCTGCACCGCGTCCATGTAGAGGTCGTCCAAGTCGGGCCGCTCCTCCCGGTCCACCTTGATGCAGACGAAATGGGCATTCATGACCTCGGCCACGGCCGGGTTCTCAAAGCTTTCCCGTTCCATGACATGGCACCAGTGGCAGGCGCTGTAGCCGATGCTGAGGAAGATCGGCTTCTGCTCGGCCCTGGCCTGCGCCAGGGCCTCCGGGCCCCAGGGATGCCAATCCACCGGGTTGTGGGCGTGCTGGAGGAGATAGGGGCTAAGGCTGTCGATCAGTCGATTGGGCATAATCCCGACTCCATTGGTCGGAATTATGCCCCAGGTTCCCTTTCCAGACAGGGAAAAGCCCTTCCTGCCCGATACAATGGCCGTTTGGCGCGCGCCCGAGGTCCCATGTTCGACAATCTCACCCAGAAGCTCAGCCAGGCGATGAAGGCCCTCCGGGGCCAGTCGAAGCTGACGGAAGCCAATCTCGAGGCCGTGCTGCGCGAAGTGCGGATGGCCCTGCTGGAGGCTGATGTCCATGTGAGCGTGGCCCGCACCTTCCTCCAGCGGGTGAAGGAGAAGGCCCTGGGTGCCGAGGTCATGCAGGGGCTCAACCCGGCCCAGGCCTTCATCGACATCGTCCACCGCGAGCTGGTGGAGATCATGGGCGGCCAGGCCCCCGAACACCCCATCGCCTTCGCGGCCAAGCCGCCGACCGTGGTGATGATGGTGGGGCTCCAGGGGGCGGGCAAAACCACGACCTGCGGCAAGCTGGCGGTGTTCCTGAAGAAGCTGGGCCACTCACCGATCCTCGTGCCTGCGGACGTCTACCGCCCGGCCGCCATCGAGCAGCTGCACGTGGTCGCCAAGGCTGCGGGCGTGCCCTCCTTCCACACGGAGGTGACCGATCCGGTCGCCATCTGCGCCGCGGCGGTGGCCGAGGCCCGCATCAAGGGCTGGGATGTGGTGGTGCTGGACACCGCCGGCCGTTTGCACCTCGATGAGCCCCTGATGGAGGAATTGGCCCGCATCAAGGCTGCCACGACCCCGGACGAGATCTACTTCGTGGCGGATGCCATGACCGGCCAGGACGCGGTGCGCAGCGCCACGGCCTTCCACGAGAAACTGGGCATCACCGGCGTGGTACTCACCAAGACCGACGGCGATACCCGTGGCGGCGCGGCCTTCAGCATCAAGCAGGCCACCGGCCAGCCGCTGAAGTTCGTGGGTGAGGGCGAGAAACTGGAGGACTTCCAGCGCTTCCACCCCGACCGGATGGCCCAGCGCATCCTCGGCATGGGCGATGTGATGAGCTTGATCGAGCACGCGAAGGATCGGATCGACGAGAAGGAAGCGGAGGTCATGGCCAAGCGCCTGGCCAAGAACCAGTTCACCCTGGAAGATATGCGCCGGCAGTTCCAGCAGGTCCAGAAACTGGGTTCCATGAACAAGATCCTGGGCATGCTGCCGGGCATGGGGCAGATCAAGGACCAGCTGGCCACCGTGGCCACGGACAAGCGGATCAAGCATCTGGAGGCCATCATCAACTCCATGACCCCCTCCGAACGGGCCAATCACAACCTGCTGGACGGCCGGCGGAAGCGCCGCATCGCCGCAGGCTCCGGCCGTCCCGTGAGCGAGATCAACCAGTTGCTCAAGCAGTTCGTGGAAACGAAAAAGATGATGGGCCAGATGAACGACCCGAAGTTCATGGCCCGCATGCAACGCATGGCCAAAATGGCTGGCGGGCCCAACCTGCCCTTCTAGGAATACCCGTGACCTCCTTCCGCGCCATGAGCCGCCGCACCCAGCTCTGGGTCGCGCTGGTCTTGGTGGCGCTGGGGCTTGGAGCGGCGGGTCTGCTCCACCTGCGGCCACCGGCTGCGGAGCGCGTGCTGCTTCTGGCTTCGCACCTGGAAAGCCGGGGCGAGGACCTCGGCCCGGGCATGGAAACCCTGCTCTCGGACTTCCTCGAGGTGCTGGTGGGAGCCACCGTCACCCATGCCGAGGCGCTCCCCTCTCAGGCCGAGTTGAAGCGCCTGCCTCCCCAGACCTGGCTGCTGCGCTTCCAGGGCGGTCGCGACGGGGATCGCCTGGCCCTTACCCTGGAATGGAACACCATCGGCCGGGTGCTGGCCGGTCAGGCCTGGATCGTGGATGCCGCCCCGAGCCGGGAACCCGGACAGACCCTGGAGCACGGGGTGCAGCAGTGGCCTCTGCCCATCCGGCATCAGCGCCTCGAGGAGCTGCTGCCCAGGACCTCGGCCCATTTCTGGGCGCTGCTGGAAGGCCTCTCCATCCGGGACGATCAGACGGCTGCGGCGCATCTGGGCGCCTCCCAGGAACTGGCCGAGGCTGAACCAGGGTGCTCCACGGCCTGGACCACCCTGGGGGACCACCTCTACCGCAGCCTCTGGGTGAGCCCGGAGCAAGCGGGCGTGGGCTTGAACTCCCGCACGCACCAGGCCTTCCAGAAGGCCGTGGGCCTCGTCCCGGGGCATCCCCGCGCGACCTTCCTCCGGTCCATGATGCTCACCGACACCGGGAACCAGAGCCTGGCGCTCAGGACCCTCCAGGAGGCCATCCGGATGCGGCCGGGAAGCCCAGACCTGTACCTTGGCGTTGCCTACGCCGGCCGCACCTCCGGCCTGCTGGAAATCGCCCGCAGGGCCCTGGCCCGGCGGGGGGATCTCATGGGTCCCCTGACCTCCCCCTCAGCCTGGTTTGCCGAGACCACTTACCTCTACCTTGGCGACCAGGAGGCCTTTGGACGGGAACTGGCCCGAGCCGGATCCTTCCGGCAGGACGCCAGCATTCTCTTCTACCAAGGCTATTTCGCCCTGCTCCAGGGCCGCCGAGAGGAGGCGCTGAGGTTGCTGAAGGACGGGAGCGATCCGCGCCTGGGCCCGGCTCCGTTCAATGACCTGTGCCGCGTGTACCGTGCGTATCTGGAGGGCCGGTCCGAGGAGGGCCTGGTCGAGCTCCGGAGGATCGATGAAATCCGCGGGAAGCTGCGGATTCCCGACGGCGAGTGGACCTTCAAGGAGGCCGAGGCCTACTCGCTGCTGGGTGATGCGGATCGAGGCGTGGACTGCGCCACCCGCGCCTTCGTTCAGGGGTTCAGCTGTGTGCAGTGGTACCGGGCGTCGCCCTTTCTGGAGCGGGTGCGGAAACACCCCCGCTGGCCAACGCTGCAGAGGAACATCCAGGAGCGGCAGGCCGTGCTGGAGGGGACCTTCCCACCCTCTGCCTTCGATCGCTAATTAGGGCTTTGGACTAACGCCGTTCCGCGCTACACTTTCCTGCTCAGGGAGTGCCCATGCTTTCGATCCGTCTTGCTCGCAATGGTGCCAAGAAGCGCCCGTTCTACCACATCGTCGTATCCGAGAACGATCGCATCCCCACGGGCCAGGCCCTGGAGGTGCTGGGTTTCGTGAATCCCATCGCCGGTTCCGGCGAGGCGGTGCGCATCGATGTCGAAAAGGCCAAGGTCTGGCTCCAGAAGGGTGCCCAGCCTTCCAAGACCGTGCTCGACTTGTTCAAGAAGAACCAGGTCCTGTAGCCCGTCTGTGATTCTCGAAAGCCGGGCCAGTGGTCCGGCTTTCTTTGTTCCGTAAGGAGCGCTCATGAACCTCGAAGCCTTCCTGCGTGATGTGCTGACGCCGCTGCTGGATCATCCCGACGCCCTCCGGGTCGAAGTCGCGGGCGAGGGGCGGAAGCGCGATGTGCTGGTGTACGCCGACCCGCGTGATCGCGGCCGCATCATCGGTAAGCACGGGCGCATGATTTCAGCCCTCCGGACGCTGTGCAAGACGGCCGGCGAGAAAGCCGGTCTGGTGGTGGACCTGGAGCTGTACGACGAAGACGAGGCCTGACATCATGCTGCTTGCTGGCCATCTCGCGAAAATCCAGGGCCTCAAGGGGGAGTTCCTCTTCCACTCGGTCATGGATGAGCCTGCCCGGCTGGACGGCATGCAGGGTCTGGTGCTGGCGCCACCCCAGCAGGATCTGGAACACGCGCAGGCCGAGCCACCCGCCCGCACCGTGACCCTCCGCATCTTCCGCTGGCACCAGGAGCGCCCCTGCGTGGCTTTCCTGGACGTGCCCGACCGCACTGCGGCCGAGCCACTCAAGGGCTGGGCGCTCTGGATGCCGGAAGCCGAGGCCGTGCTGGGTGAAGGCGAGACCTTCCGCCACCAGTGGATCGGCTGCGCGGTCTTCGTGGCGGACCACAAGGTGGGCGAGGTGCTCCGCCTGGATCCCGGGCCTGCGGGCTACGACATGGTGGTCATGCGCGACCTCAGGCCCGGCCGGACCGGCCAGCGGGACATCCCCTATATCAAGGCCTGGTGGACCCTGGATCTGCCGAATCGTCGGCTGGATCTGGATCCCCCGGAAGGCCTGCTGGACGTGAACCAGGCCGGGGACTGAGCCCATGGCAACGGGCCTGGAACGCTTCAGACAGACCTTCGGAATCCGCCTCTTCGGCTGGCTGAAGATCCCCCTGCTGGCCTCCGTCCGGCCCAGCGTGATCGAACTGTCGGAGGCCCGCTGCGTGATCCGCGTCCCCCTCCGCCGCTGGACCCGGAACCACCTCGGCTCGATGTACTTCGGCGCCCTCGCCATCGGCGCCGACTGCGCCGGGGGCCTGCTGGCCATGGATCAGATCAAGCGCTCCGGCGGCGGCGTCTCCCTGGTCTTCAAAGCGTTCCAGGCCTCCTTCCTGAAACGCCCCGAATCCGCTGTCTACTTCATCTGCGAGGGCGGAGCCGCCATCCGCGATCAGGTGCGGCGGGCGTTGGCATCCGAGGACCGCATCACCGAACCCATGGCCATCCAGGCCGCCGTGAAACTGCCCGACGGGACCTTCGAGCCCGTGGCCGAGTTCGTGCTGGAACTGAGCCTCAAGCGGAAAAGCTAGGCCACCCGCAGCTGCAGCACGAACTTCTGGATGCCCGCCAGGAGCATCTCGATGGCGATGGCGGTCAGCACCAGGCCCATGAGCCGATTGAAGGCCATGGTGACCTTCTCGCCGAGAAAATCCGAGATCTTCTCGGCGAAACCCAGGACCAGAGCCGAAACCGCCATGGCTACGGAAATGGCACCCAGCCATTCCCACAGTCGCTGCGGTTCCCGGCTCACCAGCAGCAGCACCGTGGCAATGGCCGAGGGTCCCGCAATGAAAGGGATGGCCAGGGGCACCAGAAAGGGTTCCCCATGGATCGTATGGTCGGCCGGCCCCTCGGAATGGGGGAAGACCATTTTCAAGGCGATGAGGAACAGGATTACGCCACCGGCGATGCCCAGCGAGGTGTCCGTGAGGTGCATGACCTTCAGCACCCGCTGCCCGAAGAGGGCGAAGAACACCAGGATCGCGAAGGCGAACAGCACTTCCCGGACGATGATCCGCTGCCGCCGGGCCGGATTCACCTGCCGCAACAGCCCCACGAACAAGGGGATGTTGCCCAGGGGATCCGTGACCAGCACCAGCAGGACGATGGCCGAGATGAAGGAGGATGAGTCCATCTACTTGAGGTCGATCTCGAAGGGCATCCGGGCGTAGACGCCATGGGGATCATTCAGGGCCGCCAGGCGTTCCAGCTGGAGCTTGAAGGTCTCCGCCAGCGCGTCCACCGGACCGGGCTTGGCCAGCTTCCGCGATTTCCCCTGGCGGAGGTTCCTGAGGAATTCCTTGAGCGCATCCGATTCGCGCTCAGGACCCACGACATAGAAATCGTTGTCGGCCTTGGCCAGCTTCGCCGCGTGCTTCAGCGCGGCGCCCAAGCCGCCGATCTCGTCGACCAGGCCCAGCTTCACGGCCTCCTGGCCCGACCAGACCCGGCCCTGGGCGATCTCGTGGACCGCTTCCTTCTTCAGCTTCCGGCCCTCGGCCACCTTGGCGATGAACTGCTCGTAGATGTGGTCGACCAGTCCCTGGATCCGGTTCAACTCCAGGTCGTTCTTGGGCCGGGTGAAGGTCATGGGGTTGGCCAGTTTGGCCGTCTGCACACTGTCCCAGGTGATGCCGTGCTCGTTGGCCAGCTTCTTCACGTTGGGCAGCAGCCCGAAGACGCCGATGGAGCCGGTGATGGTGCTGGGCTCGGCGAAGATGCGGTCGCCGTAGGTGCTGATCCAGTACCCGCCGGAAGCGGCCAGGTGGCCCATGGATACCACCACCGGTTTCACCTTCTTCGTGAGGATGACTTCCCGCTGGATGAGCTCGGAGGCCGAGGCGCTGCCGCCGGGGCTGTTCACCCGCAGCACGACCGCCTTGACGCGCTCGTCCAGCCGCAGGCGCCGCAGCTCGCGGCTGAGGCGCTCGCCGCCGACCTGGCTCGACTTGCCTTCACCATCCACGATCTCGCCTTCGGCGACCACCACCGCGAGGCGGGTCTTGCCCTTTTTTGCGTCCCCGGGAATGCCGGCATAGGTGGCCAGGGTGATCTGGGGGAAGTCCTTGTCCTTGGCCTGCTTGCCGGCCAGCTTCTTCAACTCGTCGAGGACTTCGTCGTAGGGGGCGATGCGGTCGATCAGCCCCAGTTTCTGGGCGTCCACCGCCTCCACCAGGCCGCGCTCGTCTGCGATGGTCTGGAGGTCGGCTGGCGCCTTCTTGCGATCCTTGGCGACGGTGTCTTTCCACTCGCCCCAGAGGTCGTTCAGCAGCTTCTGGATCTGTTCCCGATTGGGTTCGCTCATGCGGTCGGTGATGAAGGGCTCCACCGCGCTCTTGTATTTGCCGACCCGGGTGACCTGCACCTCCACGCCATATTTCTTGAAGGCCTCACCGAAGAACATCGGCTCACTGGCCAGACCGTTCACTTCCAGTTCGCCGAAGGGATTCATGTACACGGTGGTGGCGCCGGCTGCGAGGTAGTAGTCCCGCTTGCCCCAGCCCAGGTTGTAGGCCAGCACCGGCTTCTTCAGCTTGAACCGCTGGATGGCCTCCCGCAGTTCGCTCAGCTGCGCCGGGCCAGCCCCCTGGAGGTTGCCCGTAATGAAGAGGGCCGTGATGCGGGCATCGGTGCTGGCTCGATCCAGCGCCTCAATGACGACCGGCAAGGCCTGGCTGCGACCGCCGCCGCCACCCAAGGCCTCACTGAGCGCCTCGCTCGGTTCGGGATCCCGCTCGCCATCCGACAGGCTCGTATCCAGATCGAAGACCAGCACGGCCTTGCCCGGAACGGTCGGTTTGCCCGAGGAGCCGATGGCCGCCAGCAGGCCGAAAAATAGGATGAAAGTCAGTCCACCAGCCACGATCAGGGCCAGCAAGGCGGCAAAGAAACTCTTGAAGAAGTCCTTCATGAAAGCTCCGTAAGGGATGCTTCAGGATCGCATGAACTCACGCCTCTGCGCGGAGCCGTGCCACCAGGGACAGGAACCCATCGAGGATTCTGGGCACGGAGGCCGCCGTGCGGGCATCGGTGGGGGCCCCTTCCGCATCCAACTGCTGGTCCGCGTGGGGCACCGTCAAGGCCTCCGGCAGGGCCAGTGCCCCCATGTTGGCCAGGGTCGCCCGCCAGGCCATGAGCCCGCGGGCGCCCCCGAAAGCTCCGGGGCTCGCGGCACAAAGCAGCACCGGTAGTCCCGGCCAGGGGCTCGGCTTCAGGGTGCTGAGCCAGTCCACCGCGTTCTTCAGATGGCCGGGGATGCCCGCGTTGTACTCCGGCGACACGATGACCAACCCCCGGGCACTGCCAAGCGCTGCGTGCAACGCCACCACTTCGGCCGAGGGCGCGAGACCGTCCACATAAAGCGGGCAGCGGAGGGCATCACCGGTGAAGGCCGACACCCGGTGGCCCCGGGCCTCCAACTCGCGGGCAAGGTGGCGCAGCAGTCGTGCGTTGAGCGAGGCCGGCCGGAGACTTCCGCCCATCAAGACCAGTTGCATGGCTCCTCCTGAGATGTGATCTGGATCAATCTTGACTTGATTGGTAAGCTTTTACCTCATGGAGGATGTCGTGTCCAATTATCCCGAGGAAATGGTTGCCCCGATGCGGGAAGAGCTTGTCCGGACGGGCTTCCAGCAGCTCTTGACGCCAGCCCAGGTGGATGAGGCCCTCCAGCGGCCGGGCACGACGCTGCTGGTGGTGAACAGTGTCTGCGGCTGCGCGGCGGCCGGAGCCCGGCCTGGAGTCACCGCGGCGCTGCGCTCCCAGGGCCTGAGCTTCGATCACCTGGTGACGGTCTTCGCCGGCATGGAGAAGGAGGCCACGGCCCAGGCCCGGGAGTACTTCGAGGGCGCCATGCCCACCAGCCCCCAGGCCGCCCTTTTCAAGGACGGCCAGCTGGTCCACCTCATGCACCGTCAGGATTTTCTGGGCCACAGCCCCGAGGAGATCGCGGCCAATCTGAGCGCCGCCTATCGCCGGACGGTCGCCGCGAACTGAAGCCGCCCCCCGCGGGTCTGGGAGCACCGACTTGAAGTAGGCTGGATCTCGGAGAAGCCGATGCCGAAACCCCTGTCCCACTTCAGGATCGTGGACCTGTCCTGCGTGCTCGCGGGCCCCTTCTCGACCCAGTTGCTGGCGGATCTCGGCGCCGAAGTGCAGAAACTCGAGCCCCCCGAAGGCGATCCCACCCGGGGCTGGGGCCCGCCCTTCGAGGATGGTGAAGCCGGCGAAAGCGCCTACTTCCGCTGCGCCAACCGGGGCAAGCGCAGCCGCGCCATCGACCTGCATACCGAGGAGGGCAAGGCTGATCTCTTCGAGCTGCTGAAGGACGCGGATGTGCTGGTGGAGAACTTCCGCAGCGATTCGGCCGACCGCCTGGGCCTGGGCTGGAAGCGCCTGCACGCGAAATTCCCCAAGCTCATCCTGGCTTCCGTGCGGGGCTTCGCCTCGGATGTCACCGCCTCCCGGCGCGCCGGGTATGACTTCATCATCCAGGCCGAAAGCGGCTGGATGGCCATCACCGGCGAACCCGAAGGCCAGCCCATGAAGATCGGCGTGGCCCTGGTGGATGTGCTGGCGGGCCTCTACTGCGCCAACGGCATCCAGGCCGCCCTGCTCCATCGCGAGCGCACGGGCCAAGCCATCCATGTGGAGGTGCCCCTGATGGAGACCGCCCTGGCGGGGCTGGTGAATGTCGCCGCCGGAGCCCTGATGACCGGCGAGCCGCCGAAGCGCTGGGGCAATGCCCATCCCCAGATCGTGCCCTACCAATCCTTCCACTGCAGTGATGGCGTCGTGGCCATCGGCGTGGGCAGCGATCGCCAGTTCGAGGTGTTGGCCATGTGGATCGGCCTCGACCTGGAGGCCCGCCCCGAGTGGAAGCGGAACCGCGGCCGGGTGAAGGACCGCGAAGAACTCGTCGCTCTCATCGAGGCCCGCACCCAGACCAGCACCGTGGACGAAGTGCTGGCCGTGTGCGAAGCCCATGCCATCCCCGCCAGCCCCGTGCGCAGCGTGGACGATGTGTTGTTCCGCAAAGGCGGCGAACTCCACAACCTGCTGCAACCCCTCTTCGACGTGGACACGAACACCATGGTCCCCACCCTGGCTACGCCCCTGCTGCTCAACGGCGAGCGGGCCTGCGCTCCCCTGCCCCCGCCCCGCTGGAAGCCATGAAGGCGGCCCCGCGGCTGGTCCCCATCGGCGCCCGTCTGCCGAACCAGAAGGCCGAGGCCCGGCTGCGGCAGGCCTGGCGGTTCGTCGTCGGCCCCGCGCTCGCGGAGCGCACGCGCCCCTTGCGGGTCGAACGGAACATCCTCGTCATGGGCTGCTGGGAACTGTCTCGCATCGCGACCCTGCGCGAAGCCGCCGCCGCCGTCTGGCCGCAGATGCGCGACCGCATCCACCGCGCCTTGGGCCTGAGCCTCACCGGTCTCCAGATCGTGCCCTGCGATCCACCGCCCGACACACCAGAGCCATTGAAGGATCCCGATCCCCTCCGCCGCGCCCTGCGCCTGCTCGAAGCCCGCCGCCTGGAGCGCATCCGCCTCGGCCTGGAGCAGGAATAGGCCCGCTGGCGTCTTGTCTGGACGCCCCTGCCCGTTTCCAGTAAAGTCAAACCTTCGTCGGGGCGTGGCTCAGCCTGGTAGAGCGCTCGGTTCGGGACCGAGAGGTCGGAGGTTCGAATCCTCTCGCCCCGACCAGAAAAAGGGGTGCATCCGCACCCCTTTTTCTGGTCGGAAGCAGGCGAGAGAATTCGAACCTCCGAGTGGGACCGCCCGAGGCGTGCCTCTCCACCTGACGCACCCTCCCCCGGAGGGCGCTCCCACTCTCTTCGTTCGCGGAGGTGGAGCCTCTGGCACGCCGAAGCGGGACCGGCGGCTGGCAAAGCCAGACGCGGTTCGAATCCTCCCCCTGGTGGGTCGAAACCAAATACGGAGAGCGGCCCACCTCCGCGTGGGCTTGTGGTCAGACCACGAATGGGTCACAAAGCGAAGAGAACCCTGGCGCTTCGTGATCCGCGACCCCCCTTTTCCCAAGCTACAATGGGCAGTTCCGCCCGCCGGACGGGGAGCCCACTTGATGACCGATGCCTGCACCATCATGACGACCTGCGGCAGCGAGGAAACTGCGCTCACCATTGCCGCGGCTCTGGTGGATCAGGGCTATGCCGCCTGCGTGAACATCCTTCCCGGCATCAAGAGCTACTACTACTTCAAGGGGGAGACCCACCTCGACGAAGAAGTCATGCTGATCATCAAGACCACCCAGGAACTCTTCCCCCAGGTATCCGAGGTCATCACAGACCTGCACACCTACGAGGTACCGGAGATCCTGATGTTCCCGGTTGAGTCGGGCTCGGAGCCCTTCCTTGACTGGATCCGCCAGAGCGTGAATAGGCTGGCCTGACATGATCCGGGGGGGACCGCCTGCTCGCTGTCGCTCGCGATGTCCCCCCCCGAACCCCCCACCTGGCGGCTGAGCCAAGCCCAGCCACCACGTCTGATAAAGCCGAACCCACCTCACCGGGAGCAACCCCATGGAACAGACCCTGTCGCTGGAATTCCTCCGGGTGGTCGAGCAGGCCGCCATCGCCTGCTCCTCCTCCATCGGCCACGGCCGCCGCAAGTACAGTGATCAGTTGGCGGTGGAGGCCATGCGTAAGGCCATGGAAACCGTCCGCATGGACGGCACCATCGTCATCGGCGAAGGCGAGCGGGACGAGGCGCCCATGCTCTTCATCGGCGAGAAAGTGGGCATGGGGGCAGATCTGGATGGCGATCACCCCGCGGTCGAAATCGCCGTGGATCCCCTGGAGGGCACCAATCTCTGCGCCACCGGCGCGCCCAATGCCATCGCCGTGCTGGCGGCCACGGGAAAAGGCGGCCTGCTGCATGCCCCGGATCTCTACATGGAAAAACTGGTCGTCGGCCCTTCCGCCAAGGGCAAGGTGAGCCTCGACGCCCCAGTCCACGAAACACTGCAGATCATCGCCCAGTCCCTCAACCGGCAGGTCTCCGAAATCACCGTGACCGTCCTCGACCGGGAGCGCCACGCCCAGCTCATCGCCGACATCCGCAAGGCGGGCGCCCGCATCCAACTCATCGGTGACGGCGATCTCAGCGCCGCCATCAGCACGGCCGTCAGCGGCACCGGCATTCATGCCGTCATGGGCACCGGCGGCGCCCCTGAAGGCGTGCTGTCCGCCGCTGCCCTGAAATGCCTCAATGGCGAAATCCAGGGGCGACTCAAGGTGGACACCAACACCGCCAGCCGGGAGAAAGCCGAAGCCATGGGCGTGGACTTCGGGCGCATCTATTTCACGGACGACCTCTGCCCCGGCAACGAGATCGTCTTCGCCGCATGCGGCGTCACCCACGGCAACCTGCTCAAGGGCGTCATGCACTTTGGCCATGGCGTCCGCACCTCCAGCCTGATCCTCACCTACGGCAGCCGGCAGGTGCGCTTCATCGACACCGTCCACATGAAGGAAGGCGAGTTCACCACCGTCCGCTTCTGAGCCCGATTCCGAGCATGGTCGAGTCCTTCCGCACCCGCAACTACGTGGGCACGATCTTCGGCGGCAGCCTCTACGCGGCGGTGGATAACGAGGGCGTCGTGCATGCAGAAGTACAGAAAGTGATCCACATATCCCTTCGCAAAGCTTCCTGATAGGCTTTAACCCTCATCTTACGAGGTTATAAATGGCATCCTCCCTGCGCACCTCCCTTTGCCTCTGTCTGGGCCTCGCCGCCTTCTCCCTGGTGGCCCAACCCAAACCGGGTGTGGATCCCGCCAATCTCGACCCTGCCATCCGGCCCTGCGACGACTTCTATGCCTTCGCCAATGGGGGTTGGCTCAAGTCGCACAGCCTGCCCGCCGACAAGGCCCGCTTCGGCGCCTTCGAGGAAGTGAGCGAGGGGAACCGCGCCATTCTCAAGCAGATCCTGGAGGCGACCAGCGCCAAGACCACCTGGGCCAAGGGCAGCATCCAGCAGAAGGTGGGCGATTTCTACGCCTCCGGCATGGACGAGGCCGCCATCGACCAGCGCGGCCTCGCGCCCCTGAAGCCTGCGCTGGCCAGCATCGAAGGCCTGAAGGACGCGAAACAGCTGCCGGTCCTGCTGGCGAAACTCCATGCCCAGGGCCTTCCCGGCGGCTTCGGTTTCTTCGTGCGGCAGGATGCCAAGATCTCCACCCAGTACCTCGGCTACCTCAACCAGGGCGGCACGGGTCTGCCCGACCGCGACTACTACCTGAAGGACGATGCCCGCAGCAAGGACATCCGCGCCCGATACGAGCTTCACATCGCCAGGATGTTCGAGCTGGCTGGCGATGCCAAGGCCCTGGCGGCCGTCCGCGCCAGGGTGGTGCTGGACCTTGAGACCCGCATGGCCCAGGCCCAGTGGACCCGCGTGGAGATGCGGAATCCCCAGAAGACCTATAACAAACGCACCCTGGTGCAACTGGTGAGCGAAGCCCCGGGCTTCGACTGGAAGGCCTACTTCAAGGCCCGCGGCGTCCAGCAGGCGGACCTCAATCTTACCCAGCCCTCCTTCTTCCTGGCCTTCGGCAAGCTGGCTTCCGAAGTACCCGCCACGCAGTGGAAGACCTACCTCCGCTGGCACGCCCTCAACAGCTGCGCCAACCTGCTGCCCAAGTCCTTCGGCGAAGAAGCCTTCGCCTTCCAGGGCAAGGTGCTGAGCGGCACGCCTGAACGGGAGCCCCGCGCCAAGCGCATCGAAGCGGCCACGGACAACACGCTGGGCGAGGCCCTGGGCCAGCTCTACGTGAAGGTGGCCTTCCCGCCCGAGTCCAAAAAACGCGTGCTCGATCTGGTGGAGAACCTACGGATCGCCCTGCGGGAACGCATCACGACCCTCGACTGGATAAGCGCCGACACCAAGCAGCAGGCCATCAGGAAGCTGAATGCTTTCGGCGTGAAGATCGGCTATCCCGACAAGTGGAAGACCTACGCCTTCGAGGTCAAGCGGGACGATTATTTCGGCAATGTCCGTCGCGCCGCCGCCTTCCGCATCCAGGAGAACCTGGCCAAGCTGGGCAAGGTCATCGACCGTTCGGAATGGGGCATGACCCCGCCCACTGTGAACGCGTACTACAGCCCCACCATGAACGAGATCGTCTTCCCGGCCGGAATCCTGCAGCCGCCCTTCTTCGATCCCAAGGCCGACGATGCCGTGAACTACGGCTCCCTGGGCTTCGTCATCGGCCACGAAATGACCCACGGCTTCGATGACAGCGGCAGCCAGTTCGATGCCGAGGGGAATTTGAAGAACTGGTGGACCGAGGCGGACAAGAAAGCCTACGAAGCCCGCACCGACCTGGTGGTGAAGCAGTACGACGCCTATGAGCCGCTCAAGGGCGAACGCGTGAACGGCAAGCTCACCCTGGGCGAGAACATCGCCGACATCGGTGGCCTCAAGATCGCCTTCGCCGCCTACCAGAACAGCCTCAAGGGCAAGGCCGCCCCCGCCCCCATCGACGGGTTCACGGGGCCCCAGCGGTTCTTCCTCGGCGCCGCCGCCGTCTGGCGCAACCACATCCGCGAGGCGGCCTTGTCCGTGCGCCTCAAGACCGATCCCCATAGCCCTGGCCGGGAGCGCGTCAACGGCCCCCTGTCCAACCTGCCCGAGTTCTATGAGGCATTCGCCTGCAACGACGGGCAGGCCATGAAGCGCGACGTGAAGGTGCGTCCAGCCATCTGGTAGTGCGCTCTTTTGCTCCGGAAGGCTCTGCCTTCAGGAGATAGGTGAAAGGAACCCCATTGAAAATTCGCTCATCAATGCTCGCGCTGGTGCTGATGGCACAGCTCCTGGCCAAGACCCCCGCCCGGCCCCTTCCCCGGCCGATCCTGGGTGTGGATCCGGCCTACCTCGATACCGCCATCTCCCCCTGCCGGGATTTCTATGGCCACGCCAACGGCGCCTTCGACCGGGTGGCCATCCCCGGTGAATATGCCTCCTACGGGGTGAACCAGGAAATCGATGAACGCAATTATGCGATCTTGAAGGGGATCCTCGAAACCTCTGCCCGCAAGGGTGGCGCCAAGGGCACCATCGCCCAGCGAGTCGGTGACTTCTACGCTGCGGGCATGGATGAAGCCCGCATCGAGCAGGCCGGGCTCAAGCCCCTCGCGCCCCTATTCGAATCCATTCAGGCCGTGAAGACGCCTGCTGAATTCCTGGTCCAGCTGGGCCGCCTCCATGCCATGGGCGTCAGCGCCGGGTTCGCCTTTGGCGTCCAGGTGGACGACAGGGACAGCAGCGCCATGATCGCGAGCTTCTATCAGGGCGGCCTTGGCCTGCCCGAGCGCGACTACTACCTGCGCCCCGGGAAAGAGGCCGAGGGGCTCCGTCAGGCCTACCGGCAGCACCTGACCCGGATGTTCACCCTGGCCGGCGACCCGACCCACGCGGCCCGTCACGCGGATGTCATCCTGGCCCTGGAAACCAAGCTGGCCCAGGCTTCCCGGACCCTGGTTGCCCTGCGGGATCCCGTGGCGAACTACCACAAGGTGGCCCGCAGGGACCTTGCTGCCCTGGCGCCGGGGCTCGATTGGGAGGCCTATTGCACCGCGGTGGGCCTGCCGGCCGGCCAGAGCCATGTTCTGGTGGGTCAGCCCGAGTTCTACCAGGCTCTGGGCGGCTTGCTGGGCTCGGAACCCATGGCGGCCTGGCGGCTCTACCTGCGCTGGCACGTCCTGCGGACCGCTGCGCCCTTCCTCGGATCCACCTTCGTCCATGAGAACTTCGCCCTCTATGGCAAGACCCTGTCCGGCGCCACCGAACTGCGCCCCCGCTGGAAGCGGGTCCTGACCGCAGCCGATCACGCCGTGGGCGAAGATCTGGGCCAGCTCTTCGTCACGACCGCCTTCAGCACCCAGGCCAAGGCCCGCGCATTGGAGATGGTCCACTTCCACAAGGAGGCCATGCGCGCCCGCATCCTGGCCGCCGACTGGATGGTCGAGAGCACCAAGGCCCAGGCCCTGCAGAAGCTCGACACCATGCGCAGCAAGGTGGGCTACCCCGAGCGCTGGCGCGACTACCGCAGCCTCCAGGTCTCCCGCCGTTCCTATGTCCTCAATGTGCAGGCCGCGGCCAGTTTCGAGTTCCGGCGCCGCCTGGCCAAACTCGGCAAGCCCGTGAATCGCGACGAGTGGCTCATGACGCCCCAGACCAACAATGCCTACTACGACCCGAGCCTGAATGAGATGTGCTTCCCGGCGGGGATCCTCCAGCCCCCATTCTTCGACGCGAAGGCCGACGATGCCAGCAACTACGGGGCGCTGGCCTCCACGATCGGCCACGAACTGACCCACGGCTTCGATGATCAGGGCCGACAGTACGACTGGCAGGGCAACCTGAAGGACTGGTGGACCGCAGAGGACGCCAAGCGCTTCGACGCCCGGGCCGAGCAGATCGTGAAGCAGTACGACGCCTTCGAGGTGCTGCCTGGCCTGCGCATCAACGGCAAGCTGACCCTCGGCGAGAACATCGCCGACATCGGTGGGCTCCGCGTGTCCTACGAGGCTTTCAAACTGGCCGCCAAGGGCAAGGACGCCAAGCCCATCGGCGGTATGACGCCGGACCAGCGCTTCTTCGTCGCCTTCGCCCAGGGCTGGCGCACCAACCAGCGCCCCGAATACGTGAAGATGCAGGTGGCGACCGATGTGCATTCCCCGGTCCGCTGGCGGGTCCTCGGGCCGGTGGCTGACTTCCCCGAGTTCCGGCAGGCCTTCGGTTGCGAGGCCCCCCTCGCCAGCCAGGCGCCTACGGCCATCTGGTAGCCTCAACCCCATGCGCCCCCACATCCCCTTCCTCCTCCTGGCCACCCTGGGCCTCGCCGCCCAGGAGAACCCTGGTGGCAACCGCATGGGCATCGGCCTCTCGGTGCTGTCCCCGATGGATTCCTGGGGCTCTAGGTTCGACCCCGGCTTCCAGGCTGGCCTCCAGATCCATTTCAACCGAGAGAGCCGCCACCTGGGGCGCCTCCGCATCGACTACCTGCAAGCGGATTCCACCCGTCCGATCCTGACCGGAACCCAGGGGGTGTGGAATGGGTCCACCTGGGTGCAGACGCCCCTGCTGGCGGACAGCCGGATGGAGGCCTATGCCATCGCCTACGAATGGATGCCGCACCTGGAGCAGCACAGCCACAGCGGCCTCTTCGGCATCTTCGGCGTGGGCGGCGCTCTCTGGAATGAGACCCTCCACAACCGGGCCTTCTATGGCGGCAGCGATACGGAAGTCGAGTGGGGCTTCACCCTCAGCGCAGGGCTGGGCTGGCGCTTCAATCCCCACGCCTCAGTGGAGGCCCGGTTCGTCAACAGCGATCTGGCCTTTCATGGCCGCCACAACTACAACTACGGCCCCACCCGCAGCTTCCTGGCCTTCGGCACCAGTCTGCGTTTCTGACCCCTCCCCAAACTCAAGGATCCCCATGCGCCTCCGTCCCCTCGCTCTCCTCGCCCTCCTCCTCGCCGCCGGCACGGCCCTGGAGGCCTGCACCAACTTGCTCGTGACCAAGGGCGCCAGCAAGGATGGCGCGACGATGATCACCTACGCCGCCGACAGCCACACGCTCTACGGCGAGCTGTACTTCAAGCGGGGCGGGCGACACCTGGCCAGCGAGTTCCGCGACATCGTGGAGTGGGATACCGGCAAGGCCCTCGGCAGGATCCCCGAGGCCCCCATCACCTACACCCGGGTGGGCAACATGAACGAGTTCCAGCTCGCCATCGCCGAAACCACCTTCGGCGGGCGGAAGGATCTTGCCGGCCCCAGCGGCATCGTGGACTACGGCAGCCTCATCTACATCGCCCTGGAGCGCGCCAGGACGGCCCGCGAGGCCATCGAGGTGATGACGAAGCTCACGGAGGAGTTCGGCTACGCCAGTACCGGCGAGAGTTTCTCCATCGCCGATCCCAACGAGGTCTGGATCCTCGAGATGATTGGCAAGGGCAAGGGCCAGAAGGGCGCGCTCTGGGTGGCCTACAAGCTGCCGGACGGCACCATCAGCGCCCACGCCAACCAGGCCCGCATCCGCCAGTTTCCCCAGAACGATCCCAAGAACGCCTTCTACAGCAAGGATCTGATCTCCTTCGCCCGGGAGAAGGGCTGGTTCAAGGGTGAGGACAAGGCCTTCAGCTTCGCCGACACCTACGCCCCTCTGACCTTCGGCGCGCTGCGTGGCTGCGAGGCCCGCGTGTGGAGCATCTTCAACCGCGCCGCCAAGAGCCAGAAGATCCCCATGGATTTCGTGAAGGCCGAAAAGGGCGCCCGGCCCATGCCGCTCTTCGTGAAGCCCGACCAGAAGCTGGACGTGCGCGACGCCATGGAACTCATGCGCGACCACTACCAGGGCACCGAGTTCGACATGACCAAGGATGTGGGCGCCGGCCCCTACAAGCTGCCCTACCGCTGGCGACCCATGGGCTTCCAGGTGGATGGCCAGGCCTACGTCCACGAGCGCGCCATCAGCACTCAGCAGACCGGCTTCTCCTTCGTGACCCAGAGCCGCTCCTGGCTGCCCGATCCCGTCGGCGGCGTGCTCTGGTTCGGTGTGGACGACACCTACACCACGGTCTATGTGCCCATTTCCTGCGGCATCAAGGAAGTGCCCAAGGCCTTCGCCGAAGGCACCGGCACCTTCAATGAGTTCAACTGGGAGAGCGCATTCTGGACCTTCAACTTCGTTACGAACTACACCTATACCCGCTGGAGCGACATGATCGTCGACGTCCAGAAGGTGCAGCGCGAGTATGAAGGCCGCTATCTCACGGATCAGGCCGAAGTGGATCGCAGCGCCCTGGATCTCTACAAGCAGAATCCCGGCCTGGCCAAGGACTACCTCACGCAGTACGCCAGCCGGGAGACCGCCCAGCTCGTGACCCGCTGGAAGAAGCTGGGTGAATTCCTCATCTGGAAGTACCTCGATGGCAACGTCCGGAACGAAAAGGGCGATGTCACCCACCCCAAGGCGCCCGAAGACTGGCTGCGCTGCATCGTCAAGGAGCATGGGGACGTCATCAAGGTGAAGAAGGTCGAGGGGTTGGCTTTGGACGAATGATTAGTCCCGGGCTGAAAACCTGCGGTTTTCAGATGAAAAAGTGGGAATGGCCATAGGCCATTCCCTATCGCAGGCCTTGCGCAGCGGGGCCTGCGTATGCCCGGCCACTTGTGACGCCATCCAAGCCACACCCCATGGGATGATGTGCGGTTCCGCGAGGTCCCCATGCATCGCCCCGATCCCCACTCCTACTACGATCCCGCCCAGCCCAGGGCCCGCCGTCTGCGTCTGAAGTTTGGCGTGGATTTCACCGCCAAGCGCATCGACGGTGAAGTGGTTCTGGAATTTGGCGGCACGGCCTCGGGTGCGCTGGACCTGGATACCAAGGGCCTGGAAATCCTCAGCGTGCAGGTGCCCGGCCAGGGCCCCATTCCCTGGGAGTTGGGGGAGGCCGATGCCATCCTGGGCAGTCGCCTGCGCCTGGACCTGCCCGTGGGCACCGGAGAGGTGGCCATCAGCTACCGCACTTCGCCCGAGGCGATGGCCCTGCAGTGGCTGGATGCCGAACAGACGGAAGGCAAGCTCGCGCCCTACCTCTTCAGCCAGTGCCAGCAGATCCATGCCCGCAGCATGGTGCCCTGCCAGGACTCGCCCATCGCCCGCATCGCCTACCAGGCCGAGGTGACGGTGCCGGAAGGGCTCACGGCAGTGATGTCGGCGGGCCCCGTCAGTGACGAACCCACGCGGGACGGCCGCCATATCTATCGCTTCTCCATGCCGCAACCCATCCCTTCGTATCTGCTGGCCTTGGCCGTGGGGCGTCTGGAAGCCCGCGATCTCAGCCCGCGCGCCCGGGTGTGGGCGGAGCCGGAAACCGTCGTCGCCGCCGCCTGGGAGTTCGGGGGCGTGGAAGAGATGCTCGTCAAGGCGGAAGGGCTCTTCGGCCCCTACCCCTGGGACCGCTACGACATGCTTGTGCTGCCCCCTTCCTTCCCCTACGGCGGGATGGAGAACCCGCGCATGACCTTCCTCACGCCCACCCTGCTGGCGGGCGACCGCAGCCTGGTGGATGTGGTGGCCCATGAGCTGGCCCACAGCTGGACCGGCAACCTCGTCACCAATGCCAGCATGGAGCACTTCTGGCTCAACGAAGGCTTCACGGTGTGGGCCGAGCGCCGCCTCCTCCGCATCCTCCATGGGGACGATGCCGCCGCCCTGGGCTGGGCCATGGGGCAGAAGGCCCTGGAGGACAGCCTGGCCCGGTTCAAGAACGAACCACACCTCACGCTGCTCCGCACGCATCTGGAAGGCATCGATCCGGACGACGCCTTCTCCAGCATCCCCTATGAAAAGGGCGCCCGGCTGGTGGCCGCCCTGGAGCGGGAAGTGGGCGAGGAGCGTTTCCTGCGCTTCATCCGTGACTACATGGATGCCTTCCGCTTCACCTCCATCACCACCGAGCAGTTCTGCTCCTTCGCGGATGCCAAGCTGCCCGGGGCCCTGGCGGCCGTGAATGCCCCCGCCTACCTCGACAGGCCCGGCCTCCCCGACACCGCGCCGGAGTTTCGCAGCGTGATGCTGGACAAGCTCACGGTGCTGGCCGAAAGCTGGGTGGATGGCGGGCGCCCCAGCGCCCACCAGATCGCCTCGTGGAAGCCCTCGGAGCTGCAGGTCTTCCTCCAGAAACTGCCCCGCCAGCTCACCCAGGCCGACTGCGCCTGGCTGGACGGCCACTTCCAGCTCATGGGCCGCGGCAACTACGAAATCCTGGTGGAGTGGCTGACGCTGGCCGCCACGGCTGATTACGAACCCGCCTTCCCGCGCATCCGCGAAGTCCTCCTGCGGGTGGGCCGCATGAAGTACCTGCGGCCCCTGTACGGCGCCCTGGGGCTGCACACACGCACCCGTCTGCTCGCCCGCGAGATCTTCGCCGCCGCCAGCCCCGGGTACCACGGTCTTTCGCGCCGCGTGGTCCAGTCTGTCCTCGAAGCCTATCCCGCCTAGCGTCCAGGAGCCTCCATGTCCCAAGGATCCGAACCCCAGGAGATCAAGGGTCTGCCCGCGAATGCACGGCGGCCGCTGGAACCCGGCGAAACCTATGTGCCTCTGGTGCCCCAGGACGGCATGCCCGAAGTAACGCCCCGCGCCGTCACCATGGGTCTCATCTTCTGCGCCATCTTCAGCATGGCCGCCGCCTACCTGGCCCTGAAGCTGGGCCAGGGCATCGAGGCCGCCATTCCCATCGCCATCCTGGCCGTAGGCATGTCCCGCTTCTTCCCCCGCAAGAACACCATTCTGGAAAACGTCATCGTCCAGTCCATCGGCGCCAACAGCAGCCATGTGGTGAGCGGCGCCGCCTTCACCATCCCGGCCCTCTATGTCCTGGCCAACACGCCCGGCAGCGGTGTGCCCAATCCGACCCTGTGGCAGGTCTGCCTGGTGAGTTTCCTGGGCGGCTGCATCGGCATCCTCTTCATCCTGCCGCTCCGGCACCACTTCATGGTGGAGAACCACGGCATCTTCCCCTGGCCCGAAGCCACCGCCACCGCCGAGATCCTCGTGACCGGCGAGAAGGCGGGCAACCAGGCCCGGGAGCTGGCAGTGGCCGCAGGCATCGGCGCCCTCTACGACGCCCTCACCAG
>JBBQEL010000030.1:0-38357 GCA_038320645.1 Holophagales bacterium | reverse complement strand
TGGTGAGCCGTTCGATGGCGGTGTTGAGGCCGATCTTGGTGACGCCAATCTGACGGCTGGCGGCCAGAGCAGGGATATTGGCCAGGATAGTAACCATTACATCCTCCGTGATGTTGGTAGGCAGCATCCGTGCTGCCAGGTTGTGTGGGGGGAACCCCCGACTTTTTCTCTTTCGGGTGCCAGGCAGAGAACCTTTAATTTTTTTTTGATGACCGGGGGAGCGACGGTCCTCAGCCCATACGGCAACCGGCTGTCGCTTTGCCAGCCCAGGTCGCTAGAGCAGTGCGAAGAGCCTTTCGAGGCTGTCCCGGCCTATATCGGCCAGGAAGTGGTTCGCGTTCCTGGTGTAGTTCTGATCGTGCACGAAACGGCGGCAAGTCACCTGGACGGTCTCTGCCAGTTCCTTGGGTTCGAGGGGTGCTTCACGGGCTGCCGCCCGGCCCACCAACAACAGTCGAACTGTGGCGAAGCGGAGGACGAGGGCGGCGTACTGCTGCTTGGGATTTTCCAACCCCCAAGGGAAGGTGGTCCGCAAGATCTCGTTCAACATGAAGTGCTCGAGCAGCCATGGCACGGCCTCCAACGCCGGGGCCAGGCGGTTCCGGCCCAGCTCATAGGCCTCCAGCAAGTCGGCCTGGTCAGGCGCGGTCCCGTTCCGGAAGCCCAACCCTTTCGCCGCCTCATCCAGGATCTTTTGCACATACGGCGATTGGAAGGATTTGTCACCGACTAGGAAAAGGGTGGCTGCGATCTGCGCCTGCACATCGGGAAGCTCGGTGGTCCCGAGGAAAGGCGCCAGGGCGGCACCGCTTCCCAAGTCACGCTCCAGCTCCTGAAGCAGGTCTGGAACCGCTGTCACGCTACCCGCCTGGAGCAAACCGGTGAGTCGGCCTATGAAGAGGCCAATGATCTTTAGGCGGTTGGCCAAGGGGGTGTCCCGACTGCGCAGGATCTGGAACATCAGGGTCTGAACCTCTGCCATCACGTCCAGAGACAACCCGAGCTTGGGTTTGACGGCATGGATGAAATCCCTGCTGGCAGTCTGTGCTTCCCCCACGAAACCAAAAGCGTCCTCATCAAGCAGGGCGAGTCGCGCCGCCTCTGGGCAGGAGAGGGTAAGGGTCATCTGGTGCAGATCGCCGAAACGGAAGATCGTTCGAGGGTAGTACGCGCAAGTATCAGATAGCGCCTGCTCACCCAGCCGCTCCTGGATGAGGCAGAGTTTCTTGTCGCTGAGCAGCCCGCAGTTCCGGCATTCGTCCTTCCGCAGTTCGATGTGCCCGTAGTCCTGGCTGGACTTGGATTTCGCATAGGGTTTCACATGCCGGGTGAACAGGGGCCTGAGGACGGGATCGAAGCAGGACTGGTAGCGAAAGAAGCTGTCCTTATCAATTGTGACCCCCCAACCGGCGCAGCAGGTGTCCTCGCAGTCCCCCCCAATGCAGGTAAATCGACTGACATAGGTCGGCATCAGCATGATGTCGGTAACCATCTTTTTCATGCCGCCTCCAGGGATGGCATGCCCGTAGGCAGGTTGTCCCGAGTATGACCCATCCCCCCATCCGCTTCTGGTCACCGGGTTCGCGGGCGCTGCCGGGGCGGAAGCCTGACTGGGGACTCGGTGCCGTCAGGAGCGGCCGTGAACCACGGTGCCCCGGTGGTCCGTCGAGTAAATGGTTGAACGCGTGCTGCTTGGGCCAGTGTTCTGTACCCTTAGGTGGCCCCGGATCCAGGTTGCGGCAACCGGCACCATTCATTGCATTACTTAGGATCCCCGCGCACGACAACGATAAGGAAGGCATGTGGACATTACCCCGTCCAGAAAGGATGTCAACCGATGGAACTGGGCGGAACCTCCCTTGCTGTGAAACGGCGCATCGCCACTGGACAGCCCTACTTCACTGGGAAGGGCATCGATGTGGGCGGTGGCCACGACGGCCTCGACAAATTTGCTGCCGAACTGGGATTCGACAGCTGCAAGAACTGGGACATGCCTGACGGCGATGCCCAGCACCTTGCGAGTGTCCCCGACGGCACCTACGACTTCCTCCACAGCTCGCACTGCCTTGAACACATGGTGGAACCTGCGGTTGCTTTGGCCAACTGGGTGCGCGTCGTCCGTGGCGGAGGCTACCTGGTGATCACTGTTCCGGACGAGGAGCTCTACGAGCACCTGCACTGGCCCAGCCGCTACAACGGCGACCACAAGTGGTCCTTCACCATCTATCGCGGCGTCCCCGCCTTGCCCAAATCAATCAACGTCTTCGACCTGCTCACGCCCCTCTGGAAAAGCGTGGAGATCATCAAGGTCGAACGCATCGAGGCTGGCTACCGCTACGATCTGGGCGAGGTCGACCAGACGGCCACCGCAACGGCTGAATGCGCCATCGAGATCATCCTAAGGAAGAAGCAGGAAACTGCTGTGCGGGCGAAGCCCTTCCTGCCCTTCCCCCCCTTCGTCGAACTGACGGAGTGCCGATTCGGCCGCATTCTCTATCCACCGAAGGACCAGTACGTAGGACGGTCCTTTAAGGAATATGGGGATTTCAGCCAGGGTGAGTTGGATCTCTTCACCCATTTCATCAGCCCCGGGGCCGTCGTCCTTGATGTGGGAGCCAACATCGGCGCCCACACCGTGCCCCTCGCCCAGTTGGTGGGTTCCGGTGGCGTGGTGGTCGCCTTTGAGCCCCAACCCGTCTTGCACCAGATCCTCTGCGCCAACCTCGTACTCAACAGCATCCCCAATGTCCTCACCTATGCCATGGCCCTGGGAAACGCGGACGGCGAGTGCCTGATCCCCGAGCTGGACTACTCCGAATCCAATAATTTCGGGGGAATCAGCATGGACCTGGTCGAGGAGGGCGAAGCGGTCCCCCTGGGCAGACTGGATGACTTCCAGCTGGACCGGGTGGATTTCATCAAGCTGGACGTGGAAGGCTTCGAGTCCAAGGTCCTGGAGGGAGCCGCTGAAACCATCGGGCGCTGCCACCCCATCATGTATATCGAGAACGACCGGAAGGAACGGTCCGCCGAGCTGATCCAGCGGCTGTTCGACATGGGCTACCGCCTCTGGTGGCACACGCCCCCGCTCTTCAGTTCGAACAACTTCAAGGGCAATCAGGAGAACGTCTTCCCCAACCTCGTTTCGATCAACATGCTGGCGATCCATCGCGATATGCGGCCGATCGAAGGGCTCAAGCCCATTTTGACAGTGAATGATACCTGGATGTAGGAGGCCCAACGAAGGTCTCACGGCTCTGCCAGCCAAACCGCTGGAATCAAATGTCTGCGTTGTTCCTGATTGGAGCATTGTGTTGGCCGGGTGTGGTTGCCACGCCATCAAAGTCGGAGGGAATCAACCATGTACACCTCAACCGGGGCCTTTCAGCTTTGGCTCGCTGATCAAGAGTTCATGCGAATGGTTGCATCGCTTCAGGGAAAGACTCTGGTCGATGTGGAGCGCTGTCACGTTCTATATCAGCTCGCCAAGCGGGCTCTGAAGCTCCCGGGCGCGGCGGCCGAGATCGGGGTCTACAAGGGAGGCACCGCGAGACTGCTATCTGAGGTCTTCGGCAAGAACAAGAAGTTGTACCTGTACGACACCTTTGAAGGTATGCCGGAGTGCAGCGCTAAGGACAATTTCTGCACAAAGGGAATGTTCTCCGACACCTCCCTCGAGGCCGTTCAGGCGTTTGTTGGTAATGCGGGGGATGTGGAAATTTATAAAGGATTCTTTCCTCAGACCATCCCTCCGACTGCAGAGCAAGTTCTTTCCTTTGTGCATGTGGATGTGGATATCTATCAGTCCGTGAAGGACTGCGTCGACTACTTCTGGCCTCGCCTGACGTCCGGTGGCGTCATGGTGTTCGATGACTACGGTTTCCCCACATGCCTCGGGGCACGACGGGCGGTCGACGAATATGGAATCGATACCCTGTACCTGGGAACTGGGCAGGCCCTTTGGATTAAATGAGGGTCCGACCCGCCTTCAGGTCCGCATGGAATTCAGGCTGTCTCCACAAACCTGGATGATCTCAATTCAGGGTGCGATCACGCGCTTCAGCCAGGCCCCTGGCCAGTGAGTGATGTTCTGTTCCAGGGCACTCTCGTTAAAGGGCCAGGCGGGCTGTTCGACGACGAACTCCGGATGCTTCGCCGCAAAATCCCGCGCGGCAAAAGTCGGGTTGTCGGTGGCCCACTCCGTGGCGCCCCGGGGAACATCCGCCAGGTCGTACATGATCCCATCGGTGGCGACCAGGTAGGAGCCCACGGTCACCAGGCTGGCATAGGCCTCCAGTTCGTCGTGCACATGGGCGTAGGTGTGGTTGGAATCCAGAAGGACCAGCACGGTCTCACCGGGTTCGAGGTGGGATCGCACCTGCGTCAGGATGGCGGGGTCCGTGGAGCTACCCTCGATGAGACTGATGCGGTCGAACAGGGGGTGCGCCTCAATGGCCGCCCGGTTGTGGGGGCGGATCTCGATATCGATCCCGATGACACGGCCGCGGCCCATGGCCTTGCAGAGGGATGAGTAGTAGATGAGGGAGCCCCCATGGGCCACCCCCGTTTCGATGATCACATCGGGCTGCACCTGGAAGATGACCTCCTGGATCCGGATCATATCCTCCGGCAGCTGAATGACAGGCCGGCCCATCCAGCTGAAGGTGTACTGGTACTTCTGGTTCCAGCCCACGCGCACCCATTGGCGGGAGACCGCCTCGAATGCCTCTTTCGAGTACAGATCCAGCACCTTGATGCGCCCATCCTCGTCCTGGGTCAGGGTTCGGGCGGTGGTATCCAGGGTGAGTTTCATGTTTCGCTCCAGTCAATGAGGTCAATGTGAATGCCGGCCTTGGCCAGCAACTGTAGGTTTTCCTCGCGGTAGTTGGGATTCATCAACAGGGCCCTGGCCACTCCGCGTTCGGGTAGCGCCGCCGGGGCCACGATGGGGTGCCCGGTTCCCGGTATGTAACCGCCCTGTTTGTTCGGGTTCAGATCCACCACGCAGTCGATGATGGTGCCGTCGGGATCGACTAGGTTCGCAAAGGTCGCACCCTTCGCGCCCGCCCCCCACAGCGCGACTTTCCCGCGGGCCTTCAGATCGAGCAGCCTGGTCAGCCATTGCTGTCGGCTGACGCCCTCCTGTGTTCCGTAAGCCTGGGCAAGCGCCACTGTCGGGGCGGATTCCGGCGCTGTCGGCAGCCCGACCTCAGCCAAGTGGGCCTCCAGCCAAAGGTACTGCCCGCCGAAGAGGTGTGAGACACGCACCACGGAGAACCCGGCCCGCTCGAAGGCGAACCGCAAAGACGACGCCGTGAACAGCGAGCAATGCTCGTAGAAGAAATCCCAGAGCACCTGGTTGCGGAGGATCCAGTCCACACAGGGGGTCTCGAAGAAGACCCTGGCCCTGGGTGATCCCGCCAGCGCCGCCCGCACCGAACGCAGCAGGGCCATCGGATCGGTTACGTGCTCGATGACATGGCGGCACACCACCACATCGGCCGGGATATTTGCGCAAGCGTCGTCGTAATAGCGCCGCTGAAAGGCCAGGCGCCCGTCCAACTCGACCTCTGGCCCGACATAGCTGGGATCGAAGCCCAGCCCCGTGTTGTTGGAGCCCGCACGGCTCACGAGCTTCCGCAGAAACTGCCCCTTGCCGCAGCCCACCTCGACGATGGTGCTGTCATGCACGCCCAGCCGCCCTACCAAGTCATCCACCAGGCCATCGAGATAGGCGTCGAAATAGGCCGAGCAGGATTGGGTGTTGTCGTAGGCCTCGCCATAGGCCAGGAGCGACGCATCGAAGGCGCTATTGAAGACGAAGCCGCACTTCTGGCAGACCACCAGTTCCAGTTCGCCTCGCGGCACCGCACGAGCCTCCTCTTGCTGGCTGACGACGATGTTCTGATGCACCGGCACCCGGCTGCGCCAGAGAAAGGTGGTCAGTCCGTCATGCTCGCAAACAGGGCAGGGCCTCTTGGTCATGGCTCCATCCTCGCCGTTTCCGCCGGAACGGGGAGAGGATTTCCCTTCAGCCACCCTTCAAACATCGACCGATAGGCGTTCTCGAAGCCCCGGGCGAAGCCTGGGCCGTCCATCAGCGGGGAGCCCTGCATGCGTTCCCGCATTCCAAGCCGGAGCACATTCAGTGCCTGGGGGTCGCCGGCAAAGTGGCAGGCCTTGTCCACATACTCCGCTTCGGTGGTCGCCACCCATTCCGGCAGGCCCAGGTTCATGAGCATGCTCGTGCCCAGGCGGCCCACGGGCGGGCGGCTCGCCAGGGTCACGGCCGGCACGCCCATCCAGAAGGCATCCATGAGCATGGTGCCGCCGCTGTGGGGGAAACTATCCAGGATGATATCGATATCGTTCAGCCCTTCGAAGATCCTGGGGCTCTTCCGCATGATCACGCGAGCGGTGTCCATACCGTGCCGTTCCATGAGCTCGCGGTAGTGGGCCTGGGTTTGGGGGTCGGCAAAGGGGCCGAAATCGAGGATGAGCCGCGCCTCCGGCAGGCGGCGCAGGATCTCGCCCCAGACCCTGAAGATGCGGTGGTTCAGCCGTTCCGTGCGCCCGGTGTAGCCGAAGGTGACATAGCCGCTTTTCAAGCAGGGTGCGGGAGCCAGATCGGCCGTACCCACGGGTGGCTGGAACGCGAAGTAGGAATGGGGCAGGTGGATGATGGCTTCGCGGGTCAAAGTGCCGGCGGGGGCCGTAAAGCGATCAAACAGGGCGTAATCGATCGTTTTCAGCCCTGTCGTCCAGGCCGAACCTAGCCAAGTGGCCTGGATGGGCGCGGGCTTCAGGGTGAAGACACCCAGGCGGTCGTCCCGCATATGGCCACAGAGATCGACGAGGATATCGATCCCATCCTCACGAATCTGATCGGCCACGGCCGCATCGCCCACCCCACGGATATCCCGCCAATGTTCGAATTGACCCTTGAAGAGGTCCGTCCAGACAACTTCCTTCCCGACATTGGAATAGGCGAATAATTCAAAGGCCTTGCGGTCGTGATTGCAGAACAGGGGCCAGAAATAAAAACGGGAGCTGTGCGCCCGGAAATCCGGGGACACATACCCGATGCGAAGGCGGCGGTCCGGATTGCGATCATGGGCGGCAAAGTCGATCCTGGGCGCCGGAAAGCGGTCACCCCAGCGTACGAATTCCTTGAAAATATCCTCGGCGCTCAAATCAGGGTGATAGGAAAAAGAGTACAGGCGCTGCTCCCACATGACCGTTTGATCCGGCTTGTCTTTGAAGGCACGATCGCTTTCGGCGACGACCTCCTTGAAATCAGACAGAAAGGAGAGGGCCCGTGCCAGACTTTGGCGCATTTCCGCGAACTCTGGGTTTACCTCCAATGCCTTTCTGCACAATTTTTCTGAATCAACCAATCGCTTCTGGCCCATATAGATCAGGTTGAGAAACAGGTTTGCCTGGAAATGTCCCGGGTCGAGTTCCAGGGCCTTCAAGCAACACGCTATGGCTTCTTCAATTTGCCCAAGATCCTTGTGGGCAATGGCCAGGTTGTACAAGGCGTCGGGGAACTGGGGCTTGAGCCCGAGGGCGCGCTGGTACTGATCAATCGCCTCGGCATGGCGCTCCAGGGATTGAAGCGCCAGCCCCAGGTTGTAGTAAATCATGAAGAAATCTGGATTGTACGGAATCGCCGCTTCATAGATTTCGATGGCAACCGAGGGATGCCCGAGGTTCTGCTCCAGTTGTCCCAACCGAAAGTACGCGTCGAAATACTCGGGGCTGATCGCCAGGGCACGCCGGAACGCAAGCGCTGCCTCTTCATTGCACCCCAGCGCCTGCAGCCCCACCCCCAAGTGATAGTGGGCCATCGCCAGGTCCGGGGAGATGCCGAGGGCGAGGCGGAATTGGTCCCCGGCCCGCTCGATGTGCCCGAGCCGCTGCTCGGCGATACCCAGGTTGCAGTGAGCCACGGCATTCCCAGGCTGGAGGCTCACGGCCCGGCGCAGGGCCGAAAGCGACGGTCTCCCCTGGGCTTCCAGCGCAGCCCCAAGCAGCAACCAGGCCCAACCGGAAAGAGGGAATTCCCCGACCAGGCCGCGGGCCCGGACTTCCAGTTCCTCATGGCGCCCTTTCGCAAGAAGGGTGATGAGTGGATTCAAGCGCTCAAGCGGTGCCTCGGGTTCACTCAGAGCATGCCTCCCTTCTTGAACGCTCGTCGTGGGCGAGATTGACAGTCACTGCTGTGAGGGCAAAGGCTAAGCCATTTCCGAGGGGGGCCACCATGGACTCCAGTATGCCGAGGTGCCCTTCCTTCCTGCGGCTGGATAACTCAGCACTGAGCAGGGTGTTCAAGGCCCCGGGTCTGAAACAGTGTCTGCGCCCCAGCGTGCAGGCCGGCCTACCCCTTCTCCCGCCCAAACATCCCCCGCAGCTTGCCCATCAGGCCGTTCTGCCCTTCCCGGGTGGCCGCCATCGTGGGGTCCTGCGCCGACCAGCCGGCGGGGACGGCCACGGAGGGGTCGAGTTCCAGGGCCCGGAGAAAGCAGCCCTGGGCGTTGGCGCGGAAGCCTTTGCGATGATAGAGCTCACCCATGAGGGCCCAGGGCTCGGCGGCGCGCGGATTGAGCCTTGAGGCTACCTGTAGCGCTTCGATGGCGCGGGTGGACCAGGCCGGATTGCTGAGCCGCAAGCGCCCGAGCAGCATCCAGGATTCGAAGGCCCCCGGGGAATCGCCGTCGAGCTTGATGCCCTGTTCCAGGGCCCGGATGGCCTCACTGGTACGATCCTGCATCATGTAGGACTTGGCCTTCACCAGCAGGCGACGGGCCCGCTCGGGGGCCGGCATTTCGTCTTCATCGACCGGCGGGAGGGGCGAAAGGGAGGTGGGCGTCGGCGCAGGCATCTCCAGTTCCAGCGCGTCGGGATGGAAGGACATGGCGGGCGGGGGGATCAGATCCTCCTGGACCAGGAGAATCGGCTCTTCCTCGGACTCCACTTCGGCTTCCACCTGCACAGGAGGCAGCTCTTCCTTCGGGACGAGAGGGAGGGCGCCGCGGACCAGACTCAGGCCTCCCAGCGCCCAAAGCGTGGCCACCAGCTTCGCTGATTCTTCCTGGGGCAGGCCGGTCAGGGATTCGATGGTGTCACAACCTAGGGGCTCCGTACCCAGCAGGGAGAGCGCGTAGGCCAGGGTTGGCGTCAACGGAAGATCGCTCAGGGCCTCAAGCAGGTCCGGCAGCGCCTTCCAGCGCCAATCGGGCTCGCTTTTGAACATCTCGACCAGTTCGCGATCGATTTTCGCGCTCTGGAAGGTCTCCCAGACGAGCGAGCGGTGGTTCAGGTGGAACTGGAGATCGCCACTGAGGTTGCCACCCAGCGCCTCGGGGATCCAGGTCATCCGCAGGATGGGGTGTTCCATCGCGTGCAGCAGCACGGAGCCCAGCAACTCGTGGAGCCGCTCGTCGCGCTCTTCCTGGGTCATCAGGCCCCACTGGACCACGCGATCACCCACCCTGGAGCCTTCCCCGTCGGCCAACAACTCCTTGAGCGAAGCCATGTCGAGTACGCCGCGGCGGATGAGAAAATTCCCGAACTGCTCGCCCACGGCATCACTGCGGAGATACTTCAGATCCCCACCTGCCCAATAGAGACGGCGGGTGCCATCGTTCTGCTCCAGCACCAACTCGCCCTCCGCCTTTTGCTGGTGGAGAGATCCCATGAGGGCCGGCAAGAAATGGCGGAGGCGTACTTCGGGCACTGAAGCTCCGGGGAGTGGTTCCTAATTTTGCATGGTCCGGGCCAGGATGCCAGCCCCGAAAGCAGGGGGAGGATGCCGAAAAATCCCAAGTACCTTGGCTGGACCCCCGTCTGGACCTATCCTGTTGCATTGTCCAGACCAGCACCCGGAAGGGGCTCCCCATGTTCGAGAAGCTTGGAAAATTCGAGGTCAAGCGCATCCTCGGTAATGGGGCCATGGGTGAGGTCTACCTTGGGGTGGATCCCTCCATCGGCCGGGAGGTCGCCATCAAGACCATCCTCCCCGCCGCGGCTCAGGGCGGTGAGGCCAAGGAGCGGTTCGCCCGCGAGGCGAGGGCTGCCGGCGTCCTGAACCACCCCAATCTGGTGACCATCTACGAGTTCGGCGAAGACCAAGGCGTCCTCTACATCGCCATGGAGTTCGTGAAAGGGCACGATCTCGATGAACTCCTCCAGGAGCAGTCACTCTCGCGCACGGAGGCCCTGGAGGTCCTGGCCCAGGTCTGCGACGGCATGGGCTTCGCGCACCGGCAGCAGATCGTCCACCGGGATATCAAACCGGCCAATGTGCGGGTGAAGCGGGACGGGAAGCACCTGCACGCCAAGGTCATGGATTTCGGCGTGGCGAAGATCAGCAATTCCGATATGACGGCCACGGGGATGGTCATGGGTACCGTGAGCTACATGGCCCCGGAGTACATCCGCACCGGCAAGCCCGATCCCCGCAGTGATCTGTTTGCCGTCGGGGTGATGCTCTACGAGTGTCTGAGCGGGCGGAAGCCGTTCGCCGGGGACACCACCCCCACCGTGCTCTACAAGATCGTGAACGAAGAGCCCGATCCCATCGAGACGGAGAAATTGCAGGGCATCAGCCCCGCGATCAGATCCGTGCTGGACCGGGCCCTCTGCAAGAACCCGGACGAGCGCTTCCAGACCGCCGAAGAGCTGGCCAGGGCCCTGCGCTCGGCGAAGGATCCCTCCTGGGTGGGCCAGGTCGAAGAGGCCACCACCGTGTTGCGCTCCGCAGCCACGACGGCGCCCGCCCCGGCCCTTTCGGCGACCTCGGCTCCCACGCTGCAGACGCCCATGGCGCCCCCCATCGCGGTGCCCGCCCCACGGCCCTCAGCCCGCCCGACCGCTGGCGGCAAGGGCAAAGGGTTGTGGTTCGGCCTTGCGGCCCTGGTGTTGGCTGGCGTCGGTGGCGCGGCCTGGTGGGCCCTGCGGAGCGGCGCTTCGACCCCGGCCACCGCCGGCCTCACGGAGGCCAACCTGGGCATGGCCCAAGCCGCCCCGGGGACGCAACCCCAGACCTCCGCCTCCCGTCCCTCGGCGCCCGCAGCCCCCATGACAGCTTCTGGCACCATCCCTGCTCCGAGGGCCGATCTCCCCGCGCCATCCAAACCTGAACCGAAACTCGAAACCCGGCCCGAACCCGTCGCACCCAAAGCCAAGCCAGCCCCAGAACCCAAGGCCATCGACCAGCCCGAACTCTACCAACCCGAGAAGCTGGAAAAACTGCAGACCCATGAGCGCCTGAACCTCGGCAATGTGTCCCTGAGTGAGGCCATCCAGATTTCGGAAAGCCAGCCGGACAAGGCGATCCACGGCTTCCGCCAGGCCATCAAGGCCGATCCCTACAATGTCAACGCCCACGCCTGGCTGGCAGTGGTCCTCCATGACCAGGGCCGGACCGCGGAGTTCGTGCAGGAATTACGGGAAGCCCGGCGGCAGGGGATCCTGGGGCAGATGACCCGGAATGTCCGGTTCAAGTCGGCCCTCAACCAGGCCCGGTTCAGCCGCAAGCTGCCTGCCGACCTGCTTGACTGATGGCTGGTCGCCCAAAGCATAGCCTGGAGGATCTCGAGACCCGACTGGGCTACCGGTTTGTGGACCGGGGGCGCCTCGAAGAAGCCCTCACCCACGCCTCCGCCGCGAAGGGGCAGGACAATCAGCGCCTGGAGTTCCTGGGCGATGCCCTACTGAACTTCATGGTGGCCCGCATCCTCTTCGAGTCCCACCCGGACTGGCAGGAAGGCCCCATGAGCAAGCTCCGGGGCCTGCTGGTGTGCACCGAATCCCTACACGGCTGGGCGCTGGACCTGGGGCTCGACCAAGCCCTCTGGTCGTCCCACCCCCGCAAGGCCCCGCCCATGGGCGCCAAGCCGCTGGCGGACGCGCTGGAGGCCGTGTTGGCAGCCATCTTCCTCGATGCCCAGGCCTCCCGGCCGGACGCCATCGGCACAGTGAAGGACCTGGTCGAAGCCCGCTTTCTGGCCGCCATCCGGGCCGCGCGACCAGACTCCCTGACCGCGCAGGATCCCAAGACCCACCTGCAGGAGACCGCCGCCCGCCTGGGCCTTCCCGCCCCGGTCTACTCCCAGATCCAACAGGCTGGTCCGGGGCACGCACCCCGCTTCACCATGCAGGTACGGATCGGGGAACTGGCCACCGAGGCGGAGGGTCCGAGCCGGAAACGGGCCGAGAGCGATGCGGCCCGGAAGCTGTTGGAACTGCTTGGAACCCAAACACAGCCGTGACCCTTGCGTTACACTCCCATCTGCCTCTCACCTGGGGTGTGCGCTTGAAGATCTACCCGACCTTGAACCTCCAGTACGGCCGTGTGGTCTCCACCGCGGGGCAGGCTGAGCCCTGCCTCGAAGCGCCCCAGGATTTCGCGGCCCGACTGGTCGAGGGCGGCGCCACCCGGCTGGCCTTGGTCGACGTCGATGCGGCCCTGGGCAAGGGCAACAACCGCGAACTCATCGCCCAGATCCTCCAGCGGTGCCATGCGCGGGACCGGAAGGTCTGCGTACAGGTGGCCGGTGGCATCCGCAGTTCCGACCAGGCCCAGTTCTTCATCGACCTGGGCGTCACCTGGCTGGTCGTCGGCACCATCCTCCACAAGTCCCCCATGGTCGCCGAGCAATTGATGGCCCGCTTCCAGTCCTACCTCACCGCGGCCATCGACGCCCGGGCCGGCAAGGTCCAGCGCTCGGGCTGGGTGGATACCGCCACCCTGAGCGCCCTCGACCTTGCCCTGCGCGCCAAGGCCTATGGGTTCCGCCGCCTGCTCTATGTGGACATCCCCGAGGATTCGGGGGCAGATCCGGATTTCCAGACTGCCCACGCCCTGGCGGTGGCCACTGGCTTGCCCCTGGTCATGGGAGGGAGCCTTACCTTGCCACGCCACCTCGAAGCTGTGCACGAGCATCCCGGGCTGAAGGGCGTCCTGGTGGATGCCCTGTTGTTCCAGCAGAATCCTGGGCTTCTGCCCTTCCTCCAGGCCACCTGCGCCTGATTCGGGAGGGACCGTGACAACTGGGGAATCCGTGTTCCTGGAAACCCTCGCGGATTCCGAGCGGATCCATTTCCGCCATATGGCCATGGTGCGGCCCCAGCTCCCGTCCGAAAGCCAGATCCTCATGCTCGAAGGCCTGGCCCGTTCCCTGGCCTCGCCCCGGCTGCTCACCCTCATGGCGCGCACCCCCCATTGGCTGGCCCACTGGCCCATCCTCCTCGGGTTGGCCGAAAACGAGGCCACGCCGGAGGCCATCCGCCGGGACCTGGAAATGGTCGTCTCTCTCTTTGATCAGATGCGGGAGATGGACAAGGCCCCGGCGGCCGAGAAGGCCGAGCGTTCCGACTCCGTGAAGGCCCTCTACTCCCAACTGAACGCCGGTCTGAAACCCGTCGCAAAACTCCTGGCGAAGCATCTGGCCAAGGCCGTCGCAGCCTCGGGCACCACCCAGGAATTGCCGCCTCTCCCCTCTGAGCATCCCGACTGGGAGACGCTCACCAGCCTGCCCGAGGCGCTTCCCCGGCAACCTCCGACCGAGGGCCTCGATCGCCCCGGGCGCCTGGTCCGGGCCCTGCAGACAGCCCAACCCGACGAACTCCTGTCCTTCCTGGTGGACACCGATCTGGACCTCCGCCAGACGGCCCTCCAGAACCCTCTGGTGTCGGAGGATCTGATCTGCCGGGCCCTGGCCGAAAGCGCCGAGGCGGCCTTTTTTGAAGAAGTCTATGCCGAAGCCAGGTGGTACTTCCGTGAGCCCGTCCGCGAGAGCCTGCAGGGTTCACCGGGCTGCCCCGCGGATCTCTCCCGCCGGGTGGCGTTGTCCAGGCATCTCGTCGCGACCCTCGAGCAGGGCGCCCCCGACCATCCCGCCCTCCGGCGCATCGTGAGCCTCTTCACCCAGCTGGATGAAAGCGAATACCAGTTCATCACCTTCTGGGCAAAGCGGCAGTCGCCCCAACTGCTCCGGGTGGTGAAGCACTTCTACGATCGCCTGCAGCGCCAGCGTTCGGGCCTCGCCTCGGCCCTCCCCGAACGGGGCGAGGAAGGCCGCTGGGCCACCATGGAAGAGCGCGTATTCCTGGCCACCCAGGCCACCCAGGAAGAACAGATCAGCCAGGTGCTCAAGGATCCCGATCCCCAGGTGTTCCGGCTGGCCCTGGAGAACCCCGCCCTCACCCCCCGCCTCCTGGCCTCCACGCTGCCGGTGTTCGACCGGGAGCGCGCGGAAGTAGTGGCCGCCCATGCCGCCTGGTCCGAGGATCCCCTGGTGGCCGAGGCGCTGGTGCACCACCCCCACCTATCGGAAGCCTCGGCCCTGCGCCTCCTTGAGCGGCTACCGGGCATCAAGCCCACCCTCGAGATCCTGCGCGATCCCCGCATCCTCCACCTGGAGGTCAAGCGCCGGGCCCTCGAAAGCCTCCGCAGGCTCTACCTGGCACTGGACATCCCCGACCGCATCACCGCCCTGCGGACCTCCGGCGGCGAACTCATGCGCCACCTGCCCCAGGAAGTCCTCCAGGACGAGGAAACCCTGCGGCGGATGGTCGCGGACCGCCAGTTGGATCCGGGCATCCTCCTGCGCCTGGCGCGGAACAAGCTCACGCCCCGCGCCGTGCTCGAGCAGATCGCCGGACACCCGGTGCTCATGGCCCACGCGGCGATCATGTCTGAGCTGCTCCTCAACCCGAAAACCCCCCGGACCGCCTCGGTGCGAATCTGGGGCCTGCTGTCCGAAGCCGAGCAGCAGCAGCTCCTGCGCAGCCCGCACCTGCCCGCCGCCCTGCGGACCCTCGGGTAAACGCCCGCACGCCGGGCGCGTAGCCCCTCCAGGAGCCACCATGCGACGCCCCGCAGCCATCCTGATCCCCGCCGCGGTGGCCTTGGCGTGCCTCCCCTTCGCCTCCTCCTGCCGCTCCAAGACCCGCCTTCCCGGCTGGGTGCAGTCCGCGCCGGCGGACAGCCTGGCCATTTTTTCCGGCGAGGCGGGCTGGGTGCTCACTCATAAGGAAGTCCAGTCCCTCATCGCCCGCGACCCGATGGTCGAGCGGGCCCTGGACCTTTTCCTCCAGAAGGCGCACATCAACCCGCGCACCGAAACCGGCCGGGTGACCATCCATTTCGTCGGCACTCCCCAGAAGGGCGAGCCCACGGTCCAGCAGGGCCTGGAGCACGCCCTCATCCAGCTCAACCAGTTCAAGGATCCGGTCGCCCTGGTGGCCGCCCTCGCCGAATCCTTCCCCCAGGAAGGTGTCCTCCGCCTGCAGGGCCGGGACTGGCCCCTCCATGTGATCCTCGATGTCGAGGCCCAGGGCGTGAAGGCCCACATCCGCGCCGCCAGCGACGAAAAGGGGCAGATCTGGATCGGCTCGCTGGAGGCCCTGACCCGCATGGCCGCCAAAGAGAACCTCGGCTCCCAGCCCGACGCAGCACTGGCCGCCGAATGGATCAGCCCGCGCGCACCCTTCCAGGGTTTCCTCCAGCCCGAGGCTCTGCTGGGAAGCCTGCGCCAGAACCTGGAGGGCAGCCTCCTCAAGGACATCCCCAAGGGCGTGACTGCGCTGTTCTGGAGCATCACACCAGCCCCCGAGAAGGATCAGCCTGTTCGCTTCGAGTTGGCGCTCGCGGGGTCACCCGAGGGCATCAACCAGGTGACGCCCTGGCTCCAGCGCCTCGTCGCGGCTGCCAACGCCGTGCAGTCCGCCCCGGGCGCAGCCCCGGAATTGATGCAGGAGAAGCGGCGCGTGGGCCTCCGCTGCACGCTCACCACCGAACAGCTCAAGCTCGTGATGGAGAAACTGGGCCAGCCGGGCTTCTCCCTCGACCTGCCCAAGGAAGGCCCCAAGGCATGAGTCCCGCAAGCACGCTCGCTGCGGACGGCGGTTTCGCCCCGGCGGAAGACCATCCCCCGGAATACTGGATGACCCAGTTGAAAGCCGGGCGCGAGGAGGCCTTGGCCCATCTCATGGCCCGCTTCGAGCGCCCCCTCTTCGCCTTCCTGCACCGCCGGCTCCAGGGTGAAGCCGGTGTCGTCCAGGAACTGGCGCAAGAGGTTTTCCTCAAGTGTCTCCAGCACTGTCAGCGTTTCGAAGATGGCCGGCCGGTGGCCGCCTGGCTTTTTACGCTGGCGGCTAATGCGGCGACCGACCATCTGCGTAGAAGAGGGCGGGAGGTACCCCCTCCCGAGACCTTTGACGCACCGGACCCCAACCCCATTTCACCCTGGGAATCCGTAGACCAAAGTCGGCGCATCCAGGCCCTGCGCGGGGCCCTGGAGGGTCTGACCCCCCGCCAGCGGGCCATGGTCCTGGCCTACTACGTCCAGGAACACCCGGTGAAACGCATCGCCCAGGATCTGGGCTGCGCGGAAGGAACCGTCAAAGCCACCCTTTTCCAAAGCCTCCAGAAGCTCCGCAAGACCCTTGGACCCCAGCCATGACCACCCCCCTCGACCCTCAGCGCCCCGTTCCCCTGCACCTCGAGCAGGTGTCCCTGGACGATGCCCGCCGTTTCGAGCTCCTCGAACAACCCGAGCTCTGGCCTGAGGATCCTGCTGCCCAGGCCGAACTGGCCGGACTGCTGGAACTGCACCTTGCCCTCGGCAGCCATGGGCCAGCTCTGGCCGAAGAACTCGCCCCGGCGCCACCCCCCCGCTGGAGCGGCACCTGGGCCCTGGCCGCGGCCGCCGTCCTGCTGGTGGCCCTGGTCCCCGCCGCCTTCACGGTCCAGCGCACCCGGACGCTGCGCGCTTTGGCCCAGGACACCGCCCGGCTGGAGCAGCTCGCCCAGAAACGGACCCAGGATCGCGCCTGGATCGCATTCTTCCGCCAAACCACGACCCTGCTCCAGGATTTCGAGCAGAACCCAACCCTGTGCAAGAAGGGTGAAGAGGACCGTCGCCAGGAACGCGACATGGCCATGGCCCTCCTGGAGGCCAGCCACCAGCTCGCCGCCCAGGGCGCGCCCATCAAGGAGGCCGAAAGCATCCGCGCCAGCCTCCACACCTGGCTTTCCGAGGTGGCCTTCGAAGACAACTGCCTGACCGTCGAACGCGCCCGGGAACTTCGCCAGTGGGCCGCGACCCACAACCTGGAGACCCAGGCGGAGCGCATGGAACGCCGCCTGCGTGGAGACGGCGCATGATCCTGGCCCTCCTGTTGGCGCTTGCCGCACCGATCCTGCCTGCCCTTCCGGAACCTGCGCCCGCCACCGCTCTGGACCATTCCGCCGACCAGCTGTTCCGGCAAGGCCGGGATCTCCGCTATGCGCAGCGCTGGTACGAGGCCGTCCAGACCTATCGGACCCTCCTCCGCGAATTCCCGGCTTCGTCGCGGGCCGCCGATGCCCGCTACTGGCTCGCCTCCAGCCTGGAGCAGGACCAGCGCTGGGATGACGCAGCCGAAGCCTACACCGAGTTCCTGGCCAGGCACTCGGATCAGCGCATGCTCGGCAAGGAGGCGCGGCTGAATCGCGTCCGCTGCTGGGGCATCCGCCAGTGGGACAGCCCGACCGCAACGGCCGGTCTGGCCAGCGCCCTGGGCGATGAACGCGAAGAAGTCAGGATCGCCGCGGCCCTGCAGCTGGCCAAACGCAAGGATCCCCGGGCCCAGCCCGTGCTGCAGGCCGGGCTGTCTGTGGATGGTTCCTCCGAGGCCTGTCGGCTTGCCCTGCTGGCCATGGGCGCCCAGCCCCAGGCCGCGGGCCCGGCGCAAGGGCGCTTCCTGGTGGTGCGCGTGAAGGAACGGACCAAGGCCGAAGCCCTCACCGTACGGCTGGCCCTGGGCCTCGCCCGGGCGGTGGGCGGCTATCTTTCAGACGAGCAGCTGCGCCTGGCACAGAAGAAGGGTGTGGACCTGGAGCGCCTCATGGACCTCGCCCTGAACGCCCCCAAGGGCACCGAGCTCTTCAGCCTCGATGACGGCAAGAGCACCGTGACCGTGACCGTGGAGTAGAGCGGCTAAGCTGGTCGTTGACCATGTCTCGACTCCTCCGCTTCTTCAAAGACCACCTGCGTCCCCACGCACCGCTCATCGCCGGGGCTTCCCTGCTGCTGCTCCTGGCGGGGCTTTGTCAGGGCGCCCTCATCGCCTCCATCAAGTTCGTCTTCGACGATGGCAAGGCCCACGCCCTGCAGGCCAATCAGCCCGGCCTCTTCGGTCAGCTGGAGCAGCTCCGCGCCTGGACCCTCGCCCACCTCCCTGAGGCCTCGGCCTTGCGGGCCAATGGCCTGCTCGTGCCCCTGGTGCTCGTGTCGCTCTTCGCCATGAAGGGCCTGTTCACCTACACCGGCACCCTGCTCATGATCCGCAGCGGCATCCGCGCCACCCAGGCCCTGCGTGAACGGCTCTTCGCCCACTTCCTGCGGCAGGAGCCGGCCTTCTTCCAGAAACATCCCGTGGGCGAACTCCTCACCCGCAGCATCAGCGATGTGGGCGCGGTGCAGGGCATCGCCAGCAATCAGCTGGCGGAAGCCGTCCGCGAAATCTGCGTGGCCGTCACCATGCTGGCGACGGTGCTCTACATGGACTGGAAGCTGAGCCTCACCTTGTTCCTCGCCGGCCCCCTGGTCGTGATCCCCGTGCGGCATCTGAGCCAACGCATCCGCCGGGTGAATCACCGGAACCAGGAGGCCTCCAGCCGCCTGCTCCAGCGCCTGAAAGAAGTCTTCAGCAATATCCGCGTGGTGCAGGCCTTCGCCCGGGAGGACTACGAAGTCGGCCGGTTCCAGACCCAGAACCAGGAACTCTATCGGCTGGGCATGAAGAGCGCCCGGGCGTCGGCCCTCTCCACGCCGATCATGGAGCTGGTGGGCGGGCTGCTCCTCGCCAGCCTCGCCGCCTATGCCTCGGGCCGCTTCAAGGCTGGCACCCTCACCACCGAAAACTTCCTCACCTACATCCTGGCCATCTACGCCCTGTACGATCCACTTCGCCGCCTGACCAAGCTCAACAACGAAATCCAGGTGGCCTCCGCGAGCCTCGATCGCGTCTACACCATGCTCGACCGGAAGCCTGAGCTGCCCGAAAACCCGAACCCGAAGCCCGTGCCCGCCCACCCGGACCGGCTGCGGTTCGAAGGCGTCGCCTTCACCTACGATGCCAAGCACCCCGTATTGAAGGGCATCGACCTGGAGGTCCGGGCGGGCGAAACCGTGGCCCTGGTGGGCGGCAGCGGCGGCGGCAAGACCACCCTGGTGAACCTGGTGCCGCGCTTCTTCGATCCCACGGGGGGCCGGGTCACCCTGGACGGTACCGATCTGCGCGACTTCGATCCCCGCGAATTGCGCAAGATCATCGGCATCGTCACCCAGGAGACCCTGCTCTTCATGGACACGGTGCACGACAACATCGCCTACGGATTGCAGGCCAGCCGCGAGGCTGTCGTCGCGGCGGCCAAAAAGGCCCACGCCCACGACTTCATCACCTCGCTTCCGAAGGGCTACGACACGCCCCTCGCCGAGACCGGCTCCAGCCTGAGCGGGGGCCAGCGGCAGCGGCTCGCCATCGCCCGGGCCCTGCTGCAGGATCCGCCGATCCTCATCCTGGACGAGGCCACCAGCGCCCTGGATACCGAAAGCGAACGGGCCGTGCAGGCCGCGCTGGAAACCCTCATGCAGGATCGCACCACCCTGGTGATCGCCCATCGGCTCAGCACCATCCAGCGGGCCACCCGCATCTGCGCCCTGAAGCAGGGCCGCATTGTCGAGGAGGGTACCCATGACGAACTGCTCGCCCGCCAGGGCGAATATGCGCGCCTGCACAAGCTGCAGTTCGCCGAGGGTTGATGCTCCGCTCCGCCTTCCACTTCGACCTGCCGCCGGAACTCATCGCCCAGCACCCGGCGCCAGACCGGGACGGCGCCCGTCTGCTCGTGGTGGATGCACGAACCGGTAGCTGGTCGCATCGGACCATCCGCGATCTCCCAGAGCTGGTGCCGGCCGGAAGCCTGTGCGTACCGAACGATGTCCGGGTCCGTCATGCGCGCCTCTTCCTCCGGCGCGCCGGCGGCGGGGTGGGCGAAGCCCTGTTGCTGCACAGCCTTGGCGCAGGCCGCTTCGAAGCCATGGTGCGACCCGGGGCGCGGCTGAAACCCGGTGCCGCGGCCACCGTGGTGGACCCCGTTTCGGGCGCGGATCTGGCCCGGCTGGACGTGCTCGAAACCCTGCCCGAGGGGCTTCGTGTCGTGCGCGTCCAGGCCGAACACGGCCTCGACTGGGACGAGATCGACCGCATCGGCCGCCTGCCCCTGCCGCCCTACATCGAACACCTCGCGGATGGTGACGACGAAACCCGCTACCAGACCGTGTTCGCCGCCCGCGAAGGCGAGGCCGTGGCGGCCCCTACCGCCGGTCTGCACTTCACGCCGGAGCTCATTGCCAGGCTGCGCTCCCGCGGTTGCGGCTGGCATCCAGTGCGGCTCCACGTGGGCCTTGGCACCTTCCGCCCCATGACCGCCGAGCACCTCGAGGACCATGCGATGCACGAGGAGCGCTTCGAGATTCCAGAGGGCACCGCGGCCGTCCTGGAACCAGCCATTCGCGCGCAGACCCGCCCCATCCTCTGCGTGGGTACCACTTCGCTGCGCACCCTCGAGGGCGCCTGGGACGGGGCGAGCCTATTGCGCAAAGGCGCCACCCGCATCTTCATTACGCCGGGCTATCGGCTGCGCACCGCCGACCATCTGCTCACGAACTTCCATCTGCCGGAAAGCACCCTGTTCGTGCTGATCTCCGCCCTGCTGGGACTGGACCTGGCGCAGGCGATCTACGCCGAGGCCATCCGGGAAAGGTACCGGTTCTTCAGCTATGGCGACGCCATGCTGATCATGAATGCCCGGTCCACTCGACTATAGATAATCCACGAACTGATGGATCACCGGGATGCGGTGACGCTTGCCCTTGGTGGCCTGCAGCAGGCTCGTCACGGACATGCCCAGGCACCAGAGCAGCCAGAGGGGCAGGAAGAACCGCACCGACACGGAGCCAAAAATAGGGAAGAGACCGATGATCACCATGACCAGCGTGACGACACACTCGGTGAAGGCCAGGATCACGCCCTGGCGCGCGTGCCAGAGCAGATCGGAGTCTTCCCGGTTCCGCATGTAGGGCACAAAAGCCCAGGGTCCCGCATAGCAAAGGATCAGGTCTCGCAGGCGCTCCCCCACGAAGAGGGGGGTCGGGGCATCCAGGGGCACGGCAACCTCCATCCCGAGGATAGCGCATGGCGCTCTAAACCTTGTGGTGCCTGTTTGTGTCTCGGGGCTACACCGAAGGCACTAGCTGTCATGACCTTGACCTGGACGCCAATGCCTCCATGCTGGATTCATCCCTCCTGGAGCCCCATGCGCCTGACCCTCCCCCTGGCCAGCCTGACCCTGCTCGCGGCCTGTGGCGGGGGTGGCTCGTCCGCGCCAGCGCCCCCGGCTCCCGCGCCCACAACCTGCCCCATTCCTGTGGCCAAGACCAGCCCCAGCTTCTCCGCGGACATTGTCCCGGCCCTGCAGAGCAGTTGTGGCTCGGCGGCCACCAGCTGCCACGCCGGGCCGTCCCCCACGGGCCATGTGATCTTCTCCGGCATCGCCGCCCAGGTCCACGCGCAACTTGTCAATGTCGTCCCGACCAACGCCCCGACCGGCCAGGGCTGGTTCCGGGTCAAACCCAGCGACAGCACCCACTCCTGGCTCCTCGAAAAAGTCACCAAGGACCAGCCCGGCGGCTCGGGCTATGGCACGCGCATGCCCCAGGCGGCCCCCAACCTCTGCCAGCCCACGCTGGATACCTTCTCGGCCTGGATCAGCGCCGGGGCGCCCAACAACTAGGAGCGTGCCATGGCCATTCTCGCCGCCATCACCAGCTGGACCCTCGCCGATGTCCAGCACTTCGCCCGGCGGGCCGGCTTCGGCCTGAATCCCGCCGAGGCGGCGACACTCCAAGCCCAGGCCCCAGGCGCCGCCATCGACGCGTGGATCGACGGCTCCGGCACCGCTTATGATCCCACCGCCTTTACCGCCGCCCTGGCCGCCGCCGATGTCGTGGCCGAGCCCCTGGTCACCGCCAGTACCACTGATGCCGGTAGTGTAAATGTACCCGCCGTGGCGGCGCCCCACGCCTTTCTCGTGGAGGGCCCCAACGCCTGGCGCAACAACCTGAATACAGCCCAGGCCCTCTGCGCCTGGCGGATGCAGCACAATCCGCACGCCTTCGAGGAGCGCCTGGCGCTCTTCTGGAACAACCTCTTCGCCACCGGCTGGCATAAGGTCAACAACGCAGCCCTGATGCTCAAGCAGTACCAGTTGTTCCGCACCCAGGGGCTGGCCCGGTTCGACGATCTCCTTGTCGCCGTCAGCAAGGATCCGGCCATGGCCATCTGGCTGGACTCGGTGGTGAACAACGCCTCGGGCACGAATGTTCCCAACGAAAATTACGCCCGCGAAGTGCTGGAGCTCTACAGCCTCGGGGCGGATAACGGCTACGACCAGGCCGACATCACCCAACTGGCCAGGGCCCTCAGTGGCTGGAGCTTCACCTTCGCCGAGGCCGATTACATCGCCAATCCGGCGAGTCCTTCCCAGAAAACCGCGGCCACCGGCCATTTCAAGGTCTACGACGGCTCCGCCATCAGCCCCGACACCCGGCTCTACAACAGCTCCGTCCGGGCCACTTCGTACAACCTGCACGCGACGGGCACCATCCGCCTGTTCGGTCAGACCCTCGATGTCACCACCACCGCGAATGGCTGGGCCAAGGGCGAAAACGCCCTGCGCGGTATCCTCACGGCCCGGGGTTCGAACTGCGCCCAGTTCCTCGCCAGGCGGCTGCTGACCCACTTCGTCACCACGGCCTATACCGCCCAGGATCAAAACGACGTGGCTACCATGATCCAGGCCAATGCCTTCGACCTGCGCGTGGTGATGAAGGTTCTACTGAAGTCGCAGTACTTTTTCGACGCCGCGCATCGCCACGCGCTGGCCGAGGGCCCGGTCTCCTGGCTCGTCCGCAGCGCCCGGATGCTCTGCCCCGCCCTCGCCGCTGCCAGCGCCACGGCGCCCAAGGGCTACCCTGCCTGGCGGCTTGTCACCAACAACGCCACCACCTTCGATCAGATGGGCATGAAGCTGCTCGACCCCGGCGGCCCCAACGGCTGGAACGAGCACGCGGCCTGGCTGAACAGCAACACCCTGCGCTATCGCACGAAGACGGCCGCAGCCCTGGCCCTCGGTGAAAACAGGACCTACAACACCGTGGTCTACCCCCTGTTCCCCACCATCCTTGCCACCGACTGGTTCCCAAGCCCCCCCGCCTCCGCTCAGGCCGTGTATGACCGCTTGGCGGCCCTGCTGCAGCCCGGCCCCATCCCCGCCACCGTCACCTCGGCCTGGTTGTCGGCCCTCTGGCCCACGACCTTCACCTGGGACGCCGCCTCCCAGACCAAGGCACGGGAACTGGCCTTCCTCATCCTCTGCTCGCCTGCGGGCCAACTCTACTGACGGGGGATTCCCACATGACCACGCGCCGCGAATTCATTCAGACCCTCGGTGCCACGGGTGCCGCCCTCGCCGGACTCAGTGCCTGTGGCGGGGGAGGCAAGGGCTCCGGTGGCGGCAGCACTCAGCCGCCCATCTCCGTGCCGTCCGCTCCCATCCTCGTCCTCGTGAATATCGACGGGGGCTACGACTGGCTGAATGTGACCCCCCCCAATGCCGGCGGCAACCTCGGCGTCTACCAGACGAAGCGGGCAACGCTCGGCATCGCCGATACGGCCCTGACGGACCTTGGCAGTGGGATCGGCCTCAATCTTGACTTCACCAGCATGGATCAGCTCCACGCCCTCGGCCGCGTCGCCTGGCTCCCCGGCATCGGGATGCCAAATCCGAACCTGTCCCACTTCACCGCCCAGGACCTCTGGGGCCAGGGCGCGGCCGTACCCGCGGGAACGGGCTGGCTGGGCCGCTTCGCGGACACGGCCTTCAGCCCCACGGGCGATGTCCTCCGGGGTCTCACCGTGACCTCGGATCTGCCGGTGATGCTCAAGGGCACCAACCGCAGCTTCGTCTCCATCACGGGCGCCGGCGGCTATGTCTTCCCCTCGTACCTGCTGAGTGGCACCACCGTTCCCGACGCGCCGCTTCTGGAAACCGGCTGGGGCACCGCCCTCGCGGCGGCCTCGGCAGATCCCGGCTACCTGCTGGCGGCCCAGGCGGGCAAGCTCTTCTACGACGCGCAGAACCATCCCGCCTTCGGCGCCGGCGGCTCCCTCACGGCCCGCACGCCCTCCGTGCCCTACCCAGGCGATGCCGCCTATCCCGTCAAGCGCCTGAACGGTGCCGGGCTCACGAGCGGCCTGAGCAACCAGTTCAAGCTGATCGCCCAGATGATCGCCGCGGGGCTCCCGGCCCAGGTCTACTTCTCCCGCCTGGGCGGCTGGGACACCCACAGCAACCAGGCCACCGACCTCCCGAATCTCCAGCGCGCCCTGGGCGGCTCCATCAAGGCCTTTTACGATGATCTCGCCACCATCACCACGGCTTCCGGGAATGCCCAGGACCGGGTGATGATCCTGGCCTACAGCGAGTTCGGCCGGCGCGTGCAGGAAAACAATGGTGGCACTGACCACGGCACGGCGGGCCTGTCCTTCTGTGTGGGCAAGGCCGTGAAGGGCGGCCTGTATGGCGGCTACCCCGATCTCACCAGCCTCGACTCCAACGGAAACATGAAATACACCACCGATTTCCGCAGCCTCTACGCGACGGTGCTGGATCGCTGGCTGGGCCAGGCCACGGCCACGACAGACGGCCTGCTCGGCAGCAGCTATCCGCGCCTCGGCTTCCTTTGACCTGACTGCTCAGCGCACCTTCAGGGCCACCAGGAACGCCATGACCACCAGGACCAGGGCGAACGCCTGCTTCAGCCGGGCGCCCGGGAGGCGGGTGGCGATGCGGGCCCCTCCCAGCGCTCCGGCGGCGAACCCCACGACCACGCCGCTGATCACCAGCCAGGGCAGGCCGCCCTGGGACCTGGCGTAGATGTAGACGCCGGGCAGGCCGATGGGCGGGAGCAACATCATGAGACTGGTGAGTTGCGCTTCGTGCTGGGTCATGTGGAAGCGCGCTGCCAGCAGGGGGATCACCACGACTGCGCCGCCCAGGCCCGTCAGGCCCGACACCACGCCCGCCAGCAGACCGATGGGGAGGCCCTGGGTCCAAAGGCCCTTCGTGACATCGAGGGGTTCCACGCTGCGATCCACGCCCAGCGACTCCGGCCGCCGAAAAGTCTGGATCGCGAGGAAGAGCAGAAAGGCCGAGAACCCCCAGCGCAGGCCCCCTGAGGGGAGGCGGTTGGCCACCAGCGCGCCGGCGGTGATCCCGAACAGGAAGGCCAGGACGAGCACGCCCACCAGGGGCACGCTGGAGGCGATCCCGCGCCGACGGTATTGGACCACCGCCGGCAACCCCGTGGGCAGCAGCATGGCGGCCAGCGTGGCGCCCTGGGCCCGATGCTGGTCGAGGCCCAGAAACAGACCCAGCAAGGGCACCATGACCACGCCGCCACCGACCCCGAAGAGGCCCGACAGGATCCCGCCGCACACACCGGTCCCCAGACCCGCCAGCAGATGGTTCATCTCCACGGTCATGGCGCCCCCTTCCGGGATTCTGGGGTCCCCCGTGTTCCAATGAAAGGCTGGAGGTTCCTGTGCAGGTCCAGCTCAACGAGGATGTGGTGCTCGACAGCCGGCGGGCCGTATGGCTGCCCCGGCATAGGACGCTGGTGCTGTCGGACCTCTTTTTCGGCCTGGGCGCCTCCCGCCGCCGCCGTCCCGACCCCATGCCAGCCACGCCCCAGATGGAGATCTGGGAACGGGTCTTCAGCCTGATTGATGACTACGCGCCCGAGCAGGTCGCCCTGCTGGGGGATCTGAAACCCGGACAAGGTGCCGTCGAGGGTGAAGAGGCCGAGGAATTGCGCACGATCTTCCGCAAACTCAAGGGGGGCAGCCGGAAGGTGATCCAGGTCGTGGGCCACCCCGAGCGCAGCATGGGCCCCGCGCTGGAAGGCACAGGCATCCAGCCCGTGGATCAGCATCGCGTGGGGTCGTTCACCCTGATGCACCGGCGGCGGGTGTTCGTCTACCCCCGCCATGACCCGGGCAACGGCTTCTGGATCAATGGCGGGGTTCATCCCCTTTTCGCCGTCCCTACCCTCGGGCCCCACGGCGAACCCGACTGGCTGCGGCTGCCAGCCTTCCTCTACACGGGCTTCGCCCTCGTGATGCCACCCTTCGTGAGCTACGCGCAGGGCTTCGAAGTCATCCAGCCCGAGCGCCTGCCGCGTCAGGCCAAGGCCTGGAAGCTGCTGGCCGACCGGCTCAGCCCACTCGATCTGGGCGGACTCCCACCCACTCCGGAACACCTCCGCACGCTCACGCGGCCACCCCGCAAGGGGAAGGAAGCCAGCAAGGCCGAAGAGTAGGTGCCTACTTCTTTTTCGGCTTGGCTACGGGAAGGCCGCCGCGCAGGGTCCGCCCATCATCCAGGGTCAGATCCCAACCGGACCGGTCGCCCTTCTTGACGGCCAGGCGCCTGATCGTTCCCGCCGAAAACTCGATGAAGTAGCGCGCGGGCACCTTGCCCCCGTAGGTGGGGCAATCTTCCCCGCGCATGGGGCTGCAGGGCGGCACGCGCTCGGCGATTTCCACCACCCGGCCGTCCGCATCGATCCAGGCCACGTCCAGGGCGATGAGACAGTTCTTCATCCAGATCGCGTGGTAGCTGTCCTCTGTATAGACGAAGAACATGCAGCGATCCTTGGCCAGGCTCTGGCGGTACATCAAGCCCTTGGCCTTCTCCTGTTCGGTGACCGCCACTTCGGCCAGAAAGGACGTCTGCCGCAGGACAACGGTGCCCCCCCCGCCCGCCAGCAAGGGAAGGGACAGTAGGGCAGTGACCAGCAGGCGCATATCGACTCCTCAATGACTCAGTATCAGTTATGTGTGGGGAGACCACGGAAGGTCCCTATTCAGGATACCTCGCAAGATGTGGCACTATGGTTTGGGGAGCCGGAGTGCTGCCTGGAGAGTCATGCGCGCATCGTCCCTGCTTCTGATCCCTGTGTTCGTCTGGCCGGCCGCCGCCGCGCCCGGGCCCGACACGGGCATCTCTGCCCAGCGCACCTCGGCCCAGGTCTCCATCGATGGTCGCTTGGACGAGGCCGCCTGGGCCCAGGTGCCCGCCGCCTCGGGCTTCACCCAGGAATGGCCGCTGCGGGGCCAGCCGGCCCGCCAGCGCACCGACGTCCGCCTGCTCTACGACGACCAGTTTCTCTATGTCGGCGCGCGCATGCACCACGACCGCACCCTCGACGGCGGCCCGGCCACCGTGGTGCGGCGCCTCCACCGCCGCGACCAGGACAGCATGGGCGACTGGTTCAGCGTGGCCATCGACTCCAACCACGACCACCGGACCGCGGTCGTCTTCGAGGTGAACGCCGCCGGGGTGCAGAAGGATCAGGTCATCTACAACGACAACACCTTTGACGCCAGTTGGGACGGCGTCTGGGAAAGTGCTGTGACCGCGGACGAGGACGGGTGGTCCGCCGAGTTGAAGATCCCCTTGTCCCTCCTGCGCTTCAAGCCCGGCGAAGGCCCGCAGGCCTGGGGCATCAACTTCGGCCGGGCGGATCAGGGCGCGGTCCGCGAATCGAGCCGCTGGATGGTGGTGCCCCGCGGCGACAACGGCTTCGTGAGCCGTTTCCCGGAGCTCGGCGGCCTGGAGGGCCTGAAGCCCCAGCCGCGCCGGGAATACCTGCCCTACCTGGCCGCAGTCCGGAAGTTCGAAACCACCCGCGGCTATGACGACCGCCGCTGGGAGGGCCGCGTGGGGCTCGATGCCCGGTGGGGGCTCAATTCCCATTCCCAGGTGGATCTCTCCATCCGGCCCGACTTCGGGCAGGTTGAGGTGGATCAGACTGTGCTGAACCTGGGCACCGTGGAGACTTTCTTTCCCGAGAAGCGGCCCTTCTTCCTCGAGGGCATGGATATCTTCCGCGTGGCCGGTCCCGATCTCTTTTACACGCGGCGGATCGGACACGGCCTCTCCGATCCCGAACTGAATGCCGGGGAGACCCTCCAGGATCGCCCCAACGCCACCGACATCACGGGCGCCGCCAAGTACACCGCCAAGTTCGCCAGCGGCACCAATGTCGGCCTCCTGGGTGCCAGTGTGGAACCCGCGAGCGCCATCATCCAGGACGCCTCCGGGAAGCGCAGCCATCGCGAGCTCTCGCCGCTCACCAACTACGGCATTCTGCGGATCCAGCAGATGGTGGATGACCGGGGGAGCTATCTGGGCGGTTTCGCCTCGGGCATGCACCAGGCGGGCCTGGCTGGACGGGTGGCGCAGGTCCAGGCCTTCGACGGTGTCTACAAGACCTTTGACCGCAGCGGCCTCCTCGAGGCCACCCTCAGCCGCAGCCAAGCGGGATCGAAAGAAGCCCAGGAGCTGGGGTGGCGCGGACGGCTCCGGGCCCGCCAGGAGTGGCGGGAGGGCTGGACCGTCGAGGTCCAGGCCATCCATGCGGGTCGTGCCTACAACCCCAACGATGTTGGCTACCTGGGCCGGGCCGATGAGCAGCGTGTCTACGCCGGAGTCAGCCGGCACTGGGACCGCACCTGGGGCGTGCTGCGGAACTGGGAGGTGAACCTCGATCACACGGCCGCCCGGGATCAGGCGGGTCACACCTTCCTGCGGAACTTCAACACGTGGGCCAAGACCGACTTCACCAACTTCTTCTCACTCTGGGGCGGCGGCGGCGCGAATGTGGCCGCCGAGGACGACCGGGAACTGCGCACCTACGCCGACCCCCGCAAGAAGTACCTGGCGCGCCGCTCCCTGCCCTATCTGAATCTGGGCTTCGACACTCAGGGCAACCGCCCATGGTACGGGCGCGTCAATGCGAGCCGGGCCTGGCACGACGGCGGCCCCTCCACGGACATGACCCTGCTGCAGATCCTCAAGCCCACGGCCGCCCTGGAGCTGCAGGTGTCCACCTCGCTCACCCGGGACGAGGGTGAGCTGAAGTGGCTGGAGACGCCCGCCGTCACGCCCATTGTGGGCCTCCGCCGCCTCAGCCAGCTCAACCAGACCCTGCGGGTGGCCTACGCCTTCACGCCCCGTTTCTCGGTGCAGCTCTTCAGCCAGTGGCTGGCCGCCAACTGGAACTTCCGCGACCTGAAGCACTACCGCGACGACCAGACCCTGAGCTCCGGCCTGCCCGCGGACCAGCCCCCGGGCACCACACCGCAAACCGCCTTCAGCTATCGCACCTGGAACCTGAACCTCATCACCCGCTGGGAGTTCCGCCCAGGCTCCACCTTCTTCCTCGTCTACACCCACGGTGCCAGCACGGACGCCCTGGTGAACGATCGGGCCACCCTCTCGCCCCGCCCGGATCTCTCCGTGCTGCGCCACCTGCCTTCCGATGACATCGTGCAGGTGAAACTCAGCTGGTTGTTCCGCTAAGCCAGGCCGCCACGCGATCCGCCTCGGCCTCCGTGTGGTAGCCGTGGAAGGCCACGCGCAGGTAGCCCTCGCGCATCGACGCGAAGATCCCCTGGCGCTGGCCGGTCTTCAGCAGGTGGTTCAGCTGGTCCGCCCCGCCTCCGCCGTGATGGAAGGCGAGGAAGGAGCCCAGGCGGCCCGCCTCCAGGAGCTCCCCCAGGCGGGCGGCCTCCGCCGCCCGGCTTGATTCCCGGAGAGCCTCCAGCAACCGGCGTTGGAGGCTGGCGATGTGCCCAGCGATGGCCGGGATACCTACGCCGTTGAGCAGGCGCAGGGATTCCAGCAGGGCCGAGGCGTGCAGCAGGTTCGGGCCGCCGGGTTCCAGCGCGCGGCCATCCCCCAGCCAGGCCCGCTGGAAGTCCGTCGAGGGCCGCAAGAAATCCGTGGCCTGCTCGACGGACAACCAGCTGCCACAAGGTGACAGTACTTGTCTAAACGCCTCCTGCGTCCAGAGGAAACCCAGACCCTCGGGCGCCAGCAGGCCCTTGTAGCCGCCGGTGGCAAGGGCGGACAAGCCATCCAGGTCTGCCGGCACGGTCCCGGCGGCCTGGATGCCGTCCACCACCAGATGCACGCCGCGCTCATGACAGGCGGCGCCCAGTCGCTGCAGATCCAGCTTCAACCCATCCTGGAAACGCACCCAGGAAACGGCCAGGATGCGGGTGTGGGGCCCGATGGCGGCAATGAGCCGCGCCTCGGGATCGACCTTGGCGGTGGGTGGCTGACTGGACCACGCCTCAGCTCCGGCGAGGTGCCCCTCCCAGAGCGGCACTTCCCGGAAGGACACGCCCCGGGCCTGGAGGGCGAGCCAGGGCCAGGCATTCGCCGGGAACTCGCCCAGGGGGGCCAGAACCTCATCCCCGGATTGCCAGGGGAAGCCCTGGGCGACGGACACGAGGCCCGCCGAAGTCGTGGGGCTCAGGCTGATATCCTCGGAGCGGCCCCCCAGCAGCAGCGCTGCCTCGGCCCGGACGGCGGCGGGAAGGCCCAGGAAATCCTGCTCCCAGCCCATTTCCCAGGGGTGCAGTTCCTTCCGCATGAAAGCCCGCACGGCCCGCAGCGCGGCGCGGGGGACGGGGCCTTCGGAGCAGTGCATCACCCAGAGATGATCCTCCTCCAGATGGAAGAGGGCCGGGTTGAGGGGCGGGGCCGTCACCCCTTGCCTGAGGCCAACAGGGCCTTCAGTCCCACGGGGTAGAGCGGTTCCACCACTTGGCGCACGGCCGCGGCGTACTGCTGGATCTCCCACTGGGCGTGGCCATCCGCCCGCAGACGGATGAAGTGGGCGACAGCCTGCAGGCTCACGGTCCAATAGACCTCCGAATACAGCCCGACCGGCAGGACACAGCGGGCCTGCTCACGGCAGACGCCCAGCGATAACAGTTCCTTGTAGTGGGCCACCGAGCCGCGGCAGCTCTCCAGGTAGCTGGCCATGGCCCGGGCATGCTCGGCCGCGTCGATGGTCCCTTCGCTGCCCTGCTTGTTCACCTTGGCCTGGCGGCGGAACTGGGCCGGCACGAAGAACTCGTCCTCGGGGAATTCCACATAGCGGCCGCTGATCTCGTTGAATTCCGATCCGATGCGGTGCTTCATCCACTGCCGGAACACGAAGATGGGCGCCTTCACGTGCAGGGTCAGGGCCGTATGGCGAAAGGGCGAGGTGTGCTCGTGTTCGGCTAGGTAGTCCACCAGCTTCGCGTCGCCCTCTTCGAAGGTGTCCTTCATCTTGCCGAAGGACACCCGGGCAGCGTTGACCACGGACAGATCCGAGCCCATGTGGTCAATCAGTCGCACGAAGCCTTTGTCGAGGACCTTGATTTCAGGATTTACCATGTCGGCTCTCCGGGCCTCCAGCGTATCGCGACAGGGATAACAGCGGCGTCTTGGCATCCCTTTTATCCCCTGCATCCCTGTTCCTATATGTTTTTGATTTTTCACAGCGATGCAGGGGATGAAAGGGATGGGTAGAAAGCGACCCAGCCCAATTGGCCCCTACTCGGGTTCGGGTCTGTTCATTCCCAGCTGCGAGGATCACCCAAACCCCCTGGTATCCTGGTGGATTCCTGGAGCTGACCATGAAATTCTTTATCGACACCGCCAATATCGACGAGATCAAGCGCATCAACGCCCTGGGCGTGCTGGATGGCGTGACCACCAACCCGAGCCTCATCGCCAAGGAAACCGGCAAGCCCTTCGAGCAGATCATCGCGGAGATCTGCGGCATCGTGGACGGTCCCATCAGCGCTGAAGTCATCGCCATGGAAGCCCCAGCCATGATCGAGGAGGGCCGGAAGCTCGCCAAGATCCACAAGAATGTCGTGGTCAAGCTGCCCCTCATTGCTGAAGGCTTGAAGGCCTGCAAGGCACTCACGGCCGATGGGATCCACACCAATGTGACGCTTTGCTTCAGCGCCACCCAGGCCCTCATGGCCGCCAAGGCCGGGGCCACCTATGTGTCGCCCTTCGTGGGCCGCCTGGATGACATCAACCTCGACGGCATGGAACTGATCCGCGAGATCTGCGCCATCTACGAAAACTACGGCTTCGATACCCAGGTGCTCTCCGCCAGCATCCGCAGCCCCCGCCATGTCACCGATTCCGCCTTGGCCGGTGCCCATGTGGCCACCATCCCCACCAAGGTCTTCGACCAGATGATCAAGCACCCACTCACGGACAAGGGTGTGGAGGGCTTCTTGGCCGACTGGAAGAAGAGCGGCCGCTGATGCACCGGGCGCTCCCCCTCCTCGCCACCCTCGCCCTGACGGCCTGTCAGGCGCCAGTGGTGTCGTTGCCCAAGGCGCCGCTCGTGCAGCCGGCCTCGGCCGATTGCGTCTTCTGCAAAATCGTGGCGGGCACAGCGCCCTCGAAGCGGGTCTACGAGGACCGCTTCGTCCTGGCCTTCTGGGATATCCGGCCCCGCGCCAAGGTCCATCTGCTGGTCATTCCCAAACAACACGTGGCGAGCCTCAAGGAGCTGGACGAGTTGCCCGTGGAAAGCCGTGCCGCCCTGCTCAGTGCCTGCGTGAAGGTGGCTCGGGATCAGGGCATCCTCGACGACGGTTTCCGCGTCATCACCAATGCCGGGAAGGATGCCAGCCAAAGCGTCTTCCACCTCCACTTCCACGTGGTTGGCGGCGAGAAACTGCGCGAGGACGCCATCACCAAGGACCAGCGGCCCTGACCCGGGCTTGAAGACCCGGACCCTTGGAGGATCCCCTGGAAACAACCAGTGGGTCTGGTGTGCTTGCACTCGCCTTGCCGCGCCAATCTTTGCAGTAGAGACCCGTTTCCTCACCGGATTGCGCTGTGGCCCCATTTCAATCTCTTTCCCAGAGCGCATCCATGCGTTCTCTTCTCCTCGCTGCTGCCATCACCCTCGGGCTTGCCTCCATGGGGTGCCTTCGCAGCTACAACGCCACGCCTCTGACCACCGCCTCCCTCCAGGGAACCGTGACTTCTTCCGAGGGCGTCGAGGTGAGGACGAAGGCCTTCATCACGCCTGCTGAAGTGAGGGACAAGTTCGGCACCAAGCTGTCCGAGGAGCGCTAGGTCATTCCCGTACAGGTTCTGATCACCAACAAGTCCACCTGGGCCTACCGCGTGCTCCGCACCTCCTTTGTCATGGAAGAGCAGAGCCAGAAGGTCCGCCTCGAGGCCCTCAATACCGACCAGATGTATGAACTGGGCCGGCATGGCTACGGCGCCCCCGTCTGCGCCATCCTCTTCGGCGGCATCTTCGGCCTGCCCAGCCTCATCACCACCATGAACGCCAACGACCGCCGGCGCGACGACTACAGCCGCAAGACTTTCGTGGATACGATCGTCGAGCCCACCAAGGAAACGGCCGGCGTCGTGATGTTCGATCCTGCCGCCCGCGCCCTGAGCCGCTACACCGGCAAGTACAAGCTCATCGTCGAACTCGAGAACACCACCGCCAAGGCCAAGGTCGTGGTGGAACAGCTTCTCAACTAGCCTGGAACACGGTCATCCACGGGGGGGAGACCAGCTCTCTCCCCTGTTTTCATTCTGGAGATGAACTATGGTCGCCCATCTGTTGTACTGCCTGCTCCTGACCCAGAATCCCCAGGCCGTTCCACCTCTCGCCCCCGTTCCGATCCAGACCCCCGCTCCGGCCCTCACCGAAACCCCGAAACCCGCCCCCGAGGCTCCCAAGACCCCGCGCGCACCCATCAACAAGGTGGAGGACAACGGTCTGCTGGAGCACGAAATACTTCGGCGCCGTGATTTCGTTCGCCGCCCGGAGTGGCGTCGATGCCCTCTGGATCAAGGCTGGCCTCAGCCTGAAGAACAAGCGCATCGCCTACGGACCTTGGGAAACCAAGGTTCTGAAGCCCGGCCGCCAGGAAAAGCACCTGCAGCGGGCCGCCGATCTGGCCAAGATGCTCCCGGATGCGCTCATGCCCGAACTGCGGGCGGCCTTCCAGGGTGTCGCGGAATGGGAATTGGGCAGCACCGGCGACTACCGCTTCGAAGGTCGCGTGGTGGACGCGAACGTTCCGAACACAGCTTCCAAGCTCATGCTGGGCTGGCTGGCGGGCAAGGACAACCTGGAAAACGTCACCTGGGACATGAAGCTGGTCGACGCCAAGACCGGAGAAACCGGGCTGGCCTTCCATCATCGAATCGTGAAGGTCATGACCCTGGGCTCCCTCGACACGTCCCTGCGGGACTGGTCCAGGGCCTTCCCGAAACAACTGCTCGACCTCGTCAAGTAAGGCCAGCCGACGGAAACCCGGTCCGCTGGGACCCGCCGGAACTGTGATCATGCCCCGACCCGGGCGCCAGTACCATGAGGCTGGCGCCCGGGTCGGGGCCTTGAGGTGTCATCCATGGATGCGATCACGTCTGTCCTTCGCCGTTGCGAAATCTTTTCCGGCTTGTCTGATGTAGACCTTGGCCTGATTGCCAGGGCCGCCAGCCGGCGCGAAGTCCCCGCGGGGACCCGCCTTTTCGAGCAGGGCGAGGATCGCACCGGAGCCATTGTCATCGCCGAGGGGCGGGTCGAGATCACCCGCGACAACGGGGACGGACCCGAACCCGTGGTGATCCTCGGGCCGGGCGATGTCGCTGGGGAGCAATCCTTCCTGGCCATCAGCACCCACACCGCCACGGGCGTGGCGCTCACGCCCGCCGTGCTGCTGGACCTCGACCGCGGTGCTGTCCTCGGCAGCCTGAGCCAGGATGGGGCCGCCGCCATCGCCGTGTTGAGCAAGGTGGCCAATGTGCTGCATCAGCGGCTGCTCTACTCGGCCACGCCCCGCACCGGGCGGGAGCAGGCCTATGCCAGCGGGCGGACCCGGCGTGAGTCCGATCTGATCGGCCCCCTGGAAGTGCCCGAGGACGCCCTCTTCGGCGTGCAGACCCTGCGGGCCGTGCACAACTTCCCCATCACCGGCACACCCACCAGCCACTTCCCCGCCATGATCCGGGCCCTGGCCATGGTCAAGCAGGGCGCCGCCCGCGCCAACGCCCGCCTGGATCTCATGGAACCGGCCATCGCCGACGCCATCGATCGGGCCTGCCAGGAGATCATCGACGGTCACTGGCACGGCCACTTCCCCACGGACATGGTGCAGGGCGGCGCCGGCACTTCCACCAACATGAACGCCAATGAAGTCATCGCGAACCGCGCCCTGGAACTGCTGGGCCACAAGCGGGGCGAATACGCCTTCTGCCACCCCAACGACCACGTGAACCTGGGCCAGAGCACCAACGATGTCTACCCGACGGCCCTGCGCCTCACCACCATCTTCATGCTGAAGAACCTCCTCGACGCCATGGATCGCCTGAAGGCGGCCCTGCACGCCAAGGGCAAGGAGTTTTCGGACGTGATCAAGATGGGCCGCACCCAGCTGCAGGACGCCGTGCCCATGACCCTGGGCCAGGAGTTCGAGGCCTATGCCGTCACCACGGGCGAAGACATCATGCGTCTGCGGGAAACCGCCCGCCTGTTCCTGGAGGTGAACATGGGCGGCACGGCCATCGGCACGGGCATCTGCGCCGATCCGCGTTATCCCGAAGTCGTGGTGGAAGAGCTGCGCAAGGTGACGGGGCTCGACATCGTCCTCGCGGAAAACCTGGTGGAAGCCACACCCGATACCGGCGCCTTCGTGATGTTCTCGGGCGTGGTCAAGCGCGCCGCGGTGAAGCTCAGCAAGATGTGCAACGACCTGCGCCTGCTCAGCAGCGGCCCCCGCTGCGGGTTTGGCGAGATCAACCTGCCCCCCATGCAGCCCGGCAGCAGCATCATGCCCGGCAAGGTGAACCCCGTGATTCCCGAGGTGGTGAACCAAGTGGCCTACATGGTCATCGGGAATGACCTCACCATCACCCTCGCCGCCGAAGCGGGCCAGCTTCAGCTGAACGTGATGGAGCCCATCCTCGCCTATGCCCTGGCCACCAGCATGCAGACCCTCACCGCCGCTGTGAATGTCCTCAACACCAAGTGCATCGTGGGCATCACCGCCAACCGCGAGCGCTGCCGGGATCTGGTGGAGCACAGCATCGGCATCGTCACCGCCGTCATGCCCGTCATCGGCTACAAGCGCGCCACCGAGGTGGCCAAGGAGGCCCTGGAGACCGGCCTGCCGGTCCGGGAGCTGATTCTCCGCAAGGGCTACCTCACCCCCGCCGAATGCGACGAGGCCTTCAGCCTCGAGGCCATGACCCAGCCCAGGCCCATCCGCTAAGGGACACTCGGTTAAACTGGCGGCAGATCCCCACATGATCCGCCGCCAGTTCCCTACCTGGGAGTACCCATGTCCCTCGAAAAGAAGCTCGAGACACTGAAAGCCAAGCATGCCCAGGCCTTGGCTGGCGGGGGCGAGGCGCGGATCCAGAAGCAGCACGAGGGTGGCAAACTCACGGCCCGCGAGCGCCTGGCGGCCTTCCTGGACGAAGGCTCCTTCGAGGAAATGGACGCCCTCATGGTCCACCGCAACTGGGGCGTGGAAAAGATCCCGGGCGACGGCGTGGTGACGGGTTTCGGCCGGGTGGATGGCCGCCCCGTGGCCGTCTTCGCCCAGGACTTCACGGTCTTTGGCGGCTCGCTGTCGGAGGCCTACGCCAAGAAGATCTGCAAGGTGATGGACCTGGCCATGAAGGTGGGCTGCCCCGTCATCGGCCTCAACGACAGCGGCGGGGCCCGCATCCAGGAGGGCGTGGTCTCCCTGGGCGGCTACGCGGATATCTTCCTGCGCAACACCCTGGCCAGCGGCGTCATTCCCCAGATCAGCCTCATCATGGGCCCCTGCGCCGGGGGCGCGGTCTACAGCCCCGCCATCACGGACTTCATCACCATGGTGAAGGGCACGAGCTATATGTTCGTGACCGGCCCCGACGTCATCAAGGCCGTCACCCACGAGGAAGTCACCAAGGAGGAACTGGGCGGGGCCCACACCCACTCAGCCAAGAGCGGCGTGGCCCACTTCGTCTGCGCCAGCGATCTCGCGGCCCTGGCCCATGCCCGGGAGCTGCTGTCCTTCCTGCCCAGCAACAACCTGGGGGAAGCGCCGCGTCGGGCGCCCAAGATCCAGATGCCCCTCGAGAATCCTGATCTCGACAAGGTGGTGCCGGATGATTCCTCCAAGCCCTACGACATCCGGGAGATCATCCGCGGCGTGGTGGATGATGCGCATTTCTTCGAGGTCCACGAGGCTTTCGCGCCCAACCTGGTCGTCGGTTTCGCCCGCATCGATGGCCGCAGCGTGGGGCTTGTGGCCAACCAGCCGGCCTTCTACGCTGGCGTGCTGGACATCTCCTCCAGTGAAAAGGGCGCCCGCTTCGTGCGGTTCTGCGACGCCTTCAACATCCCGCTCATCACCTTCGAGGATGTCCCGGGCTTCCTGCCGGGCGTCACCCAGGAGCACGGCGGCATCATCCGCCACGGCGCCAAGCTGTTGTTCGCCTTCTGCGAGGCCACGGTGCCCAAGATCACCGTCATCACCCGCAAGGCCTACGGCGGCGCCTACTGCGTGATGGCCAGCAAGCACATCCGCACGGACTTCAACTTCGCCTATCCCACGGCGGAGATCGCCGTCATGGGCGCCGAGGGCGCCATGAACGTGCTGCACGGCAAGACCATCGCCATCGCCCCCGATCCCGCCGCCAAGAAGGCCGAGCTGGTGGCCGAGTACAACGAGAAGTTCGCCAACCCCTACATCGCCGCCGAGTTCGGGTTCATCGACGAGGTCATCCTGCCCCGCGAGACCCGCCAGAAGCTGGTGAAGGCCCTGGCCTTCCTCGACACCAAGCGCGACACCATGCCGCCCAAGAAGCACGGGAACATTCCGCTGTAGGAGTCTCCATGCGCGCCGCCCTCCTGGCCGTTGCCACCCTCAGCCTCGCGGCGCAGGCCCCGGCACCCCCCATCTTCGACGAGGCCTTCTTCGCGGGGGACCGGCGGGCCGTCCTCCAGGGCTGCGCCGACAAGGCCCGGGCCCTCAAGCCCAAGGATGCGAAGTATCTCGCCGAGTGCGGGCGGGCCTACCTGGCAGCCCTGGACAAGCCCAAGGCCGAGGCGGCCTTCAAGGAGGCCGAGACCCGCGAAGCCAAGGATGGCGAGGTGCTGCAGCTCATCGCCGTGGCCTGGCTGAAGCACGGCTACAAGACCGAGGCGCTGGAGACCTACGAGAAGATCGTCCAGCGGGATCCCAAGAACAAGGACGCCATCACCCAGGCCGGAGTGGATCTCGCGGAAGTGGGCCTGGTGAACGAGGCCGAGCGCTACATGGGCCTGCTGGCCGCCCTCGAG
>JBBQEL010000029.1:0-39548 GCA_038320645.1 Holophagales bacterium | reverse complement strand
GTGGCCATCACCTCTTCGAGGAGGGCCTGATTCTGCTGGTTGAGCCAGGTCACCAACCGGATCCGGAGGGCATCGTTCTGGGGCAGGTCCGCAGGGCGGGAATCGCTCATCGAGGGCTCGGCGAAAGTTGGCCTCAAGGGTATCCCATTCCCGAAGGTTTCCCCGCTCCCTGGCAATTGATCGTGAGACCCGATAGGATGGCCCAGGTTCTTTGGAGTCGTCGGATGGCGGATCTTTCCATTGCGGTAAGGCAGGTCGGCGAGGTGGCGGTGCTCCTTCCCGCCGGCTTCATCAATGCCCATACCGTCCGGGGATTCGAAGAGGCCCTGGAGGGGCTGGTTCAGGATGGCCGCTATACCATCCTGATCAACTGCACTGAACTCAACTACATCAGCTCAGCCGGGCTGGGGGCGATCATGGGTCTGATCGAGACCGTGCGGGAACACGGTGGCGACATCCTGCTCTCCAACCTCCAGGAAAATGTCTTCGCGATTTTCGACACCCTTGGCTTCACCCAGCTCTACCGCGTGTTCGGCGACGAGGGCCAGGCGTTGGCCGCGGCCGCGCCGGAGCGGAAGGCCTGAGCGTGGCGGCGAAAATGGACCACGCCCAGTTCCGGCTCATCATTCCGAGCCAGACCCGCTATCTGAACCTGGTGACGGGCCTGGCCAAGCGCGCGTCCCTGGTGGCGGGTCTGGACGACGCCGCCGCCGCCAAGGTGAGCATTGCTGTGGACGAGGCGGTGACCAACGTAATCCTGCACGCCTATCACGGTGAAGGCGAGCACAGCGTGGAACTGGAACTGCGTTTCACGGATCAGGCCCTGGAGATCCACATCTGGCATTCGGGCCAGGGCATCCGCGGTGACCAGATGGTGCTGCCGGATCCCAAGGAATACATCAAGCATCCGCGGAAGGGCGGCCTCGGACTGCTGCTCATGAGCCGCTTCATGGACGAAGTCCAGTTCAAGGCGGATGAGGTATCTGGCCTCAACGAGTGCTGCCTGATCAAGAAGATCAGCTGAACCGGCAGGGTTCGCCACCGATGCCCACCAATCCTTTCGACCGCCTTCGCCATCTGGCGCTGAAGATTCCCGAAGGGGCGCAGGAACTGCTCCCGCTCATTGATTTCCTCGAGACCTTCCCGGAGCAGGGCAGCGAGGAGGACCTGGTCCATCTGGTGGGCATCACGGCCATGGGCATCGCCAAGACCAGTCAGGGTGGCATGTGGGATGGTTCGAAGTGGCTGTTCCTCAGGGGCGCGGCCCCGGCTTTCCCGACCCATCCCGGCCCCGGTTGGCAGGTGCTGCCCTGGCAGCACGGGGATGAATCCTACGGCCACCTCGTGCTCCGGACGACGGCGCTGCCGGGCGCAGTGCCCCTGCTGCTTTCCATCAGCGCGCCGCTCCTCGCCTGGCGCCGGGCCGAAGCTGTGCGGAGTTCGCAGAACCAGGCGCTGGCGCTGCAACTGTCCCGCCTCAACACCGTCTTCGAACTCACCCGGAACCTCGGCGAGGTGGAGACCCGCCGCGACCTAGTGCGGCTCATGGCGAATACGCTCATGGGCGAATTCCGCATCATGCGGCTACTGGTGGTGGATGCTCAGGGGCAGGTGCTCCACGCCAAGGGACTGGGGGCGCTGCCCGAGGCCCTGGATGGGGAGCAGTTGCACGAGGTCGTCCAGGCCCGTGGGCTTGTCCATGCCATCGAATTGCAGGATCAGACCCATAGCCATGGTTTCGCCTACGCCGCAGAACCGGCCGTGGGGCAGCTGTCCGAGGATGATCTGGTGTTCTTGCGCACGCTGCTGAACTTGACGTCATCCCAGCTGTCCAGCCTGGAATTCCGCGAATCCCGCTTGCAGGCGGAACGCATGGAGAAGGATCTGGATCTGGCGCGGAACATCCAGCGCAGCCTGCTGCCCAAGACGCTGCCCGAGCCCGCCGGCTGGGAATGTGCGGCGGCCAACCTGCCCTACCAGGCCGTTGGAGGCGACCTCTACGATCTGTGGATGGCCCGGGACGAAACCCGGAGCGACCGTCTGCACCTCGCCGTGGGTGACATCTCAGGCAAGGGGCTGCCGGCTTCATTGATGATGACCCAGCTTTCGGCCTTCCTCCGCGCCACGGCGGACCACCGGGTCGAGGACTGGGGGCGGCTCGCGGAACGGGTGAACCGCCGCATGAATGCGGTCCGGGACGGCAATCGCTATACGACCCTCTTCGCCGGCAGCCTCAACCCGGTCAACGGCGATCTGCGCTATGTGAACGGCGGCCACAATCCGCCCCTGCTCGTGCGGGCCAGCGGGGAAGTGGTCCGGCTCTCCCCCACGGGCCCGATGGTGGGCCTGCTGCCGGGGGTTTCGTTCAGCGAGGGGCGGGCGCAGATGGGTCTGGGCGATGTCCTCGTGATCTTCACCGACGGCGTCGTCGAAGCCGAGAACGCCGCGGGTGAAGAACTCGGCGACGGGCCGCTGGCGGAGGTGGTGCGCCGCCGTCCCGGGGCGGGCGCCGACGAGTTGTTCGAATCCCTGCTGGTGGCGGCCTTCCAGCATCTGGGCGAGGGCAGGTTCCGGGATGACGTCACGCTGGTGGTCATCAAACGCATGGACTGAACGGCCCTTGCAGCCTTTCGTATTCTTGATTCTGGAGGCAGTTCCATGAACCAGGCCAAAACCCTTCTCATCATCGTGGCCATGACCGGTCTGCTGGTTTGGATCGGCGGGATGCTCGGCGGCCAATCCGGCATGGTGCTGGCGCTCGCCCTAGGCCTGGTCATGAACGGCGTGAGCTACTTCTTCTCCGACAAGATCGTCCTGGCCAGCTACGGGGCGCAGCCTGTCACCCAGGCCGAGGCCCCCGAACTCCACGCCATCGTGGCGAACCTTGCGCAGCGGGCGGGCCTGCCCATGCCCCGCATCGCCATCATCCCCGAGGACACGCCCAATGCCTTCGCCACGGGCCGGAATCCCGAGCACGCCGTGGTAGCGGTGACCGAAGGCATCATGCGCACCCTCAGCCGCCCGGAACTGGAGGCGGTCATTGGCCATGAACTGGGCCATGTCAAGAACCGCGACATCCTCATCGGCAGCCTGGCGGCGGTGCTGGCCCAGGCGATCATGTTCCTCTCCCGGTTCGCCGGGTTCTTCGGCGCGCGGGATGAAGAGGGCCGCTCCAATCCTGTGGCCAGCATTGCCATCATGATCCTGGGCCCCGTGGCAGCCTTCATGCTGCAGATGGCCGTGAGCCGCTCCCGCGAGTACATGGCCGACGAGTACAGCGCCCACCTGACCGGGCGCCCGGATATGCTGGCCTCGGCCCTGGAGCGCCTGCAGAGCTACAACCAGCAGCTGCCCATGCAGTCAGCCCAGCCGGCCACGGCCCACATGATGATCGTGAGCCCCCTCAGCGGCGGCGGCCTCATGAGCCTCTTTTCCACGCATCCCCCCATGGAAGTGCGGGTGGAGCGCCTGCGGCGGATGCCCATCGAGGCGAGGTAAGCAGCAGTCCAGCCTCGCCGGAGTGCTGCCCGGAGGGTATAAGCCCAGACTGAACGCTCCCCGGGTCCCTGCCGATAGGGAGCCCATGCGGGACAGGCTCGGGAAATTCGAGATCGTTCGCCTCCTGGGCAAGGGGGCCATGGGTGAGATCTACCTTGGGCGGGACCCGAAGCTGGGCCGGGATGTGGCCCTGAAAGTGATCTCCGCGGGAACCGACTTCGGCGAGGAGGCCCAGGCGCGGTTTGAACGGGAGGCGCGCGCCGCCGCCCTGCTGAATCACCCCCATGTCGTCACCATCTACGAGTTCGGCGAGGACGAGGGTCTTCACTATCTGGCCATGGAGTTCCTGGATGGCGACGAGCTCGAAACCCTGATCCAGGGCGGGAAGACCCCCAAGGCCGAGCTGCTGAAAGTGCTGGGCCAGGTGTGCGAGGGTCTGGCCTACGCCCATGACCGGGGCGTGATCCATCGCGACATCAAGCCTGCCAATGTTCTGGTTACGCGGCAGGGCAAGCGCCTCCACGCCAAGCTGATGGATTTCGGCGTGGCGCAGATGGGGCCGTCGGGCCTGACCCAACAGGGCACCTGGATGGGCACTGTGAGCTACATGGCCCCCGAATACCTCGATTCGGGAAAGGCCTCGGTCAGTTCCGACCTCTTCGCCCTGGGCGTGATTCTCTACGAAATCATCACCGGGGGACGGAAACCCTTCCTCGGCGATAGCGCAACCTCGGTGTTGCACCGGGTGCTCCTCCATCCGCCGGAACCGCTCCGCCCAGAGGATCGGCAGGATGTTCCGGAGCGGTTGCTGGCGGTGCTGGAACGGGCCCTGGCGAAACAGCCCACGCAGCGCTACGCCGATGCGGAAGCCCTCGGAGCCGCCATCCGCGAGGCCATGCTCGGCCCGGTCGGGAGTCCCACTGGCGTGGCCCAAAGCCCGGCCGTTCCCGCCGCTCCCAGAGCGTCACTTCCTCAGATCCGCGTGGGCAAGGGCGGTCAGGGCCAGTGCCTCAGCCTGAAAGTGGCCCTGCGCCAGGCCCAGCCGGGTACCGAGATCGCCCTGCTGCCCGGGATCTACCGGGAGTCTGTGGTGGTGGACAAGGATGTGGTGATCCTGGCCCTGGGTGAGCCCGGAGAAGTGGTCATCGAGGGCGGCGCCGGGCCGGTCATCCTGCTCAGGACTCGGGGTGCCACACTGCGTGGGCTGGCGCTCCAGGCGGCCGCGGGGCAGGCGGCCCTGCGGATCGAAGGCGGTGCTCCGCTGATCGAACGCTGCACGCTGACCGGCACGGGCGTCTGCCTTGAACTGACCGGCGCCGGCGCCGCGCCCATCCTGCGGGATTGCAGCATCCAGGCCCAGGGAGCGACCGGCATCCGCATCGAGGCTGGGGCCATGCTCCGGATCGAAGGGGGCGGGATCGATGGTTTTTCGGAGGCCGGAGTGTGCGTGGAAACCGGTGGCCAGGTGGCGCTCGTGGGGGCGCTCGTGGGCCACGGCACCGGCACCGGGGTGAGAGTCAAGCCTCGGGGCCTGGCGACCCTGGAGGCCTGCACGGTGTCGGGAGCAGCCGGGGCGGTGGAGCTGGAAAGCGACGCCAGGGCCGAGCTGAATGGCTGTCGGCTCATAGACGGCCAGTTCGCGGGACTGCTGGCCCTGGAACACAGCCATGCGGTGCTGGAGTCCTGCGAGATCAGTGGCCACGCCTGCGCCGGTATCCACGTCCTGGAAGGGGCGAATGTCCTCCTGCGCCAATGCCGCCTGATCGGGAACGCGGGGTTTGGCCTATCGGTCATGGACCGGGGGTTGGCCACGATGGAGGGCTGCGTCGTACAGGCCAATGGCGGTTCGGGTCTGCTCATCCACCACGGCGCCACGGTCCAGGCCCGGAACTGCTCCTTTTCCGAAGGGCGCTCCCTCGGGGTGGACTGCGCCGAGGGCGGGCAGGGAGTGCTGGATGCCTGCGAGATCTCGGGCAATGCCGGCGTGGGGGTCCAGGTGGAGCCGGGCGGCAGTCTCCTGCTGGTGCGCTGCACGCTGAAGGAAGGCCGGGACACGGGCCTGCTGCTGTTGGAGGACTCCCAGGTGACCCTGGAGGAATGCGTGGTCCACCGCAATGCCCGGGGGGGCATCCTGCTGGCCCGGGAGGCGGCGGATCCCATCCTGCGCGGAGGGAACCGGATCGAGGACGGCCTCCACCGGGTGGACGGTGGCGGGAACCTGGTGCGGGTGGCTCCGGTGCAGGGCAGCTAGGCCCGAACCCTAAGAAAGCCCCGCCAACTCATCCAGCAGGGTTGGCCAGGCCGGATCCTCGGCGGTAGGCCAGGGAATGGGCCGGATCAGCGGATCTTCCGTCTCTGGAAGCGGCCCCGCGCGGGTGATCAGCGCCACCGGCAGGTCCAGCATCTCGCCCAGTTGCTGCTGGAGGGTCCGGATGGCCACCAGGGGCAGGGTTTCTCCTGGCTGTGGTTCGAATACCAGCAGGGGGTGCGCGGCACTCTTGTCTGCCTTCAGATCAGCGAAAGCCTGGTCCAGGGTGTCGGCGGTCTCCAGCCGGAGGAAACCTGCGCCGAACAGGAGCAGACGTACCTGGTCCCGCTCTGGTCCCGGGGCCATCGCCAGGACGAGGCGGGTGCACCGGCGTCCCAGCCGCTTGAGTGCGTCGGGAGTCTGGCTGCCGGCTGGAGCGACCCGGGCGGCCGGTCCCTTGGATTCGGTCGGGCTTCGGGGGCTGCCGTCCCGGGGGGGCTCTCCCGCAGTACCCGCCGGGGCCCGCTGCAGCCGATCACGAAAGGTCAGCACCTCGGTGATCTCCCGGAGTTCGGCCTCCCCCAGCTCCCCGAACTGGATGCAGGCGATGATCTCCCCACCCCGTTCATAGGCGTTGGCCAAGGTGCCGCGGACATCGAGGACCGGCAGGTTCGGCAGGTCCCGGACCTTGATCATGGGTAGCGGCTTGCCCCGCTCGAAGAAACCCAGGCCCGGCGTCACCCGCAGGTGGTCATCCAGCCGCAGGACCCGGTCCACCCGGAACGCCAACCCGCCCAGGGACAGGTTCACCAGGGGACCCGAAAGGCCGTGCCCGGGCACGCCGCCATCCTGGGCGACCACATAGGCCTTCTCCCGGGGCCGGAACGGGTAGCGCTTGTGGCGGCGGCGATCCGAGGTGACCAGCCGGGTGGGGAAGGTGAAACGGTAGAGGAGGTAGTCCTCCCGGCCATGGAAGACGGTCTGGGCCTCGAACCGCTGCTCCTCCAGCGAAAACAGCATGCCGAAGGCGGCTCCGGGGGCCAGTTCATGGGGGAGTGGGCGGATCAACTTGATGTGGAGCAGCCCCTGGTCGACATCGAGGTGACTTACCCGGGCGGAATAGGGCAGGGTGTGGGCCCCTTCGACCCGGATCGGGAACTCTGCTTCCGACTTGAGCAGGTCCAGCAGAGCCCGCCGGATTTCGGCAGGATCCTCTTCGGCCGCTCCGCGTCCCGACCCACCTGTTGGCCTTCCCTGGCTCATCTTTCCGCCTTCCCTCAAGGCATCGGGCGGAAGGTCAGCTGGAGTGAGTCCTAGACCTGGAGCGTGTCCTAGACATTGAACAGGAAGTTCATCAGGTCCCCGTCCTTGACCACATAGTCCTTGCCCTCGGTCCGCATCTTCCCGGCATCCTTGGCGCCCTGCTCGCCCTTGCACTGCAGGAAGTCGTCATAGGTGATGACCTGGGCCCGAATGAATCCCTTCTCGAAGTCCGTGTGGATGACGCCTGCGGCCTGGGGGGCCGTGTCGCCCTTGTGGATGGTCCAGGCCCGGACTTCCTTCACGCCGGCGGTGAAGTAGGTCTGCAGGCCCAGCAGGTCATAACTGGCGTGAATGAGGACGTTCAATCCCGGCTCGGCCAGACCGGCCTCCTCCAGGAACAGGGGGCGGTCTTCCTCGGGCAGGTCCTGGATCTCGGCTTCGAGCTTTGAGCAGATGGGGATGCAGGGGGCCTGGCGCTCCGCGGCCAGGGCCTGGAGTTTCACATAGTGGGCGTTGCCCTCGGGGTTCCGGATGTCCTCCTCCCCGATGTTCCCCACGAAGAGGGTGGGCTTGAGGGTGAGCAGGCCGTAAGACTTGACCAGGGCCTTGTCCTCGCCGGACAGACCGGCGGTCCGGGCCCACTGGCCCTCGTTCAGGACCGCGAACACGCGCTCCAGGATGGCCACCAGGGCCAGGGACTCCTTGTTGCCCGTCTTGGCGATCTTGCGGTGGCGATCCAGGCCCTTCTCGATGGCGTCGAGGTCCTTGATGACCAGTTCGGTCTCGATGATGCTGACATCGCGCTCAGGGTGCACGCCACCTTCAACATGGGTGACATTGCTGTCTTCGAAGCAGCGCACCACCTGGATGATGGCGTCGGTCTCCCGGATGTGGCCCAGGAAGGCGTTGCCCAGGCCTTCCCCCTTGCTGGCGCCCCGCACCAGACCCGCGATGTCCACGAACTCCTGGGCGGCCGGGAGGATCCGCTGGGGCTTCACGATCTCGGCGAGGAGGGCCAGACGGGGATCCGGGACGTCCACCACGCCCGTGTTGGGCTCGATGGTGCAGAAGGGATAATTGGCCGAAGCCGCGCCCGCACGGGTGAGGGCGTTGAAAAGGGTGGACTTTCCCACATTGGGGAGACCCACGATGCCACAAGCGACAGCCATTCAATCCTCCAAGCCTTCCAGTATCTCAGAGGAGCCTTGTGACGAAAAGAAAGGCTTCTGGGCCTTGCGCGGAGCCCGGGGGCGCCATACTCTCCCGGCCAAGGCTATGGAAGGTGGAGGAGGGGAGCATGATCGTGAGGGCGGAATGGCCGGGCTATGTGGTGGATGTCCTCATCCGCCCCGGCCAGGAAGTGGAAGAGGATGAGCCGTTGCTGATCCTCGAGGGCACGGATTCCTCCCGCACCTCCTTCTACATCAACGCGCCGGAAGGCGGGAAGGTCCGGGAGATCCTCATCGAAGAAGGCGATTTCGCCTATGAAGACGATGATCTCGTGGTGATCGGCGACTCCGATCGGGACGAGTAGGAGGCCGGGTCGCTACACTGCCATTGTCCTCGTGAGGTGACTGAATGGCTGTGATCCGTGCCGAGATGGCTGGGAAGGTTCTGGAAGTCTGCGTCGCGGAAGGCGACGCCGTGGGCGAAGACCAGGACCTGGTGATCATCGAAAGCATGAAAATGCAGATTCCCGTGGGCAGCCCCGAAGAGGGAACGGTCAAAAAGGTCTTCGTGACCCCCGACCAGTTCCTGAACGAAGGGGATCCCATCGTGGAACTGGGCTGATGGACGTCCGGATCGAGCGCCTCGATGGCGCGGATGCCGGCCTCGTGCTGCTGGGGCTGGACCGTCCCTCCGCCAGGAACGCCCTCGGCCGGCAACTCCTGGCCGAGTTCCGGGCGGCCGTACGGGAACTCGGATCCGATCCAGGCGTTCGCGTGGTGGTGGTGCATAGCCTTGTGCCGGGCGTCTTCTGCGCGGGGGCGGACCTGAAGGAGCGGGCCGGAATGGCTGCTGCCGAAGCGGCGACCTTCGTCCAGGGCATCCGCGCCGCGTTCACCGAACTGGAGGCGCTGCCCATGCCGGTCATCGCCGCGGTGGAGGGAGCGGCCTTTGGCGGCGGTCTGGAACTGGCTCTGGCGGCCGATCTGCGCGTGGTCGGGGCGGACGCGAAGCTGGGCCTGGTGGAAACGGCCCTGGCCATCATTCCCGGGGGGGGCGGCACCCAGCGGCTGCCCCGCCTCATCGGCGTCTCCCGGGCCAAGGAGCTCATTTTTACCGCGCGGCGCATCGGGGCAAAGGAAGCGGGACGATTAGGCCTTGTGGACCAAGTGACGGTTGCTGGAGGGGCGCTGGAATCGGCCCTGGCTTTGGCCCGGGAGATTCTGCCGAATGGTCCCCTTGCCCTGCGTCTGGCGAAACAGGCCGTGAGCCAAGGCATGGAACTGGATCTGGCCGCGGGCCTCGCCCTGGAGGAAGCCTGTTATGCCCAAGTGATCCCGACCAAGGATCGGCTGGAGGGGCTGGCGGCTTTCCGGGAGAAACGCAAACCCCAGTTCCGGGGCGAGTGATGGCCCACGCCCATGGCCCCACCACCACGGGGCGGCTGGCCCTCAGCTCGCTGATCTTCGGGTTGAACTTCCTGGTGCAGGGGCTCGGAGGCCTGTGGACGGGCTCCCTGGGGCTCGTGTCCGACAGTCTGGAGAACCTGAACGATGCGGTGGTCAACCTGCTCGCCCTCGGCGGCATCCGGCTTGCCAACCGGCGCGAGCCCTGCGACCGCTGGACCTATGGGTGGCACCGGATCGAGATCTTCAATACGCTCCTGGGTGTGCTGCTGCTCGTGGTGCTGGCCGGGGCGGTGCTGTTTGAGGCCTGGAGCCGTCTTCGGCAGCCCCACCCCATCAAGCTGGGCTGGGCCATCGGCTTTTCGGCCCTGGGCCTGCTGCTGAATCTGGCCGCCACCTTCGTCCTCATGCCCACCGATGGCTCGGGGCAGGAGCGTGACCTCAACCTGCGCAGTGCCTACCTCCACGCCCTGGGCGATAGCCTAGCCAATGTGGCCGTGATGCTGGGCATGGTAGTGATCCGGTTCACGGGCTGGCGCTGGGTGGATCCCCTGCTGGCTGCGGGCATCGCTGCGATCATCCTCCGGGGTGCCTTCCTGCTGCTCCGCGATGCCGTGGGGATCCTCATGCATCGTGCCGCCTTTGATCAGGAGGAGGCGAAGGCAGCCCTGCTCGGTCTCCCGGGGGTGCTCGGCGTAGAGGACCTGCGCTCCTGGCGCGTCTGCAGCCATCTGACCGTCTGCACCGCCCACGTCATCATCGAGACCGAACTGCTGGCCGATACCGAAGTCCACCAGCGACGCATCGAGCATCTGCTGGCCGAACGGTTCGGTGTCCGGCACCTCACGCTGCACTTCGAGACCCTGGCTATGGCCGAGCGTCACCACCATCGTTTCATCCATCAGCACGATGAGGGTGTGGATGAACATCCCGATTGCGGCGGACACAGCTGAGGCGGCCTGCGCCGCCTCAGTCAGAAAAAGAACGGATCGCTGAAGGCGATCAGTTCCCCATCCCATGCTTCTTCATGATGACGGCGCGTTGGGCGTCGAACTCGGCCTGGTTGATGAGCTGGCCGTCGAAGAGCTCTTTCAGGTTCGTCAGTTCTTCCTTGAGGGTGGCGGCGGGCGCGGCTGGGGTGGCGGCGCTGCTCGTGGGGAGGCCCTGCTGGCCCATCTGCTGGGAGGCCCCGACCATCTGCTGGCCCATCATGTTGCCCATGCCGAAGCCGAGGCCCACGCCCATGCCCATGCCGGCGACGCCACCGGGATTGGCGGCGGCAAGCGGGATGGCGTCCGCCACCTGCATCTGGGTGTAGGCGCCCATGACGGGGGCCATCATGCCCACGCCGGTGCGCTTGTCCATCATGGCTTCGACTTCCTCGGGGAGGCTGATGTTCTCGACGAAGAACTTGGAGAGTTCGAGACCCATGGTCTTGAACTCTTCCTGCAGCTTCTGCTTCACGAATTCCGACAGTTCGTCGTACTTCGCGGCCAAGTCCAGGGCGGGGATCTTGGACTCGCCGAGGGCGTCGGTGAAACGGCTCATGATGGTCTTGCGCAGCTGCTCGGAGATGTCGGGCACCGTGTAGACGCCGTTGGTGCCCACCAGCTGCTTGAGGAAGGTACCGCTGTCCACCACCTTGATGGAGTAGATGCCGAAGGCCCGGATACGGAGCATGCCGAAATCGGCATCGCGCATCATGATCGGGTTCGAGGTGCCCCACTTCAGGTCGTTGTAGAGCTTGGTGGAGATGAAGTAGACATCGCTCTTGAAGGGGCTTTCGAAGCCGTACTTCCAGCCCTTCAGCGTGGCGAGGATGGGCAGATTCTGAGTGGTCAGGTTGTGCGTGCCCGGCTTGAACACGTCCGCAAGCTGCCCCTCGTTGATGAAGACCGCCTCCTGGCTTTCCCGGACGACCAGCTTGCCGCCGGTCTGGATCTCCTGGCCCCGCATGGGGAAACGCCAGGCCAGCGTGTCGTTGGAATCATCCAGCCATTCGAGGATGTCGAGGAATTGGGCTTTGCCCCAGTCCATCAGACCCATGTGTCGTTCTCCTAGTGGCACCGGCCACAGGTACGATTCTAGGCCGGACTGTCAAGCCGGGCAGGGCGTCCGGCGGGAAAAACCGGCGAACGGTCGGTAGGGATCGGGCAGCCGTGCTCAGCGGGTCCCCTTGATCATGCGCACGGGCCCCTCGGTCTTGCCCTTGCCGCCGGCCTGATCGATGCGGGTCTTGCTGTGGACCATCCGTGTGTCCGCATCAATGATGCAGCGCCAGCCCTTCTGGTCGTGGGGCATATGGACATCCACCTCCCACCCACCCGAGGCACCGTTCAGGGCAATCCGGCGGGCACTGGTGGCCTTGCCGCCTGTCTCCTGTTCGGCGATGGCCTTGGCGTCTTTCGAACTCTTGATGGGGCCGGCGCTGTGCTTGCGGGGCTTGGCGGCGGCGGTGAGCACGATCGCGGGGAGGAGCAAGGCCAAGCCCAGGGGGTGGATGCGCATGAGGACTCCAGGGTGATGAATGGGATTCTAGGCTGAGTTTCCCGGCGGCGGCAACCGGATCACACCCGGTAGAGGGCTGCGCCCCAATGCAGGCCCGAGCCCAGGGCGGTGAACACGAGGGTCATGCCTGGCCGGACCAGTCCCTGCTGGCGGCACTCATGGAAGAGGATGGGCAGGGTGGCGGCGGTGGTGTTGCCGTACCGTTCGATGTTGTGGGGCACCTTCTCCGGCGGCAGGCCGAGGGCTTTCTGAACGCCTTCGATGATGCGTAGGTTCGCCTGGTGGACCAGCACCAGATCCAGGGATTCCACCGTCACGCCCGAGGCTTCGCAAACCTCCCGCACGGCCTGGGGCATCAGCGTCACCGCGGATTTGAAGACTTCCTTGCCCGACATCACGGGGACGGTCTCCCCCGCGGCGATCTGTTCCGGCGTGACGAAGGGCCGCCGCTTGAAGCTGGCGCCCGTCATCGTCAGCACGCCCGCCCCGGCGCCATCCGTGTGGAGACGGATCACCCCGAGGCCTGATTCGCCCTCCCGGGCTTCGATCACCACGGCCCCCGCCCCATCGCCGAAGAGCACTGTCCGGTCCCGGATGGCAGTGTTTGCTGCGCGCTCGGCTTCCGTGATTTCCCTGGTGGATAGGCCGATGAGCGTATCCCAGCCCAGGTGCCAGGGCATGAAGGGCGTATGCGCTTCCGCGCCGACCAGGAGGACCCGCCGGTACCGACCGCTCTGGATGAACAGATCCGCCAGTTCCAGGCCATACAGGAAGCCGCTGCACTGCTGCCGGATATCAAAGGTGGGGATGTCCCGGAGGCCCAGGGCCAACTGCAGCAGGGGGCCATTGCCGGGCAGCACATGATCCGGCGTCATGGTGGCGAAGAGGACCGCGTCGATGTCCGTGGGGGCCAGGCCCGCATCGGCGATCGCCTGCCGGGCGGCGATCACCCCGAGATCCGTCGAGCCCTGGCCGGGCTCGGCGTAGCGGCGCTCCTGGATGCCGCTGCGGACCCGGATCCACTCGTCGGAAGTGTCCATGAGCCGGGACAGCGCCTCGTTCGTGACGACATGAGGAGGCACGCCGATGCCGGTACCGGTGATGACACTTCGCATGCAGGCTCCTGAAGTCTTGGGGGCGCCGGTAAGCATAGCCGGAAGCTGGCCAGGGGCGGCGCTGGACGGTATCGCGCCTCACATCCCCAACGACAACAGCCTCTAGTAGACTCAAGGCTTCCCCGCAGGCGCGGGACATCCGCCCATGCAGGGTGGACTGTTGGGCGGAGACACATGACTCGGAGTGACCGTGGAGGCCGGCCGGCTCTGGCCGCTGGAGGCCAGGCAGGGTTCGCCGCCCCCCGGGTGCTGGCCTGCGAGGATGATCCGGTCTTCCGGGCGCTGCTGACGTTTGGTTTCCGGAAGCTGGGTTTGCCTCTGTTCCTGGTCGAGGATGGGAATGCGCTGGATGCGGCTCTGGCGCGCATCTCGCCTGACATTCTTCTGTTGGACCTAGGCCTGCCCGGTGAAGGTGGGCTGTCCATCGCCCGGCGTATCCGGCGCCGCCATCCCCGGCTGGGGATCGTCATGATCACCGGGCGGGGCCAATTGGAAGACCGTCTCCAGGGGTTCCGCGAAGGCGCCGACCTCTACTTCGTCAAGCCCGTGGATCTGCGCGAGCTTGAAGCGGCCATCCGCAACCTCCATCACCGTCTGGTGCTCCCCGTGCCAGTGGCTGGGGATTGGTCCCTGCAGCCGCACCGGTCGGCCCTGCGCTCCCCGGGCGGGGCGGAAATCCCCCTCACGCACAACGAACACCTATTCATCACCCGGCTTCTCCAGCAGCCTGGCGCTGCCGTGGAGCGGGACGACCTCATGCGGGCCCTGGGCTACGCCCCTGACCCCCAGGGCGCCCATCGCCTCGAGACCCTGGTGAGCCGGTTGCGTCTGAAGGCTCGCACCAAGGCCCCAGATGAACCCCTCCCCATCCGCGCCCGGCATGGCTGCGGGTACGCTTTTCTGGACAGGGACGCCTGATCGGCGGTGGCGGTCGGGCACTTCAGCGGTTGTGAGGAAGTGTGAGGTTTTTTAGACCGTGCACTCCTCAATAGTGGAGGAGGCTGGCCGATTACCAAGTGATCGGCTGTCTAAATTCGACCGGGAGTTCCCATGCGCCTCGCCACTCGTTTCATGCTCGCCCTGGCCCTGTCGGCCTTGGCCCTGGGCTCCATGGGCTGCACCAGTAACTCCTGGTGCGCCGACTGTGAGCAGGCGACCACGATCCTCGGCCTGAACTACCAGGCGGCGAACACCTACACCGTGGGTACGCCCATTCCCGTGAACCCGCCCAACCCCGCCGGCGGCACCCCGCGCCTCTACGAAGTCGCCGGCGGAGCCCTGCCTCCGGGCCTCAGCCTCGACCCTACCACCGGGCGGATCACCGGCACCCCGACGGCCGCGGGTGTCTACACCCTCACCATCCGCGCCACCAACTCTGCCAATAGCGCCAGCCAGACCCTCCAGATCACCGTGGTACCCGCGGTCCCCTTGGCGCTGAGCTATGCAACGCCCCAGCTGTTCCCCGCCGCCTCGGCCATCGCCCTCCAGGCTCCGGCCCTGACCCAGAGCACCCCCGGCATCGCCACGACCTACGCCGTGACTTCCGGCACCCTGCCCGCTGGGCTGACGCTGAACGCTGACGGCACCATCACCGGCACGCCCACGGTGCCCGGCGTCTATCCCTTCACCGTGACCGCTACCAATGGCACCCGTACTGCCACCGCCTCCCCGACCTACACCGTGACTCCCGCGGGCAGCCTCGGCCTCAACTACGCCACGCCCCAGACCTTTGGTGCAGGACTGCCCATCACCGGCCAGCTACCGGCCCTGGTCAATCCCACCCCCGGCCTGCCGACGACCTACGCCGTGACTTCTGGCACCCTGCCCGCTGGGCTGACGCTGAACGCTGACGGCACCATCACTGGTACGCCGACGACCCCGGGCGTCTTCACCTTCACTGTGACGGCCACCAACGGCACGCGGACCGCCGCCTCCACTCCGACCTACACCGTCACGCCTGCCGCCCCGCTGGCCCTGAGCTATACCACCCGGCAGACCTTCGCCGCAGGCACGGCCATCGCCACCCAGCCCGCGACCCTTGTCGCCGCGACGCCCGGCGTCACCACCTCCTACGCCATCACCGGCGGCGCGCTGCCCGCGGGGCTGAGTCTGAACGCCGCGACCGGCGATATCACCGGCCTGCCCACTGCGCCCGGCGTGTTCACCTTCACGGTGGCGGCCACCAACGGCACTCGCAACGCCACAGCCACCGTAACGTATACCGTGGTCCCCGCCGGAGCCCTGACCCTGGGCTACACCACTCCCCAGACCTTCCCCGCTGGAACGGCCATCGCGACACAGCTGCCCGCCGTAGCCAATGAAACACCTGGCTTGACGACCACCTATGCCGTGACGGGCGGCAGCCTGCCGGTCGGTCTCACCTTGAACGCCGACGGCACCATCACCGGCACGCCTACCGCGCCCGGTGTTTACACTTTCACCGTGACCGCCACCAACGGCGCGCGCACGGCCAGTTCCTCTCAGGCCTACACCGTCACGCCCGCTGCGGCCCTGACACTGGACTACTCCACGCCCCAAACCTTCACCGAGGGGGCGGCCATCCTCGCACAGCTGCCCACCGTGGCCAATGAAACGCCTGGGCTGACCACGACCTACGCGGTGGCGGGTGGCGGCTTGCCGACGGGCCTTACCCTGAATGCCGACGGCACCATCACCGGCACGCCCACCGCGCCCGGTGTCTACAACTTCACCGTGACCGCCACCAATGGCACCCGCACCGCCACTACCACCCCGACCTATACGGTCACGCCCGCCGCCGCGCTGACCGTTGCCTACACCACGCCCCTGACCTTCACCAGCGGCGCGGCCATCACCACTCAGGCTCCAACCGTGGCCAATGAGACACCAGGCCTGACCACCACCTATGCAGTGACCGGCGGCACCCTGCCCGCGGGCCTGACGCTAAATGCCGACGGCACCATCACTGGTACACCCACTGCACCCGGCGTCTATCCCTTCACCGTGACCGCCACCAACGGCGCCCGCACCGCCACGGCCAGCGTGAGCTGCACCGTGACGCCCGCTGCGGCCCTGACGGCCAGCTACCCCACGCCCCAGACCTTTACGGCCGGGTCGGCCATCGCCGTGCAGCTGCCCACCGTGGCCAACCCCACGCCGGGCCTGACCACCACCTATGCGGTGACTGGCGGCATGCTACCCGCAGGCCTGACGCTCAATGCCGATGGCACCATCACCGGTACGCCCACCGCGCCCGGTGTCTACAGCTTCACCGTGACCACCACCAACGGTGCCCGCACCGCCACCACGGCGCCGACCTACACCGTGACGCCTGCCGCGGCCCTGACGGCCAGCTACCCCACACCCCAGACCTTTAGGGCCGGGACCGCCATCGCCACCCAGTCACCCACCGTGGGCAATGCGACCCCCGGCGTCACCACCACCTATGCGGTCACGGGCGGCACGCTGCCCGCGGGCCTGACGCTTAATGCCGACGGCACCATCTCCGGCACACCCGCCACCCCCGGCGTCACCGCATTCACCATCACCGCCACCAACGGTGCCCGCACCGCCACGGCCAACGTGAGCTACACCGTGAACTCGGCCGCACCCACGGGCCTGGCCTACGCCACCCCGGTCACCTACACCTCCGGCATTGCCATCACGCCCAATCCCCCCAATCCCACGGGTGGAACCCCGACCAGCTATGTCATCTCCAGCGGCAGCCTGCCCGCCGGGCTGAGTCTTGATCCGCTGACGGGCATCATCAGCGGCACTCCAACCGCCGTGGGCCCCTTCAGTGTCACTATCTCCGCCTCCAACGGGGCCGGCGGTACCAACCAAACCGTGGCCATGACCGTGCTGGCACCCATGAGCGCTTCCCTCTCCGCCAACCCCAGCCTCATCTCCGTGGGCCAGGCGACTGCGATCACCGCCCTCTTCTCGGGCGGCACCGGCTTCGTGGACCAGGGCTTTGGCGCGGTCACCTCGGGGGCGAGCATGCCCACGGGCGTCTACGCCACCACGGGCACCACCACCTATACCCTGACCGTCACCAATGTGGCTGGGGCCACCTTGACCCGGACCGCCACTGTCACGGTGGTCGCCGCTCCGCCGAACTCCATTAACATCAACGTTCCCACTGGCGGGGTCAGCACCGTTGTGAACAGCCCCGGCAGCCCCCTCGATGGCCTAGCCGTGGTGGTGCCGAACCAGGGCACGGCGGTCTGTGCCGACACCGTCCTCACGGTCACCCGCGAAGTGGGCGCTTCCGCCCCCGGCGCGCTGAACAGCGGTGTGGTGGCGGTGTCCGATCCCTGGACCTTCAGCACCACCGTGGGCTACCCCTTCCGCACTCCCATCTCCGTGACCCTGCCCTACGACGGCAGCGGACTGGCGGGCACCGATGTTCCCGTGCCCTTCTACTGGGATCCCGCCTATTCCAAGTGGATCGCCGTGGGCCTGAAGTCCATCGATACGGTCAACAAGCGCGTAACCTTCACCACCCTTCTGCCCGGCCAGTACCAGGTGCTCGCCATCCCCGGGCTGAGCGGTTCCCTGACCACCCTGAACCTTGGCTTTGCCAGCGGAACAGATAGCTGGTTCCAGCCCAACCAGGGCCTCTTTGACATCCCCGGCGGGGCCGGTCTGGGCATGAGTTCCTACGCGGCCTGGTACTTCGGCTTCAAGAAGGCCGACAACGGCAATGCGGGCCTCTACACCCAGCTACTCCAGGGCAACCCGGCTTCCACCGCTGACGATGTCAACGCCCGTGCCCTGATCAGTCGGCTGGGCAATGGCACCCTCGAAAGCTGGAATCAGCTTTGGACGCAGGGCGCCTACAGCCTCACCAACATTCAGACCGGCCTGGCACTAATTACTGGGCTGCGGGTGAGCGGTCAGCCCCAACTCTTCATCATGGGCGAGGCCCGTCCTGCCACCGCCAACGCCATGGCTACCCTGGTCACGGCCTACGCCCAGGCCACGGGCAAGTTCAGCGTGCTCGATCCGAACTACCCCGGCGCGCCCCTCACCCTCACCTGGAACAGCGGCACCGGGGCCTTCACTGCCTACGACCGAGCGGCGGGCTATGTGCCCACCTTCACCCAGTACGCTCTTGAGGGTCAGACCAGCATCCACCGCATGTCCGACTACGAGCGCGTCTTCAACGGGGCCAACGGGGGCTGGAGCAACCCGCCCTTCGCCACCCTGTCCGTGTCGGACGTGGCGGGGACCGGCAGTCCCAGCAGTGGCCTCTCGACCATACCCAGTGCCACCAACGTGCTGGTGGCCGGGACGGTGGCCAACGGGGACAACACTGCCACCCATATCTTCTGGAGCCAGAACGGCGGCCTGAAGACTCCCGTGGCGCTGTCCGCCGGTTCGTTCTCCTTCACCATTCCCGCCCTCGCCGATCCCTACGGCACCTTCATCGCTCTGGAGACTTCCGGCAACCCCTGTGATCCCACCTTCAGTTCCACGGGCTATACCGAGTTCAAGGCCCGGAAATCGGGACTCACCGCCTGGTTCCCGAACATCTGCTTCGAGACAGGCGACACACTGCCCTGGACCCTGCAGTCAGGTTCCAACAGCGGCGGCACCCGCTGGTATCCCGCTTCCCCCACTTGGAGTGCAGCCACGGGTGAGATCACCAACTACAACATTGCTTGGGCTACCGATTCCGCCAACAGCGCCCTGGTCATGGTGGGCAACGATGCCAATGTGCCGGCGATCCCCCGGGTCTACGACGGCACCCGAGCCCTCCGCACCAACCATGTCGGCACCGGGTCCATCGTCAGCCGCGTGCAGCAGGTGATCGCCATTCCCAATGATGTAAACGTCCCTAAGCTCAGCTTCTACTGGGCGGCAGTGATGCAGGATCCCGGGCACACGGCAGCCGAGCAGCCCTTCGTGGACATCATCGTGCAGGATGTCACCAACGGCAACGAGGTGATCTATTACAAGCACTTCTACGCCAACGATCCCAGCTACCCCGGCTGGATCGTCGGGACCGGCCAGTGGCGCGGTATCAACTGGCAACAGGTGACCCTCACCGACCTCAGCGCCCGCAAGGGGCACCAGATCCGGATCCGCGTCGTGGGTGCCGACTGCACTCAGGGTGGTCACGGCGGCTACGCCTACCTCGACGGCGTCAACTGCAACTGATCCTTTCCCTCGATTTCGCCCCGTTCCAAGGGATTCTCCATGCGCAACCTGCTCACCCTGACCTGCCTGCTCGCCGCGACGAGCCTCAGCGCCGCCCCTGCACTTACCGACTCGGACTTCTCTTGGGCCCAGGGCCAGCTGGCCTTCCTCAGCCAGGAGAACTCCGCCTGCGTGAAGGATTCGCTGGGCTTCGGCCTGGGCCTTGGCCACTGGTTCAAGCCCCGCTGGGGCTGGGAGGCGGCCTATCTCCACAGTCGCCTGGAGCAGCAGAACGGGCTTTGGAAAGCCAGTGAGGATCACTTCGATGCCACCATCCTCCACCGCCCTTTCGTGAACACTGGCCGCTGGCTTCCGTTCCTCCGGGCGGGCGCGGGCCTCTCCCGGCTGGAGAACCCCCTTTCCCTGAGCGGCAGCACAACCACTCGGCTGAACCTGGTCGCCAGCATCGGTACTCAGGTAATCCTGGGTGAGCGCAGCCTGGGCACCCTGGAACTCCGCTCGACCACGGTGGAAAGTTCCGCCCGGCGCCAGGAAGTGGCCGCACTCGTGGGCTTCGGCATCCGCTGGGGCGGGACTGCTCCGGCTCCGGTACGCCCGAGCGCACCGCCTCCCACACCGGAGCTGGCACCCGCTCTCGTGCCGGTTCCGCCCGCCCCCGAGCCGGTGGTGGCGCCTGCGCCCGCGCCACCGCCGCCACCTATCCCGGTCGTGGTTCCACCGGCACCCGTCCCCGCGCCCCTGCCGGCCAAGATCGTGCTGGGCGATGCAGTGCTGCATTTCGCCAACAACGGGGACCAGCTGGGGCCGGACGCCATCCAGGCCATCGAGGTCGTGGCCAGGCAGCTCAAGGCCTATCCCGGCGAGTACAGCCTCGTGGTCGGCGGCCATACTTCCAGCCTCGGCAGCAAGGCCCACAACAAAGCGCTTTCGCTGCGGCGGGCCCAGTCCGTGGCCAAGGTGCTGGTTGATTCCGGCATTCCGGCCGCGAAGGTCGCCGCGGAGGGGTTCGGTCCCGATCAGCCGGTGGCCGATAATAAGACCCGCGCCGGCCAGAGCCGGAACCGTCGCGTCGAGATCGATGTGAAGACGCCGCAAGCCGTGGAGAAAACCCGCACAGATACGGAGGTCGTGGACGCCCCGATTCAGCCGAAGCTGCCGACCAAGGCTCCCGCCAAGGCGGTCAAGGCCCGCAAGGCCAAGCCCAAGGCCTGATCAGGCCTCCAGCAGCCCCAGTCCACGCAGCGTCTCGGCCTGTTCGCTGGGACGCTCCAGCATCAGCCCCCGGGCCTTGAGGGTGTGGACCCGCAGGGCGCCATCTACGAAGCCCAGCAGCAGGCCTTCGCGGCTCGCGCGGAAGCGGCCGGGGGGGCAGGGCTCAGTGCTGGGCAGGCCCCAGGCCACCTTCACGGTGCCCAGTCCGGTTTCCAGAAAGGCGTTGGGCCAGGGATCGGCCACGGCGCGGATCTGGTTGAAGGCCTCCTGGACCGTCATGGCGAAATCCAGCCGGGAATCGGAAGGTTTGCGGCCACCGAAATAGGTGGAGGGACCGAGGGTCTTCTGATCGATGGGTCGCACGGTCCCGTCCACCAGTCCGGGCACGGCGGCGCGCACCATCTCCCGCCCCGCCGCGGCCGCCTTGTCCGTGAGGCTCAGGGCCGTTTCGTCCCAGGCAATGGGCAGCCGGACTTGGGCCACGATATGGCCGTCGTCGGGCTTGGGGGTCATGGCATGAAGGGTGATGCCGGTTTCTGCTTCGCCCTTCACCAGCACCCAATTGATGGGTGCCCGCCCGCGGTAATTGGGTAGCAGGCTGCCATGCAGGTTGTAGGCGCCCAGACGCGGGATCTCCAGGAACCGGGCCTGGATCATCTCCCGGAAGTAGAAGCTGAAGAGGAAATCCGGCCGGTGGGTGCGGATGGCTTCGAAGACGGCATCGTCGTTGAAGGACGGGGCTTCGTGAATGGGGATGCCGTGGGCCCGGGCCAGGGCGGCGGGCGGCGTGAACCACAGCTCGTCCGCGCCCTGGGCATAGGTGTACAGGGCGCGCACCTCGACCCCCGCTTCCAGCAGGCCCTCCAGGGCCGCGGTCCCCACGCTGGAATAGGCGCACACCACGGCGCTCGGCTTGGACATATTTCCCCCAGAACGCTCCAGGATCGCATAATCGGTTGAAACCCCTGTCCGTAGACCTATGTTGAATCGGGAGATCTCCCGTGCGCCTGCGAATCCTTCCGCTCCTGTTCGGTGCGCTCCTTCTGGCGGCGGGGGAGGATCCCTTCGAGGCCCCGCCTGGGCTGCAGGCGTTTGCGCGCCAGCACACCCTGAATCACCAGGGCGTGACCGCCAAGGTCGGTTCCCTGCTCAAGGCTTTCTTCACCCCGGCGGAAGCCGGCGGATTGGGGATCACCTACGACAACGCCTACACGCGTACCCCCAAGGAAGCCTGGCGGGATCGCAAGGCCAACTGCCTCACCTTGACCGCGCTCTACGTGGCCGCCTGCAAAGCCATCGGCCTCGAGGCCCGGTACGGGGAATCCCTCCGGGTCAGCCGCTGGCGGCGGGTCGGTGCTACCGTCCGCTATGAGCGCCATGTGGTGGCCGTGGTTTCGACTGGATCGATCGGGCAGGAACTCGTCGCCGACTTCCTGCCCGAGATCCGCCGGGATTCCCAGCTCATCGCCCAGCTGGAGCCGAAGCGCGTGCTGGCCCTGTTCCATAGCAACCGTGCCGTGGAACTGCTGGCGGAAGCCAAAACCGAAGAAGCCATGACCTTCGCCCACAAGTCGATCGAGGTGGATCCCAACCTGGGCGTGGGTTGGAACATCCTGGGCGTGGTTCAGCGCAACCAGGGGCTCGACGCCGAGGCTGAGAAATCCTTCCTCAGGGCCATCGAGACCGATCCCAAGGATGGCGCTCCCTGCGGCAATCTCGAGAACCTCCTGCGCGCCCAGGGCCGGGAAGCCGAGGCCAAGGCCTACCGGGAACGGGGGCTCGAGATCCGGAAGAAGGATCCCTTCTTCAACGCCTTCCTGGCCGAGGAGGCCCTGCTGGACAGCCATTGGGAGGAAGCCGAGAAGCGCATCAAGCAGGCGATCCGGCTCATGCCCCAGGAACCGGATTTCCACCTCATCCAGGCGCGCATCAGTCTCGCCCAGGGCCATCGGAAGGACGCCATCAAGGCGCTGGAAAAAGCGCGCAAGTGGGCCATGCCGGATATGCAGGCGCGCTACGACACCAAGCTGGCCCTGCTGAAAGGGGATGCACCCTCGTAGGTCTCAGCGGCTGCACCCTCTCAATTCGCTTCCAGTTCCGCAAGGCGGTTCTGGGCATCCAGGCTGTCGGGGTGGTGGGTCAGGCATTCCCGGAGGTAGCGGCGGGCGCCCTCCAGGTCCTGCAGTTCCCGGCGGGCTTCAGCCAAGTGGAGGAGGGCCTCCTCGCCCTGGGGGTCCAGCTGCAGGGCCTGTCGCCAGTGCCCCTCCGCCCGGTCCCAATCCCCCAGCTCGGCACAGGCGTGGCCGGCGTCCAGGAGATGGCGTCCCTCCTGGGGATTCATGCGGACGGCGCGCTCCAGGTCCAGGCGGGCCGACAGATGATCCCCGAGATGGGCCCGGCTCAACCCACGCAGATGCCAGAAGGAGGGGCGCTCGCGGCAGGCCTCGCCCAGCCCCTCCAGATAGGGCTCCAGGGCCTCCCAGGCGTCCATGCCCGCCAGGCAATCCGCCTGGAGCAGCAGCAGATCCACATCCTCGGAGTCTTCCCTGAGCAGCGCGACGACTTCGGCATAGGCGGTTTCGTATTCGCCTTCAGCGATCCGCAGCTGCAACCGGAGGGGTGGGTGGTGATCCCCCTGCTGCCCGGGTGGCACCTGCTCCAGCAGTTCCTTGGCAAAGGCGGGACGGTCCTCCCACCAGAACGCGAATTCCGCCCGCCGGAGGTGCCATTCCTCGCGCAGGGAGCGGCCCGCTTCCCCGTCGGGAATCGTTTGCCAGGCCCTTTCGAGGCTCTGCAGGGCTTCTTCATGCCGTCGCAGGTCCAGGGCGATCTGATAGCGCTCCAGCCAGAGCCGGAAGGCCTCGGGCAGGCGGTCGATGGCGGCCTCGATCACCCGCCAGGCGCCCCGGCGATCCCCGAGCTGACGACGCGCGACGGTTTCGGCCAACCAGAGCAGCGGCTGGTCGCGCCGTTCCGGTGGCAATCCCTGCACCAGGGCGAGGGCCTCCGCATAGCGACCGTTCCGCAGGAGATGTATCCCGGCAGCGCCCCGGTCCCAGGGGTTCCGCGAGTCCCCATGGCGAGAGCAGAGGACCGCCAGCGCCCGTTCGGCCAGGTCCTCGCGGCCATGTTCGAGCCCGGCGAGCATCAGATCCTCCAGGATCAGGGGGTCATCCCAGGACAGGGGCAGGGCCTCCTCGAAGTGGACCCAGGCCCGGGAGAGGGCCTCCGGGTCGGCCGTGCGGAGCAGCAGGATGCCCTGCAGATGCCGGAGGCGGCCCATGCGGGGGGCCAGCTGGATGAAGCGTTCCCCCCAGGCCAGGCGCCGGGCCGAAGGTGCGCCAGGCACCTGGCGAAAGGCCCGGGATACCAGCGGGCGTTGCCACCAGGGCAGACGGAGGAGCTGCGCGGCCAGGAAGTCCAGCCAGGCCCGATCCTTGTAGCCCAGGGACGAGTGCACGGTGCCGCGCAGGAGATGGATGCGGTAACCCAGCTCACCCATCGCCAGGGGAGCGGCCCGAAGGAGCCCTGATACTTCGGAGGCGGCTGCCCCGGCGGCCCAACGGGATTCCGCCTTGGCGAGCCAGCTCGGGTAGAGCCACAGTTGGCGGATCGCCCAGCCCAGCCACGCCCCGGCCACCAGGGCGGCCGCGAGGAACCAGCCGAAGTCCGGTTCCTGCTGGAAGCCCAGCACCGACAGGAGGATCAATATGAGGATCAGCAGGGCAGCCAGGATCAGGCGCAGGGGCGGGAGAGCCATCGTCATGGATTCAGTATGGCGCCAGCGATCTGGGCAGCCCACTTCCCGGTCACCGCCTCAGGCCCCGGTGGTCACCTTCAAGCCCAGCACGGCCACCAGGAGCAGGATGAGGAAGCCGATCCGGGCTGGCGTCACCGGTTCCTTGAACAGCACCATGCCCAGCACGGCCGCCCCGAAGGCGCCGATGCCCACCCACACGGGATAGGCCGTGCCGATGGGCAGGTCCCTGGCCGCCAACCCCAGCAGGATCATGCTGCCAAGGATCGCCAGGCCCGTGAGGATCGAGGCCAGTGGCCGGGTGAAGCCCTGGGAGTATTTCAGGCCGATGGCCCAGCCCGTTTCCAGGAAACCGGCGACGATCAGCAAGATCCAGCTGCGCATGGGGACTCCTGGAACGGGAAGCGGCCCAGAGGCCGCTTCTCATGGGTGGCTCTGAGGGCTTGGATCAGTTGCCCTGCTGGATTTCCTTGGCGATGACCAGGCGCTGGATCTGGTTCGTCCCTTCGTAGATCTGCAGGAGCTTGGCGTCGCGCATGCACTTCTCGACCAGGAAGTCGCGGCTGTAGCCATTGCCGCCAAGGATCTGCACGGCGTCGGTGGTGACTTCCATGGCGGTGTCGGTGGCGAAGGTCTTGGCGATGGCGCTCTGCTTGGAGTTCTTGATGTTGTTGTCGGTCATCCAGGCGGCCTGCCAGGTGAGCAGGCGGCTGGCTTCGATTTTCTTCGACATGTCCGCCAGCATGAAGCTGATGGCCTGGTTGGCGAAGATGGGCTGGCCGAACTGGATGCGGGTCTTGGCGTATTCCAGCGCGATCTCAAAGGCGGCGCGGGCCACGCCGACACCCCCGGCGGCCACGGCCGCGCGGGTCTGGTCGAGGGTCTTCATGGCGATGACGAAACCCAGGCCCTCCTTGCCGAGGAGGTTCTCCACAGGCACTTCGGCATCGTTGAAGTAGAGCTCCACCTGGTTGCTGGCACGCTGGCCCATCTTGTCCATGGCCTTGCCCACCACCAGGCCCGGCGTGTCGCGGGGCACCACGATGCAGCTGGCGCCACGGGCGCCCTTGCTGGGGTCGGTGCTGCAGAAGAGGGTGTACCAGTCGGCGTAGCCGCCGTTGGTGCAGTAGCACTTGGTGCCGTTGATGATGTATTTGTCGCCCTTCCTTTCGGCGCGGCAGCTCATGCCGCCAGCGTCCGATCCGGCGTTGGGTTCGGAAAGGGAGAAGGCCGCGAACTTGGGCTCCTCTGCGATCATCCCCAGCCACTTCTTCTTCTGCTCGGGGCTGCCGGCGATGAGGATGGGAGTCATCGCCAGGCCATTGGCCATGATGGAGGTGTAGAGGCCACCGCAGCCCCAGGCCAGCTCCTCGCAGACCACGACCTCTTCCATCTGGGACGCGCCGGGTCCGCCGCAATCCTCGGGCACCATGGCCTGCAGGTAGCCGTAGTCGAACGCGGTCTTGTAGACGTCTACGGCCCATTCGCCGGTCTCGTCATACTTGCGGGCCACGGGGCGCATGACCTTCTCGGCGAAGGTATGCGCGCGTTCTTTTTCGGCCTGGAGTTCAGGGGGCAGGGTGAAACCAAACATGGAAGCCTCTTGTAGCTGGGAGGTGAGGTGGTGTGTCTGCAGGGAGTCGGAACCTGAGTCTATCGCCCCGTCGGCCCCCACCCAAGGACGGAGACCTTGACGCTGAGTAGGATGACCCGGGTCACAGCCTCGGGTTGGGAAGGTAAACTGACTGGCTGGAGTACTCATGACCATCCGACTGACCGACCTCGGCAAGGCCGTCCTCGAGACCGAATATGCGGTGCGGGGCCCCATCGTCGCGCGGGCGGCCGAACTGGAGAAGCAGGGGCGGGAGATCATCTACTGCAACATCGGCAATCCGCAATCCCTGGGGCAGCTGCCACTCACCTGGAACCGCCAGATCCTGGCCCTCTGCGAGCACCCGGCCCTCATGGACCTGGCCCCCGGCGCCTTCCCTGCGGATGCGCTCGAAACGGCCAAGGCCATTCTCCTCGGCACCCGGCACGGCCTCGGCGCCTACAGCGAAAGCCGCGGCGTGCGGTTCATCCGCGAGGCTGTGGCCGAGTTCATCCTGGAGCGGGATCACATCGGCGTGGATCCCGATGCCATCTTCCTCACCGACGGCGCGAGCAAGGGCGTGCAGACCATCCTCCGGCTGCTCCTCGCGGGCCCCCGGGACGGCATCATGGTCCCCATTCCCCAGTACCCGCTCTACTCGGCCACCATCACGCTCTACGAGGGGCGCATGGTGCCCTACTACCTGGATGAGGCCAATGGCTGGAAGCTAAGCCTCACGATGTTGGAGGCTGCCCTAGCCAAGGCGCAGGCGGAGGGGACGCAGGTGAAGGCCATCTGCGTCATCAACCCCGGCAACCCCACCGGCGCCGTGCTGGACGAAGCCAACATCGAGATGGTCATCGCCTTCGCGCAGGCCCACGGGCTTTCGATCCTGGCCGACGAGGTCTACCAGGAGAACATCTACCTGCCGGAGGACGAGTTCGTATCCTTCGCCAAGGTACTCCATCAGATGGCAGTGAAGGATGTCTCCCTCTTCAGCTTCCATTCCTGCTCCAAGGGTTTCCTGGGCGAGTGCGGCGTGCGCGGCGGCTACTTTGAATTCCGCAATGTGCCTGACGATGTGGCCGCACAGATCCTCAAACTCCAGAGCGTGAGCCTCTGCGCCAACCTCGCGGGCCAGACGGCCACCTACGCCATGGTGCGTCCGCCGAAGCCCGGGATGCCATCCTGTGCCACCTATGCCGCCGAGAAGGGCGCCATCCTCGACACCCTGAAGCAGCGCGCGCTCCTGCTGGCGGAGGGCCTCAACCGCATCGAAGGCATCACCTGCAATGTCATTGCAGGGGCCATGTACGCCTTCCCCAGCATCGTGCTGCCGCCCGGCCGTACGGACTTCGACTACGCCATGGCCCTGCTGGAACAGACCGGCATCTGCGTGGTGCCGGGCTCTGGCTTCGGCCAGGCGGAGGGCACCGCCCACTTCCGCACCACCATCCTGCCCCCCACCGAGAAGATCAAGAAAGTCGTGGATGCGCTCGGCGAATTTCATCGGAATTATCGTTAGCTTTTTCCTGGAGACTCCATGCGTCCCGACCATCCCATCGTCCTCATCACCGGTGCCTCCAGCGGCTTTGGCGAAGCCATGGCGCGGCTGCTGGCCTCCCAGGGCTGCCACCTCGCGCTGGGCGCCCGTCGCCTGGAGCGCGTACAGGCGCTGGCCGAGGAATTGGCAAAGACCCATGGTGTGAAGACCCATGCCGGCCAGGTGGATACCCGCGACACGGCCAGCGTGAACGCCTTCGTGGCAGCTGCGGCCGCGGCCCTGGGCGGGCTGAATGTGCTGGTGGCCAACGCGGGCCTCGCCAGCGGCACCTTCAAAATGTGGGAAACCCCGGATGAGGATCTGGAAGCCATGATGCGCACAAACGTTGAAGGTGTGGTGAAGACCATCCGGGCGGGCCTGCCCCACCTTCGCAAGGCTGGTTGGGGCCATGTCTTCTTCATCGGCTCCACAGCGGGCCATCAGCCCTACGAGGGCGGCAGCGTCTACTGCGCGTCGAAGTCCGGCGTGAAGGCCATGGCCCACAGCCTGCGCCTGGAAGTGAACGGCGAGCCGATCCGCGTCACTTCCGTGGATCCCGGCATGGCCGAGACCGAGTTCTCCAATGTGCGCATGAAGGACGACATCAAGGCCAAGGCCGTCTACCAGGGCGTGAAGCCCCTCACGGCCTTTGACGTGGCCGAATGTGTGCGCTGGTGCCTCATGCTGCCCGACCACGTGAACATCGACGAGATCCTGGTGAAATGCACCGACCAGGCCAGCGTGCACAAACTCCATCGGCGGGCCTGAAAAGCTGGTCGCGGAGTTCGCGGAATCTGCGCGGAAGACGCGAAAAAAGAATAAGAATGACGGGTGGCCAGCAGCGCTTTTCTTCTGTGCCTTCTGTGGATTTTCCGTGTCTTCCGCGACCAGCCTCTTCAGTCTCGACTGAGCCTGAGCGCCAGGGGCAGGGCCAGGATCAGACCGAGTGCGCCCAGGGCCCAGCCTGCGCGGTAGCCGTAGTGGCCGATGGTCCAGCCGAGGCTGAAGCTGCCGAGGCCGATGCCGGCGTCGAAGGCGAAGAGCAGGGCGCCGAAGGCCGAGCCACGGCGCTGGGGATCCACGGATTCCAGCAGCTTCGCGTTGATGAGGGTGTGCAGCATGCTGTAGCCCGCGCCGAAAAGCAGGGCGGAGACCACGTGGCGCACGGTGCCGCCGGGCAGCGCCGCTAGCAGCACCAGGCCCGCGAAGGCGGCCAGCAGCATGGCCGGCAGCTTGCGGATGGGCCGCTTGCCGAAGCCGCGACGCAGCATGGCCAGCCGCATGAGCACCATGCCCACGGCCATGGAGGACAGGAACGCCGAGGGCAGCGGCATGTGCAGATCCAGAGCCTCCTGGGCCGTGTAGGTGCCCAGGGCGCCGTAGCCCAGAGCCACGCAGAACAGCACCAGGCAGGGCGCAATCACATTTGCGTTGGGCCACTTGAAGCCCTCGGCCCGGCCGTGGGGATGATCCTTGGGCAGGGTGGTGCCCAGCGCGCCGAGCAGGAGGAAGAGCACCGCAAGGTACCAGCCGATGGGCGCGAAACCCCAATGCTGCTGGATCCAAAGGCCCAGCAGCGGGCCGACGATGACGCCACCGGGGCTGGCGAGACCGAACAGGCTGAGGCCGTCGGCGCGGCGGTCCTCGGGCAGCACATGGGCCAGTGAGGCCATGGTGGCGGTCAGCAGGCCCGACCACACGATGCCGTGAGGGAAGGCCAGGAGGTAGAAGCCCCAGCGGGTGGGCATCACGGCGTAGGCGGCGAGGAAACCGGCATAGAGCAGGGCGGAAGCGACCACCAGGTGGCGGTGCCCCACGCGATCACCCAGGGGCCCGGTGAACAGCGCGCCCAGGGCACTGCCCAGGGTGAACAGGGTCATGAACCGGCCGCTTTCCGCCAGGCTCGCGCCGAGCTCCCGCAGGCGCAGCGGCACGGTGGGGAAGAGCTGGAAAGCCGCAAAAAAGGTAATGAAGGTGAGCGCCCAGACGAGCACGAAGTTGCGGGTCAGCAGCCGCGGTTTGGGACTGGAAAGAGCCTTCATGCTTCCAGAATGGCAGAGGGCTCCGGCGTCGGTGTCACGGCCAGCCTGACGATGCGCCGGGCCAGCGGGATGGCCAGCACCAGCAGGGCCACGCCGGCCGCCCAGCCCCAGCGGAAGCTGGTGCGTTCCATGACCCAGCCCAGGCCCAGGGCCCCCAGGGCGGTGCCCACATCGAAGGCGAAGAAGAGGGCACCCATGCCGGAGCCCCGCCGCTCTGGCCGGCTGACCTCGAGGATGTGCATGAAGATCAGCGTGTGCATCATGCCGTAGCCCGCCCCGTAGATCAGTCCCGAGGCCAGGTGCCGGGCGGTGCCGCCAGGCAGGAGGGTGAGCAGCGCCGAGCCCAGGGCCGCCAGGGCCACCATGGACGGCAGCAGCGCCACGGGGCGGCGCCCCATGCCTGTGAGTCCCAGCAGGGCCCGCAAGCCCATCATGCCGACGGCGAAGCAGGTGAGGAAGGCCGAGGGCCAGAGCATCCCGAGGGCTTTCGCTTCCTGGGCGCTGTACGGGGGCATGGGCCCGAAGCCGAGGCCGAGGAAGAACAGCAACGCCACGGGCGCCCAGACGGCCCGATCCGGCAGGGTGAAGGCCGCCTGGGGTGGCAACTCGCGCACAGGTTCTCGAGGGAGGGAACCGATGAGCACATGCAGGACCGCGAACACCGCGGCCAGGATGGCCAGCATCCAGGTGAACCCCAGGAGGGGCAGCAGCCATAGGCCCACCAACGGGCCGATGGCCACGCCGCCAGGCCCGGCGAGGCCGAAGAGGGAGATGCCCTGGGCCCGGTGTCCCGGCGCGAGGAGGCCGCCCACCTTGGCCATGGAGGCGGTGCGCAGGGCGGACCACAGCAGCCCGTGGATGGGCGCGAGCATGTAGAACATCCAGCGCACCTTCAGCAGGGCGTAGGCCACCAGGATGCCGACCAGGGCGAGCGAGGCCACCCGCAGCACGCGCCGCTGGCCCAGGCGATCGCCCAGCGGGCCCGTGACCAGCGAGCCGAAGCCCGAGCCCAGCATGAAGGCCGTCTGGAAGCGACCGCTTTCGGCGAGGCTCGCGCCCAGGTCGCGCAGGTGCAGGGGCACGACGGGGAAAAGCTGGTAGCCCGCCGCGAAGACCAGGAAGTAGAAGGCCCACAGCAGCACAAAGGGCGGGGTGAGGAACCCCGCCCGCTCCGATCTGCCGCCCGCGTACGCCATGGAACCAGGATCGCATGGCGGGCCGCTATGCTGGAGTGTCCATCCCACCGCCGAGGCCCCCATGCAGCCGGAATCAGTCCATTCGGAAGTTGATCGCATCAAGAAGGGCGGCGCGGCCAAGGCCCACGAAAAGAATGCCGAGGCCGGCAAGCTCTTCGCCCGCGAGCGCATCCGCCTGCTGGTGGACGAAGGCAGCTTCGTCGAAGACGGCCTTTTCGCCAATGCCCTGCACAAGGATCTGCCCGCCGATGGGGTCATCACGGGCACGGCCACGGTGGACGGCCGCCCCGTGGCGCTCATGGCCAACGACAGCACCATCAAGGCGGGCAGCTGGGGCGCCCGCACGGTGGAGAAGATCATCCGCATCCAGGAAGTGGCCCTGCGCCTGAAGGTGCCCATGCTCTACCTGGTGGACAGCGCCGGGGCGCGCATCACCGACCAGCTGGATATGTTCCCCGGCCGCCGCCACGCGGGGACCATTTTCCATATGGAGGTGGCGCTTTCGGGCCTGGTGCCCCAGGTCTGCCTGCTCTTCGGCCCCTCGGCCGCCGGGGGCGCCTACATCCCCGCCTTCTGCGATGTGGTGATCATGGTGGAGGGCAATGCCAGCATGTACCTGGGCTCACCGCGCATGGCGGAAATGGTCATCGGCGAGAAGATCAGCCTCGAGGATCTCGGCGGCGCGAAAATGCACTGCTCCGTGAGTGGCTGCGGCGATTTCCTCTGCAAGACGGAAACCGACGCCATCGCCCTCTGCCGCCAGTATCTGGCCTTCTTCCCCCAGCACTGCGAGGCGCCCCTGCCCACCGTTCCGCCGAAGGCGGTAACTCCCAAAGCGAAAGCTTTGGGAGCCATCGTGCCGCAGGACATCATGGCCCCCTTCCAGATGAAGGACTTCATCGAGGGCCTAGTGGACGAGGGCAGCTTCATGGAGGTGAAGAAGCTGTTCGCCGGCGAGATCATCACGGGGTTGGCCCGGCTGGCCGGCATGCCCGTGGGCATCCTGGCCAATCAGCCCCGGGTGAAGGGGGGCGTGTTGTTCGTGGACAGCGCCGATAAGGCCACGCGCTTCATCACCCTTTGTGACGCCTTCGGCCTTCCGCTCGTGTTCCTCAGCGATGTGCCGGGTTTCATGATCGGCAGTGCGGTGGAAAAGCAGGGCATCATCCGCCACGGCGCCAAGATGATCAGCGCCATGGCCAGCTGCAGCACGCCGCGCATCTGCGTGGTGGTGCGCAAGGCCTACGGCGCGGGCCTCTACGCCATGAGCGGCCCCGGTTTCGACCCCGACGCCACCCTGGCCCTGCCCACCGCCAGCATCGCCGTCATGGGCGCCGAGGCCGCCGTGAACGCCGTCTTCGCCAACAAGATCGCAGAGAAGCCCGAAGCGGAGCGCGCCGCCTATGTCCACCAGCTCCGTGACGAGTACAACGCGGACATCGACCTCAGGAAACTGGGCGCGGACCTCCATGTGGACGCCATCGTCGAGCCCGGCGACCTGCGCCACGAACTCATCACCCGCCTCGCCCGCGCCCGCCGCCGCGAGGTCTGGCCCGCCAAGCGCCGGGCCGTCACGCCGGTCTGAACCGGAAAACGCCAGGCCCGACCTTCCAGGCCCCGGCGCATACTGGGCCAACCATCCGCAGCGGAGGAACCATGCGCGCCCTGAAGACTCTCCCGGCTCTCCTCACCCTGGCATGTCTTGGATGCGGGTTTGGCGACATCAGCGTCTCGATCCAGCCGCGGTCCGCCACCGTGAACGCCAACAGTCAGGTCCAGTTCTCCGCCGGTGTGGGCAGCGCCGGCAACAAGGCCGTATCCTGGGCCTCCGAGGGGGGCACCATCTCCCCCGGTGGTCTCTTCACGGCCCCTGAGATGGCCGGTACCTGCTATGTCGTCGCCACCAGCCAGGCCGACTCCAGCAAGAGCGCCACCGCCACCGTGACGGTCGTTTCCCCCGTCGTCATTACGCCCAGCCTGGTGAACCTCCTTCCCGACGCCAGCCAGACTTTCACGGCGGTGGTTGCGGCCACGGGAGATACCGCCGTGACCTGGTCCATCCTGGAGGGAGCTGCGGGTGGCAGCATCACCTCCGGCGGGGTCTACACCTCTCCTGCCATCAGCGGCACCTACCGCGTGGTGGCCACCAGCGTGGCCGACCCCACCCAGTCCGGGCTCGCCCTTGTGACAGTGAGCCCTGCGCTCTGAATCACCCCCCAACCCTCGAGTTCCGGAGGCGCCATGTTCCGTCGCGTGGAAGACTTCAAGACCATCTGGCAACAGGAGGCGGACAAGACCCTGGCGGTCTTCGCCGCCATTCCGGATGCGGCGGCCCACCAGGCCGTGGACGCCCAGCACCGTGATCTGCGGCGCCTGGCCTGGCATCTGGTGGAGACCGTGCTGGAACTGCCCCAGAACCTGGGCCTGAAAGTGCAGGGGCCCGTCAGCCTGGGCCCCGACGGCTTCATCGCCACGCCGCCGCCCCCCACCATGGCCGAGGTGGCCGCCATCTACCGCGCCGTGAGCGATTCGCTGCTCGATCACATCGGCAGCTGGAGCAACACCGAACTGGGCCGGAATTTCAGCCTCTATGGCGAGACCTGGACCGGCGCTTTCGCTTTGTATGTGCTCGTCAGCCACCAGACCCATCATCGCGGCCAGATGACCGTCCTCATGCGCCAAGCGGGACTCCATGTGCCCAGCACCTATGGGCCCACCAAGGAAGGCTGGGCAGAATTCGGGCTGGCGGCGCCAAAGGTCTGATCAGCGTTCCAGGATGAAGGTCACGGGCCCGTCGTTGACGAGTTCCACCTCCATGTGCCCCTGGAAGAAGCTGGGCTGCACGCCGGGGGGCTGGGTCCGCAGCTGTTCCGGGAAGTGGCGAAACAGCTCCAGCGCGGCTTCGGGGGCCATGGCCCGGTCGAAGGAGGGGCGCCGGCCCCGGCGTTGGGCGGAAGCACTTTTCAGGGTGGGGCAGGCGGCTGCCGATACCTCGATTACATGCCTGAACCCCATCCTCCAGATCTCCGGCTCCTCTTCGATACCAGCAACCACTTCATGGGGCTGCTCTCCGTCGAGGGACTCCTGTTGGACGCGAATGCCGCAGCCCTGGAGGCCGTGGGCCTCTCCCTGGCGGAGGTCCGGGGTCGTCCCTTCTGGGAAACACCCTGGTGGACCCATGATCCGGCCGAACAGGCGCGCCTCCGGGACGGCATCCGGCAGGCCGCCCTGGGCGAGCCCTTCCAGATGGAAACGACCCACCGAACTGCCGATGGGCAGGTGCTGGTGGTGATGTTCAGCATCCGGCCCATCCGGGATGCGGCGGGGCAGGTGGTGGGGCTCATCCCCGAGGGCCGGGATATCACCGAACTGGCGGCGGAACGGGAGCGCCTGCGCCTGTCGGAAATGCGGTTCCGCCTGCTGGTGGAGCATGCACCCGAGGCCATCGTTCTGGTCAGTGCCGCCACTGGCCGGTTCGTGGAGGTCAATGGCGGCGCCGAGGCGCTGTTCAGGACCGACCGGGGCACCTTGCTCAGGTTGGGCCCCCTGGGCCTCAGCCCGTCCCACCAGCCGGATGGCCAGACCAGTGCCAGGGCGGCCTGGGCGCACATTCAGGAGGCCCTGGAAGGAGGCACCGACACCTTCGAGTGGCAGCACCAGACCGTGGACGGTGAGCAGGTCCCCTGCGAGGTGCGACTCCTCCGACTGCCGGGTGGGGAAGAGGCCCTGCTCAGGGCCAGCCTGGCGGATCTGCGTCCAAGGCTGGAGCGGGAGCGGAATCTGCTCGAGAGCGAGCGGAAGTTTCGGCTGCTCTTCGAGCGGAGCGTGGAGGGCCTGCTGCTGCTCGATGGGGACCGATTCACGGATTTCAACCCGGCCGTGCTCGAGATGCTTGGGTGCACCAAACCGGGGTTCGTGAAACTGCATCCCTGGGAGCTGTCGCCGCCCATCCAGCCCGATGGCCGGGAAAGCCAGGAGAAGGCCCTGGCCATGATGCGTATCGCCCATGCGGCAGGCGTGCACCGGTTCGAGTGGACTCACCGCCGCATGACGGGCGTGGACTTCCCGGTGGAAGTGACGTTGATCCCCATTCCCCTGGGGGGCCGGGAGGTGCTGTTCACGTCCTGGCGCGACATCACAGACCGGAAACAGGCCGAGGAGGACCGCCTCAGCCTCCAGCGGCAGGTGCTCCATGCCCAGAAGCTGGAGAGCCTGGGTGTGCTGGCGGGCGGCATCGCCCACGACTTCAACAACCTGCTGACGGCCATTCTCACCAACATCAACCTGGCGGAGGAGCAACTCCCTCCCCAGAGCCCGGTTCTGGCGCAGCTTTCCGCTGCGGGACGGGCCACCCTCAAGGCCGCCGACCTCACCCGGCAGATGCTCGCCTACTCGGGCAAGGGGCGCTTTGTCGTCAAGGCCCACGACTTCAATGCCGTGGTGAAGGAACTCGCAAACCTCGTGAAGGCCTCCACTCCGAAGGGCGTCACCCTCACGTTTGCCCTCGAGGATGGCCTGCCGCCCGTGGAGGCGGACGCAGCCCAGATCCAGCAGGTGATCCTCAACCTGGTGACCAATGCTGCGGATGCCATCGGAGACCAGGCCGGCGAGATCCGCATCGCCACCTCCGTCCGGCTTATGGATGAATCCTTCCTGGGTGCGGAGCTGCCCGGGCAGGGCCTGCGGCCGGGCCAGCATGTGGTTCTCGAGGTCGCTGACACGGGATGCGGCATGGCCCCGGATGTCCTGGCGCGGATCTTCGATCCCTTCTTCACCACCAAGCCCAAGGGGCATGGCTTGGGGCTGGCCGCCATCCTGGGCATCCTGAGGGGCCATTACGCTGGCCTGCAGGTTCTGTCCGAACCGGGTGTGGGCAGCACCTTTCGGTTCTACTTCCCCTCTGCCGGCCTCCCTGGAGGGGCGACCGTGGAGCCCCCACCGGGCCCCGATGTCCACTTTTCGGGTCGGATCCTCCTGGTGGATGACGAGGAGGCGATTCTCCAGGCGGGACGGCAGGCCCTCGAGGGGCTGGGCTTCCAGGTGGAGACGGCGCGGGACGGGATCGAGGCCATCGATGTGTTCACCCGTCAGGCCACCGCCTTCCGGCTGGCCCTGGTGGACCTCACCATGCCGAGGATGGGCGGCCGTGACTGCTTCCGGGCCCTGCGCTCCCTCCAGCCAGACCTGCCCGTGGTGCTTTCCAGCGGCTTCAGCGAGCAGGAGTCGGTGCATGAATTCCTGGGGGAGGGGCTGGCTGGCTTCATCCAGAAGCCCTATACCCTGCCCCAGATGAGGCAGGTCCTGGCAGCCGCCCTGCAGGGCTGAACCGGCGGGGAAGCATCCACCCCTCCCGGCATTCGCCTGGTGGCCGATTTCGCCTCGGTTTGAGTCGTGAATAGGGGTAGGCTTTTTCCTGCCCCAACCCTTAACAGGAGACCCATTCATGAGACTCGCAAGTCTGTTGTCCGGAGGGTGCCGAGCGACGCTGGCCCTGGCGCTGGCCCTCCCCCTCGCCGCCGGGCCTGTTCCCGCCGCCACCAAGGGTAAGCTCCCACCCCTCATCAACCGTGACCTGTTCTTCGGGAACCCCGAGATCGCAGGCGCCCAGCTATCACCCGATGGCCAGTGGATCGCCTTTCTGAAGCCCTGGAAGGAGACCCGCAACATCTGGGTCAAGAAGGTCGGTGAGCCCTATAGCAAGGGCCGCCTGATCACGGCCGATCCGAAGCGCCCCATCCCGAACTTCTTCTGGAGCCGGGATGGCAGGCAGATCCTGTTCGTGCAGGACAAGGATGGGGACGAGAACTACAACGTCTACGCCGTGGATCCGGCCGCCCCGGCGGGTGCGGGCAAGGACGCCCCCGAAGCGCGCAATCTGACGGCCGCCAAGGGCGCCCGGGCCCAGATCCTGTCGGTGCCCAAGGGCGATCCGGACACGATCTATGTGGGCCTCAACGACCGCGACGCCGCCTGGCACGATGTCTACAAGGTGAAGATCTCCACCGGTGAGCGGACGCTGCTCCGCAAGAACACCGAGCGCATCGCCGGCTGGGCGTTCGACAAGCAGGCCCGTCTGCGGCTGGCCCTGCGCACGACCGAGCAGGGCGATACGGAAATCCTCCGCGTGGATCCCGAAAGCTTCACCAAGGTCTACGAGTGCAGTGTGTTCGAGACTGCCAACCCCGTGAACTTCCATCCGGATGGCAAGCGAGTCTACCTGGGGACCAACAAGGGTGCCCGGGACCTCCAGGAACTGGTGCTCTTCGATCTCGCCACCGGCAAGGAGGAGAAACAGGAATCCGATCCGAAGGGACGGGTGGATTTCGGTTCGGCCATCTTCTCTGACCTCACGGACAAGCTGATCGCCACCACCTACGAGGATGCCAAGACCCGGATCTACTGGAAGGACAAGGCCTGGGAAGCGGACTACAAGCTGCTCCAGAAGAAGCTGCCGGGCCGCGAGATCAGCCTGGGTTCCATGACCACCGATGAGCAGCTCCTGATGATCACCGGCTACAGCGACCGGGATCCCGGCACGCGCTACCTCTTCGACCGGCGCACCAAGAAGCTGAGCCTGGAGTATGTGTCCCGCGAGGAACTCCCCCGTGAGCACCTGGTCGCCATGCAGCCCATCCACTACAAGTCCAGCGATGGCCTGGAGATCCCGGCCTACCTGAGCTTGCCCAAAGGCGTTCCAGCCAAGAACCTGCCCCTCATCGTCTTCCCCCACGGCGGCCCCTGGGCGCGGGACAGCTGGGGTTTCAACAGCTCCGCCCAGTTCCTCGCCAACCGCGGCTACGCCGTGCTGGCCCCCAATTTCCGCGGTTCCACCGGCTATGGGAAGAAATTCCTCAACGCCGGAAACAACCAGTGGGGCGATCTCATGCAGGACGACATCACCTGGGGCGTGAAGCACCTGGTGGCCCAGGGCATCGTCGATGCCAAGCGGGTTGGCATCATGGGCGGCTCCTACGGCGGCTACGCCACCCTGGCGGGCGTGGCCTTCACCCCGGGTGTCTACGCCGCGGGCGTATCCATCGTGGGCCCCTCCAATCTGCTGACCCTGCTCGAATCCATCCCGTCCTATTGGGAAAGCTTCCGCATCATCTTCCACAAGCGCATGGGCAACCCCAATACACCCGAGGGCAAGAAGCAACTGGAGCGCCAGTCCCCGCTGAACAGCGCGGCCAAGATCAAGACGCCGCTCATGGTCGTCCAGGGCGCCAACGATCCCCGCGTGAAAAAGGCCGAAAGCGAGCAGATCGTCATCGCCCTGCGCGACCGCGGCTTCCCGGTGGAGTACATCTGCGCACCGGATGAGGGCCACGGCTTCGCCCGCCCCGTGAACAACATGGCGATGATGGCCGCTGCCGAAAAATTCTTCGCCAAGTACCTGCAGGCCCGCTACCAGGCAGATGGGAAGCCGGATGTCATGAAGCGCCTGCCGGAGATCACGGTCGATCCCAAGACCGTGGTGCTGGCCAAGAAGACCGACGCGGCCGCCATCGGCCTGCCCAAGCCCGTGGCCAGTCCCACCGCTGGTACCTTCAACTACGCCGGGACCATTGCCGCAGGGCCACAGAATTTCCCCATCTCCATGGTCCGCACCGTGAAGGAAGAGGGCGGCTCCTGGGTGATCACCGATGCCATGAAGCTGCCCGGTGGCGAAGCGCTGGATACCACCACCATGGCCAAGGACTCGCTGGTGCCCCTGAAGCGCCAGGTGAAGCAGGGCCCCGTCAGCATCGAGATGGCCTTGGAGGGCCACAAGGCCACCGGCACCATGGCCATGGGGGGCGCCCCCAAGCCCTTCAGCATCGACCTGGGTGGCCCGGCCTTCGCCGATGGCTCGGGCACGCAGGATGCCCTGGCCTGCCTGCCTTTGGCGGATGGCTACAGCGTCACCTTCCGCAACGTGGATTTGCAGAAGCAGAAAGTCGCACTCAAGCAGGCCAAGGTGCTGGGCCAGGAAGAGGTCAAGGTTCCTGCGGGCACCTTCAAGGCCTGGAAGGTGGAGCTCACCTCCGCCGAGGGTGATCCCGGCAGCACCACCATGTGGGTGGACACCGCCACCCGCAAGGTGCTGAAGACCGTGGCCACCATGCCCCAGATGGGCGGCGCCGTAGTGACCGTGGAACTGCAGAACTGAGGGATTCGCTGAACAGCAAACGGCCGGGCTTGCCCGGCCGTTTTTTTGGGCTGGGGCTATCCTGGGTGGCCCAGTTCTGGAGCCCACCATCACCGCTCTGGCCAGTGATCCCGCCTCGGCCCTGACCATCTTTTTTGGCCTGATGACCACCGGGCCTGCGCAGACCAAACCGCTGGTGGCCGAGGCGCTGCGGGTGCCCGTGGCGGACCTTCAGTGTGTTTCCGGCAGGCCTGCCGGAAACACACGAACCATTGGATCCTCGTGGTTCAGCAGTCGGGGATAGAGGGACTTGTCCTCCATTATGAGGTGACGGTTCACCCTGCTAGCGAGGGGCTAAGGAGGCGCCTCGCCCCGCTAGCGTCCCAAGCCGAGTTGGACCGGGTCCAGGATGGCTCGAAGTTCCTCCAGGCTCCGAAGGAGTTCCTGGTGCTGGTCCCGGTATTCCGTGAGCTTCCAGGAAGGTTGCCTCCAATATGAAACAGGAGACAAACCATTTTGAATCAATTCGATCGATTCTCTATAGTCGGCCTTGAAAAAGTCTCAACCCATTCTTTTGCAACAATATAAGGGAACTTATGGGCTCTCTGAAACACCAGATTGATAGGGACGACCCCTCGATTCTCGGTGTACAGATGCGGCCAAAAGAGAAGCAGAAGACCCATGAACAGGCCTTGTTCGGGGCCAATCGGTTGGACCTGATGCTGAACAT
>JBBQEL010000028.1:0-40144 GCA_038320645.1 Holophagales bacterium | reverse complement strand
GGGGCACTGCCGTGCCCCCAGACCCCCGCCACGTGGTGTCCGGGATGGGTGCGACTGATGCATGTATTTCGGACGGACACCCCTAGAGGGTCTCCCAGACGGACCGTGCCTGTCCCACAGCATCCGCCGTGGCGCCCTTGGCTTGGCTCCGGAGGCTGTCAGGAAGCCGTCGGGCGGCCTCCAGGGCCTGAATCCGGACGGGTGGGGACAGGGTCGGCCAGGCCGTGGCCAGGGCCAGCACCCAGGAGTCGTCGCCGAGGGCCGCCCGGGCCGGCCAGCGCCAGGTGGCGCCCAGACCCTGCTCGCGCAGGGCCGCCAGGGCCTGATCCGCCTGAACGGAACGGAGGGCCACCTCAGCCAAGGCCTCGGCCGCTTCCCGCTGGGCAAAGGGATCAGGGAGCAGCCCCAGGAGAGCCGGGATCGCGTCCGCCTCGCCCACCTTCCCCAAGGCGCGGGCCAGCGCGAACCGGGCGCCTTCCGGCGCCCGCGCCAGCGCCTCGAGCAGCCAGGCCCCATCACCGCTCCGGACCGCCGCCACCAGGCCATCCGCTGCCGAGCGCCGGATGCCCACGGGCCCGGTGGCCAAGGCGTCCAGATAGGGCCCCAGACGCAGCTCAGGGCCCTCGTCCCGTCGGGGGCCGGCCACGGTCGCGGTCTCGCGATCCTCTGCGGAGAAACCCGGCAGAGGCTCCTCGCCCCAGCCCGCCGCCTCAGCGGATTCCAGCCAGTTGGACAAATCCAGGGCGAACGCCGCCATGCTGGGCAGGCGCTTGGCCGGATCGGGCTGCAGCGCCCGCATCACCAGGCCAGCCAAGCGGGGGGGGAAACCCGGCCGGACCGCCGCCGGGGGCATCTGCACCTGGGCGTAGGGCTGCCCCGTGGCGAATTCAAACAGGATCGCGCCCAGCGCGTAGACATCACAGCGGCCATCGACCCGGCGCGGATCCCCGTGCTGCTCCGGAGCCATGTAGCCGAGGGTGCCGACCACCATCTGGCTGCGGGTGGCCCGGGTGCGCCCCTCCTCGCCTTCCCAGAAGCAGACCCCGAAATCCGTCACCTTGAGCTGGCCATCCGCGGCGAAGAGCATATTCGACGGCTTGAGGTCGCGGTGCACCACGCCCGCAGCATGGGCCACGCCCAGGGCTTCGCAGACCGGGATCAGGCGACGGACCAGGGCCGCGGGAGCCTCGCCGCGACAGGCCTTGAGGCTGCCGCCCGGCAGCAACTCCATTACCAGGTAGGGCCAGGGCCCGCTGTGGCCGAAGGCGAAGATCTCGACCAGGCCCGGATGGGACAGGTGGGTGAGCACTTCCCCTTCCCGCAGGAACCGGCGCACCAGGTCGGCATCCCGATGCACTTCCGGTCGCAGGAGTTTCACGGCGCATGGGATGTCCGGACGAAAGCGATCCTCACCCCGGAAAACAAGGGCCATGCCGCCTTCACCGAGCGGCTCCAGAAGCCGGACGCTGCCGATCTGCGCCGGCGGCCGGAGGGCGTTCATGGCGCGGGGATGACGCGATTGCGGCCACCGGCCTTGGCCCCGTAGAGGGCCGCATCGGCGCGGGCGAGCAGCGCTCCGCCATCAACATCCCCCTCCTTCAGTTCAGCCACCCCCAGACTGCAGGTGATCCGCAAGTTCGGGGCGCCTTCCACGGCCAGGGCCTGGTCCGCAATGGCCCGGCAGAGATCGTCCGCTGCTGCGAGAGCCCACACCGCGGAGGTTTCCGGCAACACGATGAGGAACTCATCGCCTCCCAGGCGGCCCACCGTATCGGAACTCCGGACGCGCCGGAGCAGCAGCTCCCCGAAGGCGGCCAGGGCGCGATCCCCGGCCCGATGGCCATGCGTGTCGTTGACCTGCTTGAACTGATCCAGATCCCCCAGGATCAGGGACAGGGGACGATGATGGCGGCGCGCCAGCTTGAAATGCGCCTCCAGTTGACGGAGCACCGTGGCACGGTTGCCCACTCCAGTGAGCGGATCCAGCGTGGTGCGGGACACCATGTCCTGGTGGTACCGGCGTTCCAGGGCATCCATGTGCTTGAGCTTGAAGGCGTGGCCACCCACCCGCAGCACATCCTCCGCCCTGAGCTTCACGGGGCCAGGGTTGGCCACCACCCGCCGTCCGTTCACGAAGACGCCGTTGGTGGAGCCCAGATCACGCAGTTCGACGAACGCCAGGCTGGCGGAAACCTGCAACCGGGCGTGGCGGCGGCTCACTTCCGGTTCGGGCAGGCAGAGGCCGTTCTCGGGCGCCCGCCCGAGTTCCAGGCCCCCCAGCGGCAGGGGGAGGCACGCCCCGATGGGCTGCCCGACATACCGGATGAGCACCCACTCGCGGGTATCCAGTCCATCCAGGAGTTCCACCTCGCCTGGCGCGGCGGCCAGATCCCAGGAGGGCAGATCGGGAGGGGTGGGATCGAGGGGCATCTGGCCAAGTCTAACGGAGATTCTGCTCGTCTCAGCCTTCGCAGACCCGGTCCCTTCCTCCGGCTTTGGCGCGGTACAGCGCAGCATCCGCCCTGGCCAGCAATTGTCCAGCCTCGAGGTCCGCCGCGGTCCGCTCCGCGACGCCCAGGCTGCAGGTGATGGCGAGGGCGCCCGCAGGCAGCGGGACCGGCGTCCCTGCGATGGCCTTGCGGAGGCGTTCCGCGAAGGGCCGGGCCCCCGTCAGATCCGTCTCGGGCAACACGATGAGGAATTCCTCGCCCCCGATACGGCCCGCCAGATCCGCCTCGCGCAGGGTCGCCAGAAGCCTTTCGCCAAAGGCACGCAGGACGAAATCCCCACCCCCGTGCCCATGGGTGTCGTTGATCCGCTTGAAGAAATCCAGATCGCAGATGACCAGGGACAGCGGGCGGTCGTAGCGGAGGCTCAAGCCGAACCGATTCTGGAGCTCCGCCAGGGCCGCGCCGCGGTTGGCCAGTCCCGTGAGGGGGTCGCGGGTGCTGAGGTCCAGCAGCGTTTCATGGAAGGCGCGCTCCAGCGGATCGAGCGACACCAGCTTGAGCACGTGGCCGCCGATGGCCAACCGGTCGCCAGCCTGCAGGGTCACGGCGGCGTGCACCGGCTCCCCGTTCAGCTGGGTGCCATTGGTGGAATCCAGATCCTCGACTGCGACCTTCTCCTCCGTCACCGTGATGCGGGCATGGTACCGGCTCACTTCTCCATCCAGCAGCGTCACGACCGAATCCGGAGAGCGTCCCACCAGCGCCTCACCCCTTGGCAGCGGAAACACGCGCCCGAGGGCGGCCCCGGCATAGGCCACCAGGGCCCACTCCGCCGGTGCCGGCTGGGCCTCGTTCTCGGATTTGGGGCGCACCACCGTCTGCATCTCGGGGAGCCCCGGCAGCGTTCCGGAAACGGGCGCCACACGCTTGGAAGAGGCTTTTTTGGTCAAGGATCCTCCACGAAGCAGCTCAACAAAGCACCATCGTCCTTGCGGCGGGCCAGGATGAAGGGGCCGCGCGGAGCCGTGATCGCCGCGGGCTCAAGGCGAACCAGGATGCGGCCCTGGCGGGGGTCATGGCTGAGGTCGGCCACGCCCTTGCGGGGAATCCGGAACAGCCCGAGCACTTCCAGGTTCCGCACGTTTTCGCCGGTACCCCGCACCAGTTGCAGGCTGTACCGCATCCACAAGCCCTTCGGCAAGCGATGGATATCTTCGCCCCGGATGGGCACGGCCATGGACAACATGGCCCCCAGGCCCGAGACCACGGACACCGCCTCCAGCCGGGGATCCAGGCGCCGGGTACCTGGCCGCAACAGTGGATCCAGCTGACGCCGCGTCGCTGGGCGGACGGGCGGCTCCAGACTCCCCAGCACCTGGGCCTTGCGAGGCAGGGGCGGCACGGCCACCCGGGCCGCCCGGCCAGCCTCCAGCGGGGTCATGCGGATCACCTCCGCCTCGGCGCCCCAGCGGGCCCAGCCCCCTTCAGCGCGGAGTTCCGTCCGGAATGGCTCGAGGGCCCGGCCCTCGACAGCTTCTCTCAGCAACCTCATCTCCCGACACTCCGCCACCGGAACCTCCAGGGCCGCACGGGGTTCCGCGGCCAGCGCCGCCGAACCGTGGCTATGGAGGAGGAAGGGCCCGGGCTGGGCCTCCACCACCGTCAGGCCGGCGAAGGCCTGCCGCAGCGTTTCCGCCGCGTCCGCCATCGCGTCCTTCATGCGGCCGAACATCAGGAATCCTTGACGACCAAGCTTTGCAGCGCCGCCGTGACGCGCTCCAGCGGCTCGGCCAGGTCCATGTGGTAACCCGCTTCCAGCAGTTTGCCAAGCGCCTGCTCCTGGGCCACCGCATCGACCGAGGCGGCAAACATCACGCGCAGCGGCGCGGCGCCCTCAGTCAATTGGATCAGCAGTTCGCGCGGACCAGACCGGAACGCGTCTCCCACTTTGGTGAGTGGTGCTTCCTGGCTCTTCTGCACGGCCAACACCGGGTACTTCGCGTCCCCGGACCAGCCCCCCGCCAGCTCCGTGGCGCTGAGGATGAAGAGATCCGGCGGGGTCTTGAGCTCCTTGAGCAACGTCTTCTGGATCACCTCCTCCTTGAGGTGCGGCTCCAGCGACTTGCCGTAGAGGATGCTCTGCAAGCGCGTGGGTGTGATGGGCTCGGTGTACCGGAAATCCAGCGGGATGCCCGAGGTATCCGTGACCAGGAGACCGCCGAGATAGCTCGTGCCCTCCTTGACGGCCATGAAGTAGGCCAGCTTGATCGGTTCCGCCATGAAGTCACCTCTACCGGGTAGGCTACCTTCTCCATCGGCGGAACCACCGCTTGCCTTTTGTCCCGCATCTGGTACATTGGATTTTCCACTCATTGGGGAGTGGTCTAATGGTAGGACAACGGTTTCTGGTACCGTCAGGTGAGGGTTCAAATCCTTCCTCCCCAACCATTCACAGCTTGATTGATGGTCCCATCGTATAGCGGTTAGTACACCGCCCTCTCACGGCGGGAACAGGGGTTCGATTCCCCTTGGGACTACCAGCAAAACCCCTTGAGAAATCAAGGGGTTTCTTCATTCCCAAGGGGAATCGAAGTCAGCGATGGCGAAACCGAAACGGTTTGAACGGGGCTTGGCGGCACCCGTGGGTTGGCCCCGCGCTCACCCTGTTCTCGCTGCGCGCGCGGGAACCATCGCCCGCCGCCTGCACCCGTTCCCAGCCCTCTGGGGTAAGGACATAGGTCCGGCTGAGCTCCCGGCTCAGGAGTCCCAGTTCTTCGAGCTTCGGCAGGGAATCCTCCGCGAGGAGTGGCTGGACCGCACCGGCCCCCAGCAGGGCTATGCAGCCATCCTCCGCCATGTAAAAGGTCAAACACCCTTCCGCATCCCTCGCGGCGAGGTGGAGGATGCTCAGGTCATGATCCGTCAGATGCATGGAAGCCTCAAAGGGCCATCTATCCAGACGGCTGGCCACCGATCAAGTTAATTAATGTTAAGATTGCGGTTGGCCTGAAGGCCTGACCGGGGCTGGGCCAGAAGGGATTCGCATCCGTACCCAGCTTGACTGCTGGACCTCACGCCGCAGTGCAACCGTCCCAACCTGCCGATGTATCGGCGGCATCCGCTGGTCTTCCCTCACTCGTGGCGGTCTAAGCCGCGACGGACGAATCTCACGAGTTGTCCACGCCATGGCGAGCTTGCGAAGATCGCATCAGATTTCATGTTGTCTATCTATTTTATTGGACACTATACTCATGAGCGGGGCTAAGGAACGCCTGGAAAGGGGGGCCCGTGACGGTGCTGCACGCTCAAGGCGTAGGCAGACGCTTCGGCTCCCGCTGGGTGGTGCGCGGCCTGGACCTGGACCTGGGCGCCGGCGAGCGGGTGGCCCTGTTGGGCCCTTCTGGCTGCGGCAAGACCACCTTTCTGAATCTGCTCGGGGGGCTGGACCGTCCCGATGAGGGCGCCCTTTTCTTAGACGGTGAGTCCCTCCAACAGGCCAGCCCGGCCCGTCTTGCGGAGCTGCGGCGAACCCGGCTGGGCACCATCTTCCAGTTCTTCCACCTGATTCCCACCCTGACCGCGACAGAGAACATCGAACTGCCACTCAGGATGCTGAAGTGGCCGGAGGCAGAGGTCCGGGCGCGCTGTGCCGGGCTCATCCAGTCGATCGGCCTCGCCCACCGCGCCGGTGCCTGGCCCTCGGAGTTGTCCGGTGGCGAGATGCAGCGGGTGGCCGTGGCGCGCGCCCTGGCGGCCCGTCCCTCGGTGCTGTTGGCCGATGAACCCACCGGAAATCTGGATCGCGCCTCGGGCCAGGCGGTCCTGGACCTGCTGGCGGAACTGACCGAAAAGGAAGGCTCCGCCCTGATCCTGGTCACGCACTCTGAAGCCGCCGCCAGCATCTGCCACCGGGTTCTGCGCATGGAAGACGGCCGGTTTCTGAACGGCCAGCCGTGAGCTGGCTGTCCCGCCGCCTCGTGCTTCGGGCACTGCTTCTGGAATGGGGCCGGACCCTTCTCACCCTGTCCGCGGTGGCCCTGGGGGTGGCGGTCTTCCTGTCCATCCGCCTGGCCAACCGCGCCGCCGTGGCCAGCTTCGAGCAATTCACCCGGGGCGTGGGTCAGGGCTCCGACCTGGTCCTCCGGGCCGAGGCAGGTCCGCTGCGGGAAGCCCAGCTGACCGCCCTGCGGCCCCTGGGAGAATGGGGTTGGATGCGGCCGGTCATCGAGGGCAGCTTTGCCCGAAAGACCACCCTGGAGGGCTACCAGATCCTGGGCCTAGACCTGGTGGGCCTGGGCGCCACAGCAGAGGAGAATCCCGCGCCCCCGACAACGGATGTGCCTCGCGGCAACCCGACCGAAGGGTTCTATGCCGTCATCCAGGATCCGGAGGCCGTCCTGATCTCCTCCGCGTTGGCGGGGGAGGGCATCCGGCCAGGCGATGTCCTGGAGGGTTTTGTCCAGGACCGGCCGGTCCGCCTGCATGTGGCGGGTGTGCTGCCCGAGGCTGCCAACCGGCCAAGGCTGCAGCGCAACCTGCTGGTGCTGGACCTCCCCGCGGCCCAGCGCCTGCTGGGCCGCCCGGGCGAACTCGACCGGGTCGAATGGGGCCTGCGCGCCGGCGCCCGGCTGGTGGATCTGGAGACCCAGGCCCAGCGCCTGCTGCCGGCCGGGCTGGTGCTGGAGCCCCCGGAGCAGCGGGCCGAAAGTGGCCGCACCATGACGGCCGCCTTTCGCTTCAACCTCACGATTCTTAGCCTCATCGCCCTGGCGGTGGGCGCCTACCTGCTGTTCCAGGCCTTCGACGCTTCGGTGAACCGCCGGCGGGAAACCTGGGCCACCCTGCGGGCCCTGGGCCTTCCGCCCGGAGGCATCCTGCGCCTGGTGCTCGGCGAAGCGGCCCTGCTGGGCTTGCTTGGCAGCCTGCTGGGTCTGGGTCTGGGTTGGTTGCTGGCCCAGGGCAGCGTGCGGGCCGTCAGCCAGACCATGAATGCCCTCTATGGGGCCAGCGCCGCCCGCAGCGCTGTGCTGGATGCCGGTGAAGCCGGGCTGGCCCTGGCCCTGGGCAGCCTCGCCTGCCTGGCTGCGGCCTGGGTGCCCGCCCGCCACGCCGCCCTCACGCCGCCGGTGCAGTTGCTCGCCCGGGAGGGGGGACTGCCGACCGTATCGACCCGCTGGATGGCCCTGGCGGGGCTGCTTTCCGTGAGCCTTGGCGCCGCCCTCGCCTATGGGTTCCAGCCCGCTCCCGGAGTGGCCTGGCACGCCTACGCGGGTTCCTTTCTGGCCTTGCTCGGTGGTTCGCTCCTGGCAGTGGCCCTGCTGCCCCTCCTGGGCCTGCCAGGGCGCCACACCCGGCAGTGGCAGTTGCGTCTGGCCCTGCGGCCCCTGCTGCGGCCCTCGAGCCGGCACGGCTTCGCGGCCGCCGCCCTGGCCGTGGCGGTGGGCATGGCCGCAGGCATGGGCGTGATGGTGCAGAGCTTCGAGCACACCGTGCTGGTCTGGATCGGCAGCAGCCTCCGGGCGGATCTGTATGTGGCCCCCATCGGTGCCGCGGGGGCGGGCAGCCAGCACCGCATGGGCCCAGACACAACGGACCGCATCGCCTCGGATCCCGCCGTGGCCGCGGCCGACCGGTTCCAGATGCTGCCCATCACCTTCCGGGGCCGGCCCACCTTTCTCGGCGCCGGTGACATGGGCCTGCAGGCGTCCCGGGGTGGCCTGATCCTGGCCGCGGGAGGGCCCTTCCCCGCCCCGCTGCTGGCCTTGCGGGCAGGCGGAACGACGGATCCAGGGGTGCTCGTTTCGGAGACCTTTGCCCGGCATTTCGGGGTGCGGCTCGGCGAAGGGCTGGACCTGCCCACCCCCGGCGGACCCCGCCGTGTCACCGTGCGGGGCATCCTCGCCGACTACGGCAACGAGCGGGGCAGTCTGCTCCTCGACCGGCCCGTCTTCCTGGCCTGGTTCCAGGATCCACAGGTGGCCAGCCTCGCCCTGTATTTGCGGGACGGTGAATCGGCGGAGGCGGTCGCCGATCGCCTCCGCCGGGCGCATCCAGGTCTGCAGATCCGTAGCAATCAATCCCTGCGCACCCAGGTCACGACCATCTTCCGCCAGACCTTCGCCCTCACCTACGCCCTGGAGGCCATCGGTCTGCTGGTGGCTGTGCTGGGTCTCGCCGAGGGCCTCACGGGCCTCGCCCTGGCCCGGCGGGGCGAGATCTGGTCCCTCAGGGCCCTGGGCGCCAGCCGGTCGGAACTCACGTTCATCCTGCTGCTGGAAGGACTGGGCGTGGCCCTGGCGGGGCTGCTGGCGGGACTGGGCCTGGGCCTGCTCCTGGCCCGCATCCTGGTGGATGTGCTCAACCCCCAGGTCTTCGGCTGGACCCTGTCCTTCTCCGTGCCCGGCCGGTTCCTGGCCCTGGTGTCTCTGGCCACCCTGGGGGCCACCATCCTGGCCCTGGTGCCTGCGGCCCGGTGGGGGGCCATGCTGGGTGCAGACCGGGAAGCGGAGGAGGGCGCATGAAGGTGTTCCTGGCGGCCTGCCTGGTGCTGACCTGCTTCGCCCAGCCCCCAGGGCCGGAAGGCTTCGCCACAGCCCGTCCGGGGTACCGTTTCGCCTTTCCGCGGGATCACGGCAGCCACCCCACTTTCCGGACCGAGTGGTGGTACGTCACAGGCCATCTGTGGACCAGGGATGGCACCCGCCGCTTCGGCTACCAGCTCACCTTCTTCCGCCAGGCCTCGCCTCCCGCCGCCTGGACCGGTTCGCCCGCCTGGCGCAGCGACCAGCTCCACCTGGCCCACGCGGTGCTCACCGACGCGGCAGGGCAGCGGTTCCTGGTGGAGGAACGCCTGGATCGCGCCGGGCTTCTCGCCGGGGCCTCCGAAACGGGCCTGAGCGTCTTCCAGCAGGATTGGAAGCTCGACCAGGATGCCTCGGGCCAACTTCATCTGCGCATGACCGTCCGGGGCGCGACCCTGGAACTGGCCCTCGATCCCACCACCCCGCCCGTCCTTTTTGGTGAGGACGGCGTGAGCCAGAAGGGCGCGGATCCCAGCGCCACCAGCCACTACATCACGTTCCCCCGACTGCGGGCCGAAGGGACGCTCCGGCTTCCCGAGGGCGGCACCCTGGCCGTACAGGGCCAGAGCTGGATGGACCATGAATTCAGCTCCAACCAGCTCGCGCCCGACCAGGTGGGCTGGGACTGGGCGGGCATCCACCTGCGGGACGGCCGCAGCCTCATGGCCTACCGCATGCGCCGCCGCGACGGCAGCCAGGATCCTTTCTCCGCGGTCACGGAAGTCGATGCCAAAGGACAGATCCGGCGCAGCACGCATACCTTCAGCCTGGGGGCGACGGCGAGTTGGCAAAGCCCCCGCAGCGGGGCGGTCTACCCGCTGCCTCTTCAGCTGGAGGCCTGGGGAGAACGGTATTCCCTGGTCCCGATCCTTCCAGATCAGGAACTGCGCACGGCCCGCAGCACCGGCATCACCTACTGGGAGGGCGCCTGCCGAGTACTGGACGGCACGGGGCGAGAAGTGGGTGAGGCCTATGTGGAACTCACGGGGTACGCCCACTCCATGAAGGGGCGGTTCTGATCTATGCGGTGGGAACCCTGCAATTGAGGAGCCTGCAGCGCCTGGGAGAGGCCGAGTTCCTGGACGATTTCCGGGTGAATGCCCTGGGCTGCATCCCCTGCAACGGCTGGGCACGCCCGATGATTGCGTGGCACTGACCGCCTTCCGGATGTCTCCGGACGCAGACTGGATCACCGGACAGATCTTCAGCGTGGATGGAGGCCGCTCCACCCCGCGGACCAAAAACCAGGCCGATAGTCAGGGACAGGACGGCCGGGCTAGGGCTAGGTGTGGCTGGAGGGGTCCGGCGTCATTGCGAACACCACCGGGTCGCTCTGTTCCGGCAGCCTGCCCACCAGGATGGGGTCCAGATGATGGCCCGATCGGAGGGCCTTGGTCTGCAGGTAGAACCGGTTGTACTCGTTGGGGGGAATCACATGCGGGATGCGCCCAACCACAGCAACATCGTGCTGGGTGAGCTGGCGAATCTTGTCGGGGTTATTGGTGATGAGTTGGATGGACTGAATGTCCAGGCTATGCAGCATGTGCGCCGCCACGGCGTAGTCCCGCTCGTCATCCCGGAAGCCCAGCGCCAGGTTCGCCTCCACGGTATCGAGCCCCTGCTCCTGCAGGGCATAGGCCCGGATCTTGTTGAGGAGGCCGATGCCGCGTCCCTCCTGCCGAAGGTAGAGCAGCACGCCTCGGCCCGCCCGTTGGATCGCCTTCAGGCCCTCCTGCAGCTGATCCTGGCAGTCGCAGCGGAGGGAGCCCATGACGTCGCCCGTGAGGCATTCGGAGTGCAGACGCACCGGGACATCCGCGGCGCCCACCACATCCCCGTACACCATGGCCACGTGCTCCTTGGCGTCGCGGTTGTTCCAGAAGCCCACCAGACGGAAGGTGCCGACGCGGGTGGGGAGGTTCGCCACGGCGGCCACGCGCACGCAGACCCGGGCCTCACCGAAGCCTGCGCATTCATGGTCCTGGTCGCGTTCTACGAGCTGAGCCAGGGCGTCTTTGGGTGTGGTCATCGTGCCTCCCAGGTCAGAATTCGCTGCGCCAGACGACTACCGGAAAGCCAGGCCGCCTCCACCCCGCCACCCGGGGCAAACCGATCCCCGCAGAGCCCCAAGGCTACTCCCCCCGGAAGCTCCAGCAGCATGGGCTGGGCCAGTTCCGCCGAGCGGTCGCTGCGGGCGAGTCCCCAGCGATGGTGTTCGACAACCTCTGGGCGGGCGGCCCAGGGGCCCAGGAGCCGCGCCGCCTCCGCCAGAATCAGGGCCGGCCATTCGGGGTCTTCGAGGTGCGCCCTCGACCAGGCCGCGTGGGCCTGAAACACCAAGGCCAAGCGAGCCGGTGCCTGACGCTTGGTGGAATCATGCGAGATCACCTGCAGAAGGTCGGAGGACTCCGGGAGGAGGAGCTGCCAATCCGGCACCGGGGCTGCAGCGGGAAAGAGGGCCCGCACCACCAGACAGGCCTGGCTCCTGGCCAGCCCCAGGACCGCGCGGGCTGAGGCAACCTGGGGATGCTGAACCAGGAACTCCAGTTGGGCTGAGGCCTGCTCTGGTGCCAAGGCCAGCACCACCGTGCGCGCTGCCATCTGCCGGCCATCCTCCAGGGTCAGCCGAAGGCCGTCTTCGCCCAAGGCCAGCCCAGCCACCTTGGACTGCAACCGCACCTGGAGACCGCGGGCGAGATGCCGCGGGAAAGCCTGGACACCCTCCCGGTAGGCCAGGCGGCGCTCGCCAGGAATGAAGGCCTCCGGCTGGCAGGGCCTTCCTGCACCGGCGATCACGGCGGGCCAGCCGGGCACCTGCTCCGAGGGAATCTCATCAAGGGCGGCGAGGAATTCGGGATGGCGGCCATGGAGAAAGGCCACACCGAAATCCACCGGCTGCCCCTCCATCCTCCGCGTGGCGCAGCGCCCTCCCACACCCCGGGCACCCTCCACCACCACCACCTCCCTGCCCGCATCCGCCAGGGCCCGGCTGCAGGAAAGGCCAGCTACACCAGCGCCCAGCACCAGCACCGGAGCCTGCTCCACCCTATTCATGAGTCCACTCCAGCAGGTGAGGATGAGGCCTTCAGGCGCGGCGCATGAGGGCCCCGGCCAGGGATTCCAGAAGGCGGGCCCCGGGAGAAAGGTGGTCGGAATCATCCGCCAGAGCCAGTCGGGCGGCCTCTTCCAGGGTCATGGGCGGCGGCAGTCCGGCCGCCTCCCAGAAGCCGTGCCTGCCGGCCAGCAGGTCGCTGGTCAGCCCCTCCACCAGTTCCGCGGCAAGACGATGGTCCGTGCGGGTCACCAGGCGGATCCAGTGGGACGAGAGCCTTGGGGTCACGAAGGGGACACGCAGCAGGAGGGGTTTCCTGCCCATGCAGGCCGCGACCCGCCGCAGGATCTCCTCGCCCGAAAGAGCCTCGGGCCCGGGCAGATCCCAGAGTTCATGGCCGGCCAAGGGCAGGCGCGTGGCGCGCACCAGGGCCGACACCACATCATCCACAGCCACCGGTTCGCTGCGGTGGGAGAGCCAGACCGGCAACACCATGGCCGGGAGCCGCGCGGCCAGGTCGCGGACAATGGTCCAGGAGGCGCTGCCGGCACCCACAATCATGGCTGCCCGGAGTTCCAGGCAGGGCACCTTGCCAGCGCGCAGGGCCTCACCGGTCCTGAGGCGGGCCTGGAGGTGCAGGGAGGGCGCCGCCGCCGGTGCCACGCCGCCAAGGTAGATGATCCGCTCCACGCCAGCGTGTTCCGCCGCCTGGGCAAAACGCTCAGCGGTGGCGATCTCCCGTTCGACCCAGCCGGGCTTCAGTTCCGCCATGCCATGAATCAGGTAGAAGACCACCCGGCAACCGTCCATGGCCCGGAGCAGTGCCTCATCATTGTCCACATCCCCGTCTACCCAGGTTCGATCGGGCCAAGCCTGCTTGGCTGCTTCCAGGCGCCGGGTCAGACAGCGCACCGACCAGCCGTCCTTGACGAGCGCCGGAAACACCCGGTTGCCGATAAACCCGGTGGCACCGGTGAGCAGCAGTTGTTCTCCCATGCCACCACTTTGGGCGCAGATTCGGGATTCCGCCAGCAGAGGCGAACGGGATGCTGCGCTCGAGTTCCAGGTGGACATCGAGGGCACCCTGGTCAACGGGGTGGACCTGTTGAAGTGGAACGAGGACGGCCGTCTCATCGAGTTCAAGGTGATGATCCGCCCGCTTCGCGCCGTCAACCTGATCCAGCAGAAGATGGCACAGCTGCTCCAGGCGCGGCCCTGAGGAGAGGCTTTCACCACCCATTCATGCCGATGCGCCCAGGCAGGGCATCAAAACCCCTTCGCATCCCCGCCCCGCCTGTGCTTGGATGGGTCATGCGCTTGCGTTGGCTCTGGATCTTCCCGCTGGCCGTGGCCCTAACCATTGTCTGGCTCAGTGCGCAGTCGCACTATCCCCTGGGGATCCAATTACCGCCGCCCCTGGACAAGGTGGGCCACGCCTCGGCATTCGCCTTCCTGGCCGTGGCCCTGGACCTGGCCCTGAAGTTCAACCGGCCCGACCTGCCCATGTACCGGCGGCACCTCCTGGTTTTCCTGGCGGCCTCCTTCTACGGTGCTACGGACGAATGGCATCAGCTCTTCGTACCTGGGCGAGCTTGTGAATTCGGCGACTGGGTGGCGGATACCTTGGGCGGCGGGCTGGGTCTGTTCGTGGCCTCCCTTCCCCCCCTGTTCACCCGGCATCTGGGCGCCCTGTCCTGGTCCATGGGGAGATCCCGAAGACCGGAACCGTCCAGGGCCTTGATCCTCGTGGCGGATCCCCACTGGGGCGCCGTATTCACCGGCTTGGAGGAAGCCACCACCAGGCACCCGCAGGCCGACTGGCTCTTCCTCGGCGATGTGTTCGATGTCTGGGTGGGCCTTCCCGGCATGGAGACCGACGCCCAGCGCGCCTTTCTCGCCTGGGTGGATGCCCGCCGCGCCGCTGGTCGCTGGGTGGGGCTGTGGCTGGGCAACCGGGAGTATTTCCTGGATCGTCATGCGGCCCGCTTCGACCTGATGGGCGAAGGCATCGGCGGCAGCCTCGAAGGTGAGGCCCTCACCTGGGAACACGGCGACCTGATCAACACCGCGGACCGACAGTACCGGCTATGGAACCTGATCTCCCGCTCGGGCTTCCTCTGGCTGGCCTTCCGCCTGATGCCCGGCCGCATGGCGAGGCGGATCTCCACCTGGATGGAGCAGGAGCTACGCACCACCAACGCCGCCTATAAGCTGGCCTTCCCCCGCAACGCCTTCCGTGCCGCCGCCGAGGTCCATCCGGGTACGACCTTCCTCACCGGTCACTTCCACACCCACGAACAGGAAGCCAACGGCATCGCCCTGCCCTGGGCCCATGAGGGGCGGTTCATGGTGTGGCGGGGTGGGAAGGTGGAGGAGTTGACTTAAGCCCGCACCACAGCCTACAGCCCCAGCAGATCCGCCACTTCGCGCCGCAGTTCGGGGATGCCCGTGCCTTTGCCCGCGCTCACCCAGGCGATGTCGGCGCTTTGCAGGCCCAAGTCGGCAGCCACTTCCTTGCGCTGCTTGAGGGCCTTGCTGGGCTTCACCTGATCGGCCTTGGTGGCGACGATGCGGTGGGGCAGGTGTTCCAGCCGCAGCCACTCGATCATGGCGTGATCCAACTTGGTGGGGCCGACCTCGGCGTCCACCAGCACGAAGACCATTTTCAGGGTGGCGCGGCCCGTCAGGTAGCCTTCGACCATCGCCTGCCAGGTGGCGCGCTCGGCCGCGGGGCCCGTGGCAAAGCCGTAGCCCGGCAGATCCACGATCCAGCGGTCCGGGCCCGTGAGGAAGATGTTGATCAGCCGCGTGCGACCCGGCGTCTTGGACACCCGTGCCAGCTGCTTCTGGTTGGCCAGGGCATTCAGCAGGGAGGACTTGCCCACATTGCTGCGCCCCACGAAGGCCACCTCGGCATGGCAGATGCCCAGCTTCTTCGCGTCGGCGGCGGAGGTGACGAAACGGGCATCGGTAAGGGGCTGGGCCATGGGTTTCCAGTCTTCAGTTTTCAGTCTTGAGTCTTCAGGAACTGATCTTTGATGCGCCGCGAGCGGCGCGGCGATGGTTTCAGTCTAGCGCCGACCCAGCGGAGCGGCCCAAAGGTAAACGATGGTGCGGCTGAAGGCCGCCACGACCAGTCGTGCCCGAAGACTGAAGACTCAGGACTGAAGCCTATCCATCACACCGTCACCAGGCTGGTGGGTGCGGGCTGGTCGAAGGCGATGCGGCCATGGTCGAGGCCGATGACACGCTTTTTCATGCGCTGGATGAGGCTGCGGTCATGGGTGGCCACGATGACCGTGGTGCCCTGGCCATTGATGCGCTCGAAGAGGGCCATGATCTCGTGGGCGAGATCGGGATCAAGGTTGCCCGTGGGCTCATCCGCCAGCAGCACCAGGGGGTCGTTCACCAGGGCGCGGGCGATGGCCACGCGCTGCTGCTCGCCACCCGAGACCTGCAGTGGGTAGCTGCTGAGCTTGTGCTGGAGGCCCACCATCTTCAGCGCCCGGAAGGTGCGCTGTTTCTGCTCGGCGGCACTCACCCCCAGCACCTTCAGCACAAAGGCCACGTTCTCGAAGATGGTGCGGCTGCGGATGAGCTTGAAGTCCTGGAACACCACCCCCAGCTTGCGGCGCAGCAGGGGGATCTCGTTCTCGGGCATGGAGGCCAGCCGGTGCCCCGCCAGTTGGATCTCGCCGCTGCTGGGGATCTGCTCGCGGAAGAGCAGCTTCAGCAGCGTGGACTTCCCGGCCCCGCTGGGCCCCGTGAGGAAGACGAACTCGCCCGCGTCGATGGCGAAGCTCACATCCGCCAAAGCGGTGTGGATGCGGTCGTACTGCTTGCCGACATGGGTGAGGGTGATCATGAGAAAAAGCTAACCGCGAATGGCGCGAATGATCGCGAATAATTGCCCTTCCTCATTCGCGCATATTCGCGTCATTCGCGGTTCCAGTTTTAAAGGCGCTCGACCAGCATGGCCACGCCCTGGCCGCCGCCGATGCAGAGGGAAGCGAGGCCCAGCCTCTTGTTCTGATCCTGCAGCAGGTGCAGGAGAGTGACGAGGATGCGGGTGCCGCTGGCGCCGATGGGGTGGCCCAGGGCGATGGCGCCCCCGCGCAGGTTCACTCTGGCGGGGTCGATCTCCGGCAGCTCCGCCAGCACGCCGAGACTCTGGGCGGCGAAGGCCTCGTTCAGCTCGAAGAGGTCGATGTCGGCCAGGCTCACACCGGTCTTGGCCAGCAGCTTCCGGATGGCGGGGACGGGGCCGAGGCCCATGAGCGCCGGATCCACGCCGGCCTGGGCGAAGCCGAGGATGCGGGCGATGGGTCTATGGCCCTTGGCGCCACACTCGGAAGCCAGCACCAGGGCGGCGGCGCCATCGTTGATGCCGCTGGCGTTGCCGGCGGTGACCGTGCCGTCCTTGCGGAAGGCGGGCTTGAGCTTGGCCAGACCTTCGAGGGTGGCGTCGGCCTTGATGTATTCGTCCCGGTTGAAGGCGACATCGCCCTTCTTGCCGGACAGTGTGACGGTGAAGACTTCGCGGTCGAAGGCACCCGCGGCCTGGGCGGCGGCGGCCTTCCCCTGGCTTGCGACCGCGAAGGCATCCTGGGCCTCGCGGCTGATCCCGTGCTTGGCGGCGATATTCTCGGCGGTGATCCCCATGTGGGTGTCCCCGTGGCCACACCAGAGGCCGTCCTGGATCATGCTGTCGAGGAGTTGGGTACTCCCCATCCGCGCGCCCCAGCGGGCGGCAGGCAGCAGGTAGGGGGCGTTGGACATGCTCTCGGTGCCGCCGGCCACCACGAACTCGGCGTCCCCCATGAGGATGGACTGGGCGCCCAAGGCGATGGCCTTGAGGCCCGAACCGCAGACCTGGTTGGAGGTGTGGGCCGGCGTGGCATGGGGCAGGCCAGCCTTGAGGGCAGCCAGCCGGGCCACATTCTGGCCGCTGCCGGCCTGGAGGACATTGCCCAGGACCACATCCCCCACTTCCTGGGCATCGACGCCCGACCGGGTCAGGGCTTCGGAGATGGCGAGGGCACCCAGCTGCACCGCAGTCAGGGGCTTGAGGGCACCCCCGAAGTTGCCGACGGCAGTGCGGGTGGCGGCGAGGATGAAGGCGGACATGGGGCGCTCCTGGGAACATCCAGGGTATCTTGGCTAAACCTTCCCAGGCAGGGTTCGTGAACTGCCTACCCAGGCCCGCCCTGGTTCTTTCTCCCACGGGAGTCCCATGAACGCTCTCAGTCGCTGGATCCCCCTGTTTCTGCTTGGGAGCGCCCTGCTGGCTCAGGCTCCCCCGCCTCCGCCTCCCCCGGCGCCACCGGCTCCGCCCGGCCCCTCGATCGGGGTGGATATGCCCACCGGCTCCCGCACGGAGCAGCGGACCGAGAAGCTGGCGCAGGGGGCGAAGCTGTGGGTGAAGAACCGCAACGGCGGCATCCGGGTGACGGGCTGGGACAAGGAGGAGGTCGCCCTCACCGCCCAGATTCGCGACAGCGAGAAGCGGCGCGTGGAGTTGGTGATCCAACGAAAGGGCTCCGACCTCGATATCGAGGCCGTCTTCCAGCAGCCCTCCTGGAGCTTTGGCGTCTACATCAGCCCCCGATGCGAAATGACCCTCCAGGTGCCCCGCAAGCTCTTGGGCCATTTCCGCACCACCAACGGCACCGTCGCCGCGGAAAACCTGGAAGGTTTTGCCCGTTGTGAGGCGACCAACGGCAGCATTCTCGTCAGCCACATCCGCGGGGAGGTCCAGGTGGACACCACCAACGGAGCCATCGAAGCCCGCAGCCTGGCAGCCCGCATCAAGGGCAGCACCACCAATGGCCGCATCGTGATCGAGGATGTCGAAGGCGGCGTCCACCTGGAGACCACCAACGGCGGCATCCGCGCCCATCGCCTGGATGGCTGGGGCGAGGGCATCCACCTGGAATCCACCAACGGCGGCATCGAGGTGGAACTGGGCAAGGCCACGGGTGACCTGGTGGCCGAGAACAACAATGGCTCACTCGAGATCAGGATCCCCGGGGCCCAGGTCATCGAACAGACCAAGCACAGCGCCCGCATCAAGGTGCCTGGCCGCAGCCAACCCATCCGCCTCGAAACCACCAACGGCAGCATCCGGGTCAGGTAGTACTCTGGGGCCCATGCGCCTGCTGGTTCCCATCCTCATCGCCACCCTGTCTCTGCAGGCCCAGGTTCCGCGGCCGGCGGAAGTGCAGGAGCGCCGGCTGGCCAATGGCGCCCGCCTGCTGGTCGTGGAGCGCCGGGGGCTGAGCGCCTTCCATGCGGCACTGATCTTCCGCGGTGGCCGCGCCGAGGAGCCCACCGCCCTCGCCGGGGCCACGGACCTGTTGGCGCGAACGCTGTACGGGGCCACCTGGCCCGAGGATCTTGAGTCAGCGAAGCACCACGCGAATCTGGACCTTTTGCTCAAACAGGAGGAGGGCCTGCTGGAAGCCCTGCGCCTAGAGCGCCTCCGCCTGCGCCGCGATCCCGCTGCTCCCTCCCAATCGCCTGCCCTTGAGGCCAGCCTCGGCGCTGTCCAAGCCCGCCTGAAGGCGATGTTCTCACCCTCACCGCTGCTGGATGTCTACACGGCCAAGGGGGGTCGCCAGGGCGCTGAGGCCACCGCAGACGCCCTCCTGGCCTGGACGGAGCTTCCCCAGGACGCCTTCGAACTGTGGTGCAACACCGAGGCCCTGCGCCTGCGGACACTCCAGCTCAGCCGTTTCTCCGAAGCCCGTGCCGCCCTCGTCACCGGACTGCGCACCCAGGGTCCCCAGGGACTGCCCCTGCTGCGGGGCGCGGCCCTGCCCGGGCATCCCTATGGCCGGGACCTGGCGGACAACCTGCCCGCGCTGGAGGCCCTCCGCTGGTCGGAGCTGAAAACGTACGCCCGCCGCGTCCTCAGCCCGGACCGGCTGACGATCATCCTCGTTGGAGGCCAGAGCCTGAATCAGCTCCTCCCGATCGTAGAGAAGCACCTCGGGGCTCTGCCCATCGCGCCGAACCACGAGGATGCTGTCCTGCCGGAGATCCCTGCCGATCTCGGCGACCGCCGGGTGCAAACGGCCCTGGGGGGTGAGCCGCGGCTCCTGGTCGGGTGGCGCGTCCCCGCCCGCAGCCATCCGGACCATCTGGCCCTGCGCCTGGCGGCACAGTTGCTGGGGGGCGGCAGTACCGGCCGTTTGCAACTCCGGCTGGTCCGGCAGAAGGCCCTGGCCCGGTCGGCAAGTTGCCGCATGGATGTCCCGGGCAGCCGGCTCCCCGGTCTCTTCACGGCTGACCTCAGCCCGGCCGAGGGTCACGCCTTGGCAGAACTCGAAGGGGCCCTGCACAGTGAGATTCTGCGGCTTCAGCAGGAACCCATCCCCCAGGAGGAGTGGTCGAGGGCCCTGTCCCAGCTGGAGGCGGAGTACCTGCGGACGCTGGATGAGCCAGCCGCCCTGGCCCGGGCGCTCGGTACCGCCTGGGCCGAAGTCGGCGATTGGCGGGTCCTGGATCTGGAAGTGCAGCGGCTCCGATCCCTGGGACCGGAGATCGTGCAGGCGGCGGCACGGGCCTGGCTCAAGCCCAGCCACCGCACCATCGCCCGGCTGGAGCCAGCTCCCAGCGAGGGGCTCGATCCCATCGAGGCCCAGGCCTCCAGGATCCTGAACGCCCTGGCCAGCACCCGGATCCAGGACCCGGCCCAACGGGAGCAACTCGTCACCGAGGGACTCCGCCAGCTGCGGATGCTCAGTCCGGAAGAGCGCCTGCGAACCCTGAAGCTGCTAGAAGCCCAACTCGCACCGGAAAAGCGGTGAGGAGCCTCCTGCTGCCCATCCTGGCTGCCCTCAGCCTGCAGGCCCAGCCCCAGGTCCAGACTTTCGTCCTCCCCAACGGCCTGCGCGTGGTCCACCTGGAGGATCATGAACACCCCCAGGTGCGGGTCCGCCTCCAACTGAGGCTTGACCCGGCGGACACCCCGCCCGGCCTCCAGGGACTGCCCCTTCTGGCGTTGCGGATGCTGAAACATTCCGATGCGGGGGAACTGAAGGCTGAGGACTTCGATCGCCTCCTGGAAGGATCCGGCATCCAGCTCACCCAGACCTTGACCACCGACGGCCTTGAGTGGCAGTTCTCGGCCCGCAGCCGGGACCAGGACCGGGCCCTGGGGCTGCTGGCCGATCGCCTGCTCAGGACCATCTTCGATCCCTCGACCCTGGAGATCCAGCGCCTGGCCTGCTGGCGCGATGAACTGCGGGGGGACGCCTCGCCACGGCTGCGCCTCCGCCGGACCCTCGCCTCAAAGCCTGGAACCCGGCCCACCCTGGCCAGCCTGGGTGCCATCACCCTGGCAGACCTGATTGCCTTCAAAGCCCGGGTGTTCCGTCCCGACCGGGCCGTGCTGGGCATCCATGGCGACCTCGGGCTGGAACAGGCCAAGCGTCTGGTGCTCCTGAGTCTGGGGACCTGGACGGCCCAGGCCTCCGTCCCCCCCTATGGCGCAGGCCATGTCCCTGGGCCAGCCCTGTTGGATGAACCCGTGCGGATTTCAGCGCCAGGAACCGGCCTGAGGATCCAGGCCGTGATCCCTCCACCCCAGGAGTTGCAGCTGGAAACCGCCGCCCTGCTGGGTCTTCTGATCCCGGGGGAGGCCGCCTTGGCACCCGTTCAGATCACCCTGGAGGATTCGGTGCTGGTGGCCACCCTGGATGCCGCAGCCCCCACAACCGATCCCCTGGCCCTGCTGCAGGAGCGGCTGCAGACCCTGCGCCAGCGGGGCTTCACGCAGGCAGAACTGGACCGCGCACGGTCAGCCTGGCTGGCACGGCGGAGTCTGGATGTCCTGCATCCCGAGGCCCTGCTGGCTGCGGCCCTGGCCGAGGCGAGGAATCGCCGCATCGCCCTGGACCGCATGAGAGCCCTGTCCCTGGAAACCCTCAATGCGGGCCTGCACCTCTGGCTGGATCCCAAGAGCATCCGCGTGGGTGCCGCGGGCGATCCGGAACTTCTGAAAGTAGTTCCTAAACCTTGACGCCGAAGCGGCCGGCCAGATCCAGGTAGCGCTCCCGGATGCCTTCAACGATCGCGCTGGGCAGGTGCGGCGCCGGGGGCTGTTTGTTCCAGCCCGGCAGCGTCTCCAGGTAGTCCCGGAGGAACTGCTTGTCGAGGCTCGGCGGATTCTTCCCGGGCGCCCAGCTGTCTGTCAGCCAGTAGCGGCTGCTATCCGGCGTGAGGGCTTCGTCGATCAGGATCAAGTCGCCCGCGCTGCTGACCCCGAACTCGAACTTCGTGTCCGCCAGCAGGATGCCGCGGCTCACGGCCAGCTCTGCGCCGCGCTGGTAGAGGGCCAGGCTCAGGGCCCGGAGTCGGACGGCCAGATCCTCGCCGACGATCTCCGCCAGACGATCGAAGGAGATGTTCTCGTCGTGCCCCTCCTCGGCCTTGGTGGCGGGCGTGAAGATCGGTTCAGGCAGGCGATCCGCAAGCCGCAGACCGGCCGGCAGCCGCACACCGCAGACTTCGCCGTTCGCCTGGTATTCCTTCCAGCCGCTGCCCGCCAGGTAGCCGCGGACCACACACTCCACCGGGAGGGGTCGGGTCTTCTCCACGACCACGGCGCGACCGGCCAGCCCCTCGCGGAACGGCTCCACGGCCTCGGGCCAGGTTTGATTCCCGCGGAAATGGTTCGGCACCAGATCTTCGGTCGCGGCCATCCAGTAGGAGGCAACGGCGGTGAGGATGCGCCCCTTGTCGGGGATGCCGTCGGGCATCACACAGTCGAAGGCGCTGATGCGGTCCGTGGCCACGATGAGAAGCTGGCCGCCCAGGTCATAGACATCCCGGACTTTCCCCCGGCGAAAGATGGGGAAGGGCAGATCAGTGCTGAGCAGGACGGACATGGGGGCCCCTGGGAACGAAACGGCCATTATTGCAGGCTTCGGTGTTGAGGCTTCAGGCCAGAGGCCTATCCCAATTCCGGCAGCCGCCTCGGCGTGGGGGCCGACCAGTGCAGGCCGGCCGGGAGCAGGGCGTAGCGATTCATCACACCCGCCCAGCGGGCCAGCTCCGATTCCCGTACCAGGCCCTCCGACCCGGCCAGCGGCAGGCCCAGATACTGGCAGTAGTCCTGGACCTCGGCACCCGAGATCCCGAGCAACCCGGGCAATTCCTCCAGGGCGTGGTCCCGGTCCCCCAGCGGCGGCGCCAGCAGGCGGTAGTCGAAGGTCTCCCGCAGCACCGAGGCGGTGGCGGTCGGATCCAGCTCCTGAGCGGCATCCAAGTGGGGGAAGGGATTCCCGCCAAGCAGACCCAGGGCCTGGGCCATGCCCAGGTGTGCCAGCAGGTGGACGGGGTGGACCTTGAGGACGGTCTCGAAGGCCGCCCGGGCTTCCTGGGCCCGGCCCAAACGCAGGAGGGCTTCGCCATGCCGCAGCTTCGCCTCGATCCGGTCCGGCTCAGCCTTGATCCACCGCTCGGCCACGGCCGCCATCTCCTCGGCCATGCCCTGGGCGCGGAAGAAGCTGGCCAGGTAGGCCAGGCTGGCCACATCCTTGGGGGCCAGCAGCAGCAGGCGATCCAGGATCTCTGCCCCCCGCAGGGACTGGCCTTCCTGATCCAGGCGGTTCGCCCAATCCCGGAGGATCTCCACCTGGCGGGCGACCGGGTGGTTGGGGGTGGAGCGGGCAGGATCGGCCGGGTGGAGGAGCTGGGTCCGTACCCACAGGTAGCGCAGGGCGTTCCGCCCATCCGGCCCCCCCAGATCCTCCTCGATGGCGTGGACGATGGTTTTGAGGCCGTGCTCCCAGAGGGTCGGCAACGGCATCTGCACATGGGTGCGCAGTTCGCGGATAAGGGGCTCCAGGGGATTGCCCGCTCGCCCAAGATGCAGCCGGAGCCTGATCAGTTCGAGCCCGGGGTCCGCTCCCGGCTGGAAAGCCAGGCGCAGGGCGAGTTCCCCGGTGTCGGGATCGAACTCGTCCAGGATCAGGAAGCGCAGGTGTGCCCGCATGAAGCTGAGATTAACAAAGTTCTAGATCCAAAGGAGGTTGACCGGCCCCCGCGCAGAGACGATGATGCAATAACCGTTGGAAAAGGGGTCACCATGCGCAAAAAGATGCTGATCATGCCTTTGCTCGCCGTTCTCCCCGTCTTCGCGGCTGAAGTCGGGCTGCTGATCGATAAACAGGTGGGCAAGGCCCAAGCCGCCTCATTCGGCACGAATCAGAAGTACGATGCCGTCAGCCCCACCGGCCTCGGCATCCGTGGCGGCTTCGATGTGCTGGACATGAAGATCGCGGCCATCCAGCTGAACGCCACCTGGCACAACAAGACCAAGGGCGATCTCAGCTATGGCGGCCCCAAGCTGGGTGAACTGGAGAACCAGTACTGGGCCGCTGGTGCCATGGTGAACTGGAAGTTGCTCGTGAACGTGGGTGCCGGCGTGGAATACCGCTCCGAGAAGCTCACCTTCCGCCCCAATACCGGGGCCGCTACGGACAGCACGCTGGGTCGCCCCTGGGCCCGGGTGAACATCGGCTTCAGCATTCCCACGCCCATCGTCAGCCCATTCTTCATGCTGGAAGTGGCCGCGCCCCTCTCCAAGAAGGATGCCACCTCCACTCCGAAGGACCTCACGGACGCCCTGGCCCCCCAGGTGCAGGTGGGCATCTACGGAGGCATCCGGTTCTGATCACCGGATCCGCCTCGTGAAAGGGACGCCGGAAGGCGTCCCTTTTCTTGAATTTGGACACTTGCGCGATGCCCCTGTCCAGGCCCAACGAATGAAGCTGACCGGCCACCCCCGCAACGAGACGAGAAACGAACCGAGGTCGCGAGAACTTGAGAGAACGGAGGGTTAGGTGGCTCAAAATCAGGGCTTGAATGGTTTTGGAAGAATGATCGGATTGACTGCGGTGCGGCGCAAAAGTTTGCGACTCCACAAATCATATTTGTAGAGCCAAGTGGTCTCTTTCGCTTGGATTTTGGAGGAAGCGATCACCCGTGCATACAGGTAATGGCTGGCTTTATCAATCCGGATATCCTCTGTGCGTTCGTTGACAGCCATGGGTATGACATTTGCACCAGTGGATGGCTGGGTCATGGGAACTGGCTCATCTGAAAATTCAATTGAGATTGGCAATGATCGGTTGCTGGCGATGATGCTGGCATATGCCCCGTGCTGTAGAGGCACTTTCCCTTCCCAGCGCAGCTCTTGGCCCTGTTGATCAATAAGAACATGAACATTTATGGATGTGGCATCCAGAAAGGATTGGGCCAGGAAGTGATCCCTGATTTTGCCATACCCAACATAACCACCCAGCACCATGAACAGCATGACAAATAGCGTGAAGCTGACGAGATAGGTCATGGGCTTGAAGGTCATGGGTGACACCTAACGAAAGAAGCTGATATGTGTTGGCCCGTCCAGGGTGCGAGCCAAGTTTTTTCTTCAGCAGTATCTGGGGAGCAGAACGGACGGCGATCCGCCGGTTGATCAGTCTGATATTCGCGGGTTGGTTACCGCATGACAACCGATTCGTCGGGGAGCTGCCTTGCTCTAACGTCGAGGGTCATTCCGTTGCCGGGTGCCTCCTAGCTTCATTGAGGGTTCTCCCACCGTTGTCCGTTCTGCTACCGACACACTGCGCCTTGCGGCCGGTCCGTTACGGCTCCTAGCCGGTGGTTGTTAGCCCCCGAGCCTGATCCTCGTTGGCGGAAGACAAGGCAGGCGGGGTCCGAGTCGAGCGGAGGGTTAGGGCGCTCATGGCTTCCCGAAAACAAGAAAGCTGATTAGAGCTAGGCCCCAAAGGAGGAAACCGACACCAGTGACCTTGAGGGTGATCGGAAGAAACATGAATCGAGACACTGGATTCAAGGACGCATCGAATGGCTCGAACATGGCGTGGATTTTCTTGGAGTGCTGAACCAGCAGCCATCCGAGGCAAATAGAGAACGCGCCAAACAAGGCCAAGAACCAAACTGGAAGGGATTGGCCATGATCCATGCGGGAGCCCTAACCAAAGAAGTTAACTGATGCCGATTTGATTCCACTGGGCACAGTCGAATTCTACCGGGTTAATACCATGTGGTTCGAGGCCCTCGTTCCAGAGAAATGTCCAAACGCCAGGAAAGGGACGCCGCAAGGCGTCCCTTTTTCGTATGATGAAGGTTCATTCCCCGAGGGAAGATGGAACTCCGGATCCTGGGCTGCAGCGGCGGAGAGGCCGATGGTGAGCGCCTGACGGGTCTGCTCGTAAATGGTCGCGTGGCCATCGATGCGGGCTCCATCACAGCAGCCCTCACCGTGGAAGAGCAGGTGAGGATCGAGCACGTCTTCCTCAGCCACTCGCACCTGGACCACATCTGCACCCTGCCCTTCTTCACCAAGAACATCTTCGGACGAACGCATGAGGCCGTGGAGATCCACGCCCTTCCCGAGACCCTCGATGCCCTGCGCCGCCATCTCTTCAATGACGAGCTGTGGCCGGATTTCAGCGTCATCCCCAGCCCCAACGATCCCACCATCCGCTACACGGAGATCGAGGCCGAGCACTGCTACGAGGTCTGCGGGTTGCGCATCACGCCCATCCGGGTGAACCATCTGGTCCCCTGCGTCGGCTACAAGGTGGACGATGGGAAGGATGCCTTCATCTTCACCAGCGACACCGCCGAAACCCACCGCATCTGGGAGGTGGCCAATGCCACGCCGAATCTGCGGCTGGTGATCACCGAAGCCAGCTTTCCCAACGAGCAGGCCTGGCTGGCCGAAGCCTCCCGGCATCTCACGCCCGCCAAGCTTGGCGCTGAGTTGAAGAAACTCCACCGCGATGTGGCGGTCCGCATCTATCACCTGACACCTGGCGACAAAGAGACCATGCTGCCCCAGTTGCAGGCGCTTCAGGACTCTCGCGTGAGCCTGCTCGCCCAGGATGAGCGGCTGGTGTGGTAGGCCGGGTCACCCTTGGAGCGCGTCCTGGTCGGAGAACGTGGTGATCAGGGCATGCAGCGCTTCGTCATAGGCAGCCAAAAGCCCCTCAGCCAGACGGGGTGCCGCCGCCATGTGCCCCTCCCGCACAAGTGATTCGATGCGAGCCGCCAGATCGGCAAAGCGCACCAGGCCGAGATTGCTCAGCGCCCCTCTCAGTTGATGGGCCTCTGCCGCCGTGTGCCCGGCATCCCCGGCTGCTAGGGCCATCTTCAGCATGGCAAGACGGGTGGGGACGTCCTCCTGGTAGAGCCCGATCAATTCCTGGATCAGGCCCATCGTCGCCCCGATCTCCAGGAGATCCCGCAGTGGCCGGGGATCGAGGATTGGGAGGTCACTCAAGACGGGCTCCTGAAATCAGACAACTGCCCTTTGCGTCCGAGAAGGGGCCAGCCACAGCCGTTTGGGCGATCCAGCTCAGAATCCGTGGCCGGTGGGGTGCCCGGCTGCCTGGAGGCGGATGAGACTGGCATTGAGCTTGGCCTGGGCGGTAGCCAGATCGTGCTCGGTCTGGGCCTCCTTCAGAAGCTTGAGGGCGCGCTGGCGGGAAGCCTCGGCCCGTCCCAGATCGACCATGTCCATCGTCTCGCTTTCGCGGGCCAGGATAGTGACCCGGTCCGGGCCCACTTCCGCGAAACCGCCGAAGACCGTAATCCAGTGCTTCTGACCATCCAGGGTGTAGTACAGCAGGCCGTCACCCACCTCGGTCATCAGCGGCGTGTGACCCGGCAACACGCCGTAGTAGCCGCGGGTGGCCGTGGGGAACTGCACCTCGGTCACCTCAGCCGAAAAGACCGGCCGCTCCGGGGTCACCACTTCCAGTTTGATGGTTTGGGACATGGCAGGCTCTTTTCAAGACTCGGAATCCGCTTCCGCGGATTCCGAGATGGGGGAAAGCAAAGGCTAGACCGCCGCCAATTTCTCAGCCTTCTCGACGGCTTCTTCGATGGTGCCGACGAGGTAGAAGGCCTGCTCGGGGAGGTGGTCCCACTTGCCGTCGCAGATCTCACTGAAGCCCTTGATGCTGTCCTCGAGCTTCACATACTTGCCGGCCATGCCCGTGAACTGCTCGGCCACGAAGAAGGGCTGGCTGAGGAAGCGCTGGATCTTGCGGGCCCGGGCCACGATGAGTTTGTCGTCGTCGCTGAGTTCGTCCATGCCGAGGATGGCGATGATGTCCTGCAGCTCCTTGTACTTCTGGAGGATGGACTTCACGCGCATGGCGGTGTTGTAGTGATGATCACCCAGGATGCGGGGATCCAGCAGGCGGCTGGTGGAGGCCAACGGATCCACGGCGGGGTAAATGCCCAGCGACGCGATCTCACGGGAGAGGTTCGTCGTGGCGTCCAGGTGGGCGAAGGTCGTTGCGGGCGCGGGATCCGTGTAGTCATCCGCAGGTACGTAGACAGCCTGCACGGAGGTGATGGAGCCCTTCTTGGTGGAGGTGATGCGCTCCTGCAGTTCGCCCATCTCGGTAGCCAGCGTCGGCTGGTAGCCCACCGCAGAGGGCATACGGCCGAGCAGCGCGGAGACTTCGGCGCCGGCCTGGGTGAAGCGGAAGATGTTGTCTACGAACAGCAGCACGTCCTTGCCTTCCACATCGCGGAAGTACTCGGCGACGGTAAGGCCCGTGAGCGCCACGCGGGCACGCGCTCCGGGGGGCTCGGTCATCTGGCCGTAGATCAGGGCCACTTTGGATTTGCTGAGATCGTTCTTGTCGATGACGCCGGAATCCATCATCTCGTGCCAGAGGTCATTGCCCTCGCGGGTGCGCTCGCCGACGCCAGCGAACACCGAGTAGCCGCCGTGGCCTTTGGCGATGTTGTTGATGAGTTCCATGATCAGTACGGTCTTACCCACGCCGGCGCCGCCGAAGAGGCCCGTCTTGCCGCCCTTCGCGTAGGGCTCCAGCAGATCGATGACCTTGATGCCCGTCTCGAACATCTCGGACGAGGTGTTCAACTCCTCGTACTTGGGCGCCTCGCGGTGGATGGGCAGGGTCATCTTGTGCCCGATGGGCCCGCGCTCATCCACGGGATCACCCACCACGTTGATGATGCGGCCCAGGGTTTCGGGACCGACGGGCACGTTGATCGGCTTGCCGGTATCGGTCACGACCTGACCGCGCACCATGCCCTCGGTGGGCTGCATGGCCACGCAGCGCACGCGGTTCTCGCCGAGGTGCTGCTGCACCTCCAGCGTCACGGAGACGCCGGCGATATCGGTCAGCAGTGCATTCATGATCGAGGGCAGGTGGCTGTCGAACTCGACGTCCACAGCGGGACCGACGATGGCGATCACGCGACCTTGAAGGGTGTTGGACATGGGGACCTCGGAAAAGAAGTAACCGCAAATGACGCTAATGGACACGAATGGAAAAGAGGGGAAACAGTGCGGAGTTCAAAGGGCCGTTTCATTCGCGAACATTCGCGAAATTCGCGGTTTCAAGCGTTGGCGCCGGACACGATCTCGATGATCTGGTTGGTGATGCTGGCCTGGCGGATCTTGTTCATGGTGAGCGTCAGCTTGCCGATCATCTCGCCGGCGTTGTTGCTGGCCTTGTCCATGGCGGCCATGCGGGCGCCATGCTCGGAGGCACTGCTCTCCAGCAGGTTGCGCAGCAGTTCCGTTTCCACGAAGCGGGGCAGCAGGGTATCCAGCACCGCATTGGGATCGGGCTCGAGCAGGTGGGTGACCTCGACGGCCTCCCGGCCCTCGGTGCGACGGTCCATCGCCATGGGGAAGACGCGGAGCACAGTGGGCGTTTGGGCCACGGCGCTGTTGAAGTAGTTGTAGATCACATAGAGCGCATCGATCTCACCCGCGTGGTACTGGGCGGCGGCGCCTGCGGAGATCTCGGTCACCACGCGCTGGAAGCCGGCCAGGGGAATGCCGAGGTACTCTCCGGCCGGGGTCAGCTTGCGCTTCTTGGCCCACTCGGCAGCACGCTTCCCGATCACGTCGAGGTGGACGATCTTGGCGGAGCAATCAGCCACGAAGGCGTTGGCGGCCTTCAGCACATTGGCGTTGAAACCGCCACAGAGCCCCTTGTCCGAGGCCACGAGGACCACGCGGATGCACTTCTCGTCGCGGGGGCTCAGGAAGGCCTGGGCGGCGGAGCCCGGCTGGATCTCGGAATCACCCTTGATGCGGCCCACGATCCGGCTGACGACTTCCATCATCTTGCTGGCATAGGGGCGCAGGGCCACCAGGCGCTCCTGAGCTTTCCGCAGCTTGACCGCGGAAATCATCTTCATCGCTTTGGTGACCTGCTGGGTGTTCTTCACCGACCGGATGCGGCGGCGAATGTCCTGGAGACCGGCCATCGGACTAGGCCCCCGCGGTCGGGTTCAGGGAGGCCACGAAGGTCTCCTTGAAGGCCGCCACCTGGGCTTTGAGCTGGGCCTTGGCATCGTCGCTGAGCACCTTGGTGTCACGGATCCCACGCAGGACCTCGGGGGCGTTCACATCGAGGAAGGCCATGAACTCGGTCTCGAAGCGCCGCACCTGGGGCACCGGCAGGTCATCGGTGTAGCCGTTGGTGGCGGCCCAGATGATGACCACCTGCTTCTCGACCGGCATGGGCTGGTACTGGCCCTGCTTCAGGATCTCGACCAGGCGCTGGCCACGGTTCAGCTGGGCCTGGGTCGCCTTGTCCAGATCAGAACCGAACTGGGCGAAGGCCGCCAGTTCGCGGTACTGGGCGAGGTCGAGCTTGATGGTGCCAGCCACGGATTTCATGGCTTTCACCTGGGCGGAACCACCCACGCGGCTCACGGAGATGCCCACATTCACTGCGGGCCGCACGCCCGCGTTGAAAAGGTCGCTCTCGAGGAAGATCTGGCCATCGGTGATGGCAATGACGTTGGTCGGACGGTAGGCGGACCCGTCCCCGGCCTGGGTCTCGATGATGGGCAGGGCGGTCATCGAACCGGCGCCACGCTCGTCGCTGAGCTTGCAGGCCCGTTCCAGCAGGCGGCTGTGCAGGTAGAACACGTCACCAGGGTAGGCTTCGCGGCCGGGGGGGCGCCGCACCAACAGCGAAATTTCGCGGTAGGCCACAGCCTGCTTGGAAAGATCGTCGTAGACACAGAGGACATGGCCACCGGGGTTGTCCTTGCCGGCGGGCTGGCCATCCTTGCCATGCCACATGAAGTACTCGCCCATGGCGGCGCCCGTCATGGGGGCCAGGAAGAGCAGTGGGGCGGCTTCAGAAGCAGATGCGGCCACCACGATGGTGTGCTTCATGGCGTCGTACTCTTCCAGGGTCTTCACCACCTGGGCGACGGTGGAGCGCTTCTGGCCGATGGCGACGTAGATGCAGATCACGCCGGTATCGCGCTGATTGATGATCGTGTCCACGGCGACGGCGGTCTTGCCGGTCTGACGGTCGCCGATGATCAATTCGCGCTGGCCGCGGCCAATGGGAATCAGGCTATCGATGGCCTTGAGGCCCGTCTGCATGGGCTCGTGCACGCTCTTGCGGTCCACGATGCCGGGGGCCACTCGCTCAATGGGACTGGTGGTAGCGGCCTGGATGGGGCCCTTGCCGTCGATGGGAATGCCCAGGGCGTCCACCACGCGGCCCACGAAATTGGGGCCCACGGGGACGGACATGATCTTGCCGGTGCGCTTGACGAGGTCGCCTTCCTTGATGGCGGCGGCGTCGCCCAGCAGGATGATGCCGACGTTGTCCTCCTCCAGGTTGAAGGCGAGGCCCATCACGCCGTGGGGCAGTTCCAGGAGTTCACCGGACATGGCCTTCTCGAGCCCGTAGGCGCGGGCGATGCCGTCACCCACACTGATGACGGTGCCAACTTCGGCCACGTCCACCTGGGCGTCGAAGCCTTCGATCTGGCTACGGATGATGCGGGAAATCTCTTCCGCGCGAATGTCCATGAAATCCTCCAAACCTGCGAGTTGAATACGAGTGGGGTGTTAAGCCGAAAGCAGCTGGGTCTTGAGCTGGCGGAGCTGGCCCTGGAGCGAGGCGTCCAGGACCGTGGAACCCACCTGGACCTTTAGGCCGCCAAGGAGGGTGGAATCCTGGCTCCAGGTGAGGCGGATGGTCTTGCCGGTGCGGGCGCCAAGGGAGGCGATCAGAGCCTTGGCCTGGGCATCCGTGAGGGCCTGGGCGCTGCTGACCTTGGCTTCGACGATGCCGGCCCGCTCGTCCACGAGCTCCGCGAAGGTGCGGCGGAGGTCCGGCAGCAGGTTCAAGCGGCCTGCCTCGGCCACCACGCGGAAGAAGTGGCGCAGCGTCTCGCTCACCTTGGCGGCGGCGAGGACAGCCTCGAAGACTTCGGCCTTCTTCCTGGGCAGCACTAGGGGCGAAGCGACCAGGCGGGTAAGGTCGGCGTTGGCACCCACGGCGGCGGCCACGGTGTCCAGTTCCTGCTTCAGCTGGGGCACATTGCCCTGCTTATCGCCGATCTGGAGGAGGGCCTTGGCGTAGCGCCGGGCAGTCAGGCGGCTACTCACTGGGCACCTCCGATTTGCTGGATGGCCCGGTCGAGCGCCTTGCCGGCCTCGGCCCCCTGCAACTTGGCCTCCAGTCGCTTGGCGGCACCCTCCACGGTCAGTTCGGCCACGAGGGCCCGCAACTCCTGCTCGGCCTGCCGCTTCTGGTGGCCGATTTCGGCCTGGGCCTGGGCCAGGATCAGGGTGGCTTCGGTCCGGGCAGCCTCCAGCACGCGCTGTTTCTCGACCTCGGCATCGGTCTCGGCCTTGGAGAGGATGCCCGCCAACTCACCTTCGAGCCCGGCCATCTTGGCTTCCATTTCCTTCATCTGGGCTTCGCCCTCGGCCTTGTCCTTCTCCGCCTGGGCAAGCAGGGTCACCAGCTCTTCCTTGCGGGACTTGAACATCGCGGACAGGGCGCCCTTCAACATGAAGAACAGGGCCGCACCATAGATGGCGAAGTTGAGCAACTGGACGAGGAAGGCCCCCAGGTTGCCGTATTCCTTGCCGAAGAGCTTCATGGCCGGGCCGTGGTGGGCAGCGGCACCATGCGCCTCGGCTGCCGGAGCCTCGTGGCCTGCAGGCTGGGCCCCGTGGCCGGCCGCAGGCGTGTCATGTTTCTCGGCTGCGGTTGCGGCGTGCGGATCGTGGGTCTGGGCGCTCAGCCCGAGAGGGCTCAGGACCAGGGCGGCGGCGAGGGCGAGGCGGGTCAACTTCATCATGCTCAGGCCTGCTTCAGAAGGGTCTTGGCCATGGCTTCGGCCAGGGCGTCCACCTGGGCCAGCAGGCTCTGCTTAGCCGCCGCCTGCTGGGACCTCAGGGCTTCCAGCGCGGCCTGGCGCTCGGCCTGGGCCTTGCCGCGAGCCTCGTCCAGCAGCCGCTGCTTCTCCTTGCCCGCAGCATCCGCCAAGGCCTTGCGTTGCTCGAAAGCCTTGGCCCGCAGGTCCTTGAGGCGGCCCTGATAGTCCTTCTGCCGCGCTTCCAGCAGGGTCGTCGCCTGGGCCTTGGCATCCCCGCCAGCGTTCAGATCACGCTCCCGGTCCGCCATCACCTTGGTGATGGGCGTGAAGAACACCACCCGAAGGTAGAGGTAGAGCACCACGAGCAGTACGATCACGAACAGTATGGCGGGCAGGTCAGGGCGCATGGGATCCGGCATCTGGGCCAGGATGCGCGCGACGGGGCCGTCCCCTTCCGGTGTTCGGAGCGTCATATTTGCCAGTTCCAGCAGCGCCACAGGCCACCCTCCAGAAACATCCCAAGACCACGGCCGATACTTTCGACCAGGGTCACACCGACACCAGCTGATGGTCCGCGGGAACCTCTGGTCCGGAAGTCTAAAAACCTTACCAGAGCAGGTTGGTTCCCTCAATCCAGAGCTTAGCCCTTGACCCCTCCAGGCCCCTGTGGGAGGATCGTGATTCGGCGATTCGGGCGATTAGCTCAGTCGGTAGAGCAGCTGCCTTACACGCAGCATGTCGGCGGTTCGAGCCCGTCATCGCCCACCAGTTTCGCTGGTGAACAACTTGGGGTTGTAGCTCAGTCGGTTAGAGTGCCAGCCTGTCACGCTGGAAGTCGCGGGTTCGAGCCCCGTCAGCCCCGCCCACAAAACGGCCCCCCCCCCGGGGTCGTTTTGTTGGCGGACCTGACAAGCGGGGCTCGAACCCGCGAGTGGTCTTGCTCCGGCGAACCCTAGCCCGCAGGGCGACGGGGACGCGGTGCGAGCCCGAAGGGCGAAGAGCCCAGTTCGAGCCCCCGATGGGGTGGGTCGGCGCGAAAGGGGAAGAACGCATTCTCTCCTACTCCCCCAGCGACCACATCCGCACGATCTTCCCCGCCTTCACCTGGTAGATCGCCACCGCCACCAGCGCCGGTTTTTCCGCCCGCCCCTTGATCTTCTCCTTCTGAATCACGAACTCGCCCGACACCATCTGCGCTTCAGCCGAGGCGTGGAGATCCGGATTTGCCTTGAATCGCCCCGCGTAGAGTTCCCGGAGTCGGGCCTTGCCGAAGGGTGACGAAGCCCCCGCCGGAATCTCCCCCACCTCCAACTCGTCCGCAAACAGCGCCAGAAAGCCCTCCAGATCATGGGCGTTGAACAGGTCGATCTGCCGGCCCACGGTCCCGGCCGGGCTGAGGAGCTTCGGCGTGGGCGCGGCGGCGAGCAGCACGGGGACCAGCAGGAGAGATAAAGGGCGGAACATGGGCGCTCCCTGAGGCGAGAGCATCACTCTAGCCGCCCCCTTGGAAATCCGCCCGTGCCCTTTCGACCTAAGCCCGATACACTGAAAGGCTTGGAACTCATATGAAACTGCCTCTCGTCGCCCTCTGCGGACGCCCCAATGTGGGCAAGTCCACCCTCTTCAACCGGCTCACCCGCAGCCGGGCAGCCTTGGTGCACGACCTGCCGGGCATGACCCGCGACCGCAGTTATGGCCGCGTCACCTGCCTGGGCGAGGAAGGCGAGGCCGAGGAGATCTTTGAGCTGGTGGATACCGGCGGCCTCGATTTCGAAGGCGATGATGTCATCACCCAGGGCATCACCCGCATGGCCGAGGCGGCCCTGGGCGAAGCCCACGTGGCCATCCTGCTGGTGGACGGCCACGATGGTCTCACCGCCGGGGACGAAGAGATCGCCGCCCGCCTGCGCCGCATGGGCAAGCCCCTCCTGCTCGTCATCAACAAGCTGGATGGCATGAAGGGCGGCGCCCCGGACGGCGGCTTCTACGGCTTGGGCTTCGACGAAGCGTTCGCCATCTCCGCGGCCCATGGCGCCGGGGTGCCCGAGCTGATCGCCGCCATCCGCGCCCGCCTGCCCTTCCACCGGACGCCAGCAGAAGCCGAGTTCCACGCCCCCGGGGACGAGCGGCGCTTCGCCCTCATCGGCCGGCCCAACGTCGGCAAGTCCTCGCTGGCCAATCGCCTGCTGGGCTATGAGCGCAGCCTCGTCAGCGAGATCGCCGGCACCACCCGGGACACAGTGGATACCGTCATCCACGTCAAGGACAAGGTCTACCGCCTCATCGATACCGCGGGTATCCGCAAGAAAGGGAAGACCCACGAGGGCGCCGAAAAGCTCAGCATCCTGAAAGCCAAGCAGGCCATGGCCAGGGCCGACGTCAGCCTGCTGCTCCTCGATGCGGTCGAAGGCGCCACCCACCAGGACGCCGTGATCGCGGGCTATGCCCAGGAGGCCGGGGCCGCCGTGATCCTCGTGGTGAACAAGTGGGATCTCGTCGAGAAGGACACCCACACGATCTACGGTGCGGAAGAGGATCTGCGCCGCAGCCTCGGCTTCCTGCACCACGCGCCGATGATCTTCCTGTCGGCGCTGACCGGACAGCGGGTGTCCAAGATTTTCGGCATGATCGATGAGCTGGCCGAGGCCCATTCCCGCCGCATTCCGACGGGCGAGATGAACCGCTTCCTGCGCGGCTCCGTGGATGCCATGAGTCCCCACGCCGTGGATGGCAAGCTACCCAAGCTCTACTTCATGACGCAGGTGGGTGTGCGGCCCCCGAGCTTCGTGATCAAGGCCAATACTGATCGCGGCCTGCACTTCAGCTATGTGCGCTACCTCGAGAACCGGCTGCGCGAGCAGTTCGGCCTCGCCGGCGTACCCCTCCGGATCAGCGTCCAGCAGAAGAAGAAGGGCGAAGGCGAGGAGGCGGAAGTCGCGCCCGTGCGCCGCATCCTGGATCCCGGTGAAGGGCTCAAGCCATCGCGCAGCAACGAGTCCCTGCAGGCCCAGCGGGTCGACAAGGTCAAGGCGCGGCCCCGGCCCAAAAAGAAGGAAACCCCCAAGCCCGCCGCCAAACAGGCCCCCCGCAAGGGCAAGAGCGCGCCCCCGAAGCGGGTGCGGCAGAAGTCCACCAAGAAGCCTTAAAACCCACAAGGTAGGCTTCAAATCTGTTGGAACGCCTTGGGCTGGACCGGGCTATCGTAGGCCACCCTCGGAGTTCCGATGAACCTGCGATACCTGCTGGTCGGCCTTATCAGCATGGCCATGAACGCCCAGGAGCGCCCCCTGGTCCTCAAGGCGGCCCGCCTCCTGGATGTCCGCACCGGGAAAATGGAATCTCCCGCCCGGCTCTGGGTGCAGCATGGGCGCATCCAGTCCGGCGCCCCTCCCGCGGATGCCGAAACGCTGGATCTGGGGGACCGGACCCTGCTGCCGGGCCTCATCGACTGCCATACCCACCTGCTCATCCCGGCGGGCCTCGGAGAACTGGGCTACCTCAAGCGCAGCCAGGGAACACTCCTCCTGGACGGCGTGGTAAACGCCCGCAAGGTGCTCGAGGCCGGCTTCACCACCGTGCGCGATGTGGGTGCCTCCGCCGGGTTCGGCGACGCGGCGCTGCGCGACGCCATCGCCCGGGGCGACATCCCCGGACCGCGACTGCTGGTGGCTGGACCGGCTCTATCCATCACGGGCGGGCATGGCGATCTCAACGGCTTCCCGCCCCATGTCCATACCGGCGAAGAAAATATTGTGGATTCCCCGGATGCCGCTCGCCACGCGGTGCGCGAATGGAAGAAGCGTGGCGTGGACCTCATCAAGATCCACGCGACAGGAGGGGTGCTTTCCAACCACGACGATCCCGGCGCGCCAAGCTTCAGCCCACCGGAATTCAAGGCCATTGTGGAAGAGGCGAACCGCCGCGGCATGGATGTGTGCGCCCATGCCCACGGGGACGCGGGCATTCTCGAGGCCACGCTCGCCGGCGTGCGGTCCATCGAGCACGGCAGCCTGTTGAGCCCGGCCACAGCAAAGGAGATGAAGGCGCGCGGCACCTTCCTGGTGCCCACGCTGTACGCCCTGGAATCCATCCTGCTGCCCGGGAATCCCTACCGGGTGCCTGAGGGTTCCCTGGCCAAGGCGCGGGTGATCCTGCCCCTCCGCCGAGCCGGGTTCAAGGTCGCCCTGGAAGCGGGGCTCCCCATCGCCTACGGCACGGACATCGGCGTCTTCGAGCATGGCCAGGTCGCTGCGGACTTCCGCTACCTGGTGAGCTACGGCATGACCCCGCTCCAGGCCATCCGCAGCGCCACCATGGTCGCCGCGGACCTGCTTCGCCTGGGTTCCGAAATCGGCAGCCTCGATCCAGGTCACCGGGCTGATCTCATCGCGGTAGACGGAGACCCGCTGAAAGATATCGGTACCCTGGAGCGGGTGCGCTTTGTCATGAAGGATGGGAAGACCGTCCGGAAAACGCCTTGATCATTTGCGGCAAACCGGACCTTTTCATTGTTTATTAATATTTATAAACAATTAGCTTAGATTTGATTTTCACAAATAGAATTGATTCTCATAAAAATTAACAACCCTTAACTTGAGGAAACCGGCGGATTGCCCGGAAGCTAACAGCCAATCTCCCGTTCTTTCCATCTCTCACCCCAAGGCGCCCTGGCTCATCCATGGCACCAGGGAGCTGTCCTGGCCGGAAGAACCTGGACGGTTGTGAACCCCCTTCCCACCGTGAGGAGTTGCCCATGGCGACTACCAATGGCCGCTTGGCCCTGTCCTTTGTCACCGCGGCTTTGGCTGCCGGTTCCCTCTTCGCCAGTTCACCGCAGGAGACTCTGCGCGCGAACACCGCCGCCGACCGCCTGGTGGCGAGCCGCACGCAGCTCGGTCTGGATGCGGATCATGCCTTCCAACTGCGCGGCATCCATTCCGACCAGCTCGGTCAGACCCACGGCCGCTTCGCCCAGCACTACAAGGGCGTCCGCGTGTGGGGTGGCGACGCGATCACGCACACCAGCCCGAATGGCGCCGAGCTGCCGCTCACCAACGCCCTCCACAAGAACATCAGGCTGAACGTGACCGCCTCCCTGGGCGCGGGCGAGGCACTGGCCGCGGCCCAGCTGGATCTGGCCCCCAAGGGCGCCTTCTCCTATGCCCCCACCACCGAACTGGTGGTCTATCCCGAGACCACGACCGTCGTCCGCCGCGCGGGCCGCCTCTCCCTGGATCAGGAACTCAATGCCACCGATGTGACCCACGAAGTGGTCCGCTTCGTCCTGGCTTACCACATCCACACCGAGCTCGAGAACGATGTTGATGGGATCAGGCACACCGACTACATCGTAGACGCCCACACCGGCGGGATCCTGAAGAAGTGGAACACCCTCCACACCAGCGCGGCCGTGGGCACCGGCAATAGCCAGTACAACGGTGTGGTCAGCCTGAACACGAACCTGAACGGCACCACCTACGAGATGCGGGACATGACCCGCGGCGCAAGCAGCACCTTCGGCAACAACGTGGTGACGAATTCCAACCATGCCACCACCACTTCCACCGCCGCCGGCACCCTTTACACGGACGCCGACAACACCTGGGGTGACGGCGCCAACTACGTGGAAGGCAGCTCCACCACCGCCGCCAACGGCCAGACCGCTGCGGTGGATGCCATGTACGGCATGTCCAAGTCCTGGGACTTCTACAAAAACGTCTATGGCCGCAACGGCATCGATGGCGCCGGTACCGCCACCTACAGCCGCGTGCATGTCAGCAACAGCTACGACAACGCCTTCTGGTCCGACAGCTGCTTCTGCATGACCTACGGCGATGGTTCCAGCTTCACCACCCTGACCGCCATTGATGTGGCTGGCCACGAGATGAGCCACGGCGTGATGTCGCGCACCGCCAACCTCACCTACTCCGGCGAATCAGGCGGCCTGAACGAAGCCAACTCCGATATCTTCGGCACCATGATCGAGTTCTACTCGCGCGGTGGTTCCGGCGCCACCATCGGCAACTCCGGCGGCAACTGGAGCATCGGCGAGCAGCTCTCCGCCACCCCCCTGCGCTACATGTACAAGCCCAGCCTGGACGGCGCCTCGCCGGATGCCTGGTCCTCCTCGGTCGGCGGCCTGGATGTGCACTACTCCAGCGGCCCCATGAACCGCTGCTTCTACTTCCTGAGCGCCGGCGCCACCACCACCGGGAACACCAGCACGACCTTGCTGCCCGCGGGCATGACCGGCATTGGCAATGACAACGCCGCGGCCATCTGGTTCCGCGCTCTCACCACTTACCTGACCTCAAGCTCCAACTACGCTGCGGCCCGCACGGCCTCCATCAGCGCCGCCAAGGACCTCTTCGGGGCCGGTAGCGCGCAGGAACAGGCCGTCTGGAACGCCTTCCACGGCATCAATGTAGGCGCCGCCTGGACCACCGCGGGTGGAGACACCACCGCTCCCACCGCCACGGCTTCCGAGGCCGGCACCACGGGCACCATCACCCTGTCCGCCACAGCTTCCGACAATGTCGGCGTCACCAAGGTCGAGTTCTACATCGATGGCGCCCTGGTGGGCACCGACACCACCTCGCCCTACAGCATCACCTACAACTCCGCCAACCTGGCGAACGGCACCCACAGCCTGGTCGCCAAGGCCTATGACGCCGCCGGCAACATCGGCAACTCCACCGCCGTCAGCTTCACCACCAGCAACACCACCACCGGAACCTCCTACACCGAAGTTGAAAGCAACGGCAGCCGCACCGCCGCCAATGTGGTGGCCGATACTGTCACCACCATCACGGGCAAGATCGGCACCTCCACCGACAACGACTATTTCAAGATCAATGTCGGCGCTGGCCGCACGGTGACTGTGAACATGACTGGCCCCGCCAAGGACTATGATCTCTACCTGCAGAGCAGCACGGGTTCTGTGCTGAAGAGCAGCCTCGGCAGCACCGCCACCGAGAGCGTCACCTACACCAACACGGCCACCACCACCAAGGTGTTCTACATCCGGGTCATCGGCTACGCCGGCGCCATGGACACCGTGAATGCCTACACCCTGAGCCTCACCCGCTGAGGTTCAACGCACTCCGGAAAGGGCCGCTCACGCGGCCCTTTCCTTTTTTCGCTAGACTTCCGGCATGGCGATCCTGATCGCAGAACCGAACGATGCCGAGGCCGGGCGGATGATCGAAGCCCTTGAGGCCGAGGGCTTCGCCTGTGAAAGGGCGGCGACCGGGGCGCTCGCCTTGGCCATGGCCCCGGCCTGCGAGGCCCTGGTGGCCGAACTCGCCCTCCCCGGCCTGCCCGGACTGGAACTCATCCGCCGGCTTCGGGAGTCGGGGATCACCACCCCCCTGATCTTCGTGACGGCCCTCTGCGACCCCGAGCATCGGGTAAAGGGCCTCGAGGCCGGTGCTGATGACTATTTGTGCAAACCCTTCGCCATGGCGGAGCTGGTCGCCCGCTTGCACGCGCTCATCCGCCGGAGCCGGATGCCCGCCCGACCCCGGCGGATGGGCGTGGGCGACCTGGTCTGGGAGCCCGACCATCGCCGAGTGACCAGGAGTGGTCAGCGGCTCGACCTTACCCCCAAGGAATATGCCCTGTTGGCGCTGCTGCTGGAAAGACCGGGCCAGGTGGTGAGCCGGGAGGAGATCGCCTGGGCCCTCTGGAGCGGCGCCAACGCTCTGCCGGACCGCCGCAGTCCCAATGCCCTGGATGCCCAGGTGGTCGGCCTTGAAAAAGTCTCAACCCATTCTTTTGCAACAATATAATGGAACTTATGGGCTCTCTGAAACACCAGATTGATAGGGACGACCCCTCGATTCTCGGTGTACAGATGCGGCCAAAAGAGAAGCAGAAGACCC
>JBBQEL010000027.1:0-40251 GCA_038320645.1 Holophagales bacterium | reverse complement strand
TGTCGTCTCCAGCACCTCTCGACCCCCCCGCCCCCCCCCCCCCCCGCCCCCGTCCGGGGGCCCCCCCGCCTTTGGGGGGGTGGGGGGGGCGCGCCGCCCCGCGACGGTTCGGGACGTGCACACCGAGCTGTCGAAGGACCGGGACATGGGCTACACCACCGTGCTGAAGCTCATGCAGATCATGGTGGAGAAGGGGCTGGTGGAGCGGGACGAGCGCGCGCGTTCCCACACCTACAGCCCCCTGCAGGGTGAAGCGGAAACCCAGCGCTGCCTGTTGAAGGAACTTCTGCAGAAGGCCTTTGCGGGCAGCCGCCGGGAGCTCGTGCTCCAGGCACTCGAAGCGGAACCTGCTTCGGCCGAGGAACTGGACGATATCCGCAAGATGCTCAACGAAGCCAAGAAGAGGACGTCATGAACGAATTCGCCAGCCTCCCCCTGGTTCGCGCCATGGGCTGGGCCCTCTGCCACAGCCTTTGGCAGGGCGCGGCCATCGGTTTCCTGGCGGCGGGTCTTCTCCTCGCCGCCCGAAACAGATCTCCGGAATTCCGCTACCGGCTGGCCTCGCTTGCCCTTGCCCTCATCGTCCTCGCCTTCGCGGGCACGGTGATCTGGCTGCTTCCTTATGGGGCAACGGAGGTTTCCACCGAGGGCGGTCTGCTCGTACCCATCTTCGAAAGGGGTGCGGTGGCGGGGAAGTGGGTTCAATTCCGAGCGCTGGCCACACCCTGGATGCCTTGGTTGATGCTGGCCTGGGGAGTGGGGCTGTGCCTGCGTCTCCTTAAGATCGGGGGCGGCCTGGTCTGGCTCTACGGGCCTTGCCTGGGTGCCGCTGAACCGCCACCCGCCGAGTGGCAGGGCCGCTTCGAACGTCTCCACCGCAGGGTGGGGATCCGGACCTCCGTGCGGCTAGGCCTTTCCTGGGACGTGGATTCGCTCCTGGTCCTGGGCTGGCTCAAGCCGGTCATCCTGGTGCCGGCGGGCGCGCTTCTGGCCCTTCCGCCTGAGGCCCTCGAGGCTCTTTTGATCCACGAACTCGCCCACATCCGCCGCGGGGATTTTCTGGCGAACCTGCTCCAGACCCTCGCCGAATCGATCCTGTTCTACCACCCCGCCGTCTGGTGGCTCTCCGGGCGCATCCGCCAGGAGCGCGAGCACTGCTGCGATGATGCGGCCGTGCAGGCCTGCGGCGATCCGATCTTCTACGCCTCCGCCCTCGTTGGGCTGGAGGAACTTCGCACCCAGCCCAAGCTGATTCCCGATCTGGCCCTCGCGGCCAGTGGAGGCAAACTCATGTCCCGCATTCAACGCCTGCTTCGTCCCCGCATGACCCCGGGAGCGGCTATGCCATTGGCCGCCCTCCTCCCAGCCCTCCTGCTCGCGGCCACCCTTGGCGCGGCAACCCTTTCCGCCAGGGTCTCCGACACGCCCAAGGCCGAGGCCGCCGCTTCGGATCCGGTGGATATGGACTTCAAACAGATCCGCGTCAAGCATCAGCCGGATGCCCCAGCCTATCCCCCCGAGGCCAAGGCCCAGCGCATCCAGGGCACCGTTGTGGTTGTCTTGATCATCGATCGCCAGGGGAAGGTGCAGCAGGCCAAGGCCCTCTCCGGCCCTGAAGAACTGCATGCCTGCGCCGTAGGCTACGCCAAGGCCTGGGAATTCGAACCCACCACGGTCAAGGGCAAGCCCGTATCCGCCCGCTTCAAGCTCACGATGCCGTTCCGCTTGAGGTGAGATGTCGTTCACTCACGCAGAAAGGGGCCGTGAAGCCCCTTTCTGCGCCTTCGGAAAGCGCTCGAGTGACCTGACTCCTGGTAACCGTTGCGTCCGATCCGGACGCCCGGCCATGCTCGATCCACATTCCGAGGTGATCTGATGGCTTTGACGGTGGACGGCATTTTTGCGCTCATGCCTGAGCTCTTCCTGCCCGAGAAGGCGCAGGGCCTCACGGTGTCGGTCTACTACCAGGTCACGGGCGAAGGGGGCGGCGACTACACCTGCCTCATCGAGAACGGCGCGTTCAGCCTGAAGCGCGAAGCCAAGCCCGATGCCACTTCGGTGGTGGTGATCGGAGCCGAGGACTGGATCGCCCTCAACGAAGGCAAGCTCGATCCCATGCAGGCCTTCATGACCGGCAAGCTCAAGGGCACCGGCGATCTGGGCCTGCTGCAGAAATTCCCCAAGTTCTTCAAGAAGCCCCAGAAGGCGGGCGGCCCGGTCAAGGCGTTGAAGGATTTGCTGCCCGCGCGGCTCGCCCTGTGCGGCGCCGGAATCAAGGTGACGGTCGGGGGCGACAGCTGGGGCGAGGGCGCGGAAGTGGCCGGCGACGAGGCGGCCTTGCGCGGCCTGGTCTGCGGCCTGTCCCAGCCCGGTCCGGCCCTCCTGGGCGGCCAGATCCGTTTTTCCGGGGACATGGCGGTGCTGCGGCAGGCCTGGCAGGCCTGGTCCGCCGAACCCGAGATAAGCTTTCCGGATACGCCCGGGGGCAAGGCCCTGGCTACGCTGCGCAAGCGCTACAAGGGCGGCGCCAGCGGCACGCTGGAAGTAAAGGTGGATGGCGTTCCGTACCGTCTGGATTTCCGTCCCGAAGGCCTGTCCGTCCGCCCGGGGGAGGTCGAAGGTGCCGCCCTGGGGATTTCCGATGCGGATTTCGCGGCCCTCAATGCGGGCAAGCTGAATCTGGTGGCCGCCCTGCTGGGCGGGGCCATTACCGTCAAGGGCGACATGAGCCAGGTGGCGGCCTACACGGCCCATTTCGACGCGGATGTGAATCCGGCGCAGGGGTTGCTTGAATCCATGCCCGAACGCTTCAATGCTGAAAAGGCTGGAGATCTGGAGGCGATCGTCGGGTACCAGATCGATGATCTGGGCTATACACTCTTGATCCGGAAGGGTGCCTGCCTGGTCTTCCCACGCCTGCTGAAACCCTGTGATACGCTCCTGAAGGCGAAGGCCGACGACTTCGTCGCGCTGAGCACCGGAACGCTGAATGCCCAGGAGGCCTTCATGACCGGCAAGATCCAGATCGAAGGCGATCCCCTGCTCATGCAGAAGGTGGCGAAGAGCTTCAAGCGGCCGGAGGCCTAGACCACCGATGCCCAGGTCCGCCGCCCGCACCCCGTCAACCCCGTTGGAAGCCGATCGGGACGCGGGTGTGGTGCGCACGGAGAAAGCCATCCCGACCCTGTGCCGGACGACGCCTCAGGTGGAAGAGACGCCGCTCATGGACGCCACGCTGTGTTCGGGTCGCTGCGGACACTGCAATGTCCATCCCTGCCAGTTGCACGCGCCGATCTGAGTCGTCAGGCGCCTTCCCAAAGTTCCCGTAGCCGCTGGTAGCCCGCGCGGCTCACGGGCAGGCGGGTGCCATCGCGCAGGATGGCGTCCCGGTGTTCCTTGGTGTCCTGTTCAACCCGGACCAGGCGGTCGAGGTTCAGGACATAACTGCGGTGGATGCGGATGAAACGGCTCGAATCCAACTGGGCTTCCAGGTTGGCCAGAGTCTGCTGCTTCAGCAGGTTCTTCCCTTCGGTGCGCAGCAGGACATAGTCGTCCTGGGCCTGCACCCAGTCCAGGCGATCCAGGTGGATCACCGTCACCTTGGGGCCGTCCTTCACCACGATGCGCTCCAGGGGCTTGCCCTGCCGGGCGGCTGCGGCCAGCTCGGTGGCGGGGGGTGGCACCGACGGTGGCTGGGCGGTCTGCAGGGCCCGGGCCTTGGCGAGGGCCGCGTCGAAGCGCTCCCTGGAGAAGGGCTTGAGCAGGTAGTCCACCGCATGGGCTTCGAAGGCCCGCAGGGCGTGCTGGTCGTAGGCCGTCACGAATACCACGGCGGGACGTTTGCCCTCGGCTTCGAGCAGCTCCAACACTTCGAAACCATCCAGCTTGGGCATCTGGATGTCCAGGAAGATGAGATCCGGCTGGTGCTGGGCCGCCGCCTTCAGGGCCTCGAACCCGTTGGCGCATTCCGCCGTCACTTCCATGTCCGGATGGGCGGCCAGATGCTCGCGCACCACGGCGCGGGCGAGATCCTCGTCGTCGATGATGAGGGCTTTCATGGTTCGATCTCCAAGGGGAAAACCAGGGTCACGCGGTGGACACCATCCTGCACCCCCGCCTCGAAGCGGGCCCGGCTGCCGAAGCGGCCCAGGAGGCGCTGCCGCACTTGCCGCAGACCTAGGCCCAGGCCCTGGGGCGCGGGGGCATCCGCATCCATGGGGTTGTCGACGCGCAGGATCACGTGCCCTTCGACCGCCTCGGTGGACAGCGAGAGGATGCCGCCTTCGGGGAGCGCCGCGATGCCGTGCTTGATGGCGTTTTCGACCAGAGGCTGGAGCAGCAGGGTGGGCAGCAGGGCCGGTTCGGCAGCGGGGTCTATCCGCCAGTCCAGCTGCAGCCGTGCGCCGAAGCGAATCTGTTCGATGGCCAGGTAGGCCCGCGCCAGGTCGAGTTCCTCGCGCAGCGCCACCAGGCGGCGCTCGCCCAGGCCCAGGCTGCGGCGCAGGAAGTCGGACAGCAGCACGCACATCTCCCGGGCCCGGGCCGGGTCCAGGGCGGTGAGTGCCGATAGCGAATTCAGGCTGTTGAACAGGAAGTGGGGATTCAGCTGGGCGCGGAGGGCCTTCAATTCGGATTCCTGGGCCAGCAACTGCAACTCGGCCCCCCTCCGTTCGGCCTCGATGGCGCGGTCCTGGGCCAGCATCAGGTAGCTGAGGGCGACGGAAGCCAGATAGAGGAGGATGCCCAGGCCCGTGAGCACCGGCAGGGCGATGCTCACTCGCAGGGGCAGGGCTTCGAGCCCCGGCAGCCAGGCCAGCAGCCGGGCCAGCAGCCAGGCGAGGCCCGCCCACAAGCCGCCCATGAGCACGGCCGCCATGCCCCAGGCGGCGCCGTGGCCCCCGAGGCTTTCGAGGGTCCGTCCCAGGGGCAGGGCGCGGCAGAGGAACCAGGCCGACAGGAACAGGAAGGCGGCGAGGAGGCAGAGCGGCAGCGCCAGCGCACCCGCCTCCGCCCAGCTCCAGCCCTGGCTCCGGGCGATGCCCGTCAGCAACAGGGCAATGGGGGCCCACCCCAGAAGGTAGGCCCCCAAGCGCGCCCGGCTGGCCAGGAGGGGGTGCATCAGCTCTTAACCTCCGTGCCACCGAAGAGGATCAGGCCGGTGACGACCAGACGGGGGCGGCCTTCGACGGAGGCGGGCCCGTGGTGCGTCTTGTCATCCAGGGCGCCCGCGATGGCGGTGGCCTGGTTCACGATTTCCCAGCCCTCCGGCACCCGGATCTCCACGCCGCCGAACAGCACGAAGACATCGATGCGGGCCTGGCCGGATTCGAGGGCGGCCTGATGGAGATCCACCTCGCAGCCCCCGAAGATGGAAGTCAGCTCGCCGCCCTTGAAGCACTGGGTCAGCACCCGCCGCTTGTAGCCGCCGAAGATGGCCGTGCCCTGGAGAAAGTCCTCGGAGCGGGCCAGCTCCGGCGGCACACCGCGGTTCTGCTTCAGGGCCTTGATGACGATGAGGATGCCCACGGCCACCACCAGCATGGGGGCCAGCGCCTCCGTCAGGCGGCCCCGCCCGAAGTTGAACAGCAGCAGAAAGGCGCCGCCCAGGATCAGGAACCAGCCGCCCATGCCGCCCTGGGGGCCGTCCTGGCGGAGCTTGGCCACGCCCATGGCCACGAGCACCAGGGGCCAGAGCCGGAACACCACATGGGCCTCGATGAGGCCGAGGTTGTCCAGGGTGAGCACGAGGCCCGCCACGATGATGGCCACGCCCACCACCAGCTTGGGGCTGAAGGGGCTGGGGCCCTTGGCGTCGTCGGGGGCGTTCATGGCTTCACCTGGGAGGAATCGGTTTCAGGATCACAGGAAACGGCGGGTGTTGGCGATGGGGGAACGGCCTTCGAGCGCTTCTCCTGTTTGGGTTGGGGAAAGATCGCCCGCAGCGTGACGATGATGCCGCCCCAGACCAGGAAGCTGGGCCACCACTGATCGAGCAGGCCCCAGGGACCGAACTGGTGGATGAAGCCGGCGATGGCGAAGGCCAGCCAGACATGGCCCCGGAGGCTGAGGGGGCCGTCCTGCGCCAAGCGCGCGAGGCCGAAAGCCGCCAACGCCAGGGGCCACCAGGTCAGCAGGTGCCAGGCGTCGTACCAGCGGAGCCGGTCGGCCATGAGGATCAGGCCCAGGGCGATCACCGTCAGGCCGAAGACCAGCTTGGTGGAAAAGAGCGGGCGGCGTGCCTCGGCGTTCATGAGCGGTGCTCCTTTGGTCTAGAACCCACAGGCAGGCAGAACCCCAGACTGGGCAGACCCAGCGCCAGCCACCACCAGGCGCTGTCTATGAACCATCCGGCCTGGATCATGGTTGTTTCCTCCCGTGTCACCAAGCTACGGGCCTTCCGCCGGGGAATCAGCCAGGGATCGGCGAATGGCGGACCGGGACCGGCGAGCAGTCATTCCCAGTGAATCTGGCCACCCCGGCTGCGCTCCCGCCAAGCGTGCACCAGGGCGGGGGCGAGGTCTGGCGGGCACTCGAAACGCAGCATGGCCTGTTCCCCGTGGAAGGTCTGGTCGAGCACGGCCGCCTCCGGGAAGGCTCCCAACAGGGCAAAGGGCAGGTGGGCCTGGGCTGTGGGCACGCGGATCTCGCCGGTGCGGAGGACGCGGACGGCCTCCCAGGCATCGGCCTCATCGGCCGCGGTCAGGGCGCCCTGGACCCCTTCCGTATAGGCCCGCACCAGACCGCCGGTGCCCAGTTTCGTACCGCCGTACCAGCGGAGGCACACCGCGATGAGATCCGTGGCCTGGGCGCCCTCCAGCACCGCCAGCATGGGCCGCCCGGCGGTGCCGGAGGGTTCGCCGTCATCGTCGGCGCCGAAGGCTGCCACCGGAACGCCCTCGCGCCAGGCGCTGCAATGGTGGGTGGCGTCGAAGTCCCGCTTGCGCAGCCCCGCCAGCACCGCGGCCCGCTCGACCGCATCCCGCGCGGGATGGAGTTCCGTGAGGAAGACCGAAGCCCTTTCCCGGAACCGATGGCTCGCCACCTGCTTCAATCGACGCATGAAGCCAGCATGGGTGCGGTTCTAACGGGAAGCAACCCACCCTATTACTCCCAACATGGAAACGGCCCGCGGACGCGGGCCGTTTCCAGCTCTGGAGCGCAGCCCCGGAGCGCTTGCCGGCTACTGCAACCCATCGATGATCGCATTCAACGTCCCGCTGGGCCGCATGGCCGCACCCGTCTTGACCTTGTCCGGATGGTAGTAGCCACCCATGTCCACCGGGCTGCCCTGGGCGGCGATCAATTCCCCGTTGATCTTCGCTTCGTTCTCGCCAAGCTGCTGGGCAACCGGGGCGAAGCGGGCCTGCAGCACGGCATCCTTGGACTGCCCAGCCAGCGCCTGGGCCCAGTACAGGGCCAGGTAGAAGTGGCTGCCCCGGTTGTCGATCTGGCCGACCTTGCGGGCGGGGGACTTGTCGTTGTCCAGGAACTTGGCGATGGCCAGATCGAGGGCCTCCGCCAGCACGGCGGCTTTGGCGTTCTTGGAGGAAGTGGCCACGTGCTCAAGGGAGGCGGCCAAGGCGGAGAATTCGCCGAGCGAATCCCAGCGCAGGTAGCCCTCCTTCTGGAACTGCTGGACGTGCTTGGGCGCGGAACCGCCCGCACCGGTTTCGAAGAGACCGCCGCCGCCCAGCAGGGGGACGACCGACAGCATCTTGGCGCTGGTGCCCAACTCGATGATGGGGAACAGGTCCGTGAGGTAGTCGCGCAGCACGTTGCCGGTGACGGAGATGGTGTCCAGGCCCTTGCGGATGCGCTCACAGGAGACCTGCATGGCCTCGACCGGGTGCAGGATGCGGATATCCAGACCGGCCGTGTCGTGCCGCTTCAGGTAGGTCTCCACCTTGGCGATGATCTGCGCGTCGTGGGCGCGGTTCTGGTCGAGCCAGAAAAGGGCCGGGGCGCCGGTGATGCGGGCGCGGGAGACCGCCAGCTTCACCCAGTCCTGGATGGGCGCGTCCTTGGCCTGGCAGGCGCGGAAGATGTCACCGGCCTCCACCTTCTGGGAGAGCAGCGTGGCGCCTGCCGCATCGACGATGCGGATGATGCCGCCGGCGGGGGCGAAGAAGGTCTTGTCGTGAGAGCCGTATTCCTCGGCCTTCTGCGCCATGAGGCCGACATTTGGAACACTGCCGATGGTGGCGGGGTTGAAGGCGCCATGCTGCTGGCAGTCCTCGATGATGGCCTTGTACATCGTGGCGTAGGAACGGTCGGGGATCATCGCCAGGGTGTCGTGGAGCTTGCTGTCGGCGCCCCACATCTTGCCAGAGTCACGAACGACGACGGGCATGGAGGCGTCCACGATGATGTCATTGGGCACGTGCAGGTTGGTGATGCCCTTGTCGGAATCCACCATGGCCAGGGCGGGGCGGGTGGGGTACACGGCCTGGAGGTCCGCCTCGATTTCGGCCCGCTTCGCCTTGGGCAGGGTCTGGATCTTGGCGTAGAGATCACCCAGGCCGTTGGCAACATTGACGCCCAGTTCCTTGATGACGGCGGCGTGCTTCTCGAACACGGCCTGATAGAACACGGTCACGGCATGGCCGAACATGACGGGATCCGAGATCTTCATCATGGTGGCCTTGAGGTGCAGCGACAGCAGCAGGCCATCCTGCTTGGCGGCCTCGATCTGCTCGGCGTAGAAGGCCTTCAGGGCCTTGACGCTCATCACCGAGGAATCGAGCACTTCGCCATCGGTCAGAGCGGTCTTCTCCTTGAGGACCTTGATCACGCCATCCTCTCCCACGAACTCGATGCGGACCGCGGTGGCCTTGGCGATGGTAGTGGAGGTTTCGCTGCCGTAGAAGTCGCCCGCGCTCATGTGCCCGACGCGGGTTTTGGAATCGGGGCTCCACGCCCCCATCTTGTGGGGGTGCTGCTTGGCGAAGTTCTTCACGGACAGGGGCGCCCGGCGATCGGAGTTGCCCTCGCGCAGCACGGGGTTGACGGCGCTGCCCAGCACCTTGGCGAAGCGGGTCTGGATGGCCTTTTCGGCGTCATCCTTCGGCTGCTCGGGGTAATCAGGGATCTTGAAGCCCTGGGACTGGAGCTCCTTGATGGCGGCAATCAGCTGCGGGATGGAGGCGCTGATGTTCGGCAGCTTGACGATGTTGGCCTCGGGCTGCTGGGCCAGTTCGCCCAGGTGGCCCAGATTGTCGGAAATCCGCTGGGCTTCCGTCAGGTGCTCGGGGAAGTTCGCGAGGATGCGGCCGGCCAGGGAGATATCGGAGGTCTCGACCGAGATGCCCGTGCCGTTCGTGAAGGCCTGGATGATGGGGAGCAGGGAGTAGGTGGCCAGAGCTGGCGCTTCGTCGATCTCAGTCCAGATGATTTTCTGGGTGGTCATGGGCTCTCCTTGGTGGTTTCCGAGTCCTCGCCAGGGCCTTCGGCGACGACTGGATCGCGCGGGTCCGGCGATGGGGAATCAAGGCAGGCTCCCACGGTGAAAGCCACGCAGCAAGCGGCTTTCCCTGTCGAAACGGCGAATTGGGACTTCGGTCACGCCACTCGCGGTCAACCCGCCACTGGCATGGCCGTTCCCGTGGCCGCCTTCACGGCGCCCCGGGCCAGGGCGAAGTCCATGCGTCCCAGGTTCACGCCGCCGAAACCCACCTGGGAAATCAGGGTCTCGCCCAGGGCGTGGGGGACCCGCGTGGGCTTCTCCAGGAAGGTGTGGCTGTGGCCGCCGATGATGGCATCGATGCCCGGAACCTGGCCTGGCATGCGCAGGTCGTCGGGGCCGCTGCCGTTCAGGTTGTAGCCCAGGTGGGAGAGCACCACCACCAGATCCACCTTCTCGACCTCGCGGAGCCGCTTCACCACGGGCTTCAGGCTTTCGTAGGGATCCTTCCAAGTGATGCCTTCATGATTCTTCGGCGCGACCAATCCGGCGAAGGCTATGCCCACCCCCGTGACGCCGACCCGGAGGCCGGGGAACTGCCGGATGAGGTAGGGCCGGATCCGCTTTCGCAGCGCCGGTGCGCCCGTGCAGTCGTAGTTGCAGTTCACGAAGGCGAAGGCCGGGTTCGCGTGGTTGAGTTGTTCCATGCCTGCCATGGCCTCCACCAGCATTCCCACGCCGTTATCGAAGTCATGGTTGCCCAGGGTGCCCGCGTCGTAGCCCACCATCCGCATGAGCTGGTAGTCGAGGCGGCCCTTGTAGCGGTTGAAGTAGGGAGTGCCCTGGAATGTGTCGCCGGCATCGAGGAGCAGCACGGGGCCCAGCTGCTGTCGGAGCTGGCGCACCAGGGTGGCGCGGCGGGCAATGCCGCCCAGGCCGCTGATGGCACCGTTGCCCGGCCCGAAGGGTTCGATGCGCGAATGGGTGTCGTTGGTGTGCAGCAGGGTGATGCGGCCGGAGCCCTCCGCCGGACCGCCCGCCGCCCGCAGGGGCAGTTGGGTGGCGACGGCGCTGGCACCGAGGGAGGCGAGAAAGGCACGGCGATCCATCTGGAGTCCTTACAGCTTGAATTTCTTGTCGCGGATGGCTTCCTGGATGGGCACGGGGATGGTGCAGCGGCCCGGGGCCGGGGGCAGCAGATCCTGCTTGGCCTTCGCCAGGGCCGCGCACTGGTCGAGCAGCATCTGGCGGAGCGTGATGCCCGTGGTGAAGGGCTTCCGGCCCTTCTTCAGCGTGGGGATGGAATCCCCGCCGCCGTAGAGGTAATCGGAAGTGGCCACCTTCACCGTGGCCGCAGGATCGATGGGACTGCCGTCCGACCAGGTGACCGTGAGAGTGGCCTGCTCGGGGCTGCCGGTGATCTTGGCGATCACGCCGGAACAGGGCTCGCCGCCGCGCCGGAGGATGCCTTCCTGCACCACCTGGATGATCTCGGCGCCCGTGAGTTCGATGATCACCAGTTCGTTCTCGAAGGGCATCGCCTCGAAGATATCACCCACCTTCAGCTGGCCCGGGCGCAGATTGGCCCGCAGACCACCGGCATTGGTGATGGCAAAGCGGACCGGCGCACCAATGACCCCCTGGGCGGCCTGCCGCATCACGTCGGCGACCCAGTAGCCCAGCAGGTTCTCCTCGCCGCGCCGCCCGCGGAAGAGGCCCTGGGGCGCCTGCACCAGGGGCAGGTCGAAGGTGGCCTTGATCTCCGCCGCCAGGGGCGCGATGACCTTCTGGATGTCCGCATCCTCGGGGATCGTGGCGTTGATGGGAAGCACTTCAGCCTTGGTGTTGGCGGCGGGCTGATTTGGCGATTGCGCCACCAGCTGCAGCGAAAGCCAGGAGCAGAGCAGCAGGGCGCTAGAGCGATTGGGCTTCATGGGGGACATCCTTGAGAGCCGCGCGGACTTCCCGCACGGCGACGTCGTGGTTCCAGAACCGGGCGGCGGTGCGCAGCAGCCAACCCATGAACCAGCCATTGAGGGCGGTCACGGTGAGCTGGAGCAGCAGGAACAGCCAGACTCGGAAGGTGGTGCCCCCGCCCAGGCGCCAGGCCAGCAGCAGCACCAGGAACGGCAGCAGGGACCGGAGCGCGGCGCCGCCCAGAGTGATCAGGCCCCACTGGACCGGGTGTGACCAGAGCTGCATGAAACTGTCGCCAAGGTGGCCGCGGTAGCCGCGGGCCAGCCCAGCGGTCCGTCCCAGACGGCAGAACCACCACTGGAGGTTCAGGGCGGCAACCAGCCCCATCCACAAAAGGGGGCGGCCGAAGAAGGCCAGCCAGCCCAGGCCGTCAATGCCGAGCCCGCCGACCTTGCCCAGCGTCCAATCCGCCAGCCAGGTGACCAGCCCCAGGGGGAGAAAGCCGATGAGGACCGTATCCAGGGCGCCGAGCAGCCAGGGCCCCAGGCGGGCCCGTTGCCCAGCCTCCTCCGCCTGCATGCGCCAGCCGCACCAGAGGACCACGACCAGACCCAGGCCGAAGAGATGGACGGTGGGGGAATTGGTGAGGCGGTGCTGAAGCCCGCCGTTCTCGACGAGTTCCCACAGATCGCGGGTCGTGATCTGTTCCCCCCAGTGGGAGGGCAGGGCACTCCAGCCCGCCGCCCGCCGCAGGTGGCCGGCCCAGCCCAGCGCGGGCCCGAGCAGCACCAGCATCCAGCCGACCATGAGTCCCCAGCCCCAGCGCGTGAACCCGCCCGGCCGCGCCGCAACGAGGAAGGCCCAGGGCCCCCGGGGCGCCAAGGCCTCATCGGTGTGGATGGTGGTGGGGCGATCTTCGGGATTCATGGGCATCCGCAGGCAATCACTCATCAAACCACACTTGACACGGAGGGTCCCAACCGGGTTTCATCGCTTCCATGCAGCCATCGTTCCCGACCCTTCGCCAGGGCCTCCTCCATGGGGGCTGGTGGTGGTGCGTGGGTTCGGATGGCTCCCTGTGCGAGGCCTAGCGGCCGACGCCATTCTGGACCTTCCGAGCCCGACCCCGTGGTCGGGCTTTTTCGTTGATGGATGCAACCGTGGCTTCTGATCGGCAGATTTCTGAACACCAGGCACCCGCGCCCAGGCACCTGCTCCGCCACCCGCTGCCCGCGGACCTGCTGACGCCGCTCGCCGCCTATCTGGCCCTGCGGCCCGCGGGCGCCAGCCTGCTGCTGGAATCCTGCGACCAGGGGGAGCGCGTGGGCCGCCACAGCTTCGTGCTGCTCGAGTGCGCCACCGAATGCCGCCTGGAGGCCCCTGCCACGGGTTGGGTGGAGGCCCTCCGGCACCTCGCCGGGCCGTCGCCGGCAGCGGCTCTTCACGATCCAGAGGCCGTGCTTCCGCCCCTGCGCGAAGGCCTGCCCATGGGCGTGGGCACCGCCGGGTATCTGGGTTTCGAGGCCATGGGCGCCCTGGAACCCAGCCTGGCCCTCCCGGCCCGGAACAGCCTCGGCTTGCCGGGCCTCTGGGTGCGCCGGTTCGACACGGCCCTGGTCTTCGATCACCTGCACCAGGTCGCCGAACTGCAAACCCTGGATGCCGATCCCGACGCGGGCTTCGCCCGTTTGCGCAGCCTCCGCGCCCTGTTGCTGGCTGGTGTGAGCGATCCCGGGCCCTCTGCCATCGCGCCCAGGGTCATCGCCCAGAGCACGCGGGAGGCCTACGAAAGCAGCGTGCGCCAGGCTCAGGAGTTGATCCTCGATGGCGATATCTACCAGCTGGTGCCCAGCCAGCGGTTCCGGATCGAGGATCCGCCGCCGCCGCTGGAGGCCTATCGCCGCCTGCGCCGCCTCAATCCGAGCCCCTATGGGTTCCTGCTTGAATGGGGCGACTTCGCCCTGGTGGGCGCGTCGCCGGAGATGCTGGTCCGGGTGCAGGACGGCGAGGCCGAAACGCTCCCGATCGCGGGTACCGTGCCCCGGGGTGCGAGTGCCGAGGAGGACGCCACGCGCTTCGCGGCCCTGAAGCGCGACCCCAAGGAATTGGCCGAACACCAGATGCTGGTGGACCTGGCCCGCAACGATCTGGGCCGGGTGGCCGTGCCCGGTGGCGTCCGGGTGGAGAAACCCCTCGCCCTCCAGCGCACCAGCCATGTTCTGCACCTGACGACCACCGTGAAGGCAACGCTGCAGCCCGGCGTGGACGCCCTGGATGTGCTCGCAGCGGCCTTCCCCGCTGGCACCGTCAGCGGCGCGCCCAAGCTCCGGGCCTGTCAGCGCATCGCCGAAATGGAAGGGGAGGTCCGCGGCCCCTACGGCGGCGTGCTGCTGCGGCTGGGCGCCGATGGCGTTCTCGATACGGCCCTCATTCTGCGCACCGCGGTCTACGCCGGCGGAGCCGCCCACATCCAGGCTGGCGCGGGCGTGGTGCGGGCCTCGAACCCCGAAGCAGAATACTTCGAGACCCTGCACAAACTGGGGGCCATCGCCCAGGCCCTTGGGGTGACGCTGCCAGGAGGTGGCCGATGATCCTCCTGATCGATGCCCTGGATTCCTTTACCTACAACCTGGTGCAGGCCTTCGAAACGCTGGGCGCCAAGGTCCGCGTCATCCGCCACGATGTCATCAGCCTGGAGGAAGCGATGGCCCTCCAGCCCGAGGCCGTGGTGCTGTCGCCGGGGCCGGGCCATCCCACGGAAAGCCCCGCGCACATGGCCCTGGCCGGTTCGGATTGGGGGGTGCCGCTGCTGGGCGTCTGCCTGGGCCATCAGGCCCTCGCCGCCGCCACCGGAGGCAAGGTCACCCGTGCCCTCGAACCGCTGCATGGCGAGGCCACCGCGCTGGAGCACGCTGGTACCGGACTGTTCCAGGGTTTGCCCGCAGGTCTGCCCGTGGGCCGCTACCACAGCCTCATTGCCGACCCGGCCTCGCTGCCCGCCTGCTGGCGGATCACGGGCCGCAGTCCCGGCGGCGAGATCATGGCCATGGAACATCGCCAGCTGCCCCGCTGGGGCGTGCAGTTCCATCCGGAAAGCATCCTGACGCCCGATGGCCCCGCAATGCTCGCAAATTTCCTCCGCCTAGCCAAGGACCACGCCCGATGACCCTGCTCACGACCCACAATCCCAGCCGCCCCCTGCCGGAAACCACCGCCTCCGAGCTGATGCGCATCTTCATCGACCAGGACACCGACGCGCTGCTGGTGGGGGCGTGCCTGGCCCTGCTGGCCCAGCGCGTGCCCGAGGCCCACGAACTCGCGGCCTTCGCCGATGCGCTCGCCGAAGTGGCCGTGCCCTTTCCTGCCGTTTCCGCCGGAGCCATCGATGTGGTGGGCACGGGGGGGGACGGCGCCTCCACCGCCAACCTCAGCACCCTCTCGGCCCTCTTCCTCACCCAATTCGGCGTACCCGTCGTCAAGCACGGGAACCGGGCCGCCACCGGCGTCTGCGGCAGCGCGGACCTCATGGAGGCCCTGGGCTACGACCTCTCCCGCGCCACCTCTGATCTGGTGGAGGATCTCCGCTCCCGGCACTTCGCCTTCCTCTTCGCCCCGGCCTACCATCCCCTGCTGGGGCGGCTGCGGGAGATCCGCAGGCGGCTGGGCATCCCGACAATCTTCAACCTGCTGGGCCCGTTGTTGAATCCGGGGCATCCACCGTTGCAGGTGCTGGGGGTGGCCCGGGAGGAACTGCTGGCGCCCATGGCCGGGGCCCTCGCCCGACGCGGCTCCCTGAGGCGGGCCTTCGTAATCCATGGCAAGGATGCGGAAGGGAAGGGCATGGACGAAGCCTCCATCGAGGGCCCCACGATGGTCGTGGAGGCCGCCGACGGCACCGTCGCCGCGCGGCAGGTGCTGGTCCCCCGCGATCTGGGTCTCGCCCATCCGGCCCCGCATGCCCTGCGCGTGGCTGACCGCGCCGAAGCCCTGGCCGTGGCCAGGGGTCTATTTGCCGGGGCCGGCCACGCGGACTTCCGTCCCGCTGTGGCCGACGCCGTGGCGCTCCAGACGGCCTTGGGCCTGCTATTGCACCGGAACGCTGGACTGGGGGCCATCGCGGCCACCTTCCAGGAAGCACGAACCCGGCTCGACGGTGGCTTTCCGCTGCCCTTCGCGCTGCCCACCGAGGTGCGCCCATGAGCCGCCTGCCGGCTCCGGCCGCCCTCGTCCAGGGCACGGGCCTGCCTGCCAGTTCCCATCTTCAGCGTGTGCTGGTCGCCGAACTGGCGCGGGTGGTGAGCCTCCCCACCGCGGCCGCGCCGAGTCGCGCCCGGCTCGTTTCCCCCGGCCCGTTCGAGGCGGCGCTGCGGCGGGATGCCGCCATGCGTGGCGGAGCGGTGATCGCCGAGTACAAGCAGGCCTCGCCCTCCCTCGGACCCTTCGCGGCCGGCACGCCCCTTCTCCCCCAGCTGCAGGCGTATGTGGAGGGCGGTGCCTCGGCCTTTTCCATCCTGGCGGAACCGGCCTACTTCCATGGTTCGGTGGCGCATCTCCAGGCGGCGGCCCCACTCGGCGTACCCCGGCTCTACAAGGGGTTCGTCATCTCGGAAGCCCAGCTGGCGGAAGCCGAGATGGCTGGGGCGGAGGCGGTCCTGCTCATCGCCCGGGTCCTCAAGGAACATACGGCTGCCTTCGCCCAGGCGGCCCGGGCCCGCGGGCTTGAGCCCCTGGTGGAACTGCACAACCTGACGGAAGTGGATTTCGCCCTGGCTGCGGAAACCCGGCTGCTGGGCATCAACGCCCGGGACCTCTCCACCTTCACGCTGGGCGCGCCCAGCGCCGCCCGGCTGCGTGCGGCCTTCCCCGAAGCCCTGCTCATCCGCGAATCCGGCCTGGCCACGCCCGAAGATGCGCGGACGGCCCTGCGAGCGGGCTTCGATGCGGTACTCATCGGTGAGGCCCTCATGCGCAGCCCGGATCCACGGGGCTTCCTCGCCCGCATCCTGGCGGATTTGCAGGCGGAGGTTTCATGACACCGCTGGCCAAGGTCTGCGGCCTGGTCCGCTCCGATGATGTGAGGCTGGCCGCGGCCCTGGGGGCGGATCTGCTCGGGTTCGTCCGGCATCCGCCGAGCCCCCGGCACTGTGCGGATCTATCCGTGGCGATGCCCTACCTGGATCGCGCCGTGCTGGTGGTGGTGGCAGATGGCGCACCGGCCATCCTGGTTTTGGCCCAACGCTTCGGTTTTCAAAAGGTCCAACCCCATCTTCCCGCGACTACGCGGGAAGCAGACCTTCACTTGCTTCGCGAAGCGGGACTCTTCGTGCTGCTGCCCTGGGCGGACGAACCGGACCAGGAGCCCATCCCGGCGGACCTGTATCTCTGGGAGCCCAGCGCTGCGAACACCGGGGTGGCGGGCGGTTCGGGGCTGACTCATGCGATGGCTTTTCCGCCGCCCGGCGAATTCCTGCTGGCGGGCGGGCTCGACGCCACGAATCTGGCGCAGCGCATCGCGGGGTTGCCTGCGGCGGCCCGCTCGCGGTGCCGCGGAGTGGATGCGGCCAGTCGGCTCGAGGCCGCGCAGGGTCGGAAGGACCCGGCCAAGGTCGCGGCCTTCATTCAATCAGCCCATGCCCTGGAGTTGCCATGAGCCAGCTGTTCACGCTCCCCTCGCGCTTCGGCGCCCAGTCCCTCGGGGGGTGCTATGCCCCGGAAACGCTCATGCAGCCGCTCCTCGATCTGGAGGCGGCCTTTCGCGCCGCGGTGGCTGATCCGGCCTTCGTCGCTGAGTTGAAAGGCGAGTTGCGGCACTTCGTCGGCCGGCCCACGCCGCTCACGCCAGCCCCGCGACTCGCCGCCAAGCTGGGGCTGCAGGCCCTCTTCCTCAAGCGCGAGGATCTGACCCACACCGGTGCGCACAAGATCAACAACGCCCTCGCCCAGGCCATCCTGGCCCGCCGCATGGGCAAGACGGAGGTCATCGCCGAAACCGGCGCGGGCCAGCACGGCGTGGCCGCCGCCGCCGCCTGCGCGAGGCTGGGGCTGGCCTGCACGGTGTACATGGGGGTCACGGACATGGCCCGCCAGGCGCCGAATGTGGCCCGGATGCGGCTGTTCGGGGCGAAGGTCGAGCCCGTGGCGGCGGGGCAGGGCACGCTCAAGGAAGCCGTGAATGAAGCTCTGCGGGCCTGGGCCAGCCGCTGCGACAAGGCTCACTACATTCTCGGCTCCGCGTTGGGGCCGCATCCCTTTCCGACGCTGGTGCGCAGCTTCCAGACCGTCATCGGCGAGGAGGCCCGCACCCAGGTGCTCGAACAAGCGGGGACTCTGCCTGAAGTCGTCCTCGCCTGCGCAGGGGGCGGCAGCAATGGCCTGGGCCTGCTGGTGCCGTTCCTGGGTGATGGGCTGCGCCGGATCGCCGTGGAGGCTGGCGGTCATGGCACGGGACTGGGCGAGCACGCGGCGCGGCTCGACGGCGGGCGCATGGGCGTGCTGCACGGGTGCAAGACGCTGCTGCTCCAGGACGACCACGGCCATACCGCCGAGACCGCCAGCATCAGCGCGGGCCTGGACTATCCCGCCCTGGGGCCCGAACTGGCGGCGCTGATCCTGGACGGCAAAGTGGAGGTGCGTCGCACCTCCGACGAGGAAGCCCTCTCCGGCGCCCGGCTGCTGTGCGAAACCGAAGGCATCCTGCCCGCCTTGGAAAGCAGCCACGCCCTGGCCCTGCTGCCCACCCTCGCCGCCGAAGGCACCGCCACGGTCCTGCTGGGCCTCAGTGGTCGCGGCGACAAGGATCTGTCCACCTATCAGTCGCGTCTTGGGATCTGATTATGAATCCGCTGCTTCCCTTCCTCATGGCCGGCGATCCTTCGCTGGCGGCCCTGCCGGGCCTGCTGGCCGACGCGAAGGCCCTGGGCTTGGCGGCCATCGAACTGGGCCTGCCCCACTCCGATCCCATTGCAGATGGCCCGGTGCTCCAGGCAGCGGCGCACCGCGCCATCCAGCGCGGGGTCACGCCGCTGCGCGTGCTCGAAGCTTTGGCTGGGCTCACCGACAGTCCCGACATCATCCTCTTCACCTATCTGAATCCCCTGCTCCAGCTCGGCGCTGGGCGCCTGCAACGCCTCCTCGCGCCGACCCCCGTGCGCGCACTCCTGGTGGTGGACCTTCCCTACGGCGAAGAGGCGGCCTTCGAGGCGGACCTGCGGGCGGCGGGCTATCCGATGGTGCCGCTGCTGGCACCCACGACCACCCTTGCTCGCGCCCGGCAGATCCTTGCGGAGCGGCTGGATCCCGGGTCGGCTGCGCCCTTCGCCCAGCGCTTCGCCTATGTGGTGGCACGCCTGGGTGTCACCGGCCCAGGGCAGGGCCTGGACCTTGCGCCCGTGTCTCAGCGGGTGAAGGATCTGCAAGGTCTTTCAGAGCGCCCCCTGGCCGTCGGCTTCGGGCTTTCGGATCCGCGCAGCCTGACGGCCATCCGGACCCTGGGCGCCACGCCCGTCATCGGCTCGGCGCTGGTGCAGGAACTGGCCGCTGGCCAGAGCCTGCGGGAGGCGCTCGCACTACGCATGGTTGATGATGCCTAGATCGTGAATTATCGTGCCGGGCCGGGCAGTTCAGGACTGGTTGCAGGACGGTAACGATTTGGTATCGTGATCCATCAACATCCCTACGGAATCGGCTGGAAACAGCCACTCACCCCGGGAAACCGGGTCAGGAGCTATGCCCCTATGAGCCATTGTTCACGCTTTACGCTCACCGCCCTCACACTCGTCGCCGCCGCCGCCTTCGGCCCCGTGGCGCAGGCTTCTGGTTTCCAGTTGCGGGAGCAGGGACCCAGTTCCCAGGGCAACGGCTTCGCCGGCGTGTCCGCCGGGGGTTCCGATATCAGTGTGATTTTCTTCAACCCTGCGGCCATGACCCAGTTTTCCGGATGGCAGTTCGCCACCGGGGGCACGCTCGTCGACATCAAGGCGACCTTCAGCAACGGGACTGCCAAGCGGCAGCCCGCGTTGGATCCCACGCCGTTCTCCACCATCTCGGGACCCTCTTCCCATGGCAACGCGGCCGTCTCGGCCATCCTGCCCAACCTGAATGTGATGTACAGCGTAAGCAATGACCTGAAGCTCGGCCTCTCCGTGAACGCGCCCTTCGGCCTGACCACCGAATACGACTCGAACTGGATGGGCCGCTACCACGCGCTCAAATCCGAGTTGAAGGTCATCGACCTCGCCCCCAGCATCGCCTACCGGGTCAACCCGCAGTGGTCGGTCGGTGCGGCCGCGGTCGTCCGCACGGCTGAGGCGGAACTGACCAATGCCGTCGATTTCGGCCTGATCGGCTTCCCCACCACCATTCCCGGCAGCCAGGACGGCACCGCCAAGCTGACCGGCAAGGCCACGGGCTTGGGTTTCAAGGTCGGCGCCACCTACCAGCCCACCGAGGCCTTCCGCCTGGGTCTGGCCTACCACGGGGCCATGACCATGACCCTGAAGGGGGATGTGACCTTCGGCTACCCCACGACTCTCAGCCCCGCCCTCGTGGGCGTCTTCCAGTCCCGTGGCTTCAAGAACGGTGATGGTGAGGCCGACCTCAAGTTGCCCGCCACCTACTCCATCGGCTTCAGCTACGACCTGAGCCGGACCTTCTCGATCCAGGGTGAAGTGGCCCGCAGCACCTGGTCGGCATTCGATGACCTCCGCGTGAAGTTCACCAGCAATGTGGCGCCCCAGCCCACCGAGTCCGTCACTGAGGAAAAGTGGAAGGACACCACCTTCTTCGCCCTGGGCGCCAACTGGAAGACCTCGGACACCTGGACGCTCCGGGCTGGCCTTTCTTTTGACTCGGGCGCAGTTGATCCCGCCTACCGCACCCCCCGCATCCCCGACAACGATCGCACCTGGGTCTCCGTCGGCGTGGGCTATGCATACTCCAAGGCCCTGGCGTTCGATTTCGCCTTCTCGCACCTGTTCATCAAGGATTCCACCGTGGCCCTGGTGACCACTTCATCGCAGACGGATCCCAACTTCACCCGCGGCAACCTGTCTGGCAACTACCAGAGCAGCATCAACCTGATCGGCGCCAGTCTGAAATACAGCTTCTAGTCGACGGTTCGCCCGCCAAACAACAGGCCCGGCATGCCGGGCCTGTTGTTTGGATAGGCGGCTGCGCCGCCGAACTAGACCCTTTCCACCGCCATGGCGATGGCGTTCCCGCCCCCGAGACACAGCGCGGCGACGCCGCGCTGCCTATCCAGGCGCGTCAGCGCATGGATCAGCGTCGCCATGACCCGCGCACCCGACGCGCCAATGGGATGGCCCAGCGCGACCGCGCCGCCGTGGACGTTGATGCGGTCTGCGGGCAGCTTGAGTTCGTCCATGGTGGCCACCAGCTGCACGGCGAAGGCCTCGTTGATCTCCCAGAGATCCACATCCGCGGTGGACCCGCCCACCTGGGCCAGCAGCTTGCGGATGGCTTCCACCGGCGCCATGAGCACCCACTCGGGGGCGAGCCCGGCGGTGGCCGTGCCGAGGATCCGCGCCTGGATGGCCAGGCCGTGGGCCTTCGCATAGTCCTCGGTGGTGACCAGGGCGGCGGCGGCGCCATCGTTGACGCTGGGGGCGTTCCCGGCGGTCACGGTGCCATCCTTCTGGAAGGCCGGGCGCAGCTTCGCAAGCGCTTCCACCGTGGAGTCCGCGCGGGGACCTTCATCCTCCGTGATCATCACGTCGCCCTTCCGCCCAGGGACCGCAATGGGAACGATCTCAGCCGTGAAGGCCCCAGACTGCATGGCAGCCACCGCCTTGCGGTGGCTATCCGCGGCCCAGGTGTCCTGGGCCGCGCGGTCAATGCCATATTTCGAGGCTACGAGTTCTCCGGTGAGGCCCATGTGCTGATCGGTCATGGCGCACCAGAGGCCATCGAGGATCATGGCGTCCTTGGCTTCGGTATGACCCATGCGGGCGCCGGTGCGCAGCTTGGGCATGAGGTAGGGCGCGTTCGACATGGATTCCATGCCGCCCGCCAACACCACCTCGTGGTCGCCCAACCGCACGGCGTTGGCGGCCAACTGGATGGCCTTGAGTCCGCTGCCGCAGACCTTGTTGATGGTGAGGGCGGAGACGCTGGCCGGCAGGCCACCCCGCAGCGCCGCCTGGCGGGCCGGGGCCTGGCCCACACCGGCACTCACGACATTGCCGAAGATGGCTTCCGTGGGCGCGGCGCCGGGCACCGCCGCCAGCAGGGCCTTCACCACCTGAGCCGCCAGCTCCGGCGCGGCCAGCGGCGCCAGCGCCCCCTGGAACTTGCCGATGGGGCTGCGGAGGGCTTTGAGGATCACGGCGTGGGACATGGAAACTCCGGTGGGGCGAGGGACGATCAGCTCGGGTTCGTCCGCCTCTGGGTCGGGAAGGTCTCGTCGAGGGCGCTGAGGTCGAGATTCTCCAGGTTCAGGGTGGGTGGCGCGGCCAGGTAGATGTCCGGCGCCTCCTCCTGGAGGTGGCGGCGGGTGCGGTCCATGAGGGCTTCGACTTCCCGCAGGAACTTGAGGCGCTCCATCTTCAGGCTCCGGAGATGCACCTCCATCTCCACCGCGTGCTGCTGGGCCTCGCGGATGATCTCTTCGGCCTTGAACTGGGCCTCGCGGATGATCAACTCCCTTTCACGATTGGCGCCATCCAGCACATCCTCGCGGGTGCGCTGGGCCTGCAGCAGGGTCTCCCGGAAGATGCGGTCCTGATCCTGGTACTGGCGCAGGCGTTCGCGGCTGTCGAGGATCTCCTCCTTCAGCTTCTGGTTCTCGGCCAGTAGCTCCTCCCACTCCCCGGCAATCTCGTGCAGGAAAGTACGGACCTCGGATTCCTCCAGGCCGCGGAAGACCTTTTCGAATTCACGGCGCTGGATATCGAGTGGGGTGTACTTCATGGGGCCTCCCGTCAGGATCCGACGGCCTGGGCGAGCACCTTCTGGACGCCCCAGAGCAGCAGGAGGGCGATGAAGATGTCCAGGCTGATGCCGCCAATGGGCGGGACGATCGCGCGGATGGGGTGCAGCACCGGCTCGGTGATGGCGTGCAGCAGCCGGACCCAACGATTCCGCGGATCAATCGGGAACCAGGAGAGCAGGGCCGAGGCGATGAGCAGCCAGCTGAGCACGGTCAGGGCATGGTAGGCGATGGTGAAGAGAAGAGGCATGGGCATGATCCTGGGAACCCGATCATCATAACGGGGAGTGAGGCTCTTCCATGCGCATCGGCATCTCCTGTTACAGCACTTTCGGCGGTTCGGGCGTGGTCGCCACGGAGGTGGGCAAGGCGCTGGCCGCCCGGGGCCACGAGATCCACATCCTCAGCCCGAGCCTGCCGCCGCGGCTGGTGGGCTTCGAGGACCGCATCAATTTCCACGAAGTGCGGGCCAGCCCCTACCCCCTGTTCGAGGATGCCCCCTACTCCATCGCCCTGGGCTCGAAGATGGCGGATGTGGCGGAACACCATGGTCTGGAGATCCTGCATGCCCACTATGCCATTCCCCACGCCATGGCGGCCCTGCTGGCCCGCATGGCCATCCCGGGGCTCAAGGTCGTGACCACCCTCCACGGAACCGATATCACGGTGGTGGGCAGCGATCCCAGCTACCTGCCCATGGTGAAGATGGCGATCCGCGAAAGTGATGGCGTCACCGCGGTTTCCGAGTACCTGCGGCAGGAGACGATCCGCACCTTCGGCGTGGACTGCCCCATCGACGTCATCGGCAATTTCGTGGAGCCGCCGGGCCAGGAGCGGCCGGATTGCCGTGCCTGGCTGGCACCCAAGGCGGCCTTCGTCCTGACCCACATCTCGAATTTCCGCCCCGTCAAGCGGGTGATGGATGTGCTCAAAGTGTTCGAGCTCGTCCGGAAGGAACTGCCCGTGCGCCTGGTGATGGTGGGGGACGGCCCGGATCGGATGGAGGCCGAGGCCTTCTGCCGGGACCGGGGCTTCGCCGGTGAGGTGCGGTTCACGGGCAAGCAGTTGGACATCGCCACCGTGCTGGACTGTTCGGATCTCTTCCTGCTCCCCAGTGCCACAGAAAGCTTCGGCCTGGCGGCCCTGGAGGCCATGGCGCACCGGGTGCCCGTCATCGCCAGCCGGGTAGGTGGCCTGCCCGAGGTGGTGCGCCATGGGGTGGACGGCTACCTGGAGCCCGTCGGGGATGTGGCCGCCATGGCCGCCGATGCGGTCACGCTCCTCCGGGATGAGGATCTGCGGTTGCGCATGGGCGATGCGGCCCGGGCCCGGGCCCTGGGCACCTTCGCGGAAGGCCCCATCGTGGACCAGTACGAAGCGCTGTATCAGCGGGTGCTAGGCAAGCACTGAACGATCCGGTTCCGCCAGGGCCGCATCGAACCGGTGAGCCTCGCGGGGTTGGCTGCCCGGCCGGGGCTGGGGGCCATGGCCCACGATGGCTCCGGGCGACTTTGGCTCGCCACCAGCCAGGGCCTGTTCCTTCAGGGGCCGGAGCTGGTGTTCCAGCGGCATCCCCAGGGGCAGTTGCTGGTCGGCACCGACGATGGCGTGGTGCGGATGGGCGCCACCGGCATCCGGACGATCCCCGGTACGGAGGGACGCCGGAGCAAGGGCCTGGCGTTCGATCGTGCGGGCCTGCTCTGGATGGTGGGCTCCACGGGACCTGCGCTCTGGCTGGCACCGGCAGCGGCCGGGCCAGCATCGCCCCCCTGGGCGACCTGGGTGTTGGCCTGAACTCGGTGCTGGCGGATGCCTCCGGGCGGATCTGGATCAGCCACACCAGCCAGGGCATCCTCCGCTGGGATCCCGCCAGGAAAGGCCTGCTCCAGGAAGTCGGTCCTGGGGGTTCGCCCTCGGGTGTGCTGGGTGCATTCCGGATGCGCGAGGATGCCTCGGGCCGGATCTGGGCCGCCACGACCCTGAGCCTGTACCTCCGCCAAACGACTGGCACCTGGCGCCTGATCACCGAGAAGGACGGGATCCTGCCCTTTGGCCTCAACGGGCTGGCCATTCTTCCGGATGGCGGCGCCTGGCTGCATTCCATGGAGCCGCTGGGGTTGCAGCGCATCCGCATCGAGGGTGACCGGGTCACCCTCCTGGAGCATCGGCGGGCAGGGCAGGGCGTCCATTCCGACTTGATCTATGCCGTGGAAGTGGACCCGCAGGGCCGCCCCTGGGCCACGACCGACCAGGGCTTCGATTGCCTGGATACCCTGGTTCATGTGGGCCACCGCGAAGGCGTGATCAGCGAGGATTGCGACATCCTGGCCCTGCTCACCGAAAAGGAGCGGATCTGGGTGGGCACCTCCGCCGGCACAAGGGGCACCTCAGGATTCAGGTCCGGCTCGTGGGGCTGGAAGATACCTGGCGGGAGTTGGACCCGCCTTTAACGCGCTACCAGACGCTTGCGCCGGGATCGTACCGGTTCGAGACCCACGCGGCCCAACCCGATGGGGCCTTTGGTCCGGTGACCGGGCTTTCCTTTCAGGTCCTGCCCCGCTGGTGGCACACCTGGTGGGCGCTCCTGTTCGGGGGACTGGGCGTCGTGGGCCTGGTCCTGCTCATCATCCGCCTGCGGGTGGCCAGCCTGGCCCAGAGCAAGCTCGAGCTGGAAGCCCTGGTGACCGACCGCACCGAGGAACTGCGCCATCGGAACATGGAACTCACGGATGTGCTGGGGCGGGTGAAACAGCTCTCCGGCCTCCTGCCAATCTGCGCCTCCTGCAAAAAAATCAGGGATGACAAGGACTACTGGAACCAGCTGGAGCCGTATTCCAGCAGCCGCTCCGAGGTCGGGTTCTCTCACGGCATCTGTCCCGATTGCGTGGAGTCGCTGTATCCCGGCCATCTGGTCCGCAAGGCCAGCAATGACCCCACGAGGACCTGACGGCCAAATAATTGGGTGAAGTTGGGTATAACTACTTACAAAATCCCAATTCAACCCGATAATGATTCGCCGAGGCCCTTATACTCAGATTGGGCCGTTCCGCCGAGGGAGAATTAAAATGCCAAATATCGCATCCGTCCTAAAAGAAGAAATCGTGCGCCTGGCCCGAAAAGAACTGCGCCAGGAAACCGAAAGCTTGAAGAAGGCCTCGGCCCAGTACCGGTCAGAGATCGCGGCTTTGAAGCGGCGGGTGACGGCGATTGAAAAGCAGCTGTCTCGGCTCGACAAAAAGACAAGCGCTAAAGCCTCCTCCGAGGCGACGGTCGAGTCGGGTACCCGCTCCCGCTTCAGTGCGAAGGGCCTGGCCACGCAAAGGAAGCGGCTCGGCTTGTCCGCGGCGGACATGGGGACGCTGCTCGGCGTGACCGCCCAGTCCATCTACAACTGGGAAACCGGCAAGACCCGCCCGCGCGAACAGCAGGTCGCCGCCATCGCCGCCCTGCGCGGCATCGGCAAGCGGCAGGCCACCGCCCGGCTCACGGCTTCGGCGGAGCCGGCGGAATAGCGCTGCCACCAGGGCAGGGGCTGCTGAGCCGATCTGCGCCGACTCGACACCGCAGGAACCAGAAATCGAGCAGACATCAAAACGGTTCTTCCAGGAAAGACCTGATCATTTCTGCTCATGGTTTTCGAGCAGCGTGAGCCCCGCGGCCTGCTTGAAGAGGAGCGCGAAGCCACTGCCACGGACTTACAGACGCTTTTATACACAACCAAGCTGTGGGATCACTTTGATTCTTCTTCTCCGTCAATCCGAAGGGCAAGGTCACCGACTACTTCAAATTGATCAGCAGAGCACTCGTAATGAACTGGCCATTCGATGTCTCAATCTGATGAATTGTTTCAAGTTGAATATTATTAAATAATTGTGATTGTGGCCTGAAACCTGCTCATCCATATCCTCTGGTCCGCATCAAGGCCAAGAGTGCGGCTGCATGAGTGATCTCGAGCTAACCTCCGTCAGAAAAACGAGTTCCTTGCCAAACGGAGTCGAGGTTCATTCAAGTAATCCAAACTCATTTAAGAGTGCAGACATTCAGGGAAAAGAGGGACCAGTGACCAAGAAAATCCTGCTGGTTGACGATGATCGGATTATTTTGACCGTCTATCAGCGTGCGCTCCGGGATATCCTCGAACTCGATGTAGCTCAGGGCGGCGCGGAAGCCCTCCAGATGCTCGATCACAGCGGCCCCTATGCCGTGGTGGTCGCTGATATGCAGATGCCTGGCATGAACGGGTTGCAACTGCTGGCTGAGGTCCAGGCACGCTGTCCTGACATGGTCCGCATCATGCTCACAGCCAACACAGATCAGCAGACAGCGGCCGATGCCGTGAACCAGGGCCAGGTGTTCAGGTTCCTCAGCAAGCCGTGCCCTCCGGAGGATCTGGCGCTGGCGGTTCGTGCAGGTGTCCGACAGTTCCAACTGGTCAGTGCGGAACGGGAACTGCTGGAGGGTACGCTCACCGGCGCCATCGAGGTGCTTGCGGGACTTCTGGCCAGCGTGGATCCATCGGCTTTCAGCCTGGGCCTATTGGTCCGGTCGCGCTGCGGGGAGGTGGCGCGTCGGATGGGGTGCAGTGACGTCTGGGCCATCGAGGTGGGCGCCATGCTCGCTCCCATCGGGAAGATCGCCCTTCCCCAGAAAATCATCAATGCCGATCACTCCAGGCCACAGGCCCAGGCCATTCTGGCGGGGTTTCCCGAGATCGGGGCAAGCCTGATTCAGGCCATTCCCAGGATGGAATTGGTGGCTGAAATCATCCGGTACCAGGCCAAAGGCTTCGATGGATCGGGGCCGCCTGCCCCTGGCCCGGAGGGAATCGACATTCCTATCGGAGCGCGCATTTTGAGGGCGGTCCGGGACTTCACCACCCTCGAGACAAGCCGCCAGAGCCAGGCTGTGGCTCTGGAAGAACTGCGGCTCCACGCACTGCCCTACGACCCGGTCGTCCTGGATGCCCTGCAGGCCTGTTTTGGCAGTGCGACGGAACCTCCGCCCACGCCCTGCCTGGTCCCGCTGTGCGCTCTGGCCCCGGGAATGATCCTCACGGCCGACTTGCTCACCAGTTCCGGGCAACTGATTCTGGCGCGAGGGCTTCGGCTTGGTGCAGGCCACATCAAACTGCTGCAGAACCTCCAGAAACTCCTCGAGATCACAGACCCGATCCCTGTTCTCCAGTCCTAGGGAGCGCCATGATCGAAGTCTGACCTTCAAGGTGGTACTGCTTGGCCCAGGTGGCCCAGGGATCCCTGGAAGGGGTGGCTTCCCTCATGGGGGCATCCCGTCGGGTTTCCCACCGGGCTCTGAAAGGCCAGCGGTGTCCTCGGGGGTCAGGCTGGGGTAGCGAGGGGGTTGCCCGGCCTGGACCAGCAGGTCGTTCACCTCCTGCTTGAGGTTGGTGATGCGGGTCTCGCCACCCAGGGTCGCCAGGTACCAGCGCCGCAGTTCCTCAAGCTGGTTCCTAAGGACTTCGTCCGACTCCTTGCGCTTGGTGATGTCCTGAACGGTGCCGAGGATCTGCTGGGAATGACCCTCTCTGCCATGCTGATAGGCGCCTTTCGCCGCGATCCAGCGGACCTTGCCGTCAGCCCGACGGATCCTGCACTCGAGGTTCAATTCGGTTTTTGTTTCCGCGGCCTGGAGGAAGGCCCCAGTCACGTACGCCCGATCCTCGGGAAGCACATGGTCGAGGAACATGTCCATGGTCCACTTAGGCAGCGGCGCTTCGTACCCGAAGATGCGGTCGTGTTCGATGGTGCGATAGATACTGTTGTCCGCCAGAGTCAGCTCCCACACGCCGATCTGGCTATTCTGAACGACCACGCTAAGGCGGTTCTCGCTGGTCCGCAGTGACGCTTCCGCCTGTTTGCGCTCCGCAATCTCGGCCGTGAGCGTGGCCGTGCGCTCGGCGATCCGCGCCTCGAGGCCCTCGTTGAGGGTACGAAGCTCATCGCGGACCCGAGCAAGCTCGCTGTTGTTGCTCACCGCGGTCTCATAGGTCGAGAGCAGCAGATCGAGGATCTGCAGCCGGTCGGCGGTAATCCTGAAGAGCTGGCCGGAGAAGTAGATCTGGATCCCCAGTTCACTGCCTGAGTCCCGGCGAAGCTCATGGTTGGTGAGCAGGTTCTTGACCCGGGCCAGCAGGGCGTTTTCCTGGTAGGGCTTGCAGATGAAGTTGTTCGCTCCGCATTCCAGTCCTCGAACCACATCCTGCGGGTCGGTCAGCGAGGTCAGCAGGATGACCGGGAGGTCCCTGAACTCGGGATCCCAGCGCAGCGTCTTGCACAGGGTGTAACCGTCCATTTCGGGCATGACAATATCCGAGATCACCAAGTCGATCTCATTCACTCTGGCGGCCATGTAGGCTTCCATGCCGTTGGCCGCCGCCACCACCCGGTAGCCTTCAGCCTCCAGGAGGTAGCGCAAATGCTCAAGCTGCGTGGGACTGTCTTCGACGATCAGGATCGTGGTGTCTTTCCTGACAGGACTGGACGAACTAACCATGACCATCTCCCTGGATCCCCCTCGGTTGGGTAGCGCTGATCAGCAGGTCGGCGATCTTTCCCGGCGGGAGCACATACCGGGCCGCGCCCAACTTGACGGCTTCTCCAGGCATGCCGAACACGATGCTGCTTTCCTCGTCCTGGGCGATGGTGAGCGCACCCCCATCGGCCATGAGCTTGAGCTCTTCGGCGCCGTCCCGCCCCATGCCGGTCAGCAGCACACCGATGGCTCTGGGGCCGAAGCGCTCGGCCATCGACCGGAACAGGACCCCCACGGAGGGGCACAGACCTTGGCGGAGCGGGTCCAGGGTGAGCTGCAACTCGCCCGCGCGGCCGACCTGCAGGTGCTGGCCGTCGGGGGCAAGGTAGACATGGCCGGGAAAGGGGATCTCCCCGCTTTTCGCCACGCTCACCGGCAGCCCCGAAGCAGTGGCAAGCCATTCGGCCATGCCCCCGATGAATCCGGGGGAAATGTGCTGGACCACGAGGATCGGCACGGGCAAGGGTGTCGTCAGGGCGGCAAGGATCTGAAGGAGCACCGGGGGCCCGCCCGTGGAAGCCCCGATGGCCACCATGGCTGCATTGTGTTTGGCGGCCACAGAGGGTCGGGCTGGCGTCGCGGGCGCAATGGAGGTCGGTTTCCGCTCCCACCGCCGGATGACCTTGATTTCGGACATCAGTTTCAAGGTGCGGATGATGTCTGCGGCTTCGGCTTCGGCATCCGGGTCGGCCATACCTCTGGGTTTCTTCAGCACGGCCAAGGCACCCGCTTCCAGGGCCTGCATGGCGGTGTGCACTTCGTTGAAGTGCGTGCTGGCCGTGCAAATGACGATGGGCAGGGGCTCTGAGGACATGATCCGGCGGGTCGTTTCGAAGCCGTCGATGCCGGGCATATGGATATCCATGAGGATGACATCGGGCCGGTGCTGGCGAACACTCTCCAGCGCTTCTTCCCCGCTGGCAGCCGTATCGATCACCGTGAGCTCTGGATCGTTCTCAATGAGATAAACCATGTAGTCGCGGATCACCCGCGAGTCCTCAACCACAAGCACCTTGATCATCGGCCCTCCTCCGTTTGCCCATTCACAGCAGCCTCCGGATGATTTCCAACAGGTTACTCTGGTCGAACTCACTCTTGACGATGTAGGCGTTGGCGCCGACCTCGATGCCGTATTCGCGATCCGATTGAGTGCCGAGCGCCGTGACCAGAATCACCGGGAGCTCGCGGAGGCCCTTATCGGCGCGGATCTTGGCGGTGAGTTCAAAGCCGTTCATGCGCGGCATGTCCACGTCCGAGACCACCAGGTCGAAGGCCTCGGTCTTGAGCCGGGTGAAGGCGTCCAGGCCATCCACGGTGGCCACCACCTCGTAGCCCGCCCCTTCGAGGATGCTCTTCACCAGCGTGCGAGCCGTGATCGAGTCCTCGGCGATGAGCAGATGTCCCCGCCGTTCGGGTTGGCCCGCGGCCCCAGTGGCGAGCAGACCCGGCGTACCGGCGGCGCTCGCGGATTCCAAGAGGTCAGCGGCATGGAGGATGGGGATGACGGTCCCGTTGCCGGAGATGCAGGCGCCGGCGATATTCCGAACCCGCAGGAGCTGCGGGCCCAACCCCTTGACCATCACCTCCTGTTCGCCTTGCACCTCATCCACGAGGAACGCGACCTGGCGATCGACCGAACGCACCACCACCACCGGCCTGGACTCCCCTTGCGCGTGGCCATCGGGCCCGGTGAGCTCGAGGACATCACGCAGCCGAACCAGTGACACGGGCTGCTCGCCGTTGACGATGGTTGGCCGGTTTGCCACCGTACCGATGTCGTCCGGCTTGATCCGGAGGATCCGCTGCACGCTCGCGGTGGGGAAGACGAAGCGCTGTCCGGCCGCCTCCACGATCACTCCCCGGAAGGTGGTCAGGGACAAGGGAACGATCAATCGGAAGGTCGATCCGAGGCCAGGTGAGGAGGTCAAGGCCAGGGTTCCGCCCAGCTTTTCGACTTTTTCGCGGACGATGGCCAGGCCAAGCCCCCGGCCTGACAGGTCGGTGATGATGGGACTGGTCGACAGTCCCGAATGAAAGACGAGGTTGATCCGTTCTGTTTCGGACAGGCGCGCTGCTTCCTCGGCCGTGAGCATGCCCAGGCGGATCGCGACCGCAGTGACCTTCCCGGAATCAATGCCAGCCCCGTCATCGGCGATGCTGAGTTCGATCCGATTTCCCTCGACGGGATTGACCGTGATCACGACCGTGGCCCGCTCAGGCTTGCCCTTATCGCGACGCTGCTCCGGCGGCTCGATGCCGTGATCGACACAGTTCCGCAGCAGATGAATCAGCGGGTCCTTGAGCTCATCGAGGACGCGGCGATCGATCTCGATATCCTCCCCGTGAACGGTGAGGTCGGCGCCTTTCCCCTGTTGCCGTGCCATGTCGCGCAGGACCGTGGGGAGCGCGCCCAGGAGGTACGAGCAGGGCAGCAGAAGCACCTTCCGCGTGTCTTCGAGGAGGCGGTCGTTGATGACGGCGAGCGTCAGGGCATCCTGATGCGCAAACGCGGCCAACTTTCTCAGGGAACTCTCGAGCGCCCGGGTGTAGAGCAGCTCCGACTCGAGGAGGTCAGCCGCTGCGGCCGCGTTCGATTGCCCCAGGCGCAGCCGCGCCCCCTGATGGACACGCCCCTGGTTCCAGGTGCCAAGGTCCGCCACGAGGCCGCGCAGTTCCGCGGCCCGAAGGCCTGCGGCAATCTTGGCGCCCACCAGCTGCTCGGCATCGAGCAGGATGGCGCTGAGTTTCTGGCTGGAGATGCGGACTGTTTCCGAGACCGGCGGGGGGCTCTGGGCTGGGGTTGCCTGGGATACCGGCGCGGCGACCGCCGCCACGGGAAGTGGCAAAGGGACCTCAGCGGGTTGGGAGGTGGGGGCCGGCGTCGCTGGTTCGGTACCCTCTTGCGGATGGCTCCTAGCCGAGGCCGGGGGCCCCGGCGCCGTGTCCGCCAGCTCCCCGACGATGCCCCGGAGGGCGGCCACGGCCCGCTGTTCATCCTTCTTCCCATCCGCAGACAGGGACGCGCCGGGGGTTGCGCACAAGGTCGACAGCACTCCCAGCGCCAGATGGATGGCATCGAGCCGTTCCGCTGACAGCTGAACTTCATCCCGTTTCAGGGCGGCAAAGAGGCTTTCCAGCTCCTGGCACAGCGCCTCCGCCTCCACCAGGCTCACGGACCGAGCCGCCCCCTTGAGGGAGTGGGCTTCCCGGAAGATGCGCTCGACGATGGCCCCCCGCTCATCGGCGCTGGCGCGCTCGAGGGCCACCAAGCCGGCGGCGATCGCCTCTAGGTGCTCGGACGCCTCGACCCGAAAGATCGCTCTCAGTTTCGCCAGGAAGGCTTCTTTTTTCTCATCCATGCCACGCTCCACTGCTTCGGGTGCCTCCCTACGCTTCGATCCGCTGCCGCTCCACCAGCCCCTTCAACCGCCCGCCCAGCTCCTGGAGGCCGCGGGCCGCCGCCTCGAGTTGTTTCGAGCCCGCCATGTTCTCGGTGGTCGCCTGGCGGATGTTGGCAATGGCCGAGGCGATCTGATCCATGCCCACGAGCTGCTGCTGGCTCGAGGCGGCAATCTGCGTGGCGGCCTGGGCCGATTCACCCACGGCGGCGGTGAGGGTCCGGATGGCATCACCGGCCTCAGTGGCCTGCTTGACCCCGGCCGCCACCGCCTTGGTCCCCTGCTCGGTGGCCATCACCGTGGCGCTGGTGGCCTTCTGCACTTGCATCAGGATGGTCCGCACCTGCGTGGTGGCCTGCCGCGATTGCTCGGCCAGGCTCCGGACTTCCTGGGCCACCACCGCGAAGCCCTTGCCATATTCACCCGCCCGGGTCGCTTCGATGGCCGCGTTGACCGCCAGGAGGTTGGACTGCTCGGCCAGATCGTTCACCGTGGCGATGATCTCGCCGATGGTCTGGCCCTGCTCGGACAGCCGCACCACACTCTCGGCGATGGATTCCATCTGCCCACGGATGCCGGTCATGGCCTCCAGGGTTTCGGTGACGGCCTTGCGCCCGGTCTCGGACACCGTCGCGGTCTTCAGGGCGGTCTCCTGGACCACCTTGGTCTTCTGGTTGGACAGGTGCGCGGTCTGCTTGACCTCCTCGGCGGTGGTGGAGGTCTCGCTGACGGCCGTGGCCGTTTCGGCGGCGCCGGCGGCGACCAGGGACACCGTGGCCAGGATCTCGGTCGACGAGGAGGCGAGGATGCCAAAGCCGCTCTGCAGTTCCGCGTTCAGGCCCCGCAGGCTCTCGATCATCTTGTTCAGGTTGATTTTTAGCTGATTGAAATCGCCATTGTAGCTGTCGGTGATGGGCCGGGGAATGTCGTTCTTGGCGATGCGGTCGACGATGCTCGCCGCCACAGTCAAGGGCCCGATGACCGCATCCAGCGTGTCGTTCACGCCCTGGACGATCTTGCGGAAGTCCCCCTGGTGCCTCGAGGCGTCCGCGCGGGTGGCCAGCCTTCCTTCGACGGCGGCCTTGCTCAGCAGGTTGGCGTCGGCCACCATGGCACTCACGGCGTCGATCATGCCTTTCATGGCCTGCTGAAGGGCCCCGATTTCATCGCTGCGGTTTTCGGTTTCGGCCCGCATCGACAGGTCCCCTGCCGCGATCCGCTGGGCGAAGCCGGTGACCGCCTGGAGCGGATCCGCGATCAGACGGTTCATGAGCCAGACCATGCCGAGTGCGAAGAGCACCGACACGAGGGAAACCAGGAGCAGTACCCGAATGGCTTCGCTGGAGGTTCGTTCGGCTGCTGCCACCGCCGCCTCGGCATCCTTCTTGAGGCCTTCGCCGAGGGCGATGAAACCCTCGTGAAGGCGCCCAAACACTTCTTGCTGGGCACCGGCCCCGTGGGCACGGGCTTCTGCCGTTTTACCAGCGTCGCCCAACCTGAATTCCTCGGTGCGCCCCACTCGATAAAGGTTGAGCTCCTTCTCCATGATGGCCAAGCGGGCCAGACCCTCCAAATCGTGCCTTCCTGTCAAATGAGTCTTGACCTGGTGCAACCCGACATCAATTTTGGCTGATCTTTCCAAGACATCGCTTTTGATGGCAGCCTTCTCGGCCTTGCTCTCCGCCATCGTGAATTCGAGAATGGCGGCGCGATTGTAGTTCTGGTGTGAATCCATTTGCAGGGTGATCGCGGCCATCTGGTCGGCCTTGTCGACCTCCCCCCGTTCGAGGTTCCGGATCGTCGTGAGCGCCCTGTGGCCCACGACGGCTACGCCAATCACCAGGGCGCACATGACGCCGAAACCCAGGATGAGCTTCGATCGCGTCTGGAGATTTCTGAACCAACTCATGTTATTCCTCCTGCTGACGGGGTCAGCCCAACTGCGTGGTTGCTTTGTCGTTGATCTTCAGAATCTCGTCTTCGAGCAGGCGGGCGCCGTCGAGCACGGCGAACATCGTGCCCGTAACTCCCTTGAGGAAGCGTCCCCGGATGCCGGTGAGGGTGGACAGCCCCGCCTGCAGATCCGCCACCTTGAGTGAACCCAACCCGTCGATGGTGTCTGCGAGCAGGCCCAGTTCGTTCGTCCCGTCGCTCAGCACGATGACCCGGTTGAGCTCGGTCAAGCCCCGGGCCGGCAGGTCGAAGAACACGCGCAGGTTGACCACCGCGAGAATCTGACTCCGCAGATTCATGACGCCGGCTACAAAGGGCGGCGTGCAGGGCAGGGCGGTCAGGTCCCTGAGTTGACAGACCTCGCGGACGAAGCAGGATTCGATGCCGTAAGTCTCGCCGGCCAGGGAAAAGGCGAGGATCTCCAGTCGTTCCGAGACATCCGGTTCGGCAACAGGCCGGGCCGCGGCCCGCGCGCGGGCCGCCAGGATGCGGTGGGTTTCTTCCGGGCTGTGCTCGCGCCCTTCGGCGAGGGCCGCTCCCGCGGTCGCCAGGCGGTGGTGGATCGCGTCCCAGTCGATGCTGTGCGTGGCCATGGCTAGGCTCCCAGTAAGGCCCGCACCGACTCCAGGAGCCGGCCGCAGGTCATTCCATCGGATTCGGGTACCACTTCATCCCTGCTCCGTCCGGACAGCAGTTCCAGCGCCAGGACCAGGTGCCGACGGGACTCCTTCTTCTTGCCCAGCTGCCGGTACAGATCGCCCAGGGCGTGATGGGCGAGGATGAAATCCTGATCAAGGTAGAGCACCTTCCCCAGCGCCGCGACGGCCTCGTCGTTCCGCCCAAGCTCCTGGCAGATGATGGCGTAGAGGAACTGCGCAGCCGGGTTCGAGCGGTCGGCGGCGATGGCGGCCTCGCAGAACGCGAGCGCCTCCTCGAGCCGACCCTGGTTGGCACAGGTGCGCGCCAGGACCAGAGGGTCCTTGGGGATGGGCGCTGCGACCGGTGGGGGCCTCGGGGCGGACACTGCCGGTGGGATCGCCAGGGCAGGCGGGGGCGTAAGGTCAGCCGTCGGCTCGGGCGCCCAGCCCCTTGCGACGGGCCCTCCGGGTGCTGGCTCGGCGGGGCAGTGGGTTCCCTGGGGCCGCTTGCGGAAGAGGATGAGGTCGCCGATGTTCTCCACGGCAAACATCAGGAAGAGGGCGTGGCTGGCCTCGGCGGGGTTGACGAAGAGATAGCCCCCATCCACCAGGCTGCGGTGGAGCGACGCCACGACCCGGGCCTGGTGCTCGGGGGTGAAGTACATGATCACGTTGCGGCAGAAAATCACATCCATGGCGTTGGTGTGGTTATGGAGGGAGGGGTAGGCGTCCTCGGCCAGGTTGAGGTAGGCGAAGTGAATGTGTTTCTTCAGCGTCGGAGCGATCAGAGCTTTCTTGTCTGCCGCCTTGGAAAAGAACTGCTCGCGGAAGGAGGGGGGCGTACCGCGGAACGACCAGTCGGAGTAGAGGCCCGCTTCGGCCTTGGCGAGGGCCTTGGGGTTGATGTCGGTGGCCAGGATGGAGATGTTCCAATCGTCGAGCACCGGGACGGCGCGGGTGCAGGTGATGGCGAGGGAATACGCCTCTTCCCCGGTGCAGCACCCGGCGCTCCACAAGCGCAGCGAGCGGCTGCTGCCCGCGCGGCTCGTCACCAGCCGGGGGAGGATGTCCCGCGCCAGCGTTTCGAAGCTGGCGGGATCCCGGAAGAAGTAGGTCTCGCCGACGGTCAGGCAACTGGCGAGCGTTTCGATCTGGCGAACGGAGAGTGCCTTGGTGGTGAGCCACTCCGCGTTCGTATCCAGATCCCCAAGGCCCAGTTCCAGACTGGCGATCTGGAGCCCGCGGGCCAGATCGGCCCAGCGGTCCTCGGGGAAATGCAGGCCCATCCGCTCGGCGATGAAACCGCTCACCGCAACCATGCGCGATCGGTCCAGCTCGGCAATGCCCATCTACCTGCCCCCAGATTCGGAGGTGGCTCGGTAGTCCGCGGGTTCACCCAGAGCCCGGTCGATGGCCGTCTCCTCCTCCAGGGAAAGCAGGCGATCCAGGTCGTGGATCAAGACCAGCCCATCCTGGAGCTTCAGGGCACCCGCCAGGAACTCGAGCCCGGGCAGGATCTCGCCCCCGGGTGCGTAGCTGTCGGGCAGGGCTTCAAGCACCCCATGGGTGTCGTTGACCAGGAGCGCGACGCTGCGCCTTCCGGCCTTGGCGAGCACGAGATGGTCGGAGGGGCGCAGTTCCCGGGGTGGGTGGTTGAAGCGGGCCCGGAGGTTGATAACCGGGAGGACCACGCCGCCCAGATCGACGATGCCCAGGACGATGGGGGGTGCCTTGGGAAGGGGCGTCACGGCCACCACACGGATGACCCGCTCAGTGGCAGCCAGTGGCAGCGCGTAGCGCTGCGCGTCGATGGCAAAGACCACCAGGGATTGCGTCAGGCCCATGGGGACCTCCCCTGCCCTGGGCGGTAGGCACCAGCGACTTCCGGGCCGCGGGCACTGCGACCTAAGCCCTCGATGTTTCCGCGGCCGGCCAACACTTTGCCTCCCCAGGCCCCGGCGAAAAGGACCCATCTGTACCGACACTTAGAAATTTTCAAGAATTCGCCCCGTTCAATTCACTGCCCTATGCAATTTGCATGCTAACCATTTAAACCTTGTAGGTACTTGTTTTCCCATTTATATAGATGTTCCCAAAACCAATCAAACAATCAAACTGATCCCATCCGTAGATTGAAATGAAGGAGGCGATCAAGGAGAGGTATCGCTCTGCCTTTCCCGCCAGGGCGAACCCCCTTCTCACCTTCACCAGGCCACTGGCCGAAAAGGGGGGGAATGATGTTCCCCTCCCGCAATACCTGGTGGATTCCTCTCCTGTTGGCCTTGGCCGTCTTGATGCCTTTTTCGACGGTGTATGCGGAGCCCCAGGCCAGCCCCCCCGGGGTCTTCTCCTTCCGAAGCTTCGACACGGCTCAGGGCCTCACCAACCTTTCGGTAACTGCTCTTGCTCAGGATAGCCAGGGCTTCATTTGGATTGGCACGGAAGATGGTCTCTTCCGTCTCGAAGGGCTCCGGGCCCATCGCTTTGGGCTGCAGGACGGCCTTCTGGATGAATCCATTGAGTCCAAAGGGATCAGTGCAGGAAAGGACGGCTCTCTCTGGGTCAACACCCGGCGGGGCATCATGTGCTGGGACGGGAATCGCTTCCAGACCCTGGAACAGGTCGGCATTCATGGTTTGGTTGGAGTTGCGGGACTTCCGATTCAGGGAGGTGTCATCCTCCGGGATGAACACTTCCATCGGTACCTCTACACTGGCCCGCAGGCCCCACGCGACCTGAAGGGTCTGCCCGAGACCAAGGGGCTTGGCGTCGGATGGTTGGCCGAGGATGGTGAAGAACTCCTGGTGACCCACGACACCATGCTCTGGTCCCAGTCCCAGAAGGGCGGTCCGTGGCGGCAACGCGAGCTCGGCAAAACCATCACCAGCGCCCCCATCGCCGTGCTGCGCGACCGGAAGGGTGGCTACTGGGTCCGCACGGAAAGGAACCTGCTCTATCTGGAATCCTTCGATGCCCCCCTGGTGGATCTTGGCGTCAACCTGCCGCTGTCCGTGTTGAACGGCGGCAGCCTGGTGGAGGACAGCCTGGGGCGCATCTGGACCTCTACCCCCTCTGGTCTCATCTGGTTCGAGGGGAAGCAAGACCACCGCTTCGCCGAGGCCGATGGCCTGCCCAAGGGCGGGGGGGATCTGCTTCTGGTCGATCGGGATGGTGACCTGTGGCTGGGTGGCAATGGGGTGCACCAGCTGCTGGGTGGTTTTGTCTGGACCGGATATACCCGCCAGCAGGGGCTGCCCTCCCATACCGTGTGGAGCCTGCTCCGGATGCGGGAGGGCCCCCTCTGGGCTGGCACCAGTTCCGGAATGGCCGTGGCGGGACCCGCAGGTTTCGAGGGGCTCCCGGGGACCCTACACCGGCAAATCATGGCCATGGCGGAGGATGGCGAAGGCAACCTCTGGGCCGCCCCCCTCCTGGATCCCAAGGAGCGACCCTTCCTCTTTCTCCTGCGCCGAGGGACGCGTTCACTGGAAAAGGTCCCCCTGCCCGGTGCCAAGCCCGGAGGATCCCCGGTCGCCCTGACTTGGCATCCCAATGGATTTCTCTGGGTTTCACTGGCAGGTTCGGGCCTGTTCCGGCTGCAGAAGGTCCAAAACCATTGGCAGATGCACCCAGAGAGCATTCCTGGGTGGCCATTGCAGGACCTGTTGATCCTTGGCATGCGTCAGGATCCGGAAGGGGCCTGGTGGGTCATCAGTAACCACGGTGTGGCCTGCAGCACGGGCACTCAGTGGGTGACGATGGCGAAGTCCGGCGGACTCGAGGACGATGCCCTGCTCTGTCTGGCTCCCCTCGGGGGGCACCAAGCCTGGGTTTCCTATGTCGATATCAAGGGCCTCAGCCGGATTGGGCTCGTGGATGGCCGGCTCAAGGTGTTGGAGACCCTCCGCCCCCCCGATCATCTGGTGGAACACCCGATCCTCTCTCTTGGCGTGGATCGGCTCGGGGTCCTTTGGGCTGGCACCTCCATCGGCCTCAAGCGATGGCAGGGGTCATCCCTGGACCGCTTCGATCGATCGTGGGGGCTTCCGGGTGAGGACTGCAGCCAAAACGCCCTGCTCATCGAGCCCTCCGGCGATGTCTGGGTCGGGCTCAGCGTGGGGATCGCACACATGCGGGGGGATCTCTGGAAGGATCGCGAACCCACCCAGCAGGTGCGCCTCATGGCCGCGGTGGACACCGGGGGCGCCTCCATCCTAAACGGAGCCGCGCAAACCCGGATTCCCTACGCTCGGCGAACCTTGACCTTCAACTACCTACCCATCGGCTACCGGCGCATGTTGGGGGTGATCTACCAGGTGCGCCTGATGGGCCTGGAGGATGCGTGGCGAGAGACGACCCAGAGCGAAGCTCGTTATCCAAACCTTCCTGCAGGCTCCTATCGTTTCGAAGTCAGGGTGAAGGACTGGAGCGGGCGGGCGACCGAAAGCACGGGCCTTTCCTTCCAGGTGCTCCGACCCTGGTGGCAGACCTGGTGGTTCCAGGGCCTGCTCCTGAGTCTCGGCGGGCTGTTGCTTTTCTTGGGGATCCGTTGGCGAACCAAGGTGCTTTTGCAGAGGATGGTTCGTCTCGAGACCCTGGTGCATGAACGAACCTGGGCTCTGGAAGTGGCGAATGAGGCTCTGGAAGAGGCCAGCATGGTGGATCCCCTGACGGGACTCCGGAACCGGCGCTTCCTTCGCCTTGCCATGCCTGAACTGGAAGCCCGGAGCATCCGCGCCTACCACCGGGTCCAGAGGTCCTTCCCCAAAGGCGTGGACCTGATTTTCATCATGGTGGATCTCGACCACTTCAAGCATGTGAATGACACCTATGGTCACCCCGCAGGGGATGCGGTCCTCTGCGAGGTGGCCACCCTCCTGCGGGCTGTCTGCCGCGATGGGGACAGCGTGGTTCGCTGGGGAGGGGAGGAATTCCTGGTCGTGGGAGCCGGTGGTGATCGCTTTGCCGCTGAAATCATGGCGCAAAACATCGTGGATCAGATCCGTTCCCACGCCTTCGACCTGGGTAAAGGGCGGAGCATTCAGGCCACTGCTTCCGTGGGCTTCTCGGCCTTCCCACTCATTCCCGGTGAGCCAGCACTGATCCCATGGGAAGGCGCCGTGGAGGTCGCAGACCAATGCCTTTATGCCGTAAAAAAGACTGGTCGAAATGGCTGGCTGGGTGTCTTTCGGGGGGATCCGGAAGTGACGGAAGCCCTGCGGGAAGGGTTCCCTGGAAACATCCCCGACCTGGTAGCCCAAGGCCAGCTCACCCTCCGAACCTCCCTCCCCCTGGACCAGCCCATTCGCTGGAAGGATTGAGCCCCGGTGCGGGGCTTTGAGGTGGTATTCCCTGGTTAGCAGCGGAGGGCAGGGGCAGTTCTGGCGCTTGGGGTTTCGGGTGGACAGGGGGGGCTTTCCCGAGGAGCCTCAGGGAGCCCCCAAGGCTCAC
>JBBQEL010000026.1:0-40973 GCA_038320645.1 Holophagales bacterium | reverse complement strand
TGGGTTGCGGGTTGCACCGCCCTACAGCCTCCCTCCGCCCCAGGAGAGTGCCGTGCCTGATTTCCGAGTGCCGATGGCAGGTCGCACAGGTCCCTTGGGGTGCGTTGGGCTGGCGGCCAGAGTGGGTTTTTCAAGGCCGACGAAGTCATGTTGCTGTCATCGAAGCGTTGGCAAAAAATTGCCCTTATCATTGGAATTCTCATCGCGTCTGATGTAGGGCCGCTCCCGTGATTCTCGATCGCCCGGTTCGATTCTTGATGTCGTTGGCCTTGTCCACCGTGATTGGGGCCCAGGACACCAGCCAGAAGCCGAAGTCAATTCCGCCACGAGTGTTCTTCCATTCGCGTGGAGAGAGCACCAATCGTCCGTTCATCGAGACGTGGAAGGAAGGCGATACAACCTTCTTCTTCGACGCAAAGTCCAACAAGTCCTATTCCCTTGCCTACAATGCCATCACAGAAACCAGCACTCACCCCCCAGCCTTGGTGACTGACTGGAAGGGGGCGTTGAAATTCCGTCGGGGGGCATGGTGGTTCCTCCAGTTTGAACGAGGGAACCGCCCGGAAAACCAGCTGTCATCCCTGTTTCGGTACGATTTGGTGTCGAAGTCATGGAACCTCTCACATCAATTCGATGTCCGGGTTTCCAACTTCGAAGTCCTGGATGCGAATCGCATCCTCCTTCTTGGGCTTTTTGAACCAGCCAAGCGCGGCTATTTCCTTGGTGGGGTTGTTTCGGGTGACTCCTCCACCATCAGCTTTCTGAATGAAGCCCCCATCCAAAAGCGGTTCCCCGAACTTATCTGGAAATCGTGCGTGACTTCCATCGACGGACGCATGGCCTATGTCTACTTCCCTTTATCTGGGCATATCTATGGGTACGACCTGGATTCTCATTCCTTGAGGGAATTCCGGGTCCCTTGGTCACTCCTTTCCGACGAGTCCATTGGAAATGAGATCGAAACCGCTGAAATGGCGGGGAAAAAGGATTGCTTCATTTCCGCAGTGGGCCACCCAGGCGCCAGTAATTGTTATTTCCTTCCCCTGCCAGGGGGCCAAATGGCCTTCATTTACAAAGTTCTTGATGAAGAAGAAGAAAAACGAACGGCCTTCTCAGATGGAACGCGCCCCGAAATCGAGAAGGTTGGCTCCATCATGCTGATTCCCGATGATCCCAACCTAGTGGTTGAACTGACGCCCCCGTCTCAGAAGGCACTAGAACAATGGTGTTGGAGCAGCACCGGCAACCGGTTGGTCCCAATGAAGCAATTGAAGAAGATCCCCGAAAAAAAGGCTGCCCCCAAGAAGAGTTTGAAAATTCCATGACCTGACTCGGTTCACCATTGCTTGGGCTGAGCCCCCCCGGCCCCCTTCCATGCTCTTGACACATTCGAGTCTGCCGTCAACGCACGGCCTTATACCAACAGGCGTTCGAGTCGAAGGAAGGAAATCTTCACCACCAAGGCACCAAGGGCACCAAGAACTGCCTGAGTATTGGCTTCAGCTTTTCTTGGTGCCTTGGTGCCTTGGTGTCTTGGTGGTGGTCTTTTCTCTTTCCCGACTATCGGCAGCACTCAGCCCGGTCCTCTCAAGATCAACGGATAAAGGCGGCAACCGCAAAAGAGATCGAGTGTGGCGGAAATGGGCCATCTCGGCCGATGGCTCAGGGCCTCAATGTACCCATCATGCGAGGGTACGGGATGGTTTCGCGGACGTGCGGCAGCCGGCAGATCCAGGCCACGGCGCGTTCCAGGCCCATGCCGAAGCCGGCGTGGGGGACGCTGCCGTACTTGCGGACGTCCAGGTACCACTCGTAGTCGGCCCGGTTGAGCTGGTGGTGCACGATCTGGTCGAGGAGATACTGCAGGTCGCTGGCGCGCTCGCCGCCGCCGATGACCTCGCCGTAGCCCTCTGGGGCCAGCAGGTCCGCGCCCAGGGCCAGGCGGGCATCCACGGGGTCGGGTTCCATATAGAAGGCCTTGAAGGCCTTCGGGAAGCGGTGCACCCACAGGGGCCGGTCCGTGGCGTTCATGAGGATGGTCTCGTCGTCGTTGCCGAAATCCTCGCCCCACTGGATGTCGCTGCCTAGGGTCTTCAGCTTGTCCACGGCCTCGGAGTAGGTCATGCGGTCGAAGCTGTTGTTGAGAGCCAGCTCCAGGGGCGCTGTGTTGCGCTCGAGGATCTTCATCTCCTCCTGGCGGCCTTCGAGCACGCGCTGGATGAGGAACTTGGTCATGCGCTCGCCCAGCACCATCACGTCGTCCAGGTGGGCGAAGGCCACCTCGGGCTCGACCATCCAGAACTCGGTGAGATGGCGGCGGGTCTTGCTCTTTTCGGCGCGGAAGGTGGGACCGAAGCAGTAGGTCTTGCCGAAGGCGGCGATGCCCGGCTCCTGGTAGAGCTGGCCCGACTGGCTCAGGAAGGCCTGGCCCTCGTGGAAGTACTCGGTGCTGAACAGCGTGCTGGTGCCTTCGCAGGCGCTGGGCGTGAGGATGGGGGCGTCCAGCAGGGTAAAGCCGTCCTCGTCAAAGAAGTCGCGGATGCCCTTCACCAGGGTGTGGCGGATGCGCAGGATGGCCCATTGGCGGCGGCTGCGCAGCCAGAGGTGGCGGTTCTCCATGAGGAACTCGGTGCCGTGCTCCTTGGGTGTGATGGGGAAGTCCGTGCTCCCGCCGATAAGCTCGATGGTCTTCACCAGGATTTCGGGCTGCCCGGACTTGGGATGCTGCTGGACCACGCCGGTGAGGGCAATGGCCGATTCCTGGGTGAGCTTGCCGGCCAGTTCATAGCTCGCCGGCTCGGCCTCGGCAGCACCCACGACGCACTGCACGAACCCCGAGCCATCCCGCAGTTCGATGAAGCGCGTCTTGCTGGTACGGGCATTGCGGACCCAGCCCCGCAGCCGGACGGTCTCACCGACTTGGCCGGCGAGGAAGCGGACTTCGGTGAAGGGCTGGCTGGTCACGGGGGCTCCATTGCCTAAACCTTCATTGTGCCCGGGGAAGGGCGGGCGCTCCAGAGTAGGCTGTGGGCTCTAGGCTGTAGGCTTTTGGGAAAGAAGGGCCGTGTGGACACGGAGGGCCGCTCAAACACCCACGGCCCAAAGGAAAGAAGGGGTGCGGCCCCCAGGCCGCCACCGAATTCCCCCACAGCCCACAGCCTATAGCCAGCCCACAGCCTACAGCCCCTTCTGTGCCCTGAACTTCCCCGTGATCGCGACCTGCATCCCCTTGAGATGCGACATGACCCGTTCCAGCTTCTGACGGGCGATATCCTGGAACTGCATCTGCTGGATAAGCGAGAAGACCGTGTCCTGCATTTCCTGATTCGTGCGCTCCAGATCCGCGATGTCCCGTTCGTGGCCCTTGAGCTTGCCGAGCCCGGCCTCCTGTTTCAGGTAGCCGATGCCCTTGAAGACCCGGTCGGTACCCGCCAGCATCCCTTCGACCCGCTCCAGCACCTTGCTCATCTCCTGCTCGGTGTAGGAGATGGAGGATTCGATCTGGGGCATGACCCGGTGCTCGCCCTGCTCCTTTGATGGGGCCATGTCAATCAACCGGCGGAGGTTGTCGTCGAGGCGCTCCTCGAGACTGCGGGTCGCGAGAAGCTCCTTGCCCTGGGTCCTCGTCACCCCCATGTTGGCGATCAAGGCCGCATCAAGGATCGTGACCACCCGCTCGCCCTGGACGATGAAACACTCGACCCAGGCGCCCTCCAGCCCGGCCAGCAGTGGGCTGGCACTGACGAGATCCTCCTCGGGCACGCTCACTACCGCGTCCACGGAATCCACCAGCAGGCCCGTGGCCATCCCCGCCAAGTCCAGCACCAGGATGGTGCCGACCCGTGCTGCCTCCAACGGCGGCAGGGACATCCGCACCCGCAGGTTCACGACAGGCACCACGCGGCCCCGGAGATCCAGGATGCCTTCCACGGCCTTGGGCATATGGGGCAGCTTGTTCAGCTCCCGGAGGGGCGTGATCTCCGCCACATGGTGGAGCGGCAGGCCGTAGGCCCGCTCGTTCAGATAGAACGTCATGAACCGGTGGTGGACGCTCCCCTTGCCCTCGGCACGGGCCTGGGGCGAAGGTGCGGCACCTGGATTCACACGGCCTCCTGGACGGCAAGGTGCAGGAGTTCGGCCGGATCCAGGATCAGCACCACGCCGCCATCGCCCATGATCGAGGCGCCGCTGATGCCGGGCAGGCTGGCCAGGTAGGGCGCCAGGGGCTTGATGACCACTTCCTGGCGACGGACGAAGGTGTCGACGATGATGCCCATGCGCCGGCCAGCGGCTGACACCACCACCACGGATAGCCCATCGGCCTCGGCCTCGGCGTTCACGGGAGCATCCGATTTGAGCAGATGCTTGAGCCGGCACACGCCAAGGACTTCGCCACGCAGGTTGATCGCCTGCCGGCTGGTGAGGTGGGACACGCTGTCCAACGCCACGATCAGGGTCTCCTCGACGGCCGTGCCGGGGATGGCGAAGACCTGGTTGCCGCTCTTCACCAGCAGGGCGTCGATGATGGCCAGGGTCAGGGGCAGCTTGATGGTGAAGATGGAGCCCTTGCCGACCGTGGACCGGACGCCCACCCGGCCATTGAGCTTGCGCACATTGGACCGCACCACATCCATGCCCACGCCCCGGCCCGAAATGTCCGTCACCTTCGCGGCGGTGCTGAATCCGGGGGCGAAGATCAGTTCGATGACTTCATCGTCCGGCATGGCATCGGCCCGCTCCTGGGTCATCAACCCCTTCTCCACGGCCTTGGCGCGGATGATGGTTGGATCGATACCCTTGCCATCGTCCTCGATCTCCACGATCACGCTGTCGCCCTCGTGCCGGGCCCGCAGGGTGACATTGCCAACCTCGGACTTGCCCGACTTCACGCGGGCCTCGGGCATTTCGATGCCGTGATCGGCGCTGTTGCGGATGAGATGGATCATCGGATCGCCCAGCTCTTCGATGATGCTCTTGTCGATTTCCGTATCCTCGCCGGTCAGGTGGAGATCGATTTTCTTGCCACTGGCCTTGGCCATGTCGCGGAGCATCCGCGGGAATTTCGAGAAGATGGTCTTCACCGGCACCATACGGATGCCCAGCACGGAAGCCTGGATCTCCTTGCTCACGTGATCGAGGTAGACAGACGCGTGGGCCAGTTCCTTGGCCACTGCCGCCGCCGGATGTCCGGTGACCTGGGGCACCAGCCGCTCGACGAGGTGGCTGATCATGGTCTTGCTGATGATCAGTTCGGCCACGATGTTCATGAACTGTTCGAGCTTGGCCTGGCTCACCCGGATCGTGTCGGAAACGCCCTTATCATCCGAATTGCGACGGCCGGACTTCCGGCGATCTTCGGCGGCGGGGGTGCCCTCTCCTGCGGCCGCTTGAACCCCGGGCACAGCGCCCAGGGCCAGTGGGTGGAACGAGATGGTGGCGTTCGACACGGCGCCGAAGACCTTGCGGACCTCTTCGATGGGCTCGGTCGCCTCGATGATCAGCACCAGATCGAGATGGAAGCTCCGGGGCTCGAAAGTATCCAGATCCACCAGGGGTTCGCGGGGAATCAGCTGCCGGTGCAGCAGGCGCCCGACCAGTTCCACCACCTGGAAGAGGGAGAAGGGGTTGAAGGCAGTACCGAAGATGGCGCTGGCCAGTTCGGCATGGATGCCGAGGACGGTCTTGCCTTCGGACAGTGCCTCTGCGGCGGCCCTCCGGCCGGCCTCGCTTACGCCAGCCAGGGCCGCGGGAAGATGCAGCTCACCCGTGGCAAGCGCGGCCAGGGCGGCCGCTGGCGCGGCTCCGTCCTTCTTGAGGGCCTCGAGGTTGCGGATCAGCTCGCTGGGATCGGGATCCTCGGCGTCGCCCTGCTTGCGCACCTGGACCCGGACATCGTCCACGAGCACTTTGAGCATGTCCACGGTTTCGAAGAGCAGTTCCATGACCCGGTCGCCGAGTTCCATGCGGGACTTGCGGAGGTCGTCCAGCACGTTCTCGCCGATATGGGCGAGGGACAGGACCTTCTGCAACCCCAGGAAGCCGGCGGCCCCCTTGATGGTATGCACGCTGCGGAAGATGGCGTTCAGCAGATCCAGATCGCCCGGGGCCTCCTCGAGGGCGAGGAAGTTGGACTCGATCTGCTCGAAATGCTCCTGCGCCTCGACGAGGAAGTCCTCGTAGAAGCTGGGATCGTCGAGGGCGAAATCAGTCATGGTTCACCCGTCCTGTTGGTCGCGCCCCGGCGCCCCTGGAGGCCCTGGAGCTGTCCGGTCTCCGTGTCGGTCAGCAGCTGCTTCAACTCGAGAAGGAAGATCATGCCGTTGTCGAGCCGGGCCACCTTCTCGATGTAGCGATTGGCCCCCACGGCGGTCACCGCAGGTGGCGGTCCGAACCGGTTCAGTTCCACGGGGCGGACTTCATCCACCGCATCCACCACCAGGCCTGTGAAGACCCCGCCGATGCTCGTGATGAGAATGCGGGAGATGGTGGTGGCCTCCACGCGTTCCAGACCGAACCGGGTACGGAGATCCACCACGGGCATCACCTCGCCGCGCAGATTCAGCACCCCGTCCACGAAGTGGGGTGCCCGGGGCACCGGGGTGATCTGGCCGACCATGATGATCTCCCGCACCTCGTGGAGGCGCAGGCCGTAGCTCTCGGGACCCAGACGGAAGACCACCAGTTCGAGGTTGGGCACCGTCTCCTGGCCACGGGTATCCGCCAGGCCGAGGCCCTGGCCCATGGCGGCGATCTTCTCCTGGTCGTCGCCGGTGATGATCTTGAGCACATTGATGAGGCTCACCATGCGGTTAGGCAGCAGGAGGATGCCCTCCAGGTGCTCGCGCTCGGCCTCGGACAGGGTCTGGGGCGGCGGAAGCGTCTGCCCGTCCTGGACGCGCAGGATCTCCTGGATCTCATCCACCACCACGCCGATTCTCGCCGAACCGAAGGAGAGGAGGACCACCATATCGCGTTTGCGTTCGCTGTTGCCCTGCTGGATGGAGAGGATCTCCGAAAGGTCCACGAGGGGCATGACCTGATCCCGCAGACAGATGACTCCCAGGACATAATCCGGGGCGTCGGGCACCTTGGTCACGGGCGGCAGCTCGACGATCTCCTCGACTTCGTGCAGCGCGATCCCGAAAGATTCGGAGCCAAGACGGAAGGTCACGAAGGGTCGCCCGTCTGCCTCTTCCTCCTCACCTGCGTCCCCATCAGTGGAACCGATGGTCCCGGCCATGCCGAGGTCATCGAACTCGGCCCGCCGGGTCAGCTCGGAGCTTTCCAGAAGTTTCTCAAGGTGGATGAGCGTGATCAGGCGGGTCCCCACCGTGACCATGCCGGCCAAATACTCGGCGCGGATGCCCGCCACCAGCGGTGGCGTCTCCCGGAGGTTGTGGTCCTCCAGTCGCACCACCTCGGCCACGGAGTCCACCTGGAGGCCGGTCGGGCCGCTGGCGAGGCGCAGCACGATGATGCGGGTCTTGGAGGTGGGTTCCTGCGGTGCGAGGTGGAAGCGGATCCGGCTGTCAATGACGGGAATGATCAGGCCGCGCAGGTTGATGACGCCCAGGATGAAGCTCGGACTGCCTGGCACCGGTGTGATGTCGGTCCGGTGGGTGATCTCCTGCACCCGGTCGATGTCCAGGCCGAACTCCACGCTATCCAGCGTGAAGGTCACCAGCTGGCCTGAAGGCACCAGCTCTGTGGCAAGGAGGGCCTGGGTGGACTCGACGGCCATGGTTCACCCCTTCTTCTGCTTGAAGGCCTCGATCACAGCATCCGCGTGGGCCTTGTTTTCGTCAGGCGTGGTGCCGGTCTGGGCGATGGTGTGGCTGATGGAGGGCCGTTCCACGTCGCTCTTCAGCCCTGTGCCCAGCAGGTCCACGATGTAGTCGTGGATCTGGCGCAGGTGGTGGACGATTCGCTCCAGTTTCTGGCGGGTGATGTCCTGGAACTGCATCAGGTCCATGGCCTCGAAGACCTTGTCCTGGATCTCCTTGCTGGCGCTCATGACCTCATGGATGGCACTCTGCGTGCTTGGGGTCTGGGCACTCTCGTGGCGCATCATGTCGGTGACGAGCTGCTGCTGGCGTGACACCAGCCGGCTGATCTGATCCAGCTGGTCCATGACCTTGTTGGATTCGCGCTCAGTGACGGCAGTGACGGTGTCCAGTTCGCTGATCACATGGCCGCTGCCGTCCTGGTGGGGTTCGGGGGCGGGCGAGGAGGGGCGGGCCGGTACGGGGTCAGCCGCAGGTGCCTTGGCAGGCGCCTTGGTCTTCTTGGGTGACTTGCCGCCTCCGGCGAGGAGGGCGTCGATTTCAGACTGGTCCATGGCAGGCTCCCTACCCGAGGAGGGACTCGATCTTTTCCTTGAGCGTGTCCGGGGTGAACGGCTTCACCACGTAATTGTTCACGCCGGCCTGAAGGGCCTCCACGATGTCCTCTTTGGCGGCGTTGGTCGTCACCATGAGGATCGGGATGGCTGGATTCTGGCCGCGCACGGTCTTCACGAACTCAAGACCATCCATCTCCGGCATGTTCCAGTCGGTGATGATCATTTCCACCCCGCCCTGGCCGAGCTTCTCAAGCCCGCTCTTGCCGTTCTCGCCCTCAACCACATCGGTATACCCGATGCGGGACAGGGTGTTGATGATGATGCGCCGCATCGTCGAGGAATCGTCCACGATGAGGATCTTCACGGGGGCCTCCTGAAAGGGGTGGTGCTTCGGGGTCAGAGAGAGGGAGAAGGCGCGACGGCCTCCAGGAACTTCACGAGGGCTTCGAGGTCATCGGGATAGACATTCTGGAACTTGACGCCCAGCTCGTAGCCCCCGGTATCCAGTTGCTCGACGCGGACGACCATGCCCAGGGCCACCAGGGGGCGGACATCGGCGTCCTGCACCGGACCGAAGTGGTTCTGATAGCGGCCCCAGCCTGGAACCCGGAGTTCCAGTTTGAGCAAGGTGCCCAAGGGGTAGGCCCGGGTGGATTCGACCAGAAGCCCCCCCGCGGAGACATCCCGGTAGCTGCTGGCAGATGGGGCCTCGCCTTTGTGGAAGCTGAGTTCCTGGAAGCTCAGGCTGGCCTCCAGGGGGATCCGTCGGTATTGTCGCCGTTCCTGACTCATATGCGTCCTCAAATGGGGCATCGGAGAGGGGGGGGGCAGACTTGAATCCTGCAAAAACGGCCCCGTCCCTCGGCTAGACTGAGACCTGTGCGACCCCCTCCGGGGGCGTGCTCCGGAGGTTTCATGCCCGCTGCCCCAGGCCCCTGCCCCTCGCAGCCTGACCCAGACCCCGCGCGCGCCGCGCTGGGAGCGGCGGCCGGCAGCCTGCCAGGAAGGCGAGATGAGCCTAGTGGTTCTCCGCGAGCCGAGCCTGACACAGCGGGGAGTTGCCCGCCGCCCCAGCCCGAAGGGACGGCGCCAGCCGGGCACTCAGCGGCGTCAGAGCCCTTGAGCAACGAACCACGTTGCCCTGCGGGCCCTTCCTTGCCGAGCATCCCGGCTGGCACCGTCGCGGCCCGTGGGGGGGCTGGGTCAGGCTGCATGGACCCCGGCCAGATGGAGGCCACCCTCCGGCGTCTGGCCGCCGACCTGGTGGCCCGGGTCCGGCCAGAGGAGGAGGTCGTCCTCCTGGGCATCCGGTCCCGGGGCCTGCCGCTTGCCGAGCGCTTGGCCATCCTCCTCCGGGGGGCCACCGGCGCCCAGGTGCCCGTGGGAGCCCTGGACATCACGCTTTACCGGGACGATCTCACCGAGATGGTGGGCAGTCCCATCGTCCGTCCCACGGAAATCCCCTTCACCTTGAAGGACCGGACCGTGGTCCTGGTGGACGATGTGCTCTATACCGGCCGCACCGTGCGGGCCGCCCTGGACGCCTTGCTGGATCATGGCCGGCCCCACCGCGTGATGCTCCTGGTGATGGCCGATCGCAGCGGCCGGGAGCTGCCCATCCAGCCCGATCTGGCAGGTTTGTGCGTCGACGTGCCGCCCGGCCATCGGGTGGCAGTGCGTGTGAAGGAAATCGACGGCGAGGATGGCGTCACGGTGGAGGCCTGCTGATGGCTTCCGAACGCTACGTCTTTCCCCATAAACACCTGCTGGGCATTGAGCCCCTCAGCCCCCGGGATATCACGGCCCTCCTGGATCAGGCCCAGGCCTTCGAGGAAGTCTGCGAGCGCCCCAGCATCAAGATCGTTCCCGCCCTGCGCAAGAAGCTGGTGGTCAACCTCTTCTTCGAGAACAGCACCCGCACCCGCAACAGCTTCGAGATCGCCGAGAAGCGCCTGTCGGCCGAAATCATCAACTTCGACGCCGATACCAGCAGCCTCAACAAGGGCGAGACCCTCATCGATACGGCCATGAACCTGGAGGCCATGCATCCGGATCTCATCGTCATGCGCCACAGCGCCCCCGGGGCCCACGCCCTGCTGGCCCGGCACATGAAGGCCAGCATCATCAATGCCGGGGACGGGTCCCACGAGCACCCCACCCAGGCCCTCCTGGATGCCTATACCCTGCGCAAGAAATTCGGCCGCCTCGAGGGATTGCGGGTCGCCATCGTGGGGGATATCCGCAACAGCCGCGTCGTCCGGTCCAACCTCTGGCTGCTCACGAGGATGGGCGCCAAGGTGACCCTGGTCGGCCCCCCAACCCTCGTGCCCCAGGAAATGAAGGCCACCTGGCCCACCATCGACATCTGCCACGACTTCGACGCGGTCATCCCCGGCCAGGACGCCATCATGATGCTGCGCGCCCAGTTCGAGCGCGGCACCGGCGCCTACATCCCGGGCCAGGGCGAGTACAGCCGGTTTTTCCAGCTCAACCCTGCCCGCATGAAGTGCGCGAAGAAGGATGTGGTGGTGCTCCACCCTGGCCCCATCAACCGGGGCCTGGAGATCACCAGCGATGTGGCCGACGGCCCCCGCAGCCTGATCCTCGACCAGGTGACCAACGGCGTCCCGGTCCGCATGGCCGTGCTCTATCTGCTTTCCAATCCACATGGTGAGCAGGTGCCCTAATGGCTTTGCCCGCGGAGCGGATCCTCCACGCCATCCATCTCTTTCGAGGCGAGCGGGTCCTGTTGGATACAGATCTGGCGGCTCTATATTGTGTTGAGACCCGGGTTCTCATTCAGGCCGTGAAACGGAACATCCTCCGATTTCCTGACGATTTCATGTTCCAACTCTCCGAGAAAGAGTGGGCTGACTTGAAATCACAATCTGTGATCTCAAGCGCCTGGGGTGGTCGTCGCACCGCGCCATACGCCTTCACGGAACTGGGAGTGGCCATGCTCTCCAGCGTTCTCAACAGCGAAAGGGCCATTCAGGTCAACATTTCGATTATGAGGGCATTCACACAGCTCAGAGTCATGCTGGCGACCCATGCGAATCTCGCGCGCAAGATGGAATCGCTGGAACGCAAATATGATGGCCAGTTCCGAGTGGTCTTCGAGGCCATCCAGGATCTGATGGAGCCGCCTGCCCCCACGAAAAAACCCATCGGCTTCCGCCCGAAGAAATAACCAGGACCATCCATGATCCCAGGCCCCATCACCCTCCTCATCCTCGACGGCTTCGGCGACGGCCCCCGGAACGCCTTCGATGCCACTTTCGTGGCCGCCATGCCGCGGTTCAACGCCTTGCGGAAGACCTACGCGACGACCCAGCTGCTCACCAGCGGGGAGGCCGTGGGCCTGCCTGAAGGCCAGTTCGGCAACTCGGAGGTTGGTCATACCAACCTGGGCGCCGGTCGGGTGGTGTGGCAGGAACTCACCCGCATCGACGCGGCCATCCGGCGGGGCACTTTCCGGGAGAATGCCCCCCTCGCCGCCCTGCTGGCAGAGCTCAAGGCCTCGGGCAAGCGGCTCCACCTGCTGGGCCTGGTGAGCGATGGCGGCGTGCACAGCCACCAGAACCACCTCGTCGCCCTGGCCCAGTGGGCCCAGGCGGAAGGCGTCGCCACCACCATCCACGCCATCACTGACGGCCGCGATACGGGTCAGAAGAGCGCGGATGGCTTCCTCCAGTGGCTCACCTTCCAGTTGCGCACCTGTCCGCTGGTGGCCATCGGCTCCGTTTGCGGCCGCTATACGGCCATGGACCGGGACAAGCGCTGGGAGCGCACCGAGCAGGCCTGGAAACTCTATGTGGACGGCGAGGCGCCACAGCAGGCGACCGACGCCATGGCGGCCATCGCCGCGGCCTACGCCCGTGGTGAGACCGACGAATTCGTGGCCCCAACCAGGCTCAGCGCCTTCCACCCCATGGCCGATGGCGATGGCGTGCTGTTCTTCAATTTCCGGGCGGACCGGGCCCGCCAGATGTGCCATGCCCTGGTGCATCCCGGCTTCAGCGGTTTCCCGCAGAAGCACCGCCCGGCCGTGAAGCTGCTCACCTTCACGGCCTACGACGTGGAGTTGGCCCCCTACCTCACCGTGGCCTACCCGCCCCAAAGCCTGGACCACATCCTGGGCCAGGTCATCAGCGAGCAGGGCTGGAAGCAGTTCCGCACCGCCGAAACGGAGAAATACGCCCACGTCACCTATTTCTTTAACGGTGGAGAAGAGGCCCCCTTCGCAGGCGAGGAGCGGCGGCTGGTGCCCTCCCCCAAGGTGGCCACCTACGATTTGCAGCCCGAGATGAGCCTGACCGAAGTCAGCCAGGGCTTGGAAACCGCCATCCGGTCTGGGACCTACCGCCTGCTGGTCTGCAACCTCGCCAATCCCGACATGATCGGCCACACGGGCGACCTGGGGGCCGCCGTCATCGCCTGCGAGGCTGTGGATGCGGCCGTGGGGCGCATCGCGGACGCTACCCTGGCCAAGGGCGGCGCCCTGTTCATCACCGCCGATCACGGCAACTGCGAGTGCATGAGGGACGAGGCCGGCAATCCCCACACGTCCCACACCCTGAACCCGGTGCCCGCGGTGCTGGTGGCCGCAGGCTTCGAAGCGCACCAGCTTCGGGCCGGTGGGGCTCTGAGCGATGTGGCGCCGACCCTGCTGAAGCTCTTCGGCCTGGCCCAACCCGAGGCCATGGATGGCAAGGCGCTCTTTTAGGAACTGGTCGGGAACTTGCCCCGGGCCCGGCCGTGGACGATAGAACACCAGAATCCGCCCCTTCCACCGGAGTCTGGATGACCCACACCCCTCCCCCGCCGCAGCGGGCCGCTTGGCCCCAGACCCGTTCCCTGGTCTGGATCATCGTCCTGTTCGACCTGATCGTGATCGCGCTGGCAGCCTGGACCCTGGCCAACAGCCGCCACCAGCACGAGGAGCGGGCCGTGGTGACCACCCGCAATCTGGCCCTGGTCCTTGAACAGACGCTCATGGCCAACATCCGCCAGATCGACCTGGTGCTCCAATCCATCCGGGATGAGGCGGAACGGCTGGATGTCGCCACGGGTAATCGCGGCATCGAGCACCACATCCAGGCCCAGGTCGCCCGGGTCAGCCTGCTGGACTCACTGCGGACCACTGACGCTGAAGGCCGCGTGGAAGCCCTTGGCAAATCGCACCGACAGGCCCCGTTGGACCTCTCGGAACGCCCCTTCTTCCAGCAGCTCCGCCAGGCGCCCCAGACCGGCCTGTTCATTTCCCACCCCTCCCGGGATGGGGCTGGCGGCGCTTGGGTGATTACCCTGGCACGCCGGATGGAATACCCCACGGAGATGTTCCGTGGCGTCGTCTACGCCACTGTCCGTCTGGACCAGCTCACCGGGGAACTGGCCCAGGTGGATGTCGGTCAACGGGGCTCCATTTCCCTGCGGGGCGGTGATCTCGAACTGCTGGCCCGCTATCCGGGATTCGCCGGCCAGGACGATGCCATCGGCGACACCCGCATCAGCGGAGACTACCTCGTGGCCGTGCAGTCCGGGCGCAGGGAGAGCCACTTCACCACGGCCTCCCGGCTCGATGGGCAGGTTCGCACCTACTGCTTCCGGCGGCTGGCGAATCCGGCGTTCTTCGTCCTCGTCGGCGTGGCCCAGAACGAATACCTGCAGGCCTGGCACCAGGAGGCACTCCTCTCAGGAGCCGCGGTGGCCGGTCTCCTGACCCTGTCCCTGGTCATCGCCTGGCTGGCCCGCAGCGCCTGGGGCCGCCAGCTGGCAGCCCAGGCCGAGCGCGACCGCCTCATCCAGGAACTGACCCTGGCCCTGGCGGCAGTGAAAAGCCTCGAGGGCATGCTGCCCATCTGTGGCCAGTGCAAGAAGATCCGGGACGACCAGGGCTACTGGAATCATCTGGAGTCCTACATCTCGGAACACAGTGACGCCACCTTCACCCATGGCGTGTGCCCGGACTGCGCCCAGGAGCTGCGCCGGGAGCTCCAGGCCCGCCGGGAACAGCGGGAGCAGAACTGATGCCGCCCGCCACATCAAGGTGATGGATGGCACACCTGGGGACCGCAGTCCCCGGGATACTGAACCTATGAAAGTCGCATTCATCGGCACCCACGGTGTGGGCAAGACCACCCTCTGCTACGAACTTGCCGCGGCCCTCAAGCGGGAGGGCATCCATGTGGACATCGTGAAGGAAGTCGCCCGACTCTCCCCGCTGCCCATCAACCAGAAGACCTCCCTGGAGGCCCAGACCTGGATCTTCCTGACCCAGATGGCCGAGGAGATCCGCTCCGGCAGCCAGCACGACGTGCTGGTCTGTGATCGCAGCGTGCTCGACAACTACGCCTACATGATGCTGGCCTGCGGCCGCCAGCTGCCCATCGAGCGCTTCATGCACCACTGGATGAAGAGCTACGATCTACTCTTCAAAGTACCCTTCAGCGGCCAGCTGGCCGCGGATGGCGTCCGGGATACGGATACCTGCTTCGCCGAGGCGGTGGACCAACTCGTGGACCGGCTGCTGGCCGAGAGATCCCTGCCCCACGAGCGCCTGGAACCCGGCGCCCGGCCAGGCTGGATCGAACGGGTGAAGGAGGTGGTGCTGAACCACCCCAAGGGGCAAAGACGGCTGATCTGAGGTGCCTTGTTCAAGTCGGAGCCGCCGGCTGCCGACGGGTCGAAAGGCGGCGGGTGTCCGTCCAGGAGGCCCCGTGCTCAAATCGGCGCGCACCATCGGAACCCGGCTCTTCCTGGCGACGGGGATCGCCGGGACGCTCTTCCTGGGCTCGCTGGTGGTGGCCATCTTCGGCCTCCGTTCCGGCCAGGCCACGTTCAATGCCTATGCCGAGGCGTCCGCCCCCGAGCTGCTGATGTATACCCAGCTCTATGCCAGCGGCCTCCAGACCGGCCAGGCCATCCGCAACGCCGTGCTGGACCCATCCAACCCCAAGGCCTTCCAGAACTACGACGCGGCCCTAAAGGAGTTCGCCGCGACCCTGCAGCGAGGCATCGCCCTGACGGCGGGCACCCCGGACCGGCAGAAGTCCCTGCGGGAGGTCGAGGGCCAGTGGGAGACCCTGGTCCGCCTCCAGGAACCCATCAAGGACAAGACCCTCGAGCAGGCGGCGGCGATCACCCTCCTGAATAAGCAGGCGACCCCGGCCTGGAGGTCCATCAAGGACCGGCTGCTGGGCCTCATGAAGCAGCAGGAGGAGGGCATGGCTGCCATCAAGGCGGCTTCCACCCGCACCCAGACCAACACCATGCGGCTGGCGCTGGGGGTGGGGCTCCTGGCCGGTGTCCTGGGCACGGCCCTGCTCTTCTTGACCATCCGAAACCTCCAGCGGCGCCTGGGCGACCTGGGGCGCGCCATGGGCCACTTGGCCAGCGGCAAGGGCGACCTCACCCGCCGACTGCCCATCGAAGGCCAGGACGAGATCGGCGACATCGCCCACAAGGCCAACCAGCTGACGGAGTTCTACCAGCAGTTCTTCCAGCGCCTGGGGCTCCACTCCCAGGGGGTCGCCAGCGGTTCCACCCAGCTGTCCGCCACGGCCGACTCCCTCTCCGGCACCGCCACCCAGCTGGATGACAGTGCCCGATCAACCCAGACCAGCTCCCAGACCATGGCCGCCGCCATGAAGACCCTTTCGGCCTCCCTGGCGGACGTGATGACCCTGGCGGAAGCCTCCCGCCGGCACTCGGCCGCCTCGGAACAGGCGATTCAGCATGGCATCGCCACCGGGCAGGACACGGCCAAGGCCATGGAAGCCATCAGCCAGGCCACCGCCCAGATGATCCAGGCGGTCTCCGTCATCCAAGACATCGCCCGGCAGACCAACCTGCTGTCCCTGAATGCCGCCATCGAGGCGGCGAAGGCGGGCCAGATGGGCAAGGGCTTCGCCGTGGTGGCCGAGGAAGTCAGGAAGCTGGCCGAGCGGTCCGGCCAGGCCACCCATGAGATCAACGAACTCATCGCGGCCACCGATGGCGCCCTGGGCAAGGGCACGGTGACGGTCCAGGCCACCACCAAAGCCCTCCAGCAGATCCATACGCACATGGACGAGACCGTCGAGACGGCCACCCGGATCGGCATTGCCGCAGGCGAGCAGGCCCGCATCAGCCAGGAGGTCGGCTCCCTGGTGAGCCGGGTTTCGGAGGACGTGGCGCGGAATGCCTCTGCAAGCCATCAGTTGTCGGCCACGGTGTCCGAAGTGGCCGGGACCGCCTTGGAGCTGTCCCGCATCGCGGAAAGCATCCGCAGCGAAGTGGCCATGTTCCGCGTCTGAGCCAGCGTCGGCCCGCTCTTGTGACCCAGTTCTCCGCAATAGGGCTGGAGGCCTCCTGACTCCGGGTAGATCATGTTTGAGTTGGAGGAAATCATGGCTCAGGACGAGACCCAGCTGGTGCGGGGCGGCAGTTACATGTTCCACCCCGCAGGCTCCCTGCCCCAGTTCACGGCCGAGGAGAGCAGCGAGGACGCGCGCGCCATCCAGGAAGCCGCCCGGGATTTCATGAACGGCGAGATCATGCCACGGGATGAGGAGATCGATCACCTGGACCTGGCCCTGAGCCGGGAGTTGATGGCCAAGGCCGGCGAACTCGGCATTCTGGGCATCGAAATCCCCGAGGCCTACGGCGGTCTGGACCTGGACAAGAAGACGGCCCTGCTGGTGCTGGAGGAAATGGCGAAACAGGCCAGCTTCTCCACCACCTACACCGCTCACACCAGCATCGGCACCCTGCCCATCGTCTACTTCGGCAACCACGAGCAGAAGGCCAAGTACCTCCCCAGGCTTGCGTCAGGTGAGTGGGTGGCGGCCTATGCGCTGACCGAAGCCGGCAGCGGTTCCGACGCCCTGGGTGCCAAGGCCACTGCGGTGCTGGATGAGGGCCACTGGGTGCTGAACGGCACCAAGGCCTGGATCACCAATGCCGGCTTCGCCGATCTTTTCGTAGTCTTCGCCAAGATCAACGGCACGCACCTCAGCGCCTTCATCGTGGAGCGCACGGATCCCGGGTTCAGCACCGGGGCCGAGGAAAAGAAGATGGGCATCAAGGGCAGTTCCACCCGCACCGTGATCCTCGAGAACTGCCGCATCCCCGAAGACCGCCTGCTGGGCGGGAAGGGCAAGGGCGCCCGCATCGCCCTGGGCATCCTCAATGTCGGCCGGTTCAAGCTGGGGGCCAGTTCCGTGGGCTCCGGCAAGCGCGTGCTGGAGTACACCCTGAAATACACCGCCGAGCGCACCCAGTTCGGCAAGCCGATCAACGCCTTCGGACTCGTCCGGCAGAAGCTGGCGAACATGGCCGTGCGGATCTTCGTGGGCGAAAGCATGAGCTTCCGCACCATCGGCTACCTGGACGAGGCCCTGGCCCGCACCAGCTGGGACAGCGAAACCGGCGGGGCCGACAAGATGAAGGCCATCGACGAATATGCCGTGGAGGCCTCCATTTCCAAGGTGTGGGGCAGCGAGGCGCTGTTCGCCACCGCCGACGATGCCGTGCAGACCTTCGGCGGAGCGGGGTTCAGCGCCGAGTACCCGGCGGAGAAGATCTACCGGGACTGCCGCATCAACCGCATCTTCGAGGGCACCAACGAAATCAACCGCCTCCTGATCGCGGGCACCTTCCTCAAGCGCTGCAGCGGTCTGGATGGACTGCCCCTCTCCGCGGCCACCTCGGCCACCCTGGATCTCCCCAGAGAGCCCCTCTTTCGCACCGTGGCCCTGGCCAAGGCCCGGGCCCTCAAAGTCATCGCCCTCGCCCAGGCCGACCATGGCCCGAAAATCCTGGACAACCAGGAGGCTGCCGCCCGCATCAGCAACCTGCTGCTGGAAATCTATGCCATGGAATCGGCGGCGATCCGGGCGCGAAAAATGGCCGATGCCGGCCACCGCTGGGCCGGACTGGCCATGGACATGGCCATGGTCTACGCCCAGGAAGCCTGGAACCGCGTGCAGGGCGAAGCCCGCATGCTGGCCGCGGAACTGGCCTCGGATAGCGTGCTGGATACGCTCGTCGCCGATCTGCTGGGCATGCAGGCCCCGGCCCCGGTGGCCCTGTCCACGCTCCGGCAGGACATCGCCGCCGCCCTGGTGGATCAGGGTCGGTACCCGCTCTCGGCTGGGTAGCCCGCGCAGGGCGCCAAAACTCAGGGATCACCGTCAATCGGGCCGATACCAGGGGCGTGGAGATCCCGCCCATGAGCATCCGGCCCCAGCCTACCCAGCATGAAAAGGTGATGAACGAAGACGATTTCATCGTCTCCAAGACCGATCTGAAGGGACTCATCACTTACGGCAACCGCATCTTCATCGAGATGTCCGGCTATTCCGAACTGGAACTGCTCGGTGCCCCCCACAGCATCCTGCGCCACCCGGATATGCCCCGGGTGGTGTTCAAGCTGCTGTGGGACACCATCCAGGCCAAGCGCGAGATCTGCGCCTATGTGAAGAACCTGGCCAAGGACGGGAGCTTCTACTGGGTGTTCGCCAACATCACGCCCTCCTGTGATTCCAGCGGGAACCTCATCGGCTACTACTCGGTGCGGCGGAAGCCCCGCCCCGAGGCCGTCCAGGCCGTCAGCGGGCTCTATCAGGGCATGCTCGAGGCGGAACGCCTGGCCGGGGACGGTCAGGCCGGCATGAAGGCGTCCCTGGCGATCCTCAATCAGGCACTCGAACAGAGAGGGATGGGTTATGACGAATTTGTCTTTGGGCTCTAGAGTCCACTATCTGATCGCGACCGCCCTTGCGCTGTTTCTGGCCTTCGCCGCCACGGCGGTGGGGTTCAAGGACGCGACCTTCGCCGCCACGACCTTGTTCCTCCTCATCTTCGCCCTGCTCTCCGTATCCCTGTACAGCGTCTACCGCATCCGGGTCGCCTTGGGGAACCTCACCTCGCGCCTCGAAGAGGCCGCCCGGGGCAACCTCGACCCGCGCATCACCCACATCAAGAAAGGTTCGGCCACGGGAGAACTTGCCTGGGCCCTCAACGACCTGCTTGATCAGCAGGAGGCCTATTTTCGCGAGGTCTTTTCGGCCTTCGACCACGCCAGTCGCGGTCAGACCTTCCGCCTGGCCATGGACCAGGGGCTCCACGGCGCCTTCCAGGACGGCATGCACCGCATCAATATCTCGGTGGAAAGCCTCGGACAGGTGCAGCAGATGGCCCTGAAGGAGAAGATGATCTCCAGAATCACCGACCTCAACTCCGGGAACCTCATCGAGAATCTGAAGTCCATCCAGCAGTATTTGATGAGCATGACGCAGGAACTGGGCGTCCTCGGGGAGATCTCCAAAGAGACCGCGCACGAGGCCGAGGGAAGCCGGTCGACGATTGAGGATCTCGTGGCCAACCTGGACCGGGTGACCCGGATGGTGACGGAAACGAACACCCAGATCGCCCAACTCCACGAGAAGAGCGATGAGATCAATCAGATCGTCCAGGTGATCACGGATGTGGCGGACCGGACCAATCTGCTGGCCCTGAACGCGGCCATCGAGGCCGCCCACGCCGGTGAGGTGGGCAAGGGCTTCGCGGTGGTGGCCGAGGAAGTGCGGACGCTCTCCGAGAACACCAAGGACGCCGCCGCCAGCATTGCCGCAACCATCGAAGCCTTTGGCCTGGCCACCACCCGGATGATCAAGGACTCCGAGCAGGTGAAGGAACTCGCAGAGGGCAGCCAGACCGCCGTGGTCGAGTTCCTTTCCCGGGTGTTGAAATTCGCCGATTCCGCGAAGATCTCCCTCGTCAAGGTCAACAAGGTCCAGGATTTCAGCTTCGCCTCCCTGGTGAAGGTGGACCACTTCCTCTACAAACAGAACGGCTATCGGGTCATCCACCAGGGCGCCGATTCACCGGAAGCGCGCGCGATCCAGACCGACCACCGCGGCTGCCGCCTGGGCAAGTGGTACTACGAGGGGCAGGGCGCGGAGATGTTCTCCCACGTGCCCTCCTTCAACCGGCTCGAAGCGCCCCACGCCAACGTCCATGGGAACGTGCAGCAAGCCGTGGCCCTGTTGGGGACCCAGTGGAGCAAAGACCCTGGGACCCAGAGCCGCATCTACAGTCATTTCGAAGCTGCCGAACGGGCCAGCGAGGAAGTCGTGCTGGTCATCGACCGCATGGTCGAAGAACAGCACAAGGGCGCCTGATCACCCCTTCAGGGCCCGGTGGAGAGCCACGATGCCGCCCGTGAGGTTCGTCCAGCGAACCTCGCGGAAACCGGCAATCGCGAGTTCCCCCGCGAGGGAGGACTGATCAGGAAAAGCCCGGATGCTTTCCGGCAGGTAGGTGTAGGCCGAAGCGTCCCCGCTGATCCAGGCGCCGATGCGCGGCAGCACCCGGAGGCTGTACCAATCGTAGAAAGCCTTCAGCCCCGGCAGCACTGGGGTGCTGAACTCCAGGATAGTGAGTTGCCCGCCAGGTTTCAGCACCCGGAGGAATTCGGCAAAGGCCCTGGCCCGGTCCTCGACATTGCGGATGCCGTAGCAGATCGTCAGGCCGTCGAAGCTGGCCGCCCTGAAGGGCAGGCGCTGAGCGTCGGCATCACTCGAGGCCCAGATCAAGCCAGAGAGGCCCTTCCTGGCGAACTTCGCGGGGCCCAGGCGCAACATGGCGTGGGTGAAGTCCGTGCTCACCACTTCCGCCCCGCGTCGGGCCAGGGCCAGGCTGGAGTCCCCGGTGCCGGCGGCCACGTCCAGGAACCGCGATCCAGGACCCGCACCGCTGGCCCGCGCCATGCGCCACCACCACCAGAAGTCCAGGCCGCCCGAAAGCACATGGTTCAGGACGTCATACTTTCCGGCGATCGCCGAAAACATCTGCTGCACCTGCCTGCCTTCCGGCATCCAACCTCCGCGGGAGCTTCCATTGAACCAGACCTCAGCCCCGAGAGCCCATGGCGGTTCCCCCCGTTCAGCGTCAGCCCGTTGAGCACAAGCCTGGTGTGGGCTCCGCCCGCTCCTGGCGCGGGGGCCCGGGGGTGTAGGCCGCAGGCCGGACCCCCGGACAGCGTTGACCAGAGGTAGAGGCTAGTCAAGAGCTGCGCCGGCCCCCATCGTGACACTACCCAATCCGGAGGAGAGAGATGAGCACCGCCGCCAGCGAGCAGGTCAAGGGGGGCAGTTTCCTGATGACCCCCATCGGGGCCATGCCCCAGTTCACCCCTGAGGAATTCGGCGACGACGCCAAGGAATTCGCCCGGGCAGCCAAGGACTTCATCCAGGGCGAAATCCTGCCCCGGGATGAGGCGATCGACAAGCTGGATCTCCCCCTCACCGTGGAGCTCATGAAAAAGGCGGGCGAACTGGGGCTGCTCGGCCTCGAGATTCCCGAAGCCTACGACGGCATGGATGTGGACAAGAAGACCGCCATGCTCGTGCTTGAGGAGATGAGCAAGCAGGGCAGCTTCGCCGTGACCTACAGCGCCAACACCGGTATCGGCACCCTGCCCATCGTCTACTTCGGCACCGAAGCGCAGAAGCAGGCTTACCTGCCCAAGCTGGCCACCGGCGAATGGCTGGCCGCCTACGCCCTGACCGAGGCCGGCAGCGGCTCCGATGCCCTGAGCGCCAAGGCCACCGCCGTGCTCGATGGCGATCACTGGGTGCTGAACGGCACCAAGATGTGGATCACCAACGCCGGCTTCGCCGATGTCTTCATCATCTTCGCCAAGGTGGATGGCCAGCACTTCAGCACCTTCATCGTCGAGAAGACCGATCCCGGCATCAGCACCGGCGCGGAGGAGAAGAAGCTCGGCATCAAGGGCAGTTCCACCCGCACGGTCATCCTCGAGAACTGCCGCATTCCCAAGGACCGGCTGCTGGGTGAGATCGGCAAGGGCCACAAGATCGCCTTCGGCATCCTCAACATCGGCCGCTTCAAGCTGGGTCTGGGCAGCCAGGGCGGCATGAAGCGGATCCTCGAATACGCGATCCGCTACACCACCGAGCGCCAGCAGTTCGGCAAGTCCATCAATGCCTTCGGCCTCATCCAGCAGAAGCTCGCGGACATGGCCACCAAGATCTTCGTCTGCGAGGCCCTGAACTTCCGGACCATCGGCTACATCGATGAAGCCCTCCATGCCACCAGCTGGGATAGCCCGACTGCCGGGGCCGACAAGATGGCCGCCATCGACGAGTTCGCCATCGAGTGCAGCATCTCCAAGGTATGGGGCAGCGAGGCCCTCTTCTTCGTGGCGGATGAGGCCGTGCAGGCCTATGGCGGCTATGGCTTCAGCGCCGAGTACCCGCCCGAGAAGGCTTTGCGGGACTGCCGCATCAACCGCATCTTCGAGGGCACCAACGAGATCAATCGCCTGCTCATCGCCGGCACGCTGCTGAAGCGCGCCATGAAGGGCGAGCTGCCCCTCATGCAGTTCGGCCAGCAGGTGGCCAAGGAGATCTCGAATCCGCCCAAGGCCGAGAGTTTCACGGGCCCCCTCGCCCGCCTCAAGCACGGCGTCGAACTCAGCAAACGCCAGTGCATGCTCGCAGCCGGCCTCGCCGTCCAGGTGCTCGGCCAGAAGCTCATCGACAACCAGGAGGTCATGGCCCGCATGAGCAACATGCTCATGGAGATCTACGCCATGGAAAGCGCCGTGGTGCGCGCCGAGCGGATGGTGGAATCGGGCCACCGCTGGGCTGCCATCGCCCGCGATATGACGGAACTCTACGTGAACGAAAGCTGGCACAAGGTCCACGGCGACGCCCGCATGCTCTGCGCGGATGTGGTCGAGGGCGAGGCCCTGCGCCACGCCCTGGCCGGCGTGAAGGCCTTCACGGAATTCCACCCCACCAGCAGCGCCCGGCTGCGGGGACGCATCGCCTCGGAGTTGATCCAGAAGGGCATCTACCCGATCGAAGTGGCGTAATCACGGCTCCGCCGCTGCGCGGGGGAGATGGCAACAGGGCCCCAGTCGGGGCCCTGTTGCTTGCAGTATTGGTAGTTCCGATCAGCGCCGCTCGTCCCTCTGGCGTTCCCTGGGAGCCTCGGCTTTGTGTGGGGCCTCGGCCCTGGGGGCGGGGCGCGATTCCCGCTCAACGGGCCGGGGCTGTGGCTCGGCCCGCCGCTCCTCCCGCTCCATCCGGGGACGCGCCTCTGCGGGTCGCTCGCGGGGAACAGGCGCGGCCTCGATCTTGCGCTCGGGGCGGGGTTCAAAGCTCCGCTCCCGGGGCGCGGGATCCACTCTGCGCTCCTCTGCGCGGGGATGCGGCTCCGCGACCCGCTCGCGCGGCGTGGGATCCATGCGGCGCTCCTCGCTTTTCTGGCGGGGTTCCGGGGCGCGCTCGCGTGGCGTGGGGTCCACCCTCCGGTCGGGCTTCGGGTCGGGGAGGGCTTCCCGGCCCCGATCCGCGGGGCGGATGTCAAGGTTGCGTTCCCGGGGAACAATTCGTTCGGCTGACTGGGGGCGTCGCTCCTCGAAGGGGATTCGGGGCGTGCCTGCAGCCGGTCCTCCTGGACGGCTCTCAATGGGGCCTGCGGGCCTGACGTCGCGCCGGATGATGGCGCGGCCGGTGGTGGCCTGGGATTGGCGATCGTACGCCCCCAGCCGATCCCGGTTCACGTCGCGCTGGAAGGCTGTCTGCATCTTGCCGGGATCACGGAATTCGGTCCGGGACACCATGAGTGGCGTCCGCTGCCAGGGCGCCCGCAGATCGCGGCCACCGCCGGTCCAGGTGGTGCCTCCCGTGCCGCCATTGAAGGTCCGGAGGACATGGGCGTCGGAGTAGATCCGCGTGTGCACATTCACCATGTTGATGTTCGTGATGGACACGACATTCCAGGCGTAACCGCCGCCCCAGGCGCCGTAGCCCCAGTGGCAGGGGGTGTTGTAGTACCCCATGGGCGCCCACCCGTAGTAGCCGGGCGTGTGCTGCCAAGCCACCCAGGCTGGGCTGTAGTGGATGCCGGGGATCCAGAACCAGCCCACGCCCAGGCCCCAGTGCCAGCGGCCGTGGTGGTAGGCGACATAGGCCCAGGGTTCGTCGGAAATCCAGGTCATGCCACCGGAATAGGGGGCCCAGCGGCCCTGGTAGTAGGGCCGCCAATCTTCCCGCACACCTCTGGGCTGCCAGACATCGCCGAATTCATCGGAATGGATCCAGCGCCCGTGCTCGTCGAGTTCATCGGCGTAATAGCGGATCTCGGAAGGGACCCGGTCCCAGCTTTCGCCACGCCGGACCACGACGGCCCGCTCGCTCCAGCGGTCGAAGTCATCGCCATCGTAAGTGTTGAAGCCCCGGATGCGATCCAGGTTGTCCTGCGGGCTGTAGACCGTGAGCCGATCACCGGCGGTGATCCGGGTCTCGTCCCGCTCGTTCGCGAAGGTGACGCGACCGCTGTGGACTTTCAGGCGGACGATGCGATCGCGCTCCGCCTCGAGGGTGAACGTGCCCTTGTCGAAGCAGGAGGCGGAACCGGAGGGTGTGTCCACGCGGAACTTCGCGTCGGACTGGCCACCCAGAAGCACCCGCAGCCGGCCGTAGTCCAGGCGGAGGAGCACCTGCTTCTCGCCCTTGCGATCGGTGAAGAGGGCCGCCACGGTGAACCGGGTGGCACCGCCGAAAGCCACGCGGGTACCGTCGCCCAGTTGCAGAACGCCACGGCCGCGGCTTTCCACGACATCGCCCTCACCGACGGGCGTCCCCCGGGTCAGCGCCTCCTCCAGGTCACCCTTGTGGATCCGGACATCCCCTTCCAGCGCGCGGACCATGGCATACCGCTCGGGGGCTTCGCCTTGATAGGTCTCGTCCTCCGAGGCCGCTGGGGGCTGCTGCGGTGCCGCGACGAGCATGACGGCGGGCAGCAGCAATGCCGCAAGTCGGAAGTGGGTGAAGGTCGTGTTCATGGTCCCTCCGCGGGATTGGATGCCGTGTCCGTGGGGATCGGTTCCCATGCCAAGCGTGCCAGGGTCATGCCAATTCCAGGGCACCGGGTTTTCCGTCCAAGGTATCCGTCCTCATTCCTTCGGAAACGGGGCGAGCGCAGTACCGACCTTGGCCGGATCGGGATGGGGCCCCAGCGCCGCGAGGCGTGGCAGCAGACCCATCCAGGGGATGGACCACTGTCTGGGTGAGCCCTTGTCCGCTTCGCCGGCCACCACCACGAGCCGGTCGGGCAGGAAGCGCAGGCGCAGATCCCGCCCCGGGGGCAGTGGCAGGTAGATGACCCGGGCCGTGGCCGGATGCGCGACGGTGAGGAAGGCCTCACCATCCTCGATCACCCAGAGGAGGCCACGGAGGAAGGGCCGGAAATCCTCGGCGCACCAGCGCAGCCCACCCAGTCCCTGGGCCATGGGGGAATCTTCGGGAAACCGCCACTCGCCGATGGCGGCGGGAAGCAGGACGCCACCGTCGCGCCAGGCCCGGAGGGGTCGGCCGGGCAACCCCATTTGCAGCCGGATGAGTCCGCGGGCATCCCGGATCTGCAGGGTGCCATCCCCGGTGATCCAGGCCACCACCGGCCCGGAGGAGGGGGCCATGGGCTCCGTCGGGGAATCCAGGGCGGGTTGGAACCCGGCCTGCCAGTCGAGCGGCGCCATCCGCTCCCAGGGCAGGAGCTGGCGGCCCTGGGCCGCGAGGGTTGGCGCAGTCAATGCGGCGACCGTCAGGAAGAGGGCGTCCAGCCGCACAGGGCCTCCAGGTTCCGGGTGGTCATTTCCGCAAGCTTCACGGTGGGGATGCCGCGCAGTTCCGCCACGGCTTCGGCCGTGAAACGGACGAAGCCTGGCTCATTGGGTTTGCCGCGGTAGGGCACGGGGGCCAGGAAGGGCGCATCTGTCTCCACCAGGATCCGGTCCCCGGGGGCCCAGGCGGCCACATCGCGCACGGCTTCGGCCTTCTTGAAGGTGGCGATGCCCGAGAAGCTGAGGTAGAACCCGAGATCCAGAGCGCGTTTCGCGAAGGCGCGATCCTCGCTGAAGCAGTGGATGATGCCGCGCACCGCGTCGGCACCCTCCTCCTCCAGAACCAGGAGGGTGGCTTCGGGCGCCGAGCGCGTGTGGATCATCAAGGGCTTCCCAAGGGCCTTCGCCAGGCGGATCTGTGCCCGGAAGGCCACCTCCTGGGCCTCTCTGGGACTCAGGTCGTAGTGCCAATCCAGACCCGTCTCACCCACGAAGCGCACGGAGGGCTGGGTCAGCATCGTCTCCAGGGCGGACGCCACCTCGGTCGACCAGCTCTTCGCCTCGTGGGGATGCACGCCCAGGCTCGCCTGGACGCCCGGAATCCGCTGGGCAAGTTCCAGCACCACCCGCGAATCATCCAGATCGGTTCCCACGGCGATGAAGCCGGTCACTCCGTGGACCCGGGCCCGCGCAAGGGTGGCCTCGACTTGATCCGGGGCCAGGTAGGAACCGGTGAGATGACAGTGCGCGTCCACGAGCATGGTTACATGGTCGCATAGAGGCTCGAGGCCCGCCGGAATCACGCTGCGGCCCCGCCCTGCCGATGAAAGCTCAGGTACAAGCAAACCATGTCCACCCCCCGTCGCCTCCTCGTCTGGTTCTGTCTGGGCCTCAGCGGAATCCTGCCGCCCCTCGCGGGACAGCAGCCAGCTTTCCGCCGGTTCGGCTTGCGCGATGGCCTCCCGCAGAGCCAGGTGACGGCGCTGCTCGAGGATCGACGGGGCTTCCTCTGGGTGGGCACCAACACCGGCGGCCTGGCGCGCCTGGGCGCCTCGGGCTTCCACACCTTCGCAGCCCCCCAGGGGCTCCAGGCCTTGTTCATCCGGGGCCTGATGGAAGCGCCGGATGGCGGGATCTGGGTGGCCAGCCAGGAGGGTTTGTCTGAAATCCGGGGGGAAAGCGTCCTGAACCATGGTCCCGGCCAGGGGCTGGGGGTGGGCGGCGCCAGCGCCCTGGCCCTCGACGCCGAGGACCGGGTGCTCGTGGCCAACCGGCTCGGACTCTTCCGCCGGGACGGGGGCCGATTCGTTCCCGTCGAGCTGCCGGATGGTTGGGGTTCCCGCCCGCTCCGCTTCCTGGTCCGCGACCGGGCCCGGGGCCTGTGGCTGGCGGATGACCTGGGCCGCCTGGCCCGCTCGGACACCCAGGGCCTGCGCGAATACCCACTGCCTGTCGAATACGCCACCCGGCGCATCCGGGATCTGAAGGTGGATGCCCGCGGCAAGACCTGGGTCCTGCTTGAGGACGCCCTGCTGAAGATGGACCGGGGACACTGGGTCAAGGAGCCCCTGCTCCCGCGGTCCAGGCCCCTCAAGATGGTCAGCCTGAGTTTCGACCCCCACACCCAGGGCTATCTGGTGGCACTCGGCGGCGATGGCCTGCTGGTGAAGGACCCCGACCGCCCGGCGAGGATTCTGGATGCAACGGCAGGACTGCCGCGGGATCGGATCGTCGTGGCCTTGCGGGATCGGCGGGGCGTGCTCTGGGTCGGTTCCGACGGCGATGGGCTTGCAGCCCAGGCCCTGCCCGGGCTCCTCAGCCTGGATAGTCAGCCGGGTCAATCGAGCCAGGATCTCGGCGCCGTCTCCGGCCTCCTCGAACTGGGCAGCGGTCGTTTCCTCTTCGCCTCCAGCACCGGGCTCTATCAGGTGGAAGAGGGCAAGGGCATTACCGGCCATTGGACCGCGCGCACCGGATTGCCGGCCAACGAAACCTGGGGACTGCTCCCGGATGGTCAGGGCGGGGTCTGGGTGGGGACCGACCGCGGCCTGGCCCGCTGGCGACTGGGACGGGTCACGTCCGCCGGGCCCATCGCCATGGCCCGGGCCGCTGTCCTGGCGATGGCCCGCCATGAGGGGCGGCTGCTCATGGGAACGGATCAGGGGCTGTTCGAACTGGATCTCCAGGGGCGACTGCTCGGCCAGTTCAGGCTGCCCAAGGAGGCCGGGGACGACACCCTTTCCGACATCCTCCTCCATGAGGGAAAGGTGCTGCTGGGCACCGGTTCCGGCATCTGGGAATTCAGGGGGGACCGGCTGCAGCGGGTGTTCCCAGAGGCGCCCTTTGCCTCCGGGACGGTTACGGCGATGACCGTCGATAATCGCGGACGCCTCTGGGTGGGGACCATGAAGGGCCTCCACCTGCTGATGGCTGGCCACTGGGCCTCCTTCGGGGTGGCCGAGGGGTTGCCGGACGAAGGCATCAACTTCATCGTGGATGTGGGTCAGGGACGCATGGCCTTCGGCCACAACAAGGGCGTGACCCTCCTCGAAGGGCGAAGGCTCCACCATCTCACGCGACAGCAGGGCCTCTTTTCCGAAGAGACCAACCACAACGGGTTCCTCCTGGACTCCAAGGGGCGCCTCTGGATCGGCATGATCGGCGGCGTCTGCATCGTCCAGGACATCGGGGGCTTTCGGAACGCCCCGCTGCCCCCACCGGTCCTGCTCGACATCCAATGGCCCGGTGGTAGCCATTCACTCCCGGACTCGGCCCAGGTTCCCCCACGCCCGGACTTCCTGGACATCAGCTTCGACATGGGGGCACCGCTCGTTCCCGCACCCGTGCGCTACGAAGCCTATCTCCAGGGGGTGGACGAGGGTTGGCGCCCGGTGAACCAGGGGCTCACCCTGCAGTACCGGAATGTGGGCGCCGGGAGCTACCGCTTCCACCTCCGGGCCTCCACGGATGGCCAAACATGGGTGGAGGGGCAGCGCGTATCCATCGAAGTCCTGCCCGCCTGGTACGAGCGCTGGCTGGTGCGCGGCCTCCTGGCCCTTGGCTTCATCGCCATCCTCGCCTGGGTACTCTGGCTGAGGGTCCACACCCTTGCCGAGCGCTCCCGTGAACTGGAGGAGACCATCGGTGAGCGCACGCAGCTCCTGGCTCGCCAGAACCGGGCCCTGGAGCAGGCCCATGACCAGATCAAACGCAATCTGGAAGGCCGCCTCAAGCTGCTGGACATGGTCACGCACGACTTGCGCTCTCCCCTGACGACCATCCTGCTGACCCTCGACCGGCTCCGGGACCTGGCCCCCATGGGCACGGCCATGCTGGATGTGATGGCGCGCGAAGCCCACCGCATTGAGGCCCTGGTGCGCAACCTGCTCGATCAGAGCCGCTCTGAATCCCTCCTCCAAAGCCTCCGGCTGGTGCCGATCCTGCCCGCCGAAGTGACGGAGGGATTCGAGGAGGTGCTCCGGCTGAAGGCCGAAGCCCAGGGACTCACCTTCCATCTGGAGGTGTCCCCCCAGACGGAATACGTCCAGATCCAGGCCGATACCGCGACCCTGCACCAGGTGATGCTCAACCTCTTCGAGAACGCCTTGAAGTTCACGCCAGCGGGCGGTGAGGTGGGGATCCGCTCCACCGTGAATCTGGAAGAGAGCACCTGGAACCTCGAGATCTGGGACACCGGCCGGGGTCTCGACGCCGGCAAGATCAGGGAACTCCTCCTGCCCTTCCGCCAGGCCCAGGCGGGTGATGCGGCCCAGGGCTGGGGCCTGGGCCTCTCCATCTGCCAGAGCATCCTGGATGCGCATCGCGGCCAATTGAAGATCGAAAGTGAACCCGGGCAGGGCGCCAAGTTCCGCATGGTCCTGCCTCTCAACCCGATCGCACCCTGACCCTCTTTGCCTGTGACCTTGGGCACGAACCACGGCCGGGCGGATCAGTACCCTGCATCCTGGAGAGACCCGGAGCCGCCGTGTCCTCCCTCTTTCCCATCCCGCCCCAGAGCCTGCTGCCGCGCATGCTGCGCGTGAGGGATGGGCTGAAGGATGGCCTGGGCCGCGGCATCAGCTACCTCCGCGTATCCGTTACGGAACAGTGCAACCTGGCCTGCGTCTATTGCAAGCCACGGACCGGCACCCTTGAGCGCGCGGAAGCCCCGGCCATGAGCCGCAACGAAGTCGTCCAGCTGGTGAAGCTGTTCACCAGCCTCGGCATCCGGAAGGTCCGCCTGACCGGCGGCGAGCCCCTGCTGCGCCGGGATCTGGAAACCATCGTCGCGGGCATCAGTCCCGAAGTCGAAGGCCGGGTCCACCTCACCACCAACGGCATCCACCTGGCCCGCCGGGCCCGAAGCCTGCGCGATGCGGGGCTCTCCGGCGTCAATGTCAGCCTCGACGCGGCCGAGCGCGGAATCTTCCAGCGCCTCACCCGGAACGATGGCCTGGGCAAGGTGCTCGCCGGCCTGGAAGCCGCCCGGGCCGTGGGCTTGAAGACCAAGCTGAATGCCGTCGTCCTGCGCGGGTGGAACGAGGATCAGATCCTGCCCCTGGCCCGGCTCGCCCAGCAGGACGGCATCCAGGTCCGCTTCATCGAATTCATGCCCTACCAGGGCAATGGCTGGGGCAAGGAGCAGTTCATGCCCGCAGCGGAGATCCTCCGCACTGTCCAGGAAGGCCTGGGCACCGAACTGGAGGAGGAGCCCGCGCTCGGGCTGGAAGAAGGCCCTGCCCGGCTCTTCAAGATCCCCGGCAGCGAAGGGAAGGTGGGCGTCATCTCTACGCTCAGCGCCGATTTCTGCGATCGCTGCAACCGCGTGCGCCTCACCAGCCGTGGAGAACTCAAGGCCTGCCTTTTCGGCAACCAGCCCGTGGACCTGCTCGAACCGCTGCGCAACCACGCCTCCCACGAGGATCTCGTCCACCTCATCCGCCAGGCGCTCACCGAAAAGCTCGATTGCCATCCCATGCGCCAGGGCGATGAGCCACAGCTCAGCCAGGGCATGTGGCAGGTGGGCGGGTGAAAGCTGGACTGCTGCTGCTGAGCGGCGGCGCCGGCAACCGCATGGGCCTTCCCAAGCACGCGCTCGACCACCCCGCGGGAGGCTCCTGGGGCGGCCACCTGGTGCGGGTCTTCGCGGCGGTCTTCCCGGGAGCGCCGATCCTCGTGCTGGGCGAAGCATTGCCCGACCACCCCGACCTGCCCCGCTTGGACGATCCCCGGGAAGGGCCCGCCATGGCGCTCAGGACCTGGGCGATGGCAGCTGTCCCAGACGTGGACCGATGGTGGGTCGTCGCCTGCGATCAGGTGCGCTGGACGCCAGCGCGACTCAGCGCCTGGGCGGCAACCTGTGAGGTCGCAGATCCGACTGCAGCCAACTGGGTCATGGCCCAACACGGCGGGCACCTGCAGCCACTTGGTGGGTGGCTTCCGCAGAGGCTGCGCCCCGCCCTCGCCACCGGCAGTGGGCGATCCCTGCTGGCGCTGGCGGAAGCCCTGCCCCACCTCGCCCTGCCCCGCGATGGGTCCGAATGGTTGGATGTGGATACGCCGGCAGAGCGCGCCGAGTTCGAGGCAGGCTCCTAGCCCAGCCGCTTCCGCACCAGCCGCTCGACGGGCACACCTCCCTTGAGGTGGCTTGCGATGATCTCCGGCACATCCGCCGGAGTGACATGGGCGTACCAGATGCCGTCCGGGTACACCAGCACGGCGGGCCCGATGGCGCAGAAGCCCACAGAGCCGCAGTGACTGCACTGCACGGCCCCGGCCTGGTTGCCCTTGTAGAACAGCAGTTTCTCTTCGATCAGCTGGGCCCGGAAAGCCTCCAGCACTGCTTCGGAACCATTCGCCACGCAGCTCTTCGAGGTGCAGACGAGCACCTGGCGTTGCAGATCATGGCCGATCACCGGGGCCAGCGTGGCGTCCTGCTCGGGGCTTGGAATAGAACGGGGCGCATCCATGGGCCAGCTCCTGGAATCCACCACGATACCAGGGCTTTCTGGCCTTGCTCTGAGAAGGAAACCCATGCCAAGACGGGAGGTTGGAATCAAATTACTTCGTGGTTATTTAATTAATCGTGATGATAGTCACGAACGACTTGACCCCCTTCCTCACCCTTTCATCCTCTATTCAGCGGCACCCGGGAATCCGGCCCGCGATCAAGGCCCCGATCTTTCCCCCCTCGGACCGTCCGCACCAGTACCGCCGAGGCGCCCCAGATCCTCTACCACCAAGAAAGGATGTGCTCCATGCGGAACACCCTGAAGCTCCTCACCATCCTCGCCGTGCTCGCGGCCCCCCTGGCTGCCGAGGGCGGCAGCGACACCAAGGGCAAGTTCTACTTCAAGAAGACCTGCAAGTCCTGCCATGCGGCGGGCGGCAGCGCCAAGGAAGTCACCCCCCTCTCCAAGACCCAGGCCCAGTGGAAGGCCTACTTCGCCACCGGCAAGCACAAGAAGGGCACCGAGAAACTCGATTCCGTCGTGAAGCCCGAGCAGGTCAAGGATGTGCAGACCTTCCTCGTGAACCACGCTTCGGATTCCCCGCAGCCCGAAACCTGCGGCGGCTGAGCCTCCACCCGTCATTCAGACCCCCTCCCCCCCGCCCCAGCCCCCCACCCCGGAGACTCACCCCATGAACTCCCGAATCATGCTCGCCCTCGTCGCCATGCTGGCGCCCGCGGCCCTGAGCGCCCAGTCCAACGCGGATCTGCAGAAGCAGATCGAGGGACTCAAGCAGCAGATCAAGGCCGTCGAGGAAAAGGCCGCCGCGGCCCAGGAAGTCGATGCCCGCCTCGTCAAGGTCGAAACCAAGGTCGCTGGCGACAACATCCAGTGGGGCGGCGATCTCCGCACCCGCTTCGAAAGCAGCACCTGGACTTTCAAGCCCTACCAGCAGTTCATGGGCTTCGCCCAGGCCGCCGGCTATCCCGGCCCCCTGCCTCCGGGCTACCCCTATCCCTTCGTGGCGCTCACCCAGCAGGTCCCTGCCCAGGACTACACGAACTCCGTGCAGTGGTCCACCCGCCTGCGCCTCAAGATGGGCATCACCATCAATGAGCACGCCAAGGTCATGGGCCGCCTCACCATGTACAAGGTCCACGGCGGCGCCGATGTGCCGGTCTTCAACGGCTCGCCCAACACCGTCCAGAACTCCTTCAACAGCGCCAAGGTTCCCGGCACGGATGTCCTACGCGTCGAGCGCGCCAGCCTGGTCTACGACTTCCCCGTGGGCATCCTGTCCATCGGCCGGCAGAACACCTCCGACGGCCCGCCGTTCGAGGTTCGCGAAGGCGGCGAGCGTCAGGCCACTCCGCAGGCCCTGGCCGTGAATGCCATGGTGGACGGCATCGGCTTCAAGTTCCCCCTCGACAAGATCGGCATGCCCGAAGGCACCCTGCTGGGCATCTGCTACGGCGTGGGCTACGAGTCCGGCTTCGGCGGCGGCGGCAACGTCAAGACCAATGCAGCCCCCGTGGGCTTCAACTTCACCAATGTGAACTGGACGCCCCAGGGCCCCAACGCCGCGGCGGCCACCATGCAGGTGAACAGCATCGGCAATCTCAAGGACAGCACCGTCCTCGGCGTCATGTTCGATATGCCCCTGCTCTTCCAGCTGGGCGAAAGCATCCAGAGCGCCAACTTCTACCTGGGCTTCAACCGCTTCGGCAACATGACGGACATCCCCTACGGCACCACCAACAACTTCCCGGTGCCCGCCATGCCCGGCATGGGTGGCATGCCCGCCACCCAGTACGTCACCGCCACCACCAACCTGGGTGACATGGATCAGATCACCGCCACCTGGAAGCACAAGATCGGCGATACCTTCACCTACTTCGCCAGCTACGGCTACATCAAGAGCAACCCCAACGGCCAGGAAAGCCAGTACGGCGCCTACTGGGACATGCCCGCGAACATGGGCGGCCCCAATTACCGCGTCACGGGCTTCGGCGGCCTGCTGGGCGATGCCAAGAAGAGCCAGACCGCCAGCGCCTACTATGTGGGCATGCGCTGGGATCCCCTCGAGAAGTTCGGCGTGGGTGTCGAGTTCAACCATGGCTCACCCCGCTGGTTCACCTACAGCCCCGCTACCGGCGAGGCCACCGAGAAGCTCGGTACCCGCGGCGATGTGTGGGAGGCCTACGCCCACTGGCAGTTCGCCAAGAACGCAGCCTTCCGCCTGGGCTACCTGGACTACAAGTACAGCCACGCCTTCAGCGGCTGGCACATCTCCCCGGCCCCCATGTCCGGCACCTGGGAGGATGCTTTCGATCTGAGCAAGAACCCGATGCTGCAGTACGGCTTCCCTTCGGCCGTGAAGTCCATCTATGCCTCAATCGAAGTAAAGTTCTGACCATGACGCGGAAGGGGCCGGAGGTTCTCCACCGGCCCCATCCGCGCGAGTAGGGAGATCAAAATGGGGACCAAGCTCATGGATCGCCGCCTCTTCCTGAAGGCTGCGGGCGCCACCGCCGGAGCCGTCGCCACCACTCAGGTGGGGTGCCTCAAATATTTCAAGAAAGGCCGGAGCTCCGTCGCCGACAACCGGGAAGTCCCCACGACCTGCGAGCTGTGTCCCAACAAGTGCTCCGCCATCGCGGTGGTCGAGGGCGGCTTCGTCAAGAAGCTGAACCCCAACCCCGAGAACCCGAAATCCCGTGACATGCTCTGCGCGCGCGGCAACGCGGCCATCAAGCAGGTCTACGATCCCGACCGCCTCAAGCAGCCCATGATCCGCGTGGGGGCCCGCGGCGAAGGCAAGTGGAAGCCCGTGAGCTGGGACGAGGCCTTCGACTTCGCCGCCAAAAAGCTCGCCGAGGTCAAAGAGAAGCACGGCCCGGAAGCCTCACTCTGGTCCTCCACTGAGGGCTTCCAGGAGGTCTTCTTCAAGAACCTGGGCCTGGCCTTCGGTTCACCCAACCTCGTCCGCCACCCGACGCTCTGCCTGGCTTCGGTGAACCTGGCCTACAGCGCGACCTTCGGCACGGTGCCGAGCTTCGATCTGCTCAACGCCAAGTTCGTCATCATGTCCGGGGCGAACCGCTTCGAAAGCATCATCACGCCCGACACCATGGATCTCATCGGCGGGGTGATGGAGCGCAAGGCCAAGCTGGTCTACCTCGATCCCCGTTTCACCGTCACCGCCGCCAAGGCCGACGAGTGGTACCCCATCAAGCCCGGCACCGATCTCGCCTTCATCCTCGCGATGATCCACGTGATCATCAAGGAGAACCGTCACAGCAAGGACTTCGTCGCCGCCTACACCACCGGCTTCGAGCAGCTGGCCGAGCACGTGAAGCAGTACACCCCCGAGTGGGCGGAAAAGGAGACCGAGATCCCCGCGAAGGACATCGTCCGCATCGCCCGGGAATTCTCCGATGCCGCGCCGCGCGCCTTGTACTACGCCGGCCGCAGATCCTCGTGGTACCAGAACGACTTCCAGATGCGCCGCGCCCAGGCCATCCTCAACGCCATCATCGGCAACTGGGACCAGCCCGGCGGCATGGTGCCCAATGCCAAGCTGCCCAAGGGCGAGTTCCTCTTCATGCCCTGGGATGAGCCCAAGGCGCCCCGTGTGGACGAGATCGAAAAGCACTTCCCGCTCGCCGCGAAGGGCGACGGCGTCTACCTGAAGCTCCGCGAAAACGTGCTCAGCGGCAAGCCCTACCCCATCAAGGCCTGGATGGTCTACAAGCAGGATCCGATGAACGCCATGCCCGATCAGGCCAAGACGCTGAAGATGATCGAGCAGATGGACTTCATCGGCGTCATCGATGTCTGCATGAGCGACATGGCCTGGTATGCCGATGTGGTGTTCCCGGAAAGCGCCTACCTCGAGCGCACGGACCCCGTCGAAGTCATGGCCGGCATCTGGCCCGCCGTGGTCTACCGGCAACAGGTGGTGAAGCCCATCCACGACACCAAGCCGAACCTCGACATCATCCAGGGTCTGGCCAAGCGCCTGGGGCTGGCCGACTACTTCGACTACACGATCGAGCAGTGGGTCGAGGCCGAGTTCAAGGAACTGCCCATCCCCATGGCGGCCGAACACATGAAGAAGCATGGCGTCTGGGCCGCCAGCGGCCAGCCCAGCTATGGCAAGACCCTGAATCCCGACCATCGCTTCGTCACCAAGACCGGGAAGATCGAGATCTTCTCCGAGCGGCTCCAGGAGGCCGGCTACGACCCACTGCCGGTATACTCAGCCCCCGTGCAGCCGCCCAGCGACCGTTTCCGCCTAATCCTCGGCCGGGTGGGCTACTTCACCCACGCCAACCAGTCGAACAATGTCTGGCTGAACGAGTTCATGAAGGAGAACGACCTCTGGATCAACCCGAAACCCGCCGAACGACTGGGGATCAGGAACGGCGGCTACGTGACGGTCACCAGCAGCGTGGGCAGCGTCAAACTCAAGGTCCGTGTCACCGAGGAGATCCGCCCCGACTGCGTATTCATGCTGCACGGCTTCGGCAAGAAATCGAAGATGCAGAGCCTAGTCTACAACGTAGGCGCCAGCGACGCGGTGATCCTCGAGACCGCCTGGGACAAGGTGTCGGGCAACGCCGCCTTCCATGAAACCTTCGTCAAAGTCGCGAACGCATAGGGAGTCGGGTCATGGCCATGAAGAAAAGACGCTACGCGCTCGTCATCGACTCCCGGAAATGCATCAATTGCAAAGCCTGTGTCGTCGCGTGCAAGGCCGAGAACGAGGTTCCGATCGGCAACTTCCGGAACTGGATCAACGAGGATCGCCAGGGCGAGTACCCGAAGCTCCGCATTGATTTCGAGCCGGAGCAGTGCCACCACTGTGAGCACCCCTCCTGCGCCCGAGTGTGCCCCACCGGCGCCACCTGGCAGCGCAAGGATGGCATCGTGCTCGTCAACTACGATGAGTGCATCGGCTGCCGCTACTGCATGATCGCCTGCCCCTACGATGCCCGCTACTTCCACGAGGAAAGCGGCACGGTGCACAAGTGCACCCTGTGCAACCACCGCGTGGACAAGGGTGATGTTCCCGCCTGCGTGGCGACCTGCCCATCCAAGGTGCGCGTCTTCGGCGACCTGGAGGATCCCGCCAGCCGGATCCACGAACTGCTCGCCACGCGGCGCTACCGCGTGAAGGAACCCCAGACGGGCAACGGCCCTCAGCTCTATTACCTGTTGTAGGAGACAGCCATGCACGAATTCAACTGGGGTCTCCTCATCGTGGTCTACCTGTTCCTGGGCGGCCTGTCCGCCGGGTTGTTCTTCGCCGCGGGCCTTGCCAACTACCTGGAAGTGGCTGGCCAGCCCGCCTATCCCCGCATCGCCCGCATGGGGGCCCTGCTGGCGCCCTGGCCCGTGGCCATCGGCTCGGGCCTCCTCATCCTCGATCTGGGCAACTGGTACCGCTTCTACAAACTGTTCACCCACTTCCGCTGGGAAAGCCCGATGTCCATCGGTTCGTACCTGCTGACGATCTTCACGGGCATCGCCTTCGTCTACGCCTTCGCCTGGCTGCCGGAAGACTGGCGGCAGAAGCTGTTCAGCAAGGTGCCGGCCACCTGGAAGCAGGTCCACCGCCTGAATGTGGATATCTCCGCCCACCGCAAGACCATCGCCATGATCGGCTTCCCCTTTTCCATCGGCGTCGGCATCTACACCGGCGTGCTGCTGGGCGCCGTATCCGCCCGCCCCTTCTGGAACACCAACCTGGTGGCCCAGATGTTCCTGTTCTCCGCCCTTTCCAGCGGCGCGGCGGCCCTGCTGCTCGCCATGGTGCTGGACAAGCGCAATCCCATCGAAACGCACGAGACCAAGTTCCTCATCACCCTGGACATCGTGTTCATCTCGCTGGAATTCTTCATCATCCTGCCCTACCTCATCCACGGCTCACTCTCGGTCCTGGCCGTGAAGCAGGCGCTGTGGCTCATCCTGGGCGGCCCCTACACCGTGGTGTTCTGGGTGTTCTTCATGGGCCTCGGCCTCCTGGTCCCCCTGGGCATCGAAGTCTACGAACTGGCTCCCAGCCTGCTGAAAGGCCGGGCCTTCCACGGGAATCGCCGGCTGGCCCTGGTGGCCTCGAGTCTCGTCCTCTTCGGCGGGTTCCTGCTCCGCTACATCTTCGTCTACGCGGGTCAGCTGAGCAGCTTCCACAAGATGGGGGGGCTGCGCTAGCCTCCGATCGACCTGGTTACGACGGAGCCGCAGGCGGCTGGGTTGGAACAGACCACCGAAGTCATGCCAAGAAAAGCAAAAGCCTTTTTTAACCACTGATAAACGCCGATGAACACCGATCAAGATCCTGTTTTTATCGGTGTTCATCGCGGTTCATCGGTGGCGAACTCTTCTTTTCTTGGTGTCTTGGCGGTGATTGTTTTTATCCTGGTTGCTGTGTGACCCACGGAAGGAACCTACATGTCGCTCGCACTTCTGGCGGACCTCACCCAGATCCTCGCTGAAGCTTTTCTCGAACCCGATGCCGACCTGAAGGAAGGCCTGGAAGAGCTCCTGAGTGGCTGCTCCAGCCCCGACCTCACCGAGCCCCTGGGCCGCATGGTGGCGCAGGCCCTTGCCCCGCAGGATCAGCCCGTGGAATACGCCCGCCTGTTCCTGCATGCCAAGGACACGGATACCGTCCACCTATTCGAATCGGTCCAGGCACGGGGGCACCACATGGCCCCCGAAGTGCTCGGGCCGCTCAAAGCCATCTACGACGCGGCCGACATCACCATCCAGGAAGAGCTCGGCATCCCGCCCGATCATCTGGGTCTGGAACTGGCTTGCCTCAGCTACCTGCTGGGCCAGGTGATCGAAGGCGATCTGGCCGAGCGGCCGCGGTTCGTCGAGTTGTCCCAGCGCCTCCTCCGCGAACACCTGCGTCCGTTCACGGCCGTGGTGGCGGAACAGCTGCCAGGGGCCGCCTCCCATCCCTACTATCAGGCGGCCTCGGATCTCGCCGTGGCGTTGTTGCCAGAGGTCGAGAGGGAACTCGCAGAATTATAGGCAACCACTTGCTGGACAAAGGCTTGTCTCCCGTCCAGCATGGATCCATGCGCCCCCCCACGACCATCCTCCTGGTGGACGACGAGCCGGGCATCCGGCGGTCTCTGGGCGAAGCCCTGAAAGACGAGGGCTATCACGTGGTGAAGGCCGAACGGGGCGAGCAGGCCATTGACCTGCTCCATAACCCCGACGGTGAAAGCCTCCAACTCATGCTGCTGGATGTGTGGCTGCCGGGCCAGGATGGCCTGGAGACGCTGAAGCAGGCCAAGCAGATCCGGCCCGACCTGCCCGTGGTGATGATCTCCGGCCACGCGAGCATCGACACGGCCCTGCAGGCCACCAAGCTGGGCGCCTTCGATTTTCTCGAAAAGCCCATCGACCTCGACCGGCTGCTGCTGGTGGTGGGCAATGCGCTCCGCCAGTCGAAGCTGGAGCAGGAGAACCAGCGCCTCCTCGCCGAAGTGGAAGGCGGCCGCTTCTTCCTGGCGGACAGCCCGGCCATGAAGCGGCTCATGGCGGATGTGGCCCTGGTGTCGCCCACCGAAGGTCGAGTGCTGCTCACCGGCGAGAACGGCAGCGGCAAGGAGGAGGTGGCCCGCCTCGTCCATCTGCAGAGCCCGCGCAAGGACGCCCCCTTCGTCGAGGTCAACTGCGCGGCCATTCCCGAAGAACTCATCGAAAGCGAACTGTTCGGCCACCAGAAAGGCGCCTTCACGGGTGCCGTGCGCGACCAGAAGGGCAAGTTCCGCGAGGCCGATGGCGGCACCCTCTTCCTCGATGAAGTGGGTGATATGTCGCTCAAGACCCAGGCCAAAGTGCTGCGCGCCCTCCAGGAGGGCCGCGTGGAGCCCGTGGGTGGTGGCGGCGCCGTGGGCGTGGATGTCCGCATCATCGCCGCCACCAACAAGGATCTCGCAGGCGAGATCACCCGCGGCCGCTTCCGGGAAGATCTCTACTTCCGTCTCGCCGTGGTGCCGCTGCGCATCCCGCCCCTGCGGGAGCGCCCAGAAGACATCCTGCCCTTGGCCGAAGCCTTCATCACCCGCATCGCCCGCCAGTACGGCCGGCCGCCCAAACACCTCGGCCCCGAGGCCAAGGACACCCTGCTGCGCCACGACTGGCCCGGCAATGTGCGCGAGTTGAAGAACCTCATGGAACGCGCCGTCATCCTGGGCCGCGGCAGCGAGATCGGTCCCCGCGATCTGGGCCCACTGGCAGCCCGCCACCTCGCCGAGCAGGACCCCTTCTCCTTCCCTGAATTCGCCAGCCTCAAGGAAGCCAAGGACTGGTTCGAAGCCCAGTACCTGCAACGCGAGATGCGCCTCCAGAACGGCAACATGACCCGCGTCGCCGAGCGCGTAGGCATGGACCGCTCCAACCTCTACAAGCGCCTGAAGGCCCTGGGCATCGAACCCAGGGATACGCCGTGAGTGACAAAAAATGGTTCAAGATCGGTGAAGCTGCTGCCCTCGTCGGCGTGGGCCCCAAAGACCTGCGCTACTGGGAAGATGTCATCCCCGATATCAAGCCCCGGCGCAGCAAGGGCAACCTCCGCTACTACCATGTGGATGAACTGCCCCGCCTGAAGCGCATCAAGGGCTGGCTGACCGAGGGCCTCACCGTGGCCGACTGCGCCGAACTCCTGGCCCATGGCCACCTCGTCCAGCGCCTCGACCTCGGCCTCGAAGCCGACGAACTACCCGCCGCCCCGGTCCAGAAGCCCAAGCCCGCCTTCCCGCGCCTCCTGCGCACCAGCACCGACCTCCAGCCCATCCTCAAGTCCATCAAGGCCCTCCACGAACGCCTATGCCAACCACCTAAACCTTGACCCCAGGCCCAGTCCGGTCTAGAGTCATTAGTTCACGGCGCGTGGCGCAGCCTGGTAGCGCACTACCTTGGGGTGGTAGGGGTCGGAAGTTCGAATCTTCTCGCGCCCACCAAAAACAAAGAGGCACCTGCAAGGTGAATTTGTGTTTTTGCACCAAAAGATTCTAAC
>JBBQEL010000025.1:0-40990 GCA_038320645.1 Holophagales bacterium | reverse complement strand
CAACAGCACCGCCACTTCACCGACCTGCCGCACCGCAATGGAAAGATCCGCCATCCGACAACTCCAAGGAACCTGGGCCATCGTATCGGTTCCCACGATCAAACACCAGCGCACGGGAAAAGCCGAGGATTGGGATACCCTTGAGTCCAACCTTCTTCGAGCCCCTGATGAGCGACTCCCGCCCCGTGGATCAGCCCCAGAACGATGCCCTCCGGACTCGTCTGGAGGCCTGGCTCAATCAGCAGAACCAGACCCTCCTCGAAGAGGTGATGGCCACCTGGCAGGGCTCCCTGGCCCGGTTCCAGCCAGACGCAGCCCTGCTGGCGGGGTTGCGTGACGCGACCGGCGCTTCCGAGCCCTCTGCTGATCCAGGCGCCACCGAGGCGAATCTGGCCTCCGCGCTGGATCTTGTGGAAGGCGCCGCCAGTCAGAGCGACCTCCTCCGAAGGCTTCTGGATGCCCTCTCCCCGATTGCCGAGCGGAGCGCCCTCTTCGTCCTCAAACAGGGGCTCGCCTCCCTCTACGCCCAGCGGGGGTTCGAGGCCGAAGCCACGACCAAGGCGGCCGCTGTGGTCCCCCCCCCGGATCTCGAGGCCCTCATCCAGGGCCTGAGCCGGTCCCTGCGGTGCAAGGGCCCGGCGTACAGCGCCCTGCTCGCGCCGATCAGCACCTTCGAGGCCGCCGACATCGCCATCTTCCCGCTCCGCCACAAGAAGAAAGCCGTCGCCCTGCTGCTGGTGGACAGCGGACTCAGGGGGAAGCTGGATCATCCCGAACAGGTCCGGGCCCTGGTGCTGGCCACCTCGGCCATGCTCGCCGCCCTGGCTGCGGGCAAGGAGGAGGAGCCACGCCCCCGCGATGCCCGCGCGCCGGCACCTTCGCCGAGTGCACCGACCCAGGTCGTGCCCGAACCCATCGAACCCGCCCCAACTGTGGATCTGGACCCCCGGACCCGGGCTGGGGCCGAGCGTCTGGCCCGAGTTCTGGTCGGGGATGTGGAACTCTACTTTCCGGCCAAGGTCGCCCAGGCGCGCACCCAGGGAAATCTCTACGCCCTGCTGCGGGACGAACTCGACCGCAGTCGCGCGACCTTCGTGGAGCGGTTCGGGGAAGACGTAGAAAGACGCCATCGTATTTTTACAACCACGGTCGTCCAATTGCTGTGCGACGGCAAGGCTTCCCGGTTGGGCGCGGCCCCCTGGGCCTAAGTCATCGTTCCAACACAAGGTGACAACCAGAGCTGATTCTGGTAGAACCTTGTTCCTTTGGGTCTGAACGGGGAATAAGGCAATGGCGAATCTCGGAAAAAAATTTACCTGCTTCCAATGCGCGGCGAAGTTCTACGACTTCGGCAAGCCGGAGGCGCTTTGTCCAAAGTGCGGCGCGAACCAGAAAGCCGCGCCAGCCAAGCCCAAGGTCGTGAAGAAGGAGAAGAGCGTCCACGTGATCGAGGACGACTTCACGCCCGAACCGGAAGCCGAGAATCTCGAGGAGACCTTCACCGAGAGCGGCGTGGCCATCGAACGCGGCGGCCGCGGCGAGGGCTTTGATCCCGGCGACCTGCGCATGGACGACTACGACGAGTAGCGATCTGGGCTGAGATCCGGCGAGTGGTGAGCATACTATCCGGGTGATTCCGCCCTCTGTCCCCCCGCTCATCGACCGCCACACGCACCTGGAGGGCTCGCTCGATCCCGCCTGGGTGCGCCGCGTATCGGGTTTGCGCGGGCTGAGCCTGCCCGGGAGCCTTGAGGCCCTCTGGTCCGGCTCGACCGTGCCTTTCGAGGGCTTCATCGAGGCTTTCCTTTTCGGCGCGGCCCTCCTGGATAGCCGGGAGGCCGTGCGGGCGGCCACCCTGGCCGTTGCCCACCGCACAGGCCAGGCGGGCGGTACGGGGTTTGACCTTTGGGTGTCGCCCCACTTCCTCGTCGTCCACCGTGGCCAGATCACCCTCGATGCCTTCTGGCGCGGCCTGGAGGACGGCCTGTCGGAAGCGGCAGCCCGGGGCCTCCGGAGCTGCGTCGTGGTGGATGCCGTCAACCACTTCGGCCCGAAACACGGCCACGCCGTCCTCGACCTGGTGCTTCCCGACCTGCCGCCCTTCGTAAAGGGATTCTCCACGGGCGGCCTGGAAGGATGCCCCTTCCGCGAGTGGGCGCCTGTCTTTGACCGGGCCCGCGCCGCAGGCCTGCGCATCGCCGCCCACGCCGGCGAGAACGGCCCTGGCTCGAATGTCCGCGAGGCCGTATTGGAAGGCGGCGTCGCCCGCATCGTCCACGGCCTCCGGGCCGATGCCGCCACTCTGGCCTTGCTGGCAGAGCGGAGAATTCCCGTCGACGTCTGCCCCAGCTCCAACCGCGCCCTCGTGGCCGATGCGGCCCCCCATCCCCTGCCCCGAATGCTGCAGGCCGGGGTCCGGTGCGCCCTGGGCACCGACGACCCCGGCGTCATCCCCTGCGACCTCGCCACCGAAACCGCCGCGGCCCGGACCATGGGACTGGACGAGTCGGCCCTGGCCGCCCTCCGGCAGAACGGGGCCGAAGATGCCTGGTGCCTGGACTCAGGGGTCGAACCAATCGGGTCTTCCAGGTAGACTGGTGGATTCGGTGCGCGCCCATAGCTCAGCTGGATAGAGCATCAGGCTTCGAACCTGAGGGTCGGGCGTTCGAGTCGCTCTGGGCGCACCACCGGTTTGACAATTCGGTTTTTTTTGCGAGCGTGGCGGAACTGGTAGACGCACTGGATTTAGGTTCCAGCGGTTCACACCGTGTCGGTTCGAGTCCGACCGTTCGCACCACTCCAGAATCGCCTTCAGCGATTTTTGGAGCATGAACAAAGCCGAATTTTTGCCATGAACTTCTTTCGTCACACGGAGCTTCCATGTCCGCCACGCTTCACCACCAGTCCGCCACCCGCAAAGCCGTCGAAGTGACGGTGCCCGCCGCCGAGGTGAGCGCCACCTTCAACGAGGTGGTGGCGAAGATCGCCCCGAAGGTGCGCATTCCCGGCTTCCGCCCCGGCAAGGCCCCCCGCCCGGTCCTCATGCAGAAGTACGCCCGCGAGATCCAGTCGGATGTCGCCCAGCAGCTCGTGGAGAAGCATTTCTGGAAGGCCGCGCAGGAAGCTGGCGCCCTCCCCATCTCCCACCCCACGCTGGAGAAGCTGGACCTGAAGGAAGGTGCCGATGCCGTCTTCCGCGCCCAGTTCGACGTGGCGCCCGAAATCGCCCTGCCGGACTACAAGGGCATGGCCGTGACGAAGAAGAAGCGGGCCATCGACGAGGCGACCATCGCCGAGCATCTCGAAGGCCTCCGCCAGCGCGCCACCAAGTTCCTGCCCGTCGATGACGCGGCCGTGGCCCAGGGCCTCATCGCCACCTGCGACATCCGCGTGAAGCCGCAGGGTCTCAAGGCCCAGACCTACTCCGACCAGGTGCTGGAGATCGACGGCTCGCGCCCCTTCGACGCCGAGCTGGTGGGCCTCAAGGTCGACGAGAAGAAGACCTTCACCCTGACCCACCCGGTGGACGACACGAACACCGTCCTGGCCGGGAAAAGCCTGGCCTACGAGGTCCACGTCAAGGACATCCGCAGCAAGGAAATCCCTGTCCTGGGTGATGAGTTCGCCAAGGACATGGGCGCCTTCGAGAATCTCGAAGCCCTGAAAGCCGCGGTCGTGAAGGATCTGGAAGAGGCCACCGAGCGGGATGCCTCGGCCCGCCTCCAGGCCACCATGCTGGACACCCTCCTGGACGCCGCCCCCTTCGAGGTGCCCCGTTCCATGGTCGGCCTGCAGCTGGACGACTACTGCCAGGAGTTCGCCCAGCATGTGGCCAAGCAGGGCATGGACCCCAAGAAGGTGAACTGGCAGGCCTACCGCCAGTATCGGCTCAACGACGCCGAGCGGGCCGTTCGCAGTGGCTACCTGCTCCAGGCCATCGGCAACGCCGAATCGATCGAAGTGCCCGAGGCCGACATCGACGCCGAGATCCGCACCTACATGGCCGAGAACCAGGTGCTGCAGCCCTTCGAGGGCTTCAAGGCCGAACTGGAACGCCGCGGCAACGCCACCGAGATCAAGGGCCGGCTGCGCACGGACCGGATCTTCGAGCACCTGCTCACCACCGCCAAGGTCACCGAAGAACGGCTGGACAAGGCCGCCTTCGAGGCCCTGATCGAGCTGGAGCGGAAGCGCGAGGCCGGAATTCCCGTGAACCGCTTCGACGCCGGCGGACTGGAGGGCGGCGACCTGGAGGGCCAGGAAGGCGGCGAACCCGCCGCAGTGGCGCCCGCGGGCCATGTCCATGGCCCTGACTGTGACCACGATCACGACCACGAGGCCGATGAGGCCAAGCCGAAGGCGGAGCCCACGAAGGGCTCTGTAAAGAAGGCTGCCAAGAAGACTGAGGACACCGTCGAAGAGAAGCCAAAGAAGGCGGCCAAAGCCAAGGAAGTGGAAGCCGAGGACCAGCCCAAGGAGAAAAAGACCGCCACGGCCAAGAAATAGCGGTCTGTCCAATCAACCAAGAGAAGGCGCCGCAAGGCGCCTTCTTGCTATTCTGGTCAATCCGCAGGAGGGCTCATGCCCAGCAGCTACTATCCCCCCATGGTCATCGAGCAGACGCCCCGCGGCGAGCGGAGCTACGACATCTACTCGCGGCTGCTCAAGGACAACATCATCTTCCTGGGCACCCCCATCGACGACACCGTGGCCAACTCCATCGTCGCCCAGATGCTCTTCCTCGAAAGTGAGGACCCGGACAAGGACATCCAGATCTACATCAACAGCCCCGGCGGCAGCGTCACGGCGGGTCTGGCCATCTACGACACCATGCAGTTCGTGAAGAACGACATCGTCACCTACTGCATCGGCCAGTGCGCCTCCATGGGCGCCCACCTGCTGGCCGCGGGCACCAAGGGCAAGCGCTTCGCCCTGCCCAACGCGCGGATCATGATCCATCAGCCCTCCGGCGGCGCCCAGGGCCAGGCCACGGAGATCGAGATCACCTTCAAGGAGATCCAGCGACTCAAGGAGAACCTTGCCGCCACCTTCGCCAAGCACACGGGCCAACCCCTGAAGAAGGTCATCAAGGACATGGATCGCGACTACTTCATGAGCGCCGATGAGGCGTTGGAGTACGGCATCGTCGACAAGGTCCTCTCCGAACGGCCCGCATGATGAGCGCAAGTCTCTCCAGCCTTCCCGGATTCGAGCACCTCTCCCGCATTCCGCTTTACGTGCCCGGCAAGCCCATCCAGGAAGTCCAACGCGAACTTGGGCTCACACGGATCGTGAAGATCGCCTCCAACGAGAACCCCTGGGGCCCCACGGAGGCCGTCAAGGCCCGCGTGGCCGCAGTCATCACGGGCTCCGAGTTCGAGGGGCTGGGCCTCTATCCGGTCAGCGACGGGTATTACCTGCGCCAGCGCATCGCCGAACGGAAGGGCCTCGCCGTGGACCGGGTGGTGCTCGGCAACGGCAGCAGCGAGATCCTTGAGATGGTGGCCAAGGCCGCCTTCCTCGATGGCGGCAGTGCCGTCGTCCCGAAACACAGCTTCGCCATCTACGGCATCGCCAGCCAGACCGCCGGCGGCCGCGTCATCGAGTCCCGCGCCTCGGCCACGGAACTGGATGTCGATGACCTCCTCCGTTCGGTGGCTGCGGACACGCGCCTGGTCTACCTCGGCCACCCCAACAACCCCACCGGCATCCGCCTGGAGCGCGCCGCCCTCGAACGCCTCGTGCGAAATCTGCGCGAGGACATCGTCCTGGTGGTGGATCAGGCCTACGCAGAGTACGAGGATCCCGCGGAGTACCCAGACGCTGCCGCCTACCTGGATGAGCGCCCAAACCTGCTGGTGCTCCACACCTTCTCGAAGATCCATGCCCTGGCCGCCATGCGCATCGGCTACGGCCTCGGTTCGAAGGAGCTGATGGGCTTCCTCGAACGGGTTCGCAGTCCGTTCAACACCAACCACCTGGCCCAGGCCGCCGCCGAGGTCGCTGTGCAGGATCTGGCCTTCGAGGCCTTCTCCCGCCAGAAGAACTTCGAAGCCCGCACCGCCTTCGTCCAGGAGGCCGCGAAGCACCGCTGCCAGGTCTCGGGTACCAGTGGCAATTTCATCCTGCTGGAGAGCGGCTTCCCCGCCGCGGACCTGTTCAGGGCTTTGCTTCAGCGCGGAGTGATCGTGCGCCCCATGCACGGCTACGGCCTGCCGAACCACATTCGCGTGTCCTTCGGAAAACCCGAGGAGATGCAGGCCTTCTGGGCCACCGCCGGCCCCCTGCTTGACGGCGGCTGCTGAGTGGCGCAAGTCCCACGCGAGATCGAGCGGCTGCGCGCCCTGCTGGCGCAGGGTGCGGCGGCGGCGTGCCGCCAGGGGCTGGAGTCTCTGCGCGCCAGGTACCGGACCGAACCCACGCTCTTCGACACGGAAACCATCGCGGCGTTGAAATGCCTGGCCTCGGATCTGGAGACTTCTCCTGATCTGGAATCCGCCCTCAAGGCCATCTTCGGCTACGGGGCGTTCCGGCCCGGTCAGCGGGCCATCATCGAAGCGGTGCTCTCCGGCCGTGATGTGGTGGGCATCATGCCGACCGGCGCTGGCAAGTCGCTCACCTACCAGCTGCCGGCGCGGCTCCTGGGCGGCGTGACGCTGGTGGTCTCCCCGCTCATCGCCCTCATGAAGGACCAGGTGGACGCCCTCACGGAAGCCGGCCTCAGGGCCACCTTCATCAATTCAAGCCTTACCGCGGAAGCCCGCCGCGACCGCATCCGCGCCCTCAAGAACGGCGAGCTGGAGCTGGTCTACGCCGCGCCTGAGGGCCTCGAGCTCTACCTGGCCGACCTGCTGCGGGCAGTGGACCTGCGCCTCATCGCCGTGGACGAGGCCCACTGCATCAGCCACTGGGGCCATGATTTTCGCCCCGCCTACCGGAACCTCGCCGGGCTCAAGCAGCGCTTCCCGAACATTCCCGTCCTCGCCCTCACGGCCACGGCCACCCCCGAAGTCCGCCGCGACATCGCCGAGCAGCTCGGGATGCGGAATCCCCTGGAGGTGCAGGGCTCCTTCTTCCGCTCCAACCTGCGGGTGAGCGCCTACCGCAAGGGCGTCGAAGGCCTGCCGCCGGTGCGCGAAGCCCTGTTGCGGCTGGTGCTGGCGCGGCGCGGCGAGAGTGGCATCATCTACTGCCTGTCCCGGAAAGCCGTGGAAGCCACGGCTGCCTTCCTCGCGGGAGAGGGCCTGCGCGTGGCCGCCTACCACGCGGGCATGGATGCCGCCGCGCGCACTGCGGCCCAGGAGGCTTTCCAGCGGGACGACGTGGATGTCATCGTGGCCACCGTCGCCTTCGGTATGGGCATCGACAAGAGCAACATCCGCTTCGTCATCCATCGCGATATGCCCAAGAGCGTGGAGGGCTGGTACCAGGAGATCGGCCGGGCGGGCCGCGATGGGGCGGACGCCGATTGCGTGATGTTCTACGGCTGGGGCGATGTGCTCAGCTACGACCGGTTCACCGACGGCCTGGAGGCAGGACTGGCCCAGGCGCAGCAGCGGCAGACCCGCGATCTCTTCCGGCTCGCCGATGCCACCCGCTGCCGCCACCAAGCCATCCTGGCCCATTTTGGCGAGGGGATGGGCCCCTGCGGCACTTCCTGCGATATCTGCACCGGGGCTGATCCACTCAAGGCCGCACCCTCCCCCGGGAAGGCCAAGCGCGGCTCTCCCCGCGGCAGCCGTCCGCCGCTTCCGGAAGGACCCATGGACGGCGACGAGGCCCTCTACCGCGCCTTGAAGGCCCAGCGCAAGCTCCTGGCGGATGCCAAGGGGGTGCCCGCCTATGTGATCTTCAGCGACGCCACCCTTCAGCAGATGGCCCGGTTCCGACCAGCCACCGAGGCCGAATTCCTAGCCCTGAGCGGGGTCGGGCCGAAAAAGCTGCAGCAGTACGGTGATGCCTTCCTGCGCCTGCTGGCCCAGCAGGACAGCTGAACGGAGGCTCTTTCCGGCCCCTGGACCTCTGTCACAACCTGGAATAGACGAAATTGAAAATATTTGACTTAGCCTGCACAGAGGGCCTTTTTCACCTTGCGAAGGTCCTTGCAGGAATTTAGGGTAAGGAAAGACTTTTCACACCCGAACACCTTCTGTCCCGTCCCCTGCGGAGGTGAATCCATGAGTTTCGGAGAGCGCGTCAGAGATCTGACCCGGCTGGCCTTCCAGCTGGGCAACAACTGGATGACGCTGGCGGGCGCTGCCCTGACCACCAGTTCGGCCTTCGTGCTCTTCTGGTTCTGGTTCATGGAACTGACCAGCCAGCGGTCAGTCCATCCCTATGCGGGCATCCTCTTCTTCCTGATTCTGCCCGCCTTCTTCCTGGTGGGCCTGGTCCTGATCCCCATCGGCATCATGCGGGTGCAGCGCCAGCGCAAGCGGGCCGGCGAAGCGCCCCTGACCCTCCATGCCGTGGACTTCAAGCAGCCCGGCGTCCGCCGCCTGCTCACCGTGGTCGGCGTGCTCACCTTCATCAACATCTCCATCCTCGGCACCGCCGGCATGAAGGGCGTGGAGTACATGGACTCCAACCAGTTCTGCGGCCTCACCTGCCACACCGTGATGAGCCCCGAATACACCGCCTTCCTCGATTCGCCCCACTCCCGCGTGGGCTGCGCCCAGTGCCACATCGGCCATGGCGCCCCGGCCCTCGTACGGGCCAAGATCTCGGGCAGCCGGCAGCTCTTCGCGGTGGCTTTCGGCACCTACTCGAGGCCCATTCCCAGCCCCGTCGAGCACCTGCGCCCCGCCCGCGAAACCTGCGAACAGTGCCACTGGCCCCAGAAATTCACCAACGACAAGCTGATCGTGCGCAGCAAGTTCGCTGATGATGAAACCAACACGAAGACCACCAGCATCCTGCTGCTGAAGATCGGCGGACACACCCCGAACGGCACGACCGGCATCCACGGTCGCCATCTCGACGCCATGGAGCGCATCAGCTACGTGACCACCGACCGCCGTCGCCAGGAGATCCCCAAGGTCATCTACCGGGAAGAAAGCGGCAAGCTGGTCGAATACGTGACCGAAGAATTCAAGAGCCTTCCGAAAGAGAAGCTCGACGCTGCCACCACCCGGAAGATGGACTGCATCGACTGCCACAACCGCCCAACGCACGCCTTCCAACTGCCCGATCGCGCCGTGGACAAGGCCCTTGCCGAAAAGCGCATGAGCGCGGAGCTGCCCTTTCTCAAGAAGAAGGCTGTGGAATTGCTGAAGATTGAATACGCCGATCAAAAGGTCGCCGCCGCCAGGATCCCCGTGGATCTGGCCGAGTACTACCGCACCGCCTATCCCGAGATCTACAAGCAGAAGCGCGCCCAGGTTGATACCGCCGGCGAGGTGGTGAAAGCCATCTACCTGCGGAATGTGTTCCCCGAAATGAAGATCACCTGGGGCACGCATCCCAACAACATCGGGCACGAAGAAGCCGTGGGCTGCTTCCGCTGCCACGACGGCGGCCACACCGCCACCGATGGCCGCACCATCAAGAGCGATTGCGACACCTGCCACACGATCCTGGCCCAGGACGAGAAGGATCCCAAGATCCTCAAGGACTTCGGGATGAAGTGATGGAACGGACAGAGGCGGCAACCCAGAATGAAGCCATGACCGCTTCCGCTCTTCCCCTCATTGCGATCGACGGCCCGTCGGGCGTGGGGAAATCCACCACCGCCCGGCGGGTCGCCGCCCGTCTGGGCTGGCAGTACCTCGATACTGGCGCCATGTACCGCGCCGCGGCCTTGGCCCTCCACCGGGCCGGGTTGAGCCTGGAAGACAGGCGCGGACTCGAGGACCTGCTGGCGAGCCTCGATCTCACGCAGGAAGGCGCACGCATCTTCCTGCGGGGCGAGGATGTCAGCGAGGCGGTGCGCAGCCAGGAAGTCACGCGACTGGTCACCCCTGTGAGTGCGGACGCCCGGGTGCGCGAGGTCCTGGTGGATCAGCAGCGCCGCATCGGATCCAGCGGGCGTTGGGTGGTGGACGGCCGCGACATCGGCACTGTGGTGTTCACGAAGGCCTGCTGCAAGGTCTTCCTCACCGCCAGCCCCGAAGCCCGCGCCCAGCGGCGATTTCGAGAACTCCAGGTCAAGGGGCAGAGCCCCGATCTGGCCGCCGTGCTCGCCGACCTCCACCGCCGCGACCAGGCCGACAGCACACGGGCGGCCTCGCCTCTGCGGAAGGCCGAGGACGCCGCGGAACTGGATTCCAGCGCCATGAGCCCGGAGCAGGTGGTGGACTGGATCGTGGCGAGGCATTCAGCCCATTGCTGATGCGCTCAGCAGCGACCGTCAGTACCCCTCCCCCTCTGCCGCCGCCTTCACCTTCCCCCGGTGGAACCGGAACAGGAAGATGACATAGCCGATGGCGATGGGGAAGCCGATGAGCCACCACACCAGGCCCGTGCGCAGACCGTGTCCGCTCACGCTTGCGTTGAGCGCCGTCAGATCGAAGGCGGGATCCAGGGTGGACTTCAGCATCACGGGGTAGACGCAGGCGGCGCTGGCAGCCAGGAGGCCGAGGATAAACGCCCCCGAGCCCAGAAAGGCCAGCAGGAACCGCTCCCGCTTGATGCCCACGAACACGAGGCCGAGCCCCGTGAGGAAGATCAGGATCGCCACCCAGGCCAGGGGCGCCTGTGGCAGGTTCCTGAAAATGGCCGGATTCACCACGGAAGTGGCGAAGCTGGCCAGGACCCAGAGCACGAGCACCAGGAGCCAGAGGTTTCTGGACAAGGCTGCGGAACGCCGGTGCACCGGGCCTTCCGTTTTCCAGGCCAGGAAGAGTGCTCCATGCGCGGCAACCGTCACCAGAGCGAAAACGCCGATGAGCACCGTGTACCAATCCAGGACGCCCGGATGCGCACCCAGACGGAAATCGCTCCACAAAGGCATGGAGAAATAGCCGGTGGCATCGAGGGGCACGCCCCGGAGCACATTGCCCAGCGCCGCGCCCAGCAGCACCGGCAGCAGTAGGCTGGAGAGGGCGAAGGTGCCGTCCCAGAAATGGCGCCACAGGCCATCCTCCACGTGGGAGCGGAATTCGATGGAGATGCCCCGCAGCATCAGGCTCCAGACCACCAGCCACATGGCCAGGTAGAACCCGGAGAAGCCCGCCGCAAGCACCTTGGGGAACGCCAGGAACAGCGAGCCGCCCCCCGCCAGCAGCCAGACCTCGTTGCCATCCCAGAGGGGGCCGATGGCGCCCAGCACCTCGCGGCGCTCCTCGTTGGTCTTGGCGACGACGAGATGCAGGATGCCGGCGCCGAAATCAAAGCCATCCATCACCACATAGATGGCAACCATCACGGAGACAAGCCAGAACCAGAGCATTTCCATGGTGGACTCCTAGGCCTTGTGAGGGACAGGTCCGTGGGCGATCTCGCGGCCGACCAGGTAGAGGAACAGGATGCTGAGGACCACGTAGATGCCGGCGAAACCCAAGGTGGTGAAGGCCGTGTGGCCCGCGTGGACCGTGGGAGAGGCGCCCTGGGCGGTACGGAAGACGCCATAGATGAGCCAGGGCTGGCGGCCGAATTCCGCTACGGCCCAACCGGCAGTGGTGGCGATGTAGGGGAAGGGGAAGGCCAGCATCACCATCCAGAGCACCGGGCGATTCCCCTCCAGCCGCCCTCGCCAAAGCAGGAAGGCGGCCAGGGCCATCAAGGCGATCATGAGCGTGCCGAGGCCCGCCATGATATGGAAGCTGTAATAGAGCAGTTCGATGTTCTGGGGCCACTGGTCCTCGGGGAACTCCAGCAGGCCCTTCACATTGCTGGAGAAGGTGCCGTAGGCGATGAAGCTGAGGATGGAGGGGACCTGGATCGGGTTCTCGATCTTCCGCTTGGCCACGTCAGGCTGGCCGATGAGCGTCAGCCCTGCGTTGGGTCCGCTTTCGAACCGCCCCTCCATGGCCGCCAGGGTGATGGGCTGGTGTTTCGCCACGAGCTTGCCCTGCAGGTCGCCGGTGGGGAAGGCTACCAGAACGCTGAAGAGGAGGCCCATGACCGTCCCCACGCGGAGGTTGAGCCGGGCCTGTTCGGGGTAGAGGCCCTTGAGGGTCCAGAACGCGCCGATGGCAGCCACCACGAAGGAACCCGTCACCACCGCCGCGACCATGGTGTGTGCGTACTGGACCACGGCCCAGGGATTCAGCAGGAGGGCCCAGAAACTCGTGAGCTGGAGCGTCCCGTCCGCGGCCATGAAGTAGCCCACAGGATGCTGCATGAAGGCGTTGGTGGCCACGATGAAGTAGCCGGACAGCCAGCTCCCGATCCACAGCGCCAGCGCGGCGCCGAAGTGGGCCCTGGGGGACAGCCTCTTTTCGCCCCAGATCAGCATTCCCAGAAAGCTGCTCTCCAGGAAGAAGGCGAACATCCCCTCCATGCCCAGGGTCTGGCCGATGATGCCCCCGGAGAAGCGGGAGAACTCCGCCCAGTTCGTGCCGAACTGGAACTCCATGGGGATCCCCGTCACCACGCCCATCGCGAAGTTGATGCCGAAGATGCGGATCCAGAAGCGGGCGGCATCATTGTACCTGGCCTCGCCGGTGCGGAGCCCCATGGCCTTCAGGATCACGATGACCAGAGCGAGACCCATCGTCAGTTGGGGGAACAGGTAGTGGTAGGTGATCGTGAACCCGAACTGCAGCCGGTGCCAGAAAAGTGGATCGCCCATGGTGCCTCCAACTCAGATGCCCATAGATGGCGGGCGAAGTCCATTCTTCCATGGTGAGTCCGGAATCAGCTGATCCAAGCATTATTTTGGGCGCAAAAGAGCAATCAAATTATGGACATAAGTATCCAAAGAAATTTACTACTAGTTTCAATAATTATTTGTTTATATTGTATTCAACCAAACGATGAGCCCATGGTACCTGGCTCCTCGTTCGGGGGCAGGGGAGGCGGGTCCAGGGGTGGGCCCGCCCTTTTCCTGCCCCGGTCCGCTGGATCCCCGCTGCTGCGGGCGGGCCCTTCTCCAGGACCTCAGCTCTCCTCGAAATACGCGTCATCCTGAATGTCTTCCCACCCAGTGATCATCGCCTTGAGGTTGGTGGTCGGCGTATGCCCGGTGGTCGTCAGATAGACATGACCCACCAGGAAGGCGACCAGGCCGAAGGCGCCGAGGACGTGGATGACGGCGGTGATCCACAGGGAGGCCGGGGACCAGCCCATGGTGTGCTGCAGGTTCGGGTAGAAGTAGTAGAGCGCCCCGGTGGTGATCTGAACGGGAATGATCAGGACCTTGAAGCCCAGGTACGCTAGGCGCTGAAGGGGATTCAGCTTCGCCATCCGGTGTTTCTTCACCGGGTGGGGCGCCCCCTTGAAGATGCCCGTCAGGTAAAAGGCGATCATCTCGCGGAGGAATTTCCGGGTGGGGATGTACTGGCGCCATTCGCCCGTGGTGATGTGCCAGAAGATGGCGAAGATGATGAGGACGACCAGGGTCACCGCGAGGATGTTGTGGAGCGAGACCGCGCGCTGGAAGCCGAAGAGGTGGATCCCCAGACCCCGGATCTCGAACCCGGTGAGCATCATCGCGATGATCAGCAGGGCCTGGGACCAGTGCCAGAGGCGTTCGAACAGTTCATACAGGACAACGCGTCGCATGAGGGCTCCTAGTGGCGCACGTGGGTGTAGCGGATGTAGCCGTGGATGCCCACACCCAGGAGGGTGAGCAGGACCATGCCGATGCCGAGGGCATCGATGCCGAGGCCCCGGTCACGGCCGAGCAGGTAGAACCCCGGAACATTGGCTAGGCGGCCATTCGGGCGGTGGCATTCGGTGCAGGCGAGGGCCTGCTCCTTGGGGGCCACCATGTGGGTGATGGGCCATAGCATGCTGGTCTTCACAAAGCCGAACTTCCCGCTGTAGGGCAGTCCGGCTGTTTCCATACCCATCTTGATGGCGACATCCCAGTTCCAGTCACCCCAGAACGCGCCGGATCCCTTCGGGCCAGAGGTATAGGGGGCCACGAATTTATTCAATACCGTGTCATAGGGCTGGGTGCCTTCATGAAGCTTGAATGGCCAGATCTTCGCGTTGGGATCGGGGTACGAGCCTTCCGCTGGATTCAGGACGACCTTGCCATCAGCAGGGATGGTCATGGTGTCCGTCAGTCGCATGAAGTTCAGGTTGCCGTTGTACCAGATGTAATTCGGACGCACATTTCGGGCCCAGATCATTTCCCCATGGATGCTGTTATAGGTCTCGTACCCGTTGGCATCCTCTTCCTTGTAGCCTCTCCCGTTTTTCAGCCGACCGGCCGACGCCCAGTCCCAGTAGAGGTTCGTGGGCAGCGGACCTCGAGCAAAGGCGGGAATGTGGCAGGTCTGGCAGGCCACCTTCTGGTAGTGGCGATTCAGGATGTAGGACTTGTGGGGCGAATCCGTGTGGCACGCCGCGCAGGACATCCGGGACGCGCTTTCGCCCGCGAACCTGGGCTGCTCACGCCGATCGGCCGGGATGACGTAATTGGGACCACCCACCTTGTGGGCTTCGGCAGTGTGGCAGTCCACGCAATCCATGCCCGCACCCTGTTTGGACATGTGCACATCTTCTGCCCGGGGCGCCTTCAGGACCGTGTCATCCAAGTCCCCATGCTTGGTCGCGTCGCCGCCACCGCCGAAGAAATGGCATACGCCACAATTCCTGTTGCTGGGTGCCCCCACCTTCTGGGCCACAACGGCCAGGGGAACGGCCGGATTCGGCCAGCCTCCCTTTTCCTTCTCGTAGTCCCCGGTGGTGTCGTGGCAGACGAGGCAGTCCACGTTTTCCTGCTTCGTGAAATCGAAAGACTTGTCCTTGAAGCCATAACCGGCATGGCACCGTGAGCAGCCTTCGGTGTTGCCGCCCGTGATGGAGATGCAGTAGTTGTTCACCAGGTGGGTGGACTTTCCGTATCCCTCCTTCCCGTCCTTGGAGGCATTCCAAGTCCAGTGGGATGTAGCCATGACCTGCTCGGCCGCCTTGGTGTGGCAGGTCAGGCAGGCCCTGGTCACGGCTGGGCCGTCACCATCCTTGAACGGCCCCTGGAGGATCTTGAACTTGCTGTGATCTGCTGTCAGTCGGCGTTTCTTGGCGGAATGAAGGGTGGTGTAGGAACCGTGGCCGGCAGGGACGGGCGTGGTTGGCTGCTGGGCATGAGCCAATGCCAGCGGGACAACGAGGAGACCCATCAGGGCCTGGAACAGCCTCTTCAGCCTGGGCGGGGATGGTTTTCTGGGTGGATGAAGCATGCTGTCTCCTGAATGCTGAGTGGCGGGCCAAGGCAAAGCAAAGCCATCCCGAGGGGTGGAAGGCTGTCCCGATTCGCCGGCTCACTCGACCTCATCAGAGGTGGGTGTGATGGGTGTCCCAAATCAGAAGGACGGGTCGGTTCTAGGTTGTCTTCTAGGCGTGCTGCGGGTGACTCCCACAACAGGCACCCGGAGTGGCATCCAACGCCCCCGATTCAAATCGGATGGAGGCTTCCTCGGCTGAGATTTCGGTTTCAGTGGTGATGGTGATGGCAACTTTCATGGGGGAACCTCTTCATTCGCCTGGCTTGGTCAGGCGGTGGTGGGGAGTGGTGACAGGTCGGAGGTCGAGAATGGGCGCGCCATCTTCGATCTCCATACCCTCCACATGGAGGAGCCCGCGGTCGAGGTCCAGATCAATCACCCTCGCCCGCAAAAACTCAACCGGATTGGGACGCTCGACAGAGGTCGTTGCAAACACCCCCGGGACGCCGTTCCCGCCCTGCCAGGAATCCCTGGGGATTTGACCCGAAGGGGGGTGGTAGGTGATGACCCAGAGTTCGAGGCCACCGTACAGGCCCTGGAGTCCGGGAAAGTAGGGATGGAACAATTCGAGGGTGGCGCGTCCCTTGGCAACGAAATACTTGGGGACCCGTGTCCTTGCGTGCGGGGCGGAGTGGACGAGGCCGATGGGCCGGATGGTGAAGGCCACGGTCGGGGTGGGAGTCCGGTCCGTCGTCAGGTCCAGGTTGGAGTCAGTCACGGTGCACCTCGGGGTTTCATGGCGGCTGATACTTCTCGCAGGTCGTATCAGGTTCAGTGCTTGGCCTGGCCCTGGAGCGCCTTGACGAGGTTGTCGAACAGCGCGCTGTAGGTCGCTGCGCCGCGGATGTTCTCGATCGAGGAGGCGACCTCGATGACCTTCAGGCCCGAGTGTTCCCGGAAGGCCTCGACATACTCATGCGGGGTGTTGGGGTCCACGAGGATGAGGTCGGCCTTCATCTGCTTGATGTGCAACAAGAGGGTCTGTGGGTTTGGCAACTCGCCCGGGGTTCCCTTGCAGACGACGAATTGTGGTCCACCCATGCAGGAGAAGTTCTGCCAGCCGCACTGGGCGCTGAAAACCCGCAGTCCGTGGAGGGGCTTCAGCGCGGCCTTCCAGCGCTCGAGGTCCTTGGCCAGGGATTTCTGGAAGGCATCCGCGTTGGCGAGGAACATGGCCCTGCTGGCCGGCCTCAGATCACCCAGTCCCTTGGCGATGTGACGGGCGATGAGGCCGCCATTTTCTGGATTGAGCCAGAAAAAGGGATCCCCGGCGGCGAAGGCTGCATCTACATAGCCAGTGCAGTTGGAGGTGGGTAGATTGGTCCTCGTGGCCCCCTTCGACACATCGATCCACTTGAGATCGCTGCCCTTTTGAGCGGATGTGCCAGCCACTCTGAGTGCCGATGAAATCGCGGCGGATTCATTCAGAAACCCCGTCCACACGATCGCTTCAGAGCCGACCAAGCGGGCCTTCGCCGTGGACTCCACATTGAGATCGCTCCGGAGGATGCAGCCCTTGAACAAACTGACGGTTTCGACCTGGCCGCCACCAATCGCCTTGACGATGGGCTCAAGGTCCGTGACCGCCACGGCCACGGTGATCCGTCCCTCCTTCTGTTGCAGGGCCGCGCCGAAGGCCAGTCCCCCCATGGCCAGGAGGGCCAGGGCGGTGCGTAACGCTTGATTCAATCCATTGGTTTTCATATCAACCTCCCGGTTGGTTTGAGGGCTACTGAGTCCCGTCAGGGCAGACGCGGACTACCCGCGCGTGCAAGTGGACCCAAGGCCTCTCTTGAATGGCTGGGGTGCAGGCAGACCCGTTCTTGCGGTCCGGATGGACCGTCCTCATGGACTCTGCGACATCGTGGCGGACTGGACGCCAGGGCGTTCCGGGTCCATGAATCACCGGAAGACCACTGCGGCAATCCGGTACCCTTAAAATGCAAATCAAGTGCCAAGAATTGTAAGGCTATTTTTAATACATATTTAAATGTTTATAATCAACCAGACAGTAATGTGTGAATTGCAAATTGCAGCGAATTATTTCATTCGATCTACTGCAAATTGCATGACCCCGAATCAGGGGCAGCGCAGCTTGCGCCAGAGGGTGGTCGGATGGATCCCGAGATCACGCGCTGCGGCGGTCCTGTTCCCGCCATGCCGCTCCAGGGCGGCTTGGATCATCGCCATTTCCTGGCTCCGCAGGTCCTTCCCCGAAGGCGCTGCGCCTTCCGAGGAAGTTCCAAGGGGCAGCCCCTCAAGACTCAAGGGCAGGTCGGCCCCCTTGATCTGACCTTGTCTGCAGAGCACGAAGGCGTGCTCCACGGCGTTCTCGAGTTCCCGGATATTTCCTGGCCAGGTATGACGCATCAAACGATCCATGGCTTCCGGAGCGAACCCATGAATCTGTTTTCCGTGAAGGGCCACCTGCCGGTCCAGGAACCGGCGGGCCAGGGCGGGGATGTCCTCTCGCCGCTCCCGAAGGGGGGGGATTGCAATCTGCATGACATTCAACCGGTAGTAGAGGTCCTCCCGGAACCGGCCAGCCTTGACCTCCATGCGGAGATCGCGATGGGTGGCCGCGAGGAAGCGGACATTCGCCTTCAGGGAATCGCTGGAGCCCAGGGGTTCGTAGGTCCGTTCCTGCAACACCCGCAAGAGGCGAACCTGCAGGGCCGGGGAGATGTCCCCGATTTCATCGAGGAACAGCGTGCCCCCTTCGGCGACAGCGATCCTCCCCTTCCGGTCCCGCTTGGCATCGGTGAAGGCGCCGGCCTTGTGCCCGAAGAGTTCAGCCTCCAGCAGCGTGTCGGGGAGGGCACCGCAATTCAGCGTGACCAGAGGCTTGCGGGCCCGTGAGCTCAGGTCATGGATCGCCTTGGCCATGAGTTCCTTCCCCGTACCGCTTTCCCCCTGGATGAGCACCGTGCTGTCGCTCTGGGCGATGAGCGGCATCAACTTGAAAACCTCCCACATCTTGTGATTGGCCGAGGTCATGTGCTGGAAGGTGGAGCGCCCCTCTACGGCCTTCCGCAGTTCTTCGACGAGCGTCAGATCCCGGAACGATTCGACGCCACCGACCACCGTTCCAGACTGGTTCCGCAGCAGGGCCGTGCTCACGCTGATGGAGACCTTCCGCCGGGCGGACGTGTGGATGTTCACGTGCTTGTTGATCAGTGGCGATCCCGTGGACATGGTCTCCTTGAGGGCACAGGACCCCTCGCAGATGTCGGCGTTGAACACCTTCCAGCACTGCTGGCCCAAGGCTTCCTCGGGGGTGATGCCGATGATTTCGGCAGCGGCACGGTTGAACGAGGTGATCCGGAAATCATCGTCCACCGTGAACACGCCGTCATTGATGGAATCCAGGATGGTGCGCAGATCCAGCGAAAGCGCAACCGAGGCCGCTCCTGCCGCACCTTTTTTGGAGAAGTACTTCATGGCCGCTCCTGCCATTGCATTATGCAGTGTCGGATTGCGGGTAGCCCGGTGGAACTTTCCCTAAATCGAACCGCGGCCTGCCACCCCACTGTCTATTAATCCCCCTTGGACATTGTGTTTCGCTGGGAAAGAATAGAAAGTCTGTACAGAGGAGCAATCCATGGAAATGATCATCGATTTTCCAGGCGGGGCGCAGGTGGCGGCGCATTTCGGCGGCTTCACGGTCCTGACGGACCAGACGTCCAAAGGCGGCGGTGAAGCATCCGCCCCCACACCGTTTGCCCTCTTCCTGGCCTCTCTCGGCACCTGCGCCGGCATCTACGTGCTCAACTTCTGCCGCCAGCGCGAGCTTCCCACCGAGGGCATCCGCCTGGTGCAGCGGATGGGCTATAACGCTGAAACCGGGAAACTCGAACGCGTGGACCTGGACATCCAACTGCCTGCGGGCTTCCCCGAAAAGTACCAGGAGCCCCTCATCCGCGCCGCCAGCCAGTGCGCCGTGAAGAAGCAGCTGGACAACCCGCCGATCATCCAGGTGGTGACTTCCGTCCAGCCGTGACGCCTGGAAGTCCCGCAGGCAAGCTTCTACCTGCGCCCCCACAAGCCGGACGACCTTGCTCATCCGGCTTGCGGAGCGCAGGGCTCTGAGGTGCTGAATGGCTAGCCGATGCGTCCCAGGGCCTGATCCAGGTCATGGATGATGTCTTCGCAATCCTCGATCCCTACCGAAAGGCGCACGAGTCCATCGGTAATGCCCGCACCGATCCGGTTTTCCCGGGCCATGCTGGCGTGGGTCATGGACGCGGGATGGCTGATGAGGGTCTCCACGCCACCCAGGGATACCGCCAGGCCAGCCAGCTGCACGCTGTCCATGACGATGCGGCCGGCCTCGACGCCGCCCTTCAATTCGAAGGCGATCATGGAGCCGAAGCCCGTCATCTGGCGCCCGGCCAGTTCGTGCTGCGGATGGCTGGGCAGGCCGATGTACCGTACCCAGGCCACCTGGGGATGGGCCTCCAACCAGACCGCCACCTTGTGGGCACTCTGCTCAGCCCGCTCCACCCGCAACGCCAGGGTCTTCAACCCCCGGCTCACCAGATAGGCCTGGTGGGGGTCCATGTTGGCACCCAGGTTCACGAGCATGGCCCTGAGCTGCTTGTGCAGCGCTTCGGTCTTCGCCACCACGATGCCGCCCACGATGTCGGCGTGGCCATTGATGAACTTGGTCACCGAATGCAGCACCACATCGGCCCCCAGATCCAGCGGCTTCTGGAGGTGGGGACTGGCGAAGGTGTTGTCCACGACCAGTAGCGCTCCCGCAGCGTGGGCAATGGCCGCGGCACCCCGGATATCCGTGACGGACATGGCGGGGTTGGACGGTGATTCCACATAGACCAGCTTCGTATTCGGTTTCATCGCCAGGCGAAGATTCTCCAGGTCGGAGGTGTCGACATAAGTGGAGGCCACGCCGAACCGACTCATGTGCTTTTCCATGAGCCCACGGCTGGGGCCGTACACCGAATCCGTGCTGACGATGTGGTCCCCGCTGCTGAGCAAGGCGAGGTAGACGGTGCTGACCGCGCCCATCCCGCTGGCCATCGCGGTCGCGCCGAACCCGTTCTCGAGCTGGGCCACATTCTCTTCCAGCGCCGAAGTCGTCGGATTGCCGATGCGTGTGTAGATGTACCCATCTTCTGTCCCGGCGAAGCGGTTCGCGCCCTGCTGCGCGTTGCGGAAGGCGAAGGTGGAGGTCTGGTAGATGGGTGTCACCACGCTGCCGTAGGCATCCTTCGGAATGCCCGCGTGGACGAGCTTGGTATTGAAACCGCTGTTGCGGGTATCCATAAAATGCTCCAGAAAGGGCTGGGCTCAGGCAAGCAGGGAAGCAATGCGGCGCCAGGATCCCAGATTAGCCACTTCGGTGAACCCTGCGCGCTTCAAGGTGGAGACTGCGGAGCCGCTGCGGCTGCCACTTTCGCAACAGACCAGGACGGGCCGGTCGCGGTCGAGTTCCTTGACCCGGGCCGCGAGCTGGTCCAGGGGGATGTTGAGGGCGCGGGGATGGGCGTGGCTCATGAACTCGGCCTTGGTGCGGACATCGACGATCTGGGCGCCCCGTTCCAGCATGGCCTTCACATCCATCCCCGAAGCGGACCGACGGCTCCAGAGGAGATAGAGCACCGCAGCAAGAGGGATGAAATAGATCAAGTACCGCATCAGCGTGCCCCCATCAGGGCCCAGAGCAGGCCCATGACAGCACCATAACTGATGCCCCGCAGTGGCGTCGCCGTCAGCGGGCAGGCGCCCGTGCTGCAGCCCACCAGACGGTGCCAGCCGTAGCCGAGAATGCCGCCCACGGCAAGACCGATCGCCAGGCGGATCGCAGTGGCCTTCATCGCGAACATCCGATGGCGCTGCCTTCGGCCACGCCCAGCTTGCGCAGGAGGGTGGACATCAGGCACCAGTTGGTGAGGCCGCTCTGCAGCAGGTTGGCACCCACGAAGACCGTGAGCCAGAGCCAGTTCGGGTTATTGAGAAAGTGCGCCAGCCCCAGGCTCAGCAGGATGAACGTTCCTGCGACGGAGTGGACGATGCGATCGACGGTCATATGGGTCTCCTATTCATCGATGGTGGTGGACGCTTCGCGCTGCAAGTCCGCGGCACGGCCGCGGCGGGCGACGAGGTAGTACAAGACGGGGATGGAAGGCACGGACAGCAGCGTGGCGGCCACGGAGCCCGCCATGAGGCTGATGGCGAGGCCCTGGAAGATAGGATCCGCCAGCATCACCAGCGAGCCCACGATCACGGCCGCGGCGGTGAGCAGGATCGGCCGGAAGCGGACCACGCCGGCCTCCTCCACAGCCAGGGCCAAGGGCATTCCTTCCCGCAGTTTCAGCTCGATGAAATCCACCAGGATGATGCTGTTGCGGACGATGATGCCCGCCCCCGCGATAAACCCGATCATGCTCGTCGCCGTGAAGAAGGCGCCCAGCAGGCCGTGCGCGGGGATGATGCCGATGAGGGACAGCGGGATCGGCACCAGGATCACCCAGGGGATCTCGAAGCTTTCGAACCAGCCCACCACCAGCACGAAGATGAGCACCAGCACGGCGGCAAAGGCCATGCCGAGATCGCGGAAGACTTCGAGGGTGATGTGCCATTCACCATCCCATTTCAGCGCAAGGGATTCGGTGTTCTCGGGGTGGGCGAGGCCCAAACGGGGCACCGCAGCACCGGCCGTCCCCTTCATGGCATCGATCTTCTTGTTGAGGGCCGCCAGGGCGTAGACCGGGCTTTCGATGCTGCCTGCCAGATCCGAGAACACATAGGTCACGGGCATCAGGTTCTTGTGGTGGATGGCCGGCTCTTCGCGGCCCTCCTTCACCGTCACCAGCTCGCGGACGGGCACCATGCCACGGGCGCCGGGGACATAGAGCTGCAGGATCTGATCGAGCCGCTGACGCTTTTCGGGGGCGAGCTGCACCACCACGGGCACCTGGCTGGAGCCGCGCAGTTCATGGAACACGCCGGCCTGATGGCCATACCCGGCCATGTAGAGCGTCTGGATCACATGGGCCGGCGCCACGCCGTGCAGCGCGGCCTTCTCCCGGTCCAGCACCAGGCTGATCTTGGGGCTGGTCGCATTGAGGGTGGAATCCACGTCCACGATGCCATCCACGCTCTGGAAGGCCTGGAGGACTTCGCCGGCGAGGCGGACCCGCTCAGCATCGGAGGGGCCATAGACTTCCGCCACGATGGTGTCCATGACGGGCGGTCCTGGCGGAATCTCGACGAGTTTCATCCGCGCGCCGGCTGGCTTCGAGATCTTCTCCAGCTCGGGGCGCAGGCGGACCACGATCTCGTGGCTCTGCTCCTTGCGGTCGTGCTTGGCCACCAGGTTCACCTGGATGTCCACCATCTCCGCCGCCTGGCGCAGGAAGCTGTGGCGGACCATGCCCACGAAAGTGAAGGGCGCAGCTTCGCCGGCATAGACCTGCACATCCTTGACTGTGGGTTCCTTCAGCAGTCGGCGGGCGATGTCCTGGCCCACGGAAAGGGCATCTTCCTTCGGCGTTCCGGCCGGAAGGTCCAACTGGACCATGAACTCCGACTTGTTGTCGAAGGGCAGCATCTTCACCTTCACCACGCCGAGGCCCACGAGCGACATCGACCCCAGGAGCAGCACTACCACGCCCCCGAAGAAGCTCCACCGGACCACAGGCTTGAACAACAGGGCACGGATGACTTTGCGGTAGAGTGCGGAAATTTTTGTATCCGGCGCCACCTCGGGGTTCTTGTCGGGCCAGTCGTGGACCGGTTCGGGCGGGGCGGTTTCGGGAGTGGCAGGATGGAGTCCCGATTCATCGGTGTCCGGAAGGTGGGCCTCTTTCCGGAACAGGATGAGGCTCGCCCAGGGGCTGATGACGAAAGCGATGATCAGGCTGAAGATCATGGCCACGCTGGCCCCCACGGGGATGGGCCGCATGTACGGTCCCATGAGGCCGCGCACGAACGCCATGGGCAGGATGGCCGCGATCACGGCGAAGGTGGCCAGGATGGTGGGATTGCCCACCTCGTCCACGGCCTCGATCACCACGGTGGCGAAGCTCTTGCGGTGCCCCGGCAGGTGCATGTGCCGGTGGATGTTCTCCACCACCACAATGGCGTCATCCACCAGGATGCCAATGGAGAAGATCAGCGCGAACAGCGTGACGCGGTTCAGCGTGTAGCCGAACAGGTAGGTGATGAGCAGGGTGAGGGCCAGCGTGACCGGTACGGCCACACCCACCACCACGGCGCTGCGCCAGCCCATGGCCAGGAAGATGAGGGCGATCACGCTGAGGGTGGCGATCAGCAGATGCTCGATGAGCTCGTTCGACTTGTCGCCAGCGGTCTCCCCGTAGTTGCGGGTGACGGTGACGGTCAGGTCGCGGGGGATGAGGCTGCCGCGCAGGGCTTCCACCTTGGCCAGCACCTGCTCGGCGAGCGCAGTCGCATTGGTGCCGGCGCGCTTCGAGAGCGTGATGCTCACGGCGGGCTCGAAGCCGGGCCGGGTCGCATCCGCGTAGAGAATGATCGGGGGTTCGGATTCCGGCGCATCCACCACCCGCGCCACATCGGCTAGGTAGACGGGCTTCAGGTTCCGCACGCCCACCACGAGGCGGCGCAGTTCGGCGGCCTGGAGCACGAAGCCGGTGGCCTCGAGTTCCGTGCGCTTCCCCTTGTCCACCAGGGCGCCCGCAGGCAGCTGGGCCTCGGCAGCCAGGAGGGCTGGCTGGAGTTCGCCGATGGACATGTTGAGGGCCCGCAGGCGATCCGGGTCCGGCTCGATGCGGATCATGCGGCGCGCGCCACCGAGCACCTTCACCTGGGCGGTACTGGGCACATCGGACAGTTCCCGGGCCATGACTTCGCCGAGCTTGCGGAGCTGGCCGGGCGTCTGCTCCGCCCCGCCCTGCTGGCCATGCAGCGTGAGCACCAGGAAGGGCACATCGTCGATGGTCTGCAGCTTGATGATGGGCTTCATGGCCCCGGGCGGCAGCATCTGGGGATTGGCCGCCAGTTCCTGGTAGATCTTCACCAGGCTGGGTTCCTGGGGCTCGTTCACCTTGAAGCGCACGGTGATGAGCGCCATGCCAGGCCGGCTCATGCTGTAGAGGTATTCCACGCCGGGGATGCCCCAGAGGCGGCGCTCCAGCTGCGCGGTGACCTGGCTTTCGACTTCCTTGGGACTCGCGCCGGGGAACGGCACATAGAGATCCACCATGGGCACGATGATCTGGGGCTCTTCTTCGCGGGGCGTGAGCACCACGGCGAGGATGCCCAGCATCAGCGAGGCCAGGACGATGAGCGGCGTCAGCTTGCTGCGGAGAAAGCCCTTGGCCAGCTTGCCGGCCAAACCCAGCTTGGGCTCACTTGGCCCCAGTTCATTTGGCATGGTTCACCCCGCCAGTGATCTCGATGGGCTGGCCATCCTGGAGCGCGCCGGGATGGTCGATGACCTTCTCACCCTCCTTCAGTCCGGAGCGCACGGGCAGGTAGCTGCCGGAACCTTCGCCCAGGGACAGCCAGCGCAGTTCCGCCCGGCCCTCCCTGGCCACGAACACACCGGTGAGTTCGCCGCGGTTCACGAGGGCCGTGCGGGGCACGGCCAGCCCCTGGGCGACCTTGAGGCCCGGCACCAGGAGGCGGGCGAACGAGCCCTGCCGGAGACCCTTTGGCTTGAGCACTTTCGCACGCAGCGTGCCCTTGTGGCTGTAGGTATCGCCACCCGGAGCCAGCCCGGTGATCTGGGCTTCGCCTTCGACGCCCTCGGCCTCGAATTTCACTTTGGCGCCGGCTTTCAGGCCCTTGGCCTCGTCCTCGGACAGGGAGGCGACCAGTTCCTGTTCGCCCTCGCCCACCAGTTCCAGCAGCGGCATCCCGGGCCCGACGAAGTCGCCTTCGTTCACCTTGCGGGACTGCACCACGCCGGAGAAGGGTGCGCGGATCTGGGTGTAGGCGATGTTGGCCTTGAGCGCGGTGACGCCGGCCTGGGCCTGGGCGACCTGCGCCTGGACCTGCTCCAGTTCGGCGAGGGTGCTGGCCTTCTGGGCCTGGAGCGCCTGGATGCGGCGGTGGTGGGCCTCGATGGTGGCGAGGCCGGTTTCGGCGGCCTTCAACTGGCCCTGGACATCCTCGTCGCCCAGGGCGATGAGCAGGGTGCCCGCCGCCACGCGCTGGCCTTCCTGCGCCAGGACGCGCTTGACCTGGGCGGCCATGCGGGTGGACAGCATGGCCGTACGGGTGGACTGCAGCGTGGCAGCCACCCAGATGCCACCCTCAGACGAACCCTGGGCCACCAGGGACACGGCCACCTTCGGCAGGTCCTTCGCCTCGGAACGGGCTTCCTTGTGGCCGCAGGCGAGCGTTCCCAGGAGGGCGCCGGTCAGGCCCACAGAATAGAGAATGGTCTTCATGGAGTGACTCCTTCGATGGGGTTGCCGGTGGCCAGATCGAGGCTGGCCCGGCTGACGCGAAGTTCAAACAGGCTCTGGAGGATGAGGGTGCGGGCGCCCTGGATGGCCGCATCGGCATCGAGCACCTCGATGAGCGGGGCGAGGCCTTCGCGGTGACGGGCCTCGCGGAGCCGCTTGGATTCTTCGGCGGCGGCCAGGGCTTCCTTGGCGGAGCTGAAACGGGCCTCAGCCGCGATGACCGACTCGCGCGCCACGCGGACTTCGTGCTCGGCCTGCTGCTGTTTGAAGGACCGCATCTCGGCGGCGGCCCGCTCCTGGGCCCGGGCCGCTTTCGCCTTGGCCTGATCCGGTGCGGAGAACACTTTCCACTTCATGCCGATGGCGGCCCAGGTCCAGTTCCCCTTCTCGGACCAGGAGTGGTGCAGGGTGCCGGCACCGAGTTCCAGACCGACCTCGGGCAGGACATTGCCCCGGGCCGCCTGGGCGCCTGCACGGGCGGCCTTGGCCTGGAGATCAGCCGCCACGAGATCGCCACGATACGCGGTCCCCTTCGCCACGCCACTCTCTGTGGGCTCCAGCGGCGTCGCGAGCGGGCCTTCCACCGGTCCCGACCCCGTCAGCAGGCCCAGGCCCGACCGGGCCGACCGCACCTGCTTGATCACATCGGCCTTCTGAGCATCGGCCTGAGCGTGGACGGCCTTGAGCCGCTGGAGTTCGGATTCGAGCATGAGCCCCTGCTGCACGCGGGCACCGACGAAATCCTCCATGCCCTGGATCCACAGGCGGGTGTCCTCTACCCACTTCAGGGCCTGCTCGGCCACCTGGGTGCCGAAGTAGGCGGCCACCACCATCTGCGCCGTCTCCTGCTTGCGGCGCTCCTGGCTGGCCTGCTCGGCCTGGGCCATGTACTCGCCGGCCCGCCGGGCGGCGCTGATGCGGCCACCCGTATAGAGGGGTTGCTGGACGACCGCCGAACCTCCGTAGGCACTGATGGCATCCGGGTGATTCAGAGACAGGGGATTGAAGTCGGCCATGCCGATGCGCGCCTGGTTCAGCTTGATGCCGAAGGCCATCATCGGTTCGTTGGTGCGCAGGCCGTGGGCGTTGAGCGTGACCGTGGGCAAGCGCAGGTCCCGGAAGCCATCGGCTTCGGCCTGCCGGCTTTCGACCATGGCCTGGCCCGCCTTCAACCCGGCCTGATCAGTCCAGGCCTTGCGGATGGCGGCGGTCAGCGTCAGCGGCTCCTGGGCCATCAGGAACCCGGTTCCCGCGCCCACCAGCCAGAGAAAGGCGTTAATTTGTTTAATGCGCATAAAGGAATACTCCAGAGCAAAAAAACGCAAGGCCGCTCGGCGCCCCCATCATTTTAGGGCTTTGTAGGTCAGGCGCGCACGATCACTTACATGGCCGCACACCAGGTCACACAGCTCACCTACGAGGGGCATGATGGGCGTGAAAAAGACTGCGTTGCCATCGGGCTCGCGATTGACGAGGCCCACGCGCACCAGGCAGGCCAGATGCTTCGAGGCATTGGCCTGGGATAGGCCCGCGGCTTCGGCCACGGCCCCCTGGCTGAGCGGTTCCCTGGAATCCAGGAGCGAGCGCAGGATCTTCAGGCGGGAGGCGTCCCCCAGGGCGCTGAAGAGGCCACTGACTTCGTCGATCATGGGATTGCTGAGCTGGTGGTTCACGGAATCAACTCCATGCGTCTATGTTCATTCAGTTTTAGATTCTGTCAAGGCGAAATCGATTCGGCCCATGAAAAACTGTATACCCATCAGAGCATCCAGCAACCCAACATTCCACCCTTCTGTCGCTTTTCTGAGGGGATCGTGACGGAGGTCATGCCGGGGGCCAGGGGGCTTGCTAGGCTAAACGAGGAGACTCCCGTGGACGACCTGGACCTGCGCGCTGCCAAGATCCGCCTGCTCTGCACCGACATCGATGGGGTGCTCACCACGGGCGCCCTGCACTACGGCGCGGAGCCCGGCCACACCAAGGTCTTCCATGTGCGCGACGGCGCCGCCATCAAGTGGCTGCAGCAGGCCGGCATCCCCGTGGCCTTCATCTCCGGCCTGGCCTCGGAGGCCACGCAGAACCGCGCCCGGGATCTGGGCGTGGTGGACTGCTTCGCGGGGCACCTGGACAAGGGCCCCGTGCTCGACCAGCTCTGCGCCAAGTACGGCCTGACCTGCGAGCAGATCGGCCACCTGGGCGACGATCTGCCGGACCTGCCGCTCCTCCAGCACGTGGGCCTGGCCTGCTGTCCCGCGGATGCCGTGCCCGAAGTGAAGGCCGCCTGTCACTGGCGGGTCGATGTCCCAGGGGGCCACGGCGTCTTGCGGGCGGTGGCCGAGCGGATCCTCAAGGCCCAAGGCCGCTGGGCCGACACCCTTGCCAACTACGGAGTGAACGGATGAGCCCGCGCCGCCTGACCGCCCTTCTGCTCGCCGCCCTGCCCCTCTGCGGCCAGGACGCCGCCCTGGGCCTCAAGGTCCACGGTCTGGTGCCCATGAGCGACCTGCGCGATCTCACCAACGGCCAGTTCGGCCTGGGCGCGTCTGTGTTCGTGGATATCCCCGTGGGCGAAGCCTTCCGCCTCCGCCCCACGGTCGGCGTCCAGCAGATTCCCAAGGGCGACACCCTGGGCCTTGCTGGCACCAAGACCAGCGTCACTTCGGTGGATCTGATGCTCGATGCCCTCTGGTTCCCGGGCGAAGTGGCCGAGCGCGGGCCCTACCTCGTGGGGTCCATCGGTGGCCAGCAGTGGCGGGTGAGCGCCACCGGCAGCAATCCCTCCTCCACTTCGGCCACGCGCCTGGGCCTGGGCGGCGGCATCGGCTACCAGGTCTCCCCTCGCCTCGGGGTGGAGGCGAAGGGCTTCTGGAGTCCCATCGAGAAGAACCTCACGGCCACGGGGTTGACCGTGGGCGCCACCTGGCGCTTTTGAACCGACCTACTTCAATCCCCGCTTCGCGAGCAGCGGCTCGACCCTGGGATCACGGCCGCGGAAGCGCTGGTAGAGCAGCGCGGGATCTTCGGTGCCGCCCTTCGAGAGCACTTCGGCCCGGAACTTCGCGGCCGTGGCCGGATCGAAGAGGTTGCCCTTTTCCTTGAAGGCCTGGAAGGCATCGCTATCGAGGACCGCGCTCCAGATGTAGCTGTAGTAGCCCGCCGCGTAGCCACCCATGATGTGGTTGAAATAGGGGCTGCGGTAGCGGGGCGGGATCTCGGCGAGCAGGCCCCACTTGGCCAGCGAGGCTTTTTCGAAGGCGGCGGTGTCCCGGACCTTCGTGTCGGTCAGCGTGTGCCAGTCCATGTCGAGCAGCGAGGCGGCCATGTACTCCACCGTGGCGAAGCCCTGGCCGAAGGTGCCGGCCTTCTTCATCTTGGCCACCAGCGCATCGGGGATGACCTCGCCGGTCTTGTAGTGCCGCGCGTAGAGCTTCAGCACTTCGGGCTCCATGGCCCAGTTCTCCATGACCTGGCTGGGCAGTTCCACGAAGTCCCGCGGCGTGCCGGCGGTTCCGCGATAACGCCCCTTGTAGAAGAGGCCGTGCAGGCCGTGGCCGAATTCGTGGAACAGCGTCTGCACTTCGTCCGAAGTCAACAGCGCGGGCCGATCGCCGGCCGGTGCGGTGAAGTTGCACACATTCACCACCACGGGATCCACCTGCTTCCCGTCCTTGCTCCAGGCGGACCGGTAGTTGCTCATCCAGGCCCCGCCCCGCTTGCCGGGCCGCGGGTGGTAGTCCACATAGATCAGGCCCAGGTGGCGGCCATCCTGCTCCTTCACCTCGAAGCAGCGGACATCCTTCTGGTAGACGGGGATGTCCTTCACTTCGGTGAAGGTGATGCCGTACAGCTTGCCGGCCACGGCGAAGGCACCCTGACGCACGGCATCAATGGCGAAGTAGGGCTTCACCGCTTCTTCATCGAAATCGTACTTGGCCTGCTTCACCTTCTCGGCGTAGAAGCGCCAGTCCCAGGGCTCCAGCTTCTGGCCCGGGAGATCCTTCGCCATCATGGCCTGCAGCTCGGCACGTTCCTTCCTGGCCACTTCCAGCGCGGGCTTCCAGATCTGGTCCAGCAGGCCGTAGACGCCCTTGGGGTTCTTGGCCATGTTCTCTTCCAGCACGAAGTCGGCCCAGGTCCGGTAGCCCAGCAGCTGGGCCTTTTCGACGCGGAGCGCAGCCACCCGGCTGACGATGGCGTTGGTATCGGTTTCGCCACCCTGATTGCACCGCTCCAGGTAGCCCGTGAGCAGGCGCTGCCGCAGCTCGCGGTTCTGCGCGTACTCCAGGAAGGGCCAGATGCTGGGGCCATCCAGCGTGAACAGCCACTGGCCCTCCAGGCCCGCCCGCTTCGCCGCCGCCGCCGCGGCCATCCGCGCACCCTCGGGCAGCCCGGCCAGATCCGCCGGCTTTTCTACGATCAGCCGGAAGGCCTTGGTGGCCTTGAGCAGGCGATCGCCGAACTCCACGCCCAGCTTGGACTGTTCGGCATTGATGGCCCGCATCCGGGTCTGCTGATCCGAGGTCAGGGCCGCACCGGACCGGACGAAACCTTTGTAGGTGCGTTCCAGCAGCCGGGCCTGATCCGGGGCCAGCTTCAGCCCGGAGCGGGCGTCCCACACGGCCTTCACACGGAGGAACAGCCTGGCATCCAGCTGGATGTCGTCGCGGTGGGCGGCCATCAGGGGCATCACCTCGCGATTCACCGCCTGCAGCTTCGAGTTGGTTTCGGCGCCCGTGAGATTGAAGAAGACCGATCCCACGCAGTCCATGAACTGACCCGACAGCTCCAGCGCCAGGATGGTGTTATCGAAGGTCGGAGCTTCCTGGACCGCGGTAATGGCCGCGACTTCCGCCTTCTGCCGGGCCATGCCCTCTTTCAGCGCCGGAAGGAAGTGGTCTTCCCGGATGTCGGCGAAGGGTGGCACACCGAAGGGCGTCTTCCATTCCGTCAGGAAGGGGTTGGTGGCAGGGGTCGGATCGGCAGCCAGGGCGGGCAGAGTCATGAGGGCGGCCAAGGTGAAAGCGGTTCGCATGGGGGCTCCGGGAGGGTCATTCATCACCCTAGCATCATCATACGAGGGTGCCCAGAGCAGGATTCCCATACATAATACAAACAAAGAAATTCATTGGTTTATACAGATTGCGCCCAGGATGGGATGAGGGCCGGAAGCCAGGCCCGCAGGGAGCCATCATGGCCAACGACAAGAAGCCCAAAAAAGCCAAACCGCCCGTGGTGCACGGCGCCACCTCCAAGGGAGCCGGACTGGCCGGGACCCTCGGCGATTCCGTCAAGAAAGCCCCCCTCGCCCCGGCCAAGAAGAAGAAATAGCCCTTGGGCCCCCCACCGCTGCACGGCGCGGGGGGCCTTCGGGATGACCCACAAAGGGAGACTCGAGGGCGAAACGCAGCCCAGAGTCTCCCTTTGCCTTCCGACGGGTCCTGCCCCGCGGCCTACTTCGCCTTGTGGGCATGCACCTTTGCGACGAGGGCGGCATCCGCCTTGGCGCCGTGGCACTTCCGGCAGAAACCGAGATCTGGGGTGACGAGGCCCGCGGCCTTCGCCGCTGCGGGGTTCTTCATGACGGGCATGGCCTTGTAGTCGGCGCCGTTGCCGTGGCAGGCCTCGCAGTCGAGGCCCTTTTTTGAATGGGTTCCTGCAGACCAGGAATCATGTTGAATGCGGTGGCACATCCGGCACTTGTCGGGTCCCACAGCGGCGTGGCCGTTCTTGGCCAGCGACGGGGCCTCCACCGGTGCCGCTGGGGCGGCCACTTGAACGCGCGCCGGGGCGGAGGAAACGGGGGCTGGCACCACGACCGGGGCGGGCGCGGCCGATGGTACGGGGGTGACCGCCGCAGGCGTTGCCTGGGCAGGTGGGGTCGTGGCGGGCGCGCTCGCATGCGGGGCCTGGGCGGGGACCGCCTTGGCTTCGCCCACTGGCGCCGCGGCCGGGGCGGGTGCTGATTCTGGCTTGGTTTCAGCGGCTCCGGGAGTCGCTGGGGCGGCGGGCTGCGTAACCGGTGCTTCGGCCGGCGGGGTGGGCGCGGGCTTGTCGTCGCAGGCGAGCAGCAGGAAGGCGAGCATCAGGGATGGGGCGACAAATCGGCGCATCGGGGCCTCTGGGGTCATGCCCCGATGGTAGACCCTCCCCGGCGTATCCGACCGATGGATCGCCAACCCGCCTCTGTTTAGCGTCAGATGTTTATTTTCCGGCCTTGTCGAAGGCCAGGTTCCGCACCATGTCCTCGGTCTTCCAGGGTGCGGGGGCGCCGCCCAGGTATTTCTGGAACCACTCGAGGTGGGCGTTGTAGTAGACGGGCATGGATTTCAGGTTGTCCGGCCAGTGGCCGTCGTTCTTGAAGACGAGGAGGCGGCTGGGCACGCCCATCTCCTGCAGGCCCGTGAAGAACTGCAGGCTCTGGGTGTAGGGCACGCGATAGTCGCGCTCCCCGGTGATGACGAGGCAGGGCGTCTTGAAGGCCTTCACACGGCTGCTGGGATTCATGCGGTCATAGGCGGCGGCCTGGTCCCAGGGCGTGCCGGTGAGGTCATGCTCGGGGAACCACAACTCCTCGGTGGCACCATGCATGGAGCGCAGGTCGTAGACGCCCATCATGGCGGCCAGGGCCTTGAAGCGGTTGGCGCGGCCCTCCAGCCACATCATGGCGTAACCGCCCCAGCTCCAGCCCATGGCGCCCATGCGGTCCTTGTCCACATAGGGCAGCGCGGCCAGGTGGTCGGTCACTTTGTCGATGTCGGTCATCACCTTGCCGTCCCAGTCGCCGCTGATGGCGTCCGTAAAGGCCTGGCCGTAGCCCGTCGAGCCGTGGGGATTGGGAAAGGCCAGGACGTAGCCGGCGCCGGGATAGACCTGCCAGTCGCCGCGCAGCGTATCGGACCACATCATCTGCGGCCCGCCGTGGACATTGAGGATCAGCGGGTACTTCTTGGCGGGATCAAAACCGTGGGGCTTCACCAGGAAGACATGGATGTCCTTGCCATCCGCGCCCTTTACCCACTGCTCCTCGGCGGGGCGGAAGTCCACTTCGTCGGCCACGGCCTGGTTGAAGGCGGTGAGGCGCTGCAGTTCCTTCGTGGCGAAACCGTAGCGCCAGATCTCCACCGGCTCGCCGACCCGGGTCTTGGTGAGGAAGACCGCTTTCTGGTCGGGGCTCACCACGAATTCCTTGAGGCTCTGCCCTTCCAGCAGGCGGGCGATCTTCCCGGTGGCCACCTCGACGCGGTGCAACGGCCAGCGGCCCTTCTCCTGCACCGTGAACCAGAGCGCCTTGCTGTCGGCGGACCACTGGAAGGCGTCGACCCAGTTGTCGATGGCCTCGGTCAGCACCTTGCGGGTCTTCATGGCGCGGTCGTAGACCGCGAGCCGGAAGCGGTCGGATTCGTGGCGGGGTTTCGTCTGCACTTTGTAGGCGATGAACCGGCCATCCGGGGAGTACTTCGGCTCGCTGTCGGCGGCGGGGTTGTCACCGGTGATGCACTTCGGCGTGCGGTCGCCTTCGAGCGGGATGAGGAAGAGATCCTGGTTGGTGGTGCGGGCGGACATGGGCTCCATGTTCGTGGTGACGCAGATCTCTTTGCCGTCGGGGCTCAGGTCCCAGCTCTGCCAGAAGCCCGGGTAGTCCTGCTGGCCGGAAGTGAGCGCCTCCACCCTGCCCTCAAAAGTGCTGGTGAAGAGGTGCGTGTACTGGAAGTCCCGCCATTCGGTCCAGTGGCGATAGAGCAGCGAATCGGCCAGATGGGCCTGCACGGGGCCATTCTCCAGCTTCCCGCTCAGTTCCTTGTGCTTGGCGCCATCGGTCATAGCCTCGGGAAACACTGCGGCCTCGAACACCACCTTGGTCCCGCCGGGCAACAACTTCGGCGCCCCGACCCCAGGCTCGAAGCTGGTGACCTTGCGGGCCTCGCCGCCGCTGGCGTCCAGCGCCCACAGCTGGCTGCCGCCCTCGCGGCTGGAAAGGAAGAAGAGCGTCTTCCCATCCTTCGACCATTGCGGCGCCGTATCCGCCTTGCCCGCGAAGGTGAGCTGCTTCGCAGCCCCGCTGGCCGTTTCCAGCACCCAGAGCTGCGTGTTCCGTTTGGCCGCTTTCAGATCCAGGCTCGACACCTCGAAGGCCAGCCGCGCCCCATCCGGGCTCAGCGCAAGATGCTGCACACCCTTGAGCCGGTAGAGATCCTCGATGTGGAAGGCCCGCTTCTCTGCAGCCATCAGCGGCGCGGCCAGGACCAACAGCAACACCGGGATCAGGAGGTGACGGTACGGGGACATGGAGGCTCCAGCAACGCCTCCCAGAATCGCACGGAACCCGACGATGACCTTTTGATCCTGTTTGCCAGGAACCGGCCTAGCATGAAGCATCTTGCCCTTCAGCCATTCCATCTGCCCAGCCGGAGGCCCCATGCTGATCGGCGTGCGCCCCGACGACCTGATTCCCCCTCCAGCCCGCCGCGGTCTGGGTTCAGGGGTCGCGCCTCTGTGAGCTATCCTGGCCCATGCCCATTGCCGACGGTCCCACCCCACCCCATGGCCGCGGAGTCTTCTGCAACCGGACGCTGAACCTGCGCTCGGTGCGGGCCATCGGCTACGACATGGACTACACCCTGGTGGACTACCGGGTGGATGCCTTCGAGCGCATGGTCTACGCCCAGGCCCGGGAGCGGCTGGCTTCCGAAGGCTGGCCCGTGGATGGGCTCGACTTCGATGCCCACATGGTGACGCGGGGCCTGGTGATCGACACCGAGCTGGGGAACCTGGTGAAGGCCAACCGCTTCGGCTTCGTGAAGCGGGCCATGCACGGCACGCGCATGCTCGGGTTCGCCGAGCAGCGGGAGGCCTATGGCCAGGCGCTGGTGGACCTGAGCGATGCCCGCTGGGTCTTCCTCAACACGCTGTTCTCCCTGTCCGAAGGCTGCCTCTTCGCCCAAGCCGTGGACCTGCTGGATCGGGGCGCCCTGCCCAAGGTGTTCGAGTACGCGAGCCTGTATCGCCATGTCCGGGCCGGCGTCGACGCCCAGCACATGGAGGGCCACTTGAAGGCCGCCATCGCGGCGGATCCCGAGCGCTTCATCGTGCACGATCCCGAGGCGGCCCTGGCGCTGCTGGATCAGAAGGTCGCAGGCAAGAAGCTGCTGCTCATCACCAACTCCGAGTGGAGTTTCACCTCGAAGATGATGACCCATGCCTTCGACCGCCACCTGCCCGGAGACATGACCTGGCGGCAGCTCTTCGAGGTGGTGATCGTCAGCGCGCGCAAGCCTGCCTTCTTCACCGAGCAGGGGCCCTTTTTCGAAGTGGTGGACGAAGCGGGCCTGCTGCGCCCGGTGACCGGCCCCCTGCGCGGCGGCGGCATCTACCTGGGCGGCTCGGCGGCCCAGGTGGAGCGCGACTTCGGCATCTCCGGCGACGAGATCCTCTACGTGGGCGACCATATGTTCGGCGATGTCCATGTGAGCAAGCGCACCCTCAGCTGGCGCACGGCCCTGGTGCTGCGGGAACTGGAAGCCGAAGTCGAGGCCCTGGCGGCCTACCAGCCCACCGAGCTGCGCCTCCTGGCCCTGATGCGGAAAAAGGGGCTTCTCGAAACCCGGTTGTCCCAGGCCCGGCTCGCCCTCCAGCGCCAGCACGCAGGCTATGGCCCCAGCCCCAAAGGCGACGCCGCCGCCCTGGAGCGGCGGGTGCCCGACCTGCGCGGCCAGCTGCTGGCCATCGATGCGGAAATCGCCCCCCTGGCCCAGGCCGGCACCGAACTCACCAACCCGCGCTGGGGCCTGCTCACCCGCGCTGGCAACGACAAGAGCCACCTCACCCGCCAGTTCGAGCGCTACGCCGAGATCTACACCAGCCGCGTGTCGAACTTCCTCCACGCCACCCCCTACGCCTACTTCCGCTCCCCGCGGGGCAACCTGCCGCATGATCCGGTGGTGGACCCGCTGTGAGGCGATCCTGATGCTGCCAGCCGCATTCCGGACGACGTCCGCGCCGCCTTCGAGGTGGTTGCGGACGAGAAGGATGTGCTCCGCGCCCTGAAGGCCGGCAGCACGCCACCTCACTTCACGGCGTAGACCGTCACGCCGTAGTGCTCGGGATCCCAGGGCGCATCGGCGTTCCACTGCCCGTAGGCATGGCTGTCGTCGGTCTTCACGCGCAGGGTGTAGCTGCCTTTGGGCAGGCTGATCACCTCGTCCGCCAGACGGTTTTTGGTGGCGCCGCCCGCGTGATGGGTGCGGCTGCGCTCCATGACCCAGAGGCGTTTGCCGGCCGCGTCTTCGAGCCAGACTTCATCGGCCATGTCGTCGCCGTCCCCTTCGGCGATGGCGTAGAGCCACACCGACTGGGCCGCGGGCAGGGTGAAGGGGGCCCGACGATCCTGGTTGTTGCCCACCCGCACCAGATCCGCCACCACCGATGCTTGGCGTGGCTGCGTGAGCGAAACGGCGCTGAGGTCGGCGTCCGCGGGCACCGACAGTGTCAGGCCGTACAGCCCGGGATCGCAGGGGGGCGCAGCATTCCAGTCGGCGGGGGAGTGGGTATCGTCCGTGATGAAGGTGGCCTCGTAGTCCCCGACCGGCAGCAGGAGCGTTTCCACCTGGCGGCGGTTCTTGCGGGCGCCACCCGCATACTGCGCCTTGTCCAGGCTCATCTCCCACACGCGGGTGCGGGTGCGGGCATTGGTGATCCAGCCATAGTCGTTCAGGCGGCGGCCGCTCCCCTCGCCTTCCGCGTAGATGTGCAGGGTGATCGGCTTGCGCACCCGGAAGGCCTGGGTCAAATGGCCGTTGTCGGTGGCCGCGGGGAGGGCCACCACAATGTTCTTCCAGCGCAGCGGGGCCTCGAAGAGCGCCACTTCCGCCGGCTGGCCGCCCGGCAGGTAGATCTCCAGGCCGTAGTTCCCCACCTGCTCCCGCCAGTGGCGCAGCAGGCTGCGATCATCCGCCCCGATGGCCGCCAGGAAGCCGTGGCGGCGGTTGCCGCTGTCAGCGTGCAGCGCTCGGCGGTCAAGGTTGCGGTTCCACTGTGCGAACAGCAGGCTCTGGCCGAACCCGTGGTTGGCGAAGCAGGCCTCGTAGCTACCGGCGGGCAGCTGCAGGTACTGATCGGCAATGCGGTATTCCCAATCGCGCCGCGTGTTCGAGCCGTCCATCCGCCATACCACCTCGCGGGTGGTGGCGTTCAGGATCCAGCCGTAGGCGAAGAGCGGGCTATCGTTGGCCGCCCGGCCGATCCGCCGCAGGCCCGCGCCCCTGGCGTAGACATGGACCGTCATGGCCCTGGGCAGGGTGAAGCCCTGCTGGCGCACCTCGGCGGCTTCGAACCCATGCAGCGCCAGGATGCGCGGCTCGGCGCTGCGCAGCACCACGGGCGCGAAGGCGGTCATCAGCACGAAGACGAGCACAGCCTGCACCACGCGGACCAGCGCGGCAGCTTCGGACAGAATGAGTGGCAGCATGGGAACCCCCGGGGATGCTTTCAAGCTAGCCCTTCGGCGAGCCGATTCCGGGCCCAATCGGTGAACGGCGGACCCCCACCGGCGAACGGCTACCACTGCTCCAGGAAGGCCTGGGCTTCCGCCACGGCGGCCGGGGACAGGTGGGCGAAGCGCATGAGCCGGTCATTGAACTCGTAGTGCAGCTCGCGGTTCTCCTCGAGCAGCAGTTCCAGCTGTTCGCGGTGGATCGCCTCGTCGGTCAGGAAACGCCAGTAGATGGCGTCGGCGATCTCCTTCTGGCCCCGGGCCTTCGCCTCCCAGTGGGTGCGCAGGAGGGTGCGCCAGCCCACTTTCTTCATGGGGCTGTCCGGGGCGATGGCCTCCTGCCAGACCGGCCCGGCCCAGGCCTGGACCAGTTCCACGGCCCGTTCCTCATCCACCTTGGCGAGGCTGAGCACCAGCTCGCCCAGGTCGTACATCACCGTTTCGAAGGCGAAGTGCACCCCCTGGCGCGCGGCGAGCCGGGCGTAGTGCAGCAGGTGGCGGACGCCCTCGTGCATCCGCTCAGGGTTGCGATGGAACACCTCGATGAGCAGCCGGTAGTGGTACGAAAGGTTCTGGAAGCGGCGCAGGTCGCGCTCTTCGAGCGCCTCGTGCAGCAGGGTGTTGAAGCTCATCACATGGAGTTCGAGCACGGCCTCGGCGCCGGCCTCGCTGGCCAGCCGGGCCGTATCCACCAGCTGTCCCGCCAGTTCGGACAGCAGCTCGTGCTGCCGCCGGGTGGAGACTTCCGCCACCTTCAGCGTCTGGGCCAGCACATACGCTTCGGGCCAGGCGCGTTCCCGCGTCAGGTAGTCCTGCCCCTCCTTGGCCAGGCCCGGTACGAACCAGGGCCGGGAGCTGCGCCAGGCGGCAGCTCCGCGCCCGGCGCAGCCGATGATGCCCGCCAGTAGCGCATGCAGCGATCTCAGCGCCAGCAGGACCAGCTGCCGGTCGCCCCGGGCCATGCCCGTGAGCGCCACATTCGTCACCACATCGATGATCTCGAAGAGGTTGTCCTTGTTGCTTTCGAGCCGCCTGCCCCGGGCCAGCCCCTGCAGGCTGTGGAGCCCCTTTCGCGTGAGCATGGGCATGAAGTAACTGGGGCGGAGGAACCGGCTGATCCCGAACAGGTAGGGCAGGATGCCCGTGAGCACCACCAGGTAGATGGCGGCCACGGCCCAGATGCCGAAGCGGGTGAAGGGGTGCCCGGACGGGAAGAAGTGGAGGGACATCACCAGCAGGTTGCCGACGATGAAGATGGACAGCCCGCCCACGATCAGGGGATGGGTCACGTAGAGCTTGACCAGCCGCGGGGTGTAGAGGTTCGAGGTGAGCGGCAGGATCAGCGCGATGCTGGTCATCACCACCGCCATGATCTGGTTCAGGGTGCGGCTGGCGGTGGCAAACCCCAACGGCTCGAAATCCTTGATGCCACCGTAGTGGGCGGTCACCAGCCCCAGCGCCGCCGCCACCAGGAAACACCCGGCGGTCACCACCGCGGGGCGGTGGGCACTCCGGCTGCCTTCGATGCGTCCCTGGACCATGCCAGCCTTTCGGCGGCTCGCCGGTGCCGGCTGAATCCGCGCCATCTCGCCCCCGCCCTGCCACTGCCTTGCCGACACCGGGGGCCCCTGGGATCCTGAAGGACCGCCTGCCGCCTAAGTTCGCCTTGCCTCCCCTGCCCACCTGCGCCTTCCTCCCCGCCCGGAGCCCCCCCATGACCCGACCCCTCCGGACCCTCGCGCTCCTGGCGCTGCTGCTCCCCGGCCAGCCCCTGCCCGCCCAGACCTCAGCCACTCCGATCCCGGCTGCCCCGCTCCCAACGGCCAAGACGCCACCCGCCAAGGGTGCCGGAACCGCCCTGCCCGAAGCGACCCGGCTCTACGACGAGGCCTACACCCAGCTGCAGAAGAAGGCCTTCGCCGCGGCGCTGCCCCTCTACGAGCAGGCCCTGGCCCTGGCCCCGGAGCGCGCGGAGATCTGGAACGAGTACGGCATCTGCCTGCGCCAGCTCCGCCGCTTCCCCGCCTCGGCCCGGGCGGGCTGGCGGGCGGTCCAGCTCGATGGCGGCCGCACCATGCAAGCCTGGAACGCCCTGACCAACACCTTCATGGAGGCCCGGGAATGGCAGGCCGCCCAGACCTGCATGGAAAAGGTGGAGGCTCTGCACCAGGACCAGGGCTTCGTGGCCCGGACCTGGCTGAACCTGGCCTTCCGCCGCATGGCCGCCGGCGAAACGGAGGGCATCGTGGACGCCTGCCGCCGCGCCACCCGGCTGGACCCCACGAATTCCCTGGCCTGGATCGACCTCGGCCAGGCCCTGGCCTGTGCCGGCGCCCCGCCGAAGGAGGCCGCCGAGCCCCTGAGCAAAGGCCTGGCCATGGCCGAACAGCAGAAGGACAACCCGCGGGCCGACTACGCCCGGCAGCTGCTGAAGAAAGTGCAGGCCGGGGACCCGGTCTGGCCGCCCACCCTCGGCCACCAGGCCTGGCAACCCCTGCCCGCCACCCTGCTCAGCCTGCCCGGGACCGATGCCAGCCAGCTCGCCCTGCCCGCCCTGGTGGAGCACCGCTACGCCCTGGCCGGGGGCGGCACGCTGGCCCTGAGCACCCCCGAACCCTGGGCCGAAGCCTTCGCCAGCGACCGGCCCGAAAACCAGTTCACCGTGACCTTCACCCGGCCCGGTAACGAAGGCTTCAAGGTGTTCTTCAGCGCCAGCAAAGGCACCGGCAATCCCGCCGGCGTGAAGGCCACCGCCGACCAGATCGCCAAGCTGCTGCTGCCCGGCTCCCTCGAAAAGGAGCTGCCCCTGCACGACCTCACCTCCCCCACCATGCAGGGCTTATGGCTGCTCTCCACCGACAAGAAGACCGCCGATAAAGCGCCCGCCCCAGGCGACTACCGCCACCTCGTCAGCGCCCTCATGGAAGTAAGCGGCATCCCCTGCGTAGGCACCGTCCTCACGAATTCCAAAGCTGCCGAAGTCGTGGAGCCCTACCTGGCCATGTTCCGTTCCGCCAGGAAGATTGAAGGCACGGCGAAGAAGTAGGAGTGGGGCTAAATCGTAAGGAATTGGGCAGTCCAAACCGAAGTTCCATGATGGAGTAGCGAGAATTCCCACGACCCACATGGTATTTCCGTGAATCACGACTATCGCTGACTGACTACGGTGTTGCAAGGCCAAGGCGTTTGAAGGCCTCGGTTTGGAGGGGAGTGGCCTTGGCGCAGCGTGTGAATGTGGCGGCGCCGAGGCGGATGGTGGCGCGGGTGAGGGCGGCGAGGCTCTGAATTAGTCCGCGGTAGCTCTGCACGGGCAGATCGGGGTTGGCGCGGGGGCTGCGCTTCTTGGCTTTGGCCGCATCGCTGGGCTCGACGGGGGTCACGGGGCTGCTTCGCGTTCCGCCTTCTTCGTCGTGAAACAGAAGGCCTTCCCAGGCTTGCCGCAGGTGCCGCTCGATGTAGTACCTGAATCCGTGAGCCCAACGGTTCAAAATACTATTCAAGATGAACTATATCAGCAATAGAAGCATCTACCTTTTGTCGTCCGACTTCACGGCGGCTATGAGGTGGATGACGATGAAGCGGATCGGAATGCAGGCGTCGGAAGGGCTGGAGCTGACGGGTACGGGCGGGCTGGTGCTTGTCGGGGCGTTGCTGAAACGCTTCACGAGCTTCCAGGCGTCCTTCAACACCACGATGACGAAGGGCCCCGGCGGTATCCCGTTCGGTGACGTGCTGATACCGGGACT
>JBBQEL010000024.1:0-43124 GCA_038320645.1 Holophagales bacterium | reverse complement strand
GGGCCGGGGGGGCCACTGCCCACCACGAACACAGGGGGGCGGCGCGGCGGCGGGGGCACCGCGTTGGGCGGTGCCCCCGCCGCCGCGTCCAGCTTCAGGCCACCCGGTAGCACTCCGAGCGTCAACGGCCGATCCGTCTCGAAACCGAGGGCCACCAGAAACCGGATCGAGCCCTTGTGGCGGGCATCCAGGCTGCGGCGTTCCAGGGTCACGGCCCGATAGTCCCGGGGCTTGCCCCCCAGGGCCTGGGCCAGCGGATCCGCCAGGTCCAACGCTTCGGCGCCCAGGTCAAGCGGCAGATTGGATACCAGGTAGCGCATGATCGCCTCGGCGGAAGGAGTCCACGGGACTCAAGGCCTGGCTCCAGGGTAACGCCGAACTTGGACGGGCCACGAATCCAGGAGTCTGGGCCGGTTCGCTGGCTATAGTCAGACCTCGAGGAGACCACCGCGATGAATGGAAGCTTGAAACAGGTGGTGGTGGCGGGCGGCACGGGACTGGTGGGTCAGCCCCTGGTGCGGATGCTCCGCGCGCTCGGCGCAGCGGTGACCGTGCTGACCCGGAAACCCGGACGCCTGCGCCTGCCTGCCGGCGCCACGGCGCGCGGTTGGGATGACCTGGCCGCCGTGCTGGAAGGCACCGACGCCGTCATCAACCTGGCCGGGGAAGGCATCGCCGACCGGCGCTGGAGCCCTTCCCGCAAGGCCGCCATCCGCAATAGCCGGATCGAGGCGACCCGCCGGCTCGTGGCGGCCATGCAGGCCTGTGAAAACCCGCCAGCGGCTCTGGTGAACGCCTCCGCCACCGGCTACTACATCCCCAAGGATGAGGCCCCGGTGGACGAGTCCTCGGCGCGCGGGAACGGGTTCCTCGCGGAGGTCTGCGAAGCCTGGGAGGCGGAGGCCAGGGCGGCCTCGGCGTTGGGCGTCCGGGTGGCCCTGGTCCGCATCGGCGTGGTGCTGGCGAAGGACGGGGGCGCCCTGCCGAAGATGGCGCAGCCCGTGCGTTGGTTCGCCGGTTGCAAGCTTGGCGCGGGCACTCAGGGCCTCAGCTGGATCCATCTCGACGATCTGGTGGCCATGCTCATCGAGGCCGCCCGCAACCCCGAATGGGCAGGGGTCTTCAACGGCACGGCGCCGGAACCCCTCAGCAACGAGACCTTCACGCGGCTCATCGCCCGGCGACTGCAAAGACCCTTGCTGCCAGTGCCCGGCTTGCTGACGACCGCCGCCACCAAGCTGCTGCTGGGGGAGATGGCCGAGGCCCTGCTGCTCCAGGGCGCTTTTGTGCTGCCAGCCCGGCCGCTGGCCCTGAGCTTCCCGTTCCGCTTTCCCACAGCCAAGGCTGCTCTGGAGGACCTGCTGTGAAGGAGGAAATCTTCATCTCGATCCAGGACCTGCCCGCGCCCCGGGGCGAGGTGTTTCCCTTCTTCGCCGACCCCGCCAACCTTGAGGCCCTCACGCCGCCCTGGCTGGGCTTCGAGGTGCTCACCCCCCTGCCCCTGCCCCGGGGCGAGGGGGCCCTGTTCGACTACCGGGTGCGCGTGCGGGGCCTGTCTCTGCGCTGGCGGACCCTCATTGAGACCTTTGTACCCGGAGAAAAATTCGTCGATCGCCAGATCGCCGGTCCCTACGCGTTGTGGCTCCACACTCACCGGTTCGAGGACTTGCTAGGTGGTGGCACCCGCATGATCGATCTCGTGCGCTACCGCGTGGGCTGGGGCCTCTTCGGCCGCATCGTCACGGCCCTCTGGGTGCGCCGGGACATCGCGCGGATTTTTGAATACCGGAAGCAGGTGTTGGCCAACAAATTCAACAGCGCTCCAGCCCGCCAAAGCGCGCCATGATGCGCTTATCGCCACTCTGGTCGAACCGAACGGTGTAGGTCAGCCCGTCGCCCCGCCCCGAGGCGGCGAGGATGCTGCCGGCACCGAAGCGTGCGCTCTTCACCCGCGTGCCAACCGCAAATGCATTTGGATCTTTTATATCGGCAGGCTCCTCGAGCCTGCCGCCCTGCGGCGCGCTCGAAGGAACCGGCGCCTCCTTCACCCGATCGAAGAAACTGCGGATGCGCTGCAACTCCGTGGCGACGGAAGCACCGCCGGCCCCTCGGGTAAAGGAACTGCCGGGCCGCACCCCTTCGCCCGCCTGGTAGATTTCGGTGCCCCAGCGGATGGGCGCGCTCAGCACCTCGGCTGGGATTTCGCGCAGGAACCGGCTGGGCATGGACAGCATCTCGGTGCCCATGATGCGCCGGCGCCGCGCGGCGCTGAGGGTGAGCCGCCGCTGGGCGCGGGTGATCGCCACATAGAGGAGGCGACGCTCCTCCTCCAGGCCATCCGCCGTCTCCCGGGCATTGCGGTTGGGGAAGACATCCTCCTCCATGCCGATGACGAACACGAAGGGGAACTCCAGGCCCTTGGCACAGTGGATGGTCATGAGGCTCAGGTGGGCGGCTTCTTCGAGGTTGTCCGTGTCCGAGGCGAGGGTGATGCGATCGAGAAATTCGGAGAGCCGCAGACCCAGCGATTCGGATTCGGCAGCGGCGCTGAGGAATTCCTCCAGGTTGCGAATGCGGCCTTCGGCTTCCAGCGTGGCCTCGTCCTCCAGGCTCTGCAGGTAGCCGCTCTCCTGGAGCACCCACTTCACCAGGCCCGCCAGGCCCTGGGCCCCGCGCTCGGCTTCGGCGCGGCGGAACAGGTCGAGGAACTTGCCCAGTTCCCGCTGGGCCCGCCCCTTCAATTCACCCGCGCTCAACAGGAGCCGCAGGCCTTCGATGGGCGTGCCGCCCTCGGGAATGGCCGCTTCGATCTTACCCAGGGTCGTCGGGCCCACGCCCCGGGTGGGGGCGTTCACGCAGCGGCGGAAGCTCACCAGGTCGAAGGGGTTCGAGATGAGTCGCAGGTAGGAGATGAGATCCTTCACTTCCTGCCGTTCGTAGAACTTCACGCCACCCACCAGCCGGTAGGCCATGTTCTGGGCGCGGAGCGCCTCTTCCATCTGCCGGGACTGCCAGTTGGCGCGGTAGAGCACGGCGATCTTGGATTCCGGGTCCGAGTACCGGAGTTCCTGGATGCGCTGCACCACCCACTCGGATTCCAGGCGTCCTTCGTCCAGGAGCTTGAAGACGAGGGCTTCGCCCTCGCCCAGATCCGTTTTGAGCGCGCCCTTGCCCTCCACGCGCTGGGCATTGTTGGAAATCACTTCGGAAGCCGCGTCCAGGATCTTCTTCGTGGAACGATAGTTCTGCAGCAGCTCGATGCGCACGGCCTCGGGGAAATCCTGCTGGAAATCGAGGATGTTGCGGATGTCCGCTCCTCTCCACCCATAGATCGACTGATCTTCATCGCCGACGACGCACAAATTGTGGTGCCGCCGCGCGAGATGCTGCACGAGCAGGTACTGGGCGCGGTTGGTGTCCTGGTATTCGTCCACCAGGATGTACTTGAACCGCTCACCGTAGGTCGCCTGCAGGACCGGATCGCGGAAGAGGCGCTCGGTCCACAGCAGCAGGTCGTCGAAGTCGCAGGCGCGGTGGTTCTTCAGCCCCTTCTGGTAGAGATCGTAGGCATCCAGGACCTTGCGGGTCCAGGGATCCAGGCCCTCTTCGCGGGCCTCTTCGGGCAGCAGGCAGCGGTTCTTGAAGTCGCTGATGAGCTCCAGCACTTTCTTGGGATGGAACTGCTTCTCCGGCAGCTTCAGTTCGGCCAGCACCTGCTTGACGAGGCTCTTCTGGTCCGCAGGATCAAAGATGACAAAATCCCGGCCCACCGGCGTACGCTCGCCTTCGCGCCGGAGGATGCGGGTGCAGAAGCTGTGGAAGGTGCTCACCCACATCTGCGCCGCGGGCACCGAAACGAGCCGCTGGACGCGCTCCCGCATCTCCTCGGCGGCCTTGTTCGTGAAGGTCATGGCCAGGATCGCCCCCGGGTGGACGCCCTCCTCCTCGATGAGCCAGGCGATGCGGCGGGTGATCACCGTCGTCTTGCCCGAGCCCGCCCCGGCCAGAATCAGCAGGGGGCCATGGGCATGGCAGACCGCCTCCCGCTGGGGGGCGTTCAGGTTGCGGAGCAGCGGGTGTTCGGTCGGAGCAGAGGCGGGGCCGGGCATGCGTCCATGCTACCCCGCCGGCGCGATGACCTTGCCCTTCTCGGCCTTGCGGAGGACCCGCTGAACCAGCAGGAGGGCCTCAGCTTGGGTGAGACGGTTCTTGAAGGGGTGCATCACGACCCCGAAAAAGATGCCCTTGCGAATGGTTTTCACCATCATGGCGTCGCTTCCCTTGGCCATTTTCGCCGCGTCCGTGAAATCCGTAGCGGTCAGCCGCTTCCCATCGGCGCTTTGGCCCGAACCGTCCGGTCCATGGCATTTGGCACAGGTGGCCCTGTAGAACGCCTTCAATTCCTTTACAGTCCTGCTCGGCGCCTGGGCCTGCACCGCAGGAAGGAGTGTCAGGACCGGCATCAGGATCGTCCACCGCATGCAAACCTCATTGAACGTTGAATCATCCACTATGGACTCGGATTCCGCGCCTGCAAGCCTGGATCATGGTTTCTTCCGCGGCGAAGCCGGTCGCATGAGCTCTGCTACCAGGCGCCGCGCCTCGGCTTCGCTCAACTGCCGCCGGAAGCCGGGCATGGGCCCACGCCCCTTGAGAATCGAGGTGATCAGATCCGCCTCCTGCTGTTTGGCCTGCCAGCGCGGATCGAGCAGGCTCGTCCCCCCCAGGCGGATTCCAGCCAACCCGCGCCCCGATCCATCAGGGCCATGGCACACCGAGCAGCGTTCCTGGAAGAAAGCCTTCAGATCCCGGACCTCGGCGGCCAGGGGAGCAGACAGGATCGCCAGCAGCAACGCGGCGGAACGGGGAACCATGGGTCGAAACTACCACGCAGGCGCGGTACCCGTCAGGCTGGACCGGCGCCACCAAACGCCCCTGCGGGTCGGCGCAGAGGGTTGGGCGCTCCCTGGCCTCGATGCTAGGCTTTGGGGCTGGCCCCATGGCGGAATGGCAGACGCTGAGCGCTTAAAACGCTTTGACCGCAAGGTCGTCCCGGTTCGACCCCGGGTGGGGCTACCAAAAAGGCAGGCGGATACGGCACAACCGGCTGTGACGGTTGCCGCAAATTTGATTTTTCGATAATTTCCGATATGTCATGAAGTATAGTCCCTCCTTAAGCCCTTGCCTGGGCGGACCTGAGGCATGAGGATGAGGTGACTGAAATGGCTGATGATCTGCGGACCCTGGTGGAGCAGTTGAAGGCGGTGTCCCACCCCCTGCGCCTGAGGGTCCTGGCCCTGCTGGAACCGGGGGAGCTATGTGTGTGTCAGATTGCCGAAACGCTTCAGGTGCCCCAGTCCTCTGTATCCGAGGCCCTCAAGGAACTCCGCCGTGCCGGTTTCCTGACTGAGCGGAAGCAAGGCCGCTGGGTCTTCGTGGCAGTGGTGAAGAAGAAGCACGCCACCCCGCTGTTGAAGAGCCTGCTTGCCCAGGCTGGATCGCTAGACGAGGTCCAGCAGGACCGCCTCCGCGCCCAGGAGGTGAAGGCCATCTCGATCCCCGTGGTGTGCTCGAAGGTCCAGAAGGCGGCCCAATCTGATCCAACGGTGGCCCATGCCTGAGTGCTGCGCAGGGGCTCCACGCATTCCTAGCCGACCATCCTTCCTTCGACGTGGCGGTTGGGTCCTCCTGGCGTTGCCAATCTGGATCCTGCTCTACGCCATGAGCCATCCGGCCTCGGAATGGATCGCCTTCCGCCTGTTCCGGCTGACCCCCAAGACCCACCTCGGCGAGGCCGTGGCCTTCTTCTTCTACGACGTACCCAAGGTCCTGCTGCTGCTCACGCTGGTGGTTTTCATCGTCACCTTCCTCCAGACCTTCGTGAGTCCGACCAAGGTGCGGGACGCCCTTTCCAAGCGGCGGGCAGGCCTTGGCAACGCGCTGGCCTCGCTGTTCGGCATCATGACGCCCTTCTGCTCCTGCTCGGCGGTGCCGCTCTTCATCGGCTTCCTGCGGGCGGGCGTGCCCCTCGGCGTGACCTTCAGCTTCCTGGTGGCCGCCCCCATGATCAACGAAGTGGCCCTGGGCATGCTCTTCGCGATGTTCGGGTGGAAGATCGCCCTTATCTATGCGGGAACCGGGGTGGGCATCGCTTTCATCTCAGGGCTCGTCCTGGGGCGGCTCAAGATGGAGCGCCACCTGGAGGGCTGGGTACAGGACGCCCTGAACGCGCCCTCGCTGGGCGAGATCGCGGAAGAAAAGCCCACCCTGCCGGAGCGTCTGAACCTGGCGCTCCAGGGTGTGAAGGACATCGTCGGGAAGGTCTGGCCCTACATCCTCGCGGGCATCTCCGTGGGCGCCCTCATCCACGGCTATGTGCCCGAGGCCTTCATGGCGGGGCTGCTGGGCAAGGAGCATTGGTACAGCGTGCCGCTGGCCGTGCTGGTGGGTCTCCCCCTCTACTCCAATGCGGCAGGTGTCATGCCCATCGTGGAAGCCCTGCTGGGCAAGGGCGCGGCCCTGGGCTCTACGCTGGCCTTCATGATGGCCGTCATCGGTCTGTCCCTTCCGGAAACCATCATCCTGCGCCGGGTCATGCGCCCACGCCTCATCGCCACCTTCGTCGGTGTCGTCGCCCTCGGCATCCTGCTGGTGGGCTACCTTTTCAACGCCATTCTCTAGGAGTTCCCATGCTCATCGAAGTCTTCGGTCCCGGCTGCGCGAAGTGCCAGATGCTGGAGAAGCACGCGAAACAGGCGGTCGAACAGTCGGGCGGCAGCCACGAAGTGGTGAAGATCTCTGACTATGCGGCCATGGCTGCCCGGGGCGTTTTGAGCACGCCTGCGCTGGCGCTGGATGGGCAGCTCAAGTTCCAAGGCCGAGTGGTCAGTTCGGACGACATCCTGGCCCTCATCAAAGGCTGAGACAGGGCCTCACCAGTACCTTCCCGTGTTGAGCGCTTCCAACCGCCCTCGAATCTCGTCCCGTCCGGCCCGGAAACGACCGCGAAGATCATCTGGCGTGAGGCTGGGGTCATCGCTGGCAGGATCCGGAATGGGCCAGTGCAGGCGCTCCGCCTTGCCCAGGAAGAGCGGGCAGACTTCCTCGGCGCACAGGGTGATGACCAGATCCACAGTGGCTGGATCGATGTCCTGAACGCTCTTTGAGGAGTGGGTGGTGGCGTCGATGCCTTGCTCGGCCAGGACCTCTATGGCGTAGGGGTTCACCTGGCTGGGTCGGCTCCCCGCGCTCTGGATCCACAGGCTGGGGAACATCTGGCGGGCGATGCCTTCGCCCATCTGGGACCGGGCGCTGTTGGCGACGCAGAGGAACAGGATGGAGGGGTGTTTCATGGACGGGCCCCCACGATGGATCCGGGGCGCTCCGGGTACCAACGCCGCTTCAGCCAGAACGCCACGCCGACAAGGCTGATGAGGACCGGCACCTCCACCAGCGGCCCGATGACGGCAGCGAAGGCCGCCCCGTGGGCAATGCCGAAGGTGGCGACGGCCACGGCGATGGCCAGCTCGAAGTTGTTGCTGGCGGCGGTGAAACTGAGCGTCGCACTCTGGGGATAGGTGGCCCCGACCTGCTTGGACATCCAGAAGCTCACCAGGAACATCACCACGAAGTAGATCAGGAGCGGGATGGCGATACGGATGACATCGAAGGGCAGCTTCACGATGGTGTCGCCCTTGAGGCTGAACATCACCACGATGGTGAAGAGCAAGGCGATAAGGGTCAGGGGGCTGATCTTGGGGACGAAGACCCGGTGATACCAGTCCAGGCCCTTGAGCTTGCCGAGGGTGAAGCGGGTGAGAAACCCGGCGATGAAGGGGATCCCCAAGTAGATGAAAACGCTCTGGGCGATCTGGCCGATGGTGATGTTCACCACGACACCTTGGAGACCGAGCTTGGCGGGCAGGATGGTGATGAACAGCCAGGCATAGACGCTGAAGAACAGCACCTGGAAGATCGAGTTGAAGGCCACCAGCCCTGCGCAGTATTCCGTGTCGCCCTTGGCCAGATCGTTCCATACGACGACCATGGCGATGCAGCGGGCCAGGCCGATCATGATCAGGCCGATCATGTATTCAGGCTTGTCCCGCAGGAACAGGACCGCCAGTCCGAACATGAGCAGCGGGCCGATGACCCAGTTCTGAAGCAGGGAAAGCCCAAGGACCTTCTTGTTCTGGAAGACCAGGTGCAGTTCCTCGTACTTCACCTTGGCCAAGGGTGGATACATCATCACGATAAGCCCCACGGCCAGCGGCAGGCTGGTGGTGCCCACGTTCCAGGCGTTGATGGCCCGGTTGAAGCCAGGGACGGCGAAGCCCAGCAGCACCCCCAGGCCCATGGCCAGGAAGATCCACAGGGTCAGGTAGCGATCCAGGAAGGAGAGACGCTTCTCAGCAGTCATGGGCGGATTCCCTCAGGCAGGTTTGCGGGCAGCGATGATCAGACTGGTGACGTAGTCAGAAGGTCTGGTCCCCGCAGGCAGGAGGCTCAGGAGGTGGTCCGTCATGGGGTCGCCTGCCGTGAGCATGGCCTCGACCGATTCGCCCTTATCCGTGAGCGTCAGGTCCACCAGACCTGAGGCCTGAATCATGGTTCGGAGGTCGTCCAAGAGCGCGGCTCCCGCGATGCAGCCCACCAGGGCCTCCACACTTTCGCGGATCGGGTCAGGCAACGGCTTCAGCAGGACCATGTCTGAAATGGAGACACGACCACCTGGCTTGAGCACACGGGCAATTTCCTTCCACACGGCAGGCTGGTCCGGGCTCAGGTTCAGCACGCAGTTGGAGAGCACCACGTCCACGGTGGCGTCTGGTAAGGGAATCGCCTCGATCTGGCCGTGATGGAAAGTCACGTTGTCCAGGCCCGTACGGCGCCGGAACTCGGCGGCATTGTGGCGGGCCTTGGCGAGCATGTCGCGGGTCATGTCCACACCGATGGCCTTGCCTTCGGGACCCACGCGCTGGGCCGCCAGGAAGACATCCAGTCCCGCGCCGCTGCCGAGATCCAGGACTATCTCGCCAGGCTTCAACTCGGCCCGGGCGGTTGGATTCCCGCAGGACAGGCCCAGGTTGGCGCCTTCAGGCAGGGTCGCCAGTTCGGCGTCCGAGTAGCCCACGCCCTGGGCGACTTCATCGGCCCGCCCGCCCCCGCAGCAGGTAGACATGGGGCCACAGCCGCCGCCGATCCTGGCGATCTTGCCATAGGCATCCTGCACCTTGAGGTGGGTGGGATGGAGGGTGGGTTCCATGGGGGCTCCTTGATTCAGAGACAGTGGGTGTCCTTGCAGCCACCGCCGCAGCAGTCCTGCCAGAGATATTCGGTGAGGGCCTTGAGTTGGTCGAAGCGGGCGGCGTAGCGGATGGTTGTGCCCTGTCTGGCGGCGGTGAGCAGTCCGGCCTCAGTGAGTGCAGCCAGGTGATGACTCAGCGTGGAAGCCGCCATGCCTAGGTGGGCCTGGATCTGACCGGCTGGAGTGCCCTCCACCGGACCTTGAACCACGGCCCGAATCACAGCAAGACGGCCGCCATGCGCGAGGGCCTTCAACTGTCTGGTGATGTTCTGGAGGAGCGGGTTGGCATGCTTCATGGCCGCATTATTCTGTATTTTCGGAAAATAGGAAATATAAATTTATCTAGACCCCATTCTCGGCCAGACGCGACCCAGAAAACATCGCCCCCAGGCCGAGGCCGTGGGGGGCGGATTTAAATTGAAACAATGGGTTTAGATGGGTTCAGGCTTTGGGCTTATGACCAACCGCGTTGGCATCGACAGCTAGGTCTTGAACTGCCCCACCATCGCCGCCAGGCCATCGGCCGTGCGGGAGAGCTGCTCGGTCACGGCCGCGTTGCTGTCCACAGTGCCCGAGAGCTGGACGCTGGCGCTGGCGTTCTGGACGGCCTGCTCGGCTCCGAGTTCCACCTGCCGGGCGACCTCCTCACTGGCCTTCGCCTGTTCGCCGGACGCGGCCTCGATCTGGGTGGACATGGCCGCCACTTCGGAGATGTGATCCCGGATGGTTTCCAGCGCGTGCACCACCTCCGTGACCGTGGCCTTCCCCTGCGCCACGGCCCGGTTGCTGCCTTCGATGAGGGCCGCGATCTCACGGGCGGAGCTGTCGCTGCGCTCCGCGAGTTTCCGGACCTCCTCGGCCACCACGGCAAACCCCTTGCCCAGCGGGCCAGCCGTGGCCGCCTCAATGGCCGCATTCAGGGACAGCAGGTTCGTCTGCCGGGCGATCTCCTGGATCACCTGGACCGCCTCCACCATTTGCCCGGTGGCTTCCTCCACCCGGGCCATCGCCCGGATCGCGGCCTGCCCCGCGGAATCCGCGCTCTGAGCCGTCCTGGCGGCTTCCAGGGAGCGGTGGTGGCTGGCCCGGACGTGCTCCGAGACTTCCTTCACCGAAGCCGACAATTCCGTGATGGCCGAGGCCATGCGATCCGTGGAATTCCGCTGGCCATCGGCGTTGCGGGCCAGCTCGTGGCTGGTGCTTGCGATTTCATGGGTGGCGACGGCGATCTCGCCACTGTTCTGTTTCACCCGCTGGGCATCGAAGCGGATGCGGTTGATGGTGTTCTTGAGGTGGGCCTGGGTTTTCCAGAGGATGGCCATCAGGCTGCTCTGATCCCCCGTCCTGAGGGGCACGTCGGTGCGGAGATCGCCCACCGCCAGAGCCTGCGCCAGCTTCACGGCCAAGGCCGGGTCGCCGCCGAGTTGGCGGTCGAGGACCTGCACCAGCTTGCCGAACACCAGGAAGCCCAGGATCAGGGCGAGGAAGGAGCCACCCCCCAACACCCAGAGCCCCAGGCCGGCCCGGGCGGCGATCCCCCCGAGCCTGGCATTCACATCGCCGACCTCGTGGTCCCGCAGCTTGAGCACCCGGGCCGTGAGCGACTCGGTGGCCCGATCGAAGGTCTCCAGGCCCCGGTTGCCTTCGACGAGGCCCTGGGTCTGATAGGCACTGACCATGGCCTGGCCCACGGCATACATGGCATCGAAATCCTTGACCAGTTCCTCCAGGGTCTGGAGGGTCGAGGTGTCCACCACGGACCGTTTCCGGTACTCCTCGCTGGCTTTGTGGAAGGCCTCCGCAGCCTTCGCGGCCTTCTGCATGGCCTCGGGTTTCCGCGTCAACGACGCGTCGGTGAGCGACTGCTGGATCTGCACGGTCTGATAGGCCAGTTCCTGGGACAGGATCGCGGTGGGCAGGAACTCGTCCCGGACCGCGGCGGCCTCATTCCGGGTGGAGGTGAAGCCGAGGAAATTGATGGCAGCGACGGTTAAGAAGACACTGAGCACCGCGGCCACCGTGGCCCAGAGCCGCTGACGGAAGCCCATGCCCGGGAAGGGGATCCAGATCTTCCGTTCCGGTTCCTCCATCGGCTGGCCAGCCCTGGCCCTGGCGTACATGCGCTCGGCCTGGGCGATCTGGACCGGCGTGGGCCGGCTGCGGATCGAAACGTAGCCGACGATGGTCCCCTTCTCCTCCACCGGCGTCACGCTGGCGTCCACCCAGTAGAAGTCGCCGCTCTTGCACCGGTTCTTCACCAGGCCCTGCCAGGGCCGCCCCGACTTGATGGTCCGCCACATATCCTCGAAGGCCGCCGGCGGCATATCCGGGTGCCGGACCAGATTCTGGGGTTGCCCGATCAGTTCTTCCTGTGTGAAGCCGCTGACCCGGATGAACTCCTCGTTGACATAGGTGATGACGCCCCGCAGATCCGTCATGGAGACGATGAAGGCGCCCTCCAGCAACTGCCGCTGGACTCGGGTGACGGGTTGATTGACGCGCATAGGGAGCTCCGCATCGCCGACCCGCGAACCACACCGCAGAGCACGGCCCAGGGCCAGGGCGATGCTCATTGAATCGGGATCGCCCGCAGGTCTCTTGACTTCTACAGGTCAGCCTAGGAGCTTCAAGAGGGGAATCAGGATCCCGTTGAACCGCTTCCAGCCGGACAGATCGCCATGGACCAGGCGCCGGACCTTGACCCAATCCTCCTCCGCGGCGGCCTTGGGAACGCCCTTGAGCATGAAGTCGTAGGCCAGGATGCGGGCGGCGATGGCCGGGTCCAGGGCCAGATCGGGCTGCTCCAGCAGCTCCGCCCCCACCAGTTTGCCGAATCGGGCGTACTCCGAGCGGCCCACCAGGGGCAGAAAACCCCGGCCACGGAATTTCGCGCCATCGCCTGGTTCGAGGTTGCCGAGGTTGCGGTCGAACTCGTACATCCGCCGGAAATAGGCCTCGCTGCCCACCTCCTTCTCCGGCGTGAACAGGTAGCTTGCAGAGCCGATGCTGGCAATGGCAGCGACCTCCACCACCGGCTCCTGGATCTTCAGCGCCGCCAGCGCCTCCAAGACCAGGGGCCAATGCGCCTCCACGTTCCCGATGGGAGCGTGCAGGATCGTCGCGATGGCATCCGCCGTGAAGTGCATGGCTGCTCCCGCAGGGAAGGCTCGATGGGACGGGGTGCGCCAATGTACCACGGCGCGGTCATCATGACGGCATGGACATCCACTTCCTCCATCAGGGCGACTCCGAGGCCACCATCGCGGGCATGGGCGCCGAGTTGCAGGCCCTTCGGCTCGGCGGCACCGATCTGCTCTGGACCGCCGGCTCCCTCTGGCCACGGCACGCACCGCTGCTCTTCCCCATCGTGGGGGCATTGAAAGCGGACACCCTGCACCACCAGGGAGCCGCCTTCCACCTGCCCAAGCACGGCTTTGCGCGGGATCTGGCGTTTACCTGGCTGGACCGGCAGGCCACGACCTGCACCCTGGAACTGCGGGACGACGCCCACACCGGGACCATGTTCCCCTTCCCGTTCTGCCTGCGGGTCGTCTACATACTGGAGCAGTCCGCCCTGCGCATGGATCTGGAACTTCACAACCCGGGTGCTCAAGCGCTCTCGGCCAGCCTCGGCTTGCATCCAGCTTTTCGCTGGCCCCTAGTTCCCGCAATCCCCAAGGCAGCCCACCGTCTGGTCTTCGAGAGGGACGAACCCAGCCCCGTCCGGCGCCTGGATGCTCGCGGATTGCTGGCCATGGAGCCGCGTCCGACGCCCATCCGTGGCCGGAATCTGCCCCTGGACGAGGACCTGTTCAGCGAGGACGCCCTCATCTTCCTGGAACCAAACAGCCAGAGCCTGCGCCTCGAGGCCACCGGGGGCCCGGCCGTCACGCTGAGTTGGGAAGGCTTCCCCCACCTGGGCGTGTGGGCCAAGCCCGAACCTGGACCGACCTTCCTCTGCCTCGAACCCTGGGACGGTTACGCCAGCCCGGCGGACTGGGCTGGCGACTTCGCAGACAAGCCCGGCGGCTTCGTGGTGGCACCCGGTGCCACGCGGCATTGGCGCTTCAGCATTGGGTTGGAAGGGCCCATGGCCTGCCAACAGCTTTCTAGGCCAGCTCCGCCCCCAGGAAATGCGGGCTCGCCAGGGTGATCCGCGCCTGCACCAGTTCCCCGAAGGGCAGGTCGCGCCCTGGTCCCACCGTCAGGTGGATGGTCTTCCACTCGCCGCTGTGGGCCAGCCACCAGCCATGCGGCGTGGGGCCGCGCGTCTCGACGCGGACCGGGATGGTGCGACCCAGAAAGCGCTCGTTGCTCGCCCGGGTGAGCTCGGTCTGCCGTTGCTGGAGCCGGTGCAGGCGGGCTGATTTCACCGCCATGGGCAGATCGTCTTTCAGGCGCAGCGAGGGCGTGCCCGGGCGGGGCGAGTAGATGAAGCTGAAGGAGCCGTCGAAGGCGACCTCGTCCAGCACCCGCAGGGTGGCTTCGAAATCCGCGTCGGTCTCACCGGGAAAGCCCACGATGAAATCCGTGCTGAGCGCGATCCGGGCGCGGGCCTCGCCCAGGTAGCCCAGGCGCTCCAGGTACTCCGCCACGGTGTACTCGCGGAGCATCCGCTTCAGCACCTGATCGCTGCCACTCTGCAGCGGCAGGTGAAGGAAGGGCACCACCTTGGGATTGCTGACCAGCACCTGGGCCAGCTCCTTCGTGAAGTTCATGGGATGGCTGGTGGTGAAGCGGATCCATTCGAGCCCATCGAGGGCGGAAACGCGATCCAGCAGATCGGCGAAGCTGCAGCCACCGGCGTAGCTGTTCACGTTCTGCCCCAGCAGTTCCACCTCGCGGTAGCCCCGCTCGACCAGGCCCCGCACTTCGGCCAGCACATCCTGGAAGGGCCGGTGGCGCTCAGCCCCACGGGTGGTGGGGACGATGCAGTAGGTGCAGGCGTGGTTGCAGCCTTCGGTGATGGTGACCATGGCCTTGGCCGTATCGTGGCGGCGCGTCACCGCGGGCGGGAAGAGATGGTTGTCGGGGTACTCGGCCGTATCCATCACCCGCGCCTTCCCGGCCTGGGCTTCGGCCACGAGCCTGGGCAATTGCCGCAACGCCATGGTGCCGAGCACGAAATCGATGTGGGGCGCCCGCTTGAACAGGGCTGCCTGCTCCTGCTGCGCGAGACAGCCCGTGACACCCACCAGCAGGGGCCGCCGCTGCTTTTCCTCCCGCAGCCGGCCGAGTTCGGAATAGACCTTGTGCACGGCCTTCTCGCGGATGGAGCAGGTGTTCAGCAGGATCAGATCCGCATCCTCCGCCGCGGCGCTTTCGAACCCCTCCGCCGCCAACAGGCCCGACAGCTTCTCGCCATCGTGCTCGTTCATCTGGCAGCCCCAGGTCTGGATGTGGAACTTCATCGGCTCACCCAAACCTGCAAGTCTACCGGGAAGGTGGCCCTAGAACCCCGCGCGGAGGCTGAACTGCCAAACGCGGGGCTGCTGGAAGTTGCCTGGCGTGAAGGTGGCGCCCACATTGTTCACCCAGATCATGGACTGGCGGTTGGTGGCGTTGAAGACCTCCACGCCGGTGCGCAGGTCCACCTTCCCGACCCGGGCCCGCCACGCCAGGCTCAGATCGAGGCTCATGGCGTGCGGAAGTTCCTGATCTCCGCGGGTGGCGCCGGGAGCCAGCACATTGTCGCCTGACAGCTTCACGAGCCTGCTGTAACGCAAGCCCGAACGCCAGCTGAACGCGAAGGAGGACTCGAGGCTCCAGGGCAGTGCGGCGCTCCCGAAGGCTTTCCAGGCGTGCTTGACCTCCTCGTTCAGGGAGCCGTCGTACTGGGGCTGGCGGTAGTCCTGGCGCAGGCTCGGTATGGCGGCGAAGCCAGTGCTCTTGCCCGTGGCCGTGTTGACGTTGCCGACCTCGGTGTTGCCGTTCAGATCCCCCTGGCTATAGCTCACCTGGAGCCGGTGGCCACTCTGGAAGGTCCGCCGTGCCACCAGATCAACGCCGCGGTAATCGCGCTTCAGGCCCGGCAGGTTGGCCACCCCTTTCTTGGTGGAAGAACTGTTGGCGAGGGCATTCAGTTCCGACAGGTAGCCATAGGTTGAACTGTAGGTGTCGAGGAGCTCCCGTACCTGTTTCAGGGTGAGGGTGGCCTCGAGCATCCAGGTGCCCAGCAGCGGCAGGTTCTGCACGCGCTGGATGCCCAGCTGGTAGAGATCGGTGCGGGGCGCCTTGAGCTCACCCATCGCCACATTGGCCGCGCCCTGGACGCCGCAGGCCTGCCAGGTCCGCCAATCACTCAGGGTGGGAATCCAGACCTGCCTGATGAGGGCCGGCCCACCCGTGGTGGCGCCGGCAGCGGCCAGATTGCCAGGGGTGGGCGGGCTGTAGATGCGGCCGGCATAGAGGAACAACCGGGTCAGTCCGCTTGCCTTCGGATCCCAGGACAAGCCCAGCCGGGGACTCAGGAGAGTCTGCCGATAGAGGTTACGCCCATCCTCCGCCTCCAGATTGGCCCGATCCACGCGGAGACCCGCATTCAGAATCCACCCGGCCCGGAACGCCCAGTCGTCCTGCAGGAACACGCCCATGACCCGCTGCTGCAGGGGCTGACCATAGGACGCGGCATCCGCCAGAGTGCGCTGATACAGGTAACTGGCTTGCCCACCGACCAGCTGGCCGGACACCGGGCTGGTGGTCACCAGGCTGTCGCCCACCGCATAGCCGAAGGCGCTGCCGTTGAACGCCAGCAGGCCGGCCTGGATGGCCGTCAGGTCCCCGGTGGCGGGCCCTGCCCCACCGGCAGCGCGATCCAGATAGGACAGACCAAAGGAGGGGCGCTGGAAGACCGTGGTGTAGTCGGCAGCCAGTCCCTGGAAGCCGCCCTTGAGCTGGTGGGACCCCGCCAACCAGGTGAACTCGCTGCGGACCGTCAGCGTCTGGATGCGATCCAGACGATCCTCCGCATAGGCGCCGAAAGATTCGCCGCCCGGCGCATCCAGCTGACCGCGAAACGACCCGGCCTCCGGCGTGGCAGGTGTCCAGTGGAAGCTGGTCCGATGGAGGCCCAGCGTGTTCTCCCAGGTGATCCGCGTACCCAGCGCACCCACATGCTTGAGGAGGTAGCTGTCGCCGCCGCGGGTGCGGTTGGGCTGCTGGACATCCTTCACACTGCTGTCCCCGGCGGTATCGAAATTCGCCTGACTGACGGGATCCCCGAAATAGCTGAACTCGAACCGATGCTCCGCGCCGGCCAGCCAGGTCAGTTTGACGAACCGGTAGCTGCGGTCCTCCTCCTGGGTGCGCCGGTGCGGGGCGGTGCCAACGGGCCGCACATTCTCGAAATCCAGGCTCAGCAGCTGCCGATTGAAGGCGGCGAAGAAGAACAGCGTGTCCTTGACGATGGGCCCGCCGAGGCTGAAACCCAGTTCGTCGGCATCCGTGGGCCGCTCTTCGGGCGTCGTCGCCTGCCCCGGCTCAGGTTTCGCGTTCAGCCCGCGGAAGATGCGGTTGGTGAACACCGAGCCGTGGTACTCGTTGCCACCACTTTTCGTCACCAGGTTGTAGACCCCGCCGGAGGCAAATCCAACTTCGGCCTTGTGGCCGCCGGTGGACAAGGTCTGGGACTCGATGATTTCGGTGGACAGGTTCATACCGAACCGGCCGGTGGAACTGAGTCTGGTCTCCATGCCATCCACCAGGAAGGTGTTGGCATCGAGCATGGAGCCGAGCACCACCGGTTCAGGTTTGCCAGAAGGCGTGACGCCGGGCGCCAGATAGCCATGTTCCACATACCGGTGAGGGGAGAAGGGCAGGCGCACCAGATCCTCGGCGCTGAACAGGGTCTGGTGACTGACGGAACTGCTCTCCCCGGGAAGCGGGGAAGCCTCTACGGCCACGGTGGCCTGCGCGGGATCCATCCGCACCCTGAGCTGGATGCGTTCGTCCGCCTTGAGGTGCAGCAGCTGGACGCCCCCGGGGCCCTGCAGCCGATAGGTTCCAGGCAGGAGGCCAGCGATCGAAGCGATTCCCCGGGCATCCGCGTGCAGCACGCGGCGATCGCCCCGCTCCAGTGATTCAAAGGTCAGGACCACGCCTGCCCGGGGCCGGCCAGCGGCATCCAGGACTTCCACCCGCAGGGAAGCCGTCGTCTGCGCGAGCAGGCCCGCGGCCGTGAGGGCAGACATGAGCAGGGACGCGGGGATACGGCACCGGAACGGCACGGTTGCTCCATATTGGAAGACCAATGAGCAACCTTACATTAAAGTGACTCACATGTCAGGTGCCGGGTAGCTCCAACACCACCCGAGTCCCGTGTCCCACCCGGCTGGCCAAGACCATCTCACCGCCGAGCATGGCCGCAATCCGTTTGACGATGGCCAGCCCGAGGCCATGTCCCTCGGCCGAGCGTGCATCCGGGGGCCGCACGAAGGGCGTCCCCAGGCGGGGAACCCAGGCTTCCGGAATGCCGGGGCCATCGTCTTCCACGAAGAGCGACACGCCCCGGGATTCGGCCTGCGCGCCCAGGACCACCCGGCCTCCGGACGGTGTATGGCGGAGGGCGTTGCTCGTGAGGTTGTGCAGGGCCCGCGTCAGCAACAGGCGGTCACTGACCACCATGAGCCCCGGAGCCACCTCGATCCGGAGTTCCACCCCGGCCTCTTCCGCAGCCGCCTCGAAGAACCCGCGGACCTCCTCGAGCAGGTCGAGGATGGGAATGCGCACCCGCGTCAGCCCCGGAGCATCGTGCTCGGACCGCGCCAGGAAGAGGATCTGCTCGATGAGCGCGGCCATGCGATCACAGTCCTCGATCAGCGCCCCCAATTCGGCGGGAGCCACCGGAGAGGTGGTTCGGCGGGCGCGGTTCTCCAGGGCGCTCCGCAGGTTCTGCAGCGGCGTCCTCAGCTCATGGGCCAGTTCGGCCCCCAGGTTGCCCACCCGCTCGAACGCCTCCTGAAGACGCGACAGCGCGGCATTCAGCGTGGCCACCAATTCCTGGAGTTCCAGGGGGAAGTTCGCCGTGGCCAGGCGCCGATCCAGACTCCGGTCGCTGATGGAGTCCGCCTCCCGGATGAGCGCTCCGAGCGGCACCAGCCCCCATCGGGCGACGGTGCGCGCCAGCAGGGTGGCCACCAGCGCCGCCACCACCACGCTCAGCAGCAGGGTCCGCCGGAACCCCTGGATCAGCGCTTCCTCATGGGTGCGGTCCAGCACCAGGAGCAGGATCCCCCGTGCCTCTCCGCACGACCAGGGCCGCGCCAGTACGGAATAGACGCCGCCACCGGGCGCCTCGACCTCCTGGGCGCCGCGTCCCGGATCGGGCACGGGCAGGAAGGGAATGTCGGCGATGTCCCGGCTCTGCGAAAGGATCTGTCCCGTGGCGTCGAGCACCCGCCAGGAAGCCTTCTCCGGCCTGGGTCCGCCTTCGGGGTCCTGCAGCGGCTGCCCCGCGGCCAGCTGGCGCAGGAGAACCTGGGCCTGCCCCGCCATCACCTGGGCGTCCTCCGCCTCCAGCGATCGATGCAGGGCCCGATCCATGAAGAGGGCCATCAAGCCAGCCAGCAGAAAGGCCGCGAGGGCAAACCCACCCTGGAGCTTGCGGAGGATGCTGCCGCTATGCGCCGTCACGGGCCTCCAGCAGCAGGCCCACGCCGCGCAAGGTGTGGATGAGCTTGACGGGATAGGGGTCGTCCACCTTGCGGCGCAGGCGGAGGATCTGCACATCCACCGCGTTGGCGTCCACCAGGCAGTCCATCCCCCAGACGGACTGGATCATCTGGCCCCGGGCCACCACCTCCCCCACATGATCGAGCAGCAGGGCCATGATCGCGTATTCCTTGGGCGTGAGATCGATGCGCTGCCCTGAGCGGGTGACGCGCCGGGTGTGCGGATCCCAGGTCAGGTCGGCCACCTTCCGGCCCTGAACGGCGGGGGCGGCCTGCACGCGGCGGGTGATGGTCCGCAGCCGGGCCACCACCTCCAAAATGCTGTAGGGCTTGGCGAGGTAATCGTCCCCGCCCACTTCCAGACCCTGCAGGCGATCCTGGAGATCCGCCTTGGCCGACAGGAACACGACAGGGATAGCGCGGCCCTGACCGCGCAGTCTCCGGACCAGGTCGAGACCCGAAAGGCCCGGGAGCATGACATCCACGACCATGGCATCGAACGCTTCGGCCTCCAGAGCCGCCAATGCCGCTTCCGCGCTGGCCACTACCCGGCCCTCGAGCCCCGAGGCCTCCAGCCCGGAGCGGAGCTCCCGCGCGGTGCGCGGCTGATCCTCGACGATCAGGACGTGCACGGCCGAGCCATCCGCACCACGAGCCCGGCCGGTGTTTCCTGGATCGACACGCCGAGGCAGCCACCCGCATCCTGGAGCCAGAGCGAGGGCAGGTTCCGCAAGGCGTCGGAGGGGGGATCTGGCCGCAGGGCGGTCGGCAGCGGCGCATCGCCCAGCCAGGTCAGAAACCAGGCGGTCGGCTCGGCTCTCGCTTCCAGCCGGAGTGGGCCCGGGGCAGCCCAGGGAAGGATCTGGCGGGTGAACGCCGCGGCCCAATCCTGGAGCAACGGGGTCGGCCAGGAGGCCTCGGCGGCGCCGGCGTCCACCAGTTCGATGGGGCAACGGAAGAGCAGCGCCATGGCCTCCAGCCGTTGCTCGAGCCCTGCGCGCCACTCGGGCCAGGGGGCCACTCCCGGATCGGGCTGCTGCCCAAGGGCCAGGCTGCGGGCCATGCCGATCAAGGTCTTGCCGTCTTCCAGGGCGGATTCGAGGCGCCTGCGGTTGCGCGCATCCAGGGGCAGCCTGGGATCGCTCAGATCCAGCACGCCCTGAACCCCGGCCAGGAGGTTGTTGAAATCGTGCAGTGCCGCCCGCCAGAGATCCTCGGAAGTCATGTCCCCTCCCTGTCTGCACAAAACCCTTGAATCAAGTTACCTTGGGGATGACTCTCTGTGCAGCACCGGAAAACCCTGGGATCCCCTATGCAACAACCGATCAAGCGTCTGGGTGAACTGCTCGTCGAGGGCGGCCTCATCACGCCGGCCCAGTTGCAGAGTGCCATCACCCACCAGAAGATCGCCAGGGGGCGGCTCGGCAGCAACCTGGTGGCCCTGGGGTACATCTCCGAGGAGGTCCTCATGGACTTCCTCAGCCACCAGACGGGCGTGCCGCAGATGGATGTCCGGAACATCGAGGTGCCGCCGCAGATCCTCAAGCTGGTGCCCCACCGGCTTGCTGATCAGTTCACGGTGCTGCCCATCACCACGAAGGAGCCGAAATCCCTGGTGCTGGCCATGTCCGACCCCTCGGACTTGAACGCCATCGACAGCGCCCGGTTCGCCTCCGGCCTCAACATCGAACCCGTGGTGGCTTCGCACAGCGCCCTCCGGAAGGCCATCTCAGATCTCTACCGCCGGGTGGAGGCCCCTGTCGGCGCCCTGATGGTCGAAGTGGGCAACCACGCCGGGCAGGATGATGCCCTGCCAGTGTCCTTCTCGCTCGATCCCCAGCCCCTCCCTCCCACCGTGGCCGCACCCAAGGCGGCGCCCTTCCCGCGGGATCCCTTTTTCGATGGGGTCACCGCGCCAACCCAGCCGGTGAACATCGACCCGTTCGGGCTGTTCGAGAATGCCCCGCCGCCCAAGACCGTGACGCCGCCCGTCAGTGCCGACCTGGTCCATGGCCGGACCAGCCGGGATCTGGTTCCCCGGCTGGAGACCTACCGCACCCGCACCCTGGTGCTGGGCCTCATCCGGCTCTTCGAGCGCCGCGGCATCACCGGCGCCGACGAGTTGCAGCGGCTCCTGGCGAACCTGGTCGAATCCGGCGAAATCAAGGACGATGACAAGATCGGCTAGCCCGTTCGCAAAGCAACTGCGGGGACAGGATTGAAAGATGGATTAACAGGATTCAAAAGATTCGCATTTGATCTTTAATCCTGTTAATCCTGTCAGAGCTTTTTTTAGTTCTCGACTTTGAGGATCGCCAGGAAGGCTTCCTGCGGGATTTCCACGTTGCCGATGGACTTCATTCTCTTTTTGCCCTCTTTCTGTTTGTTGAGGAGCTTTTTCTTGCGGCTGATGTCGCCGCCGTAGCACTTGGCGAGCACATCCTTGCGGCGGGCCTTCACGTTAGTGCGGGCGATGATCTTGCTGCCGATGGCGGCCTGGATGGCCACATCGAACATCTGCTGGTGGATCACTTCCTTCATCTTCTGGCAGAGCGCGAGGCCCAGGGTCTGGCTCTTGCTCCGGTGCACCATGATGGACAGCGCGTCCACGGCATCGCCGTTCACCAGGATGTCCATCTTCACTAGGTCGGATTCGGCATAGTGCTTCATGTGATAGTCGAAGCTGGCGTAGCCCTTGGACACGGACTTGAGCTTGTCGTAGAAGTCCAGCACCACCTCGTTGAGGGGCAGTTCGTAGACCAGCATCACGCGGTCCTGGCTCACGTACTCGAGCTTCTGCTGGATGCCCCGCCGCTCCTCGCAGAGCTTGATGAGGCTGCCCACGAAATCGGTGCGGGTGAGGATGGTGGCCTCGATGACGGGTTCTTCGATCTTCACGATCTTCGAGAGCGGCGGCAGCTTGGAAGGGTTGTCCACGGCGACCTCGCTGCCGTCGGTCAGGTGGATGTGGAACCGCACGCTGGGCGCAGTGGTGATCAGATCCAGATCGAATTCGCGCTCCAGCCGCTCCTGCACAATCTCCATGTGGAGCAGGCCCAGGAAGCCGCAGCGCAGACCGAAGCCCAGCGCCGTGGAAGTTTCCGGCTCATAGGTGAAGCTGCTGTCGTTGAGGCGCAGCTTCTCCATGGCGTTGCGCAGGTTCTCGAAATCGTCGCTGGAGGTCGGGAAGATGCCCGCGAACACGACGGGCTGGATCTCCTTGAAGCCCTTCAGCATCTCGGTGGCGGGCTTGGTCGTCAGGGTCACGGCGTGGGTCACCGTATCGCCCACCTTCACATCCACCAGCTGCCGGATGTTCGCCACCAGGTAGCCCACCTCGCCCACCGATAGCGATTCCTGCCGGTCCATCTTGGGATCGAAGATGCCGACCTCATCCACCTTGTGCTCGCTACCGGTGGACATGAACCGGATCTGATCCCCGGCCTTGATCGTGCCGTTCATCACGCGGATGAGGTTCACCACCCCGCGGTAGGCGTCGTAGTAGCAATCGAAGACCAGGGCCTGGAGCGGCGCCTTGGGATCCCCCTGCGGCGCGGGAATGCACTTCACGATCTGTTCGAGCACCTGGTCGCAGTTTTCGCCGGTCTTGGCGCTCACGCTCACGGCGTGGGCCGTATCGACCAGTCCGATAACGGTATCGATCTGCTCAAGCACCCGCGCGGGATCGGCGCTGGGCAGATCGGTCTTGTTCAGCACCGGGAAGACTTCCAGCCCGTTTTCCAGGGCCAGGTAGGTGTTCGCCAGAGTCTGGGCCTCCACGCCCTGGGTGGCGTCCACCACCAGGATGGCGCCTTCGCAGGCGGCAAGGCTGCGACTCACCTCGTAGGTGAAATCCACGTGGCCCGGGGTGTCGATGAGGTTCAGTGTGTAGGTCTTGCCGTCCAGGGCCGAGTATTTCAGCGTCACCGCGTGGGCCTTGATGGTGATGCCGCGCTCCCGCTCCAGGTCCATGTCGTCCAGGATCTGGGCCTGCATATCGCGGCCCGCCACGGTCTTGGTCAGTTCCAGCAGGCGATCAGCCAGCGTGGACTTGCCATGATCAATGTGCGCGACGATGGAGAAATTGCGGATGAGAGCGGGATCTGACACTGAGTAACCTCGAACCCACCATTCTACTGTTGGAAACCCCCTGTGTCTGCGGGGATTTCCCAAGGGCGGATCTTCAACCCCCTGTTGATCCCAACCGATAGGCCCTTTACCCTCAAGTCACGAGTGCAAGGAGTCAGCTTGTCCCAGTTCAAGTCCCCCATGACCATTCTGATGGTTGAGGACAACGCCCTTCAGCGGCGCCAGATCGAGGCCCAGTTGCATCCGCTGGGCCATCGCCTGATCAGCGCCGCCAACGGGCAGGAAGCCCTGGACCTCATGCAGACGAGTCTGCCTGATCTCGTCATCATGGACGCGGTGATGCCCTCCATGGACGGGTTCAAGGCCTGCGAAATGATCAAGGCCAATCCCAGGACCGCCTCGATCCCCGTCATCGTGCTCACGGCCCTGAGCCGGGACGCCAAGGACCGCAGCTATGCCGCCGGCGCCGACGACTTCCTCCGCAAGCCGGCCAACACCATGCTGCTCCAGGTGCGGGTGCAGACCCACCTGCGGATCCGTGCCCTCTCCCTGCGGGCCGGCAACCTCGCCGCCGCCCGGCCCAAGGTGCTGGTGGTATCCGCCAGCCCCCTGGTACGCTCGCAGGTGCAAAACCACTACGGCAAGGACCAGGCGAGCTTCCTCGAAGCCCAGGGCGAAGGCCAGGCCCGGGCCCAGATCCTGGCCCACCGACCCGATGTGCTGGTGCTGGATACCGAGTTGCTGGAAGGCAGCGCCCAGGCCCTGGCCGTCGCCATCCACGAGTCCGAGGATCTGCAGGACATGCCCATCCTGCTACTCCACAGCCCCGGGGAGCTGGAGACCTGGTCGCGGCTGCAGGAGCCCGTGGCCGACGCGCTCGACAAGCCGCTGGTGGCCCCCGAGACCCGCCGCCGCGTGTCCCTCCTGACCCGGCTGGCCCACCTGCAGAAGCTCGTTCAGGCATGAATCTCCGCCTCAGGGCGATCGCCCTTGGACTGCTGGCAGCCACCTTGCCCGCAGCCATCACCGAAGGCCGGGTCACCGATGGCCAGCGCGGCCTGGCGGGTGTGCGGGTCTATCCGGATCGCCAGCCCCAGGTCTCCCCCGCAGGCGATCAGCCCTTCGCACTGACCGATGCCGAAGGCCGCTTCCGTCTCGATCTGGCGGCGGGAGATGCCGTGCTCGCTGTGGAAAAGGACGGCTGGCGCCGCGACCTGGTGCCCACCGTGGAGTGGTCCCGCGAGATCGTGCTGCGCCCCGAGCCCGGTTTCCGGAAGGAGTTCGTCTTTCTCGTCCGCCTCGACTTCACCGACGAACAGTCCAGGCTGCCCGATGGCGCCCTGCGCGAGCTCATCTTCTCCCGCCGCCCGGGCGTGGCCAGCGCCGCCAACTACTTCTACGAAGTGAGCAAGGGCGCTCTGTCCCTGGTGGAGGGGCGCTTCCTGAAGCTGCGCAGCGCCGACCATCCGGCCCCGCGCCGCGATGAGCACGCGACCGCCATGGCCCGCTGGGTGCTGGAGCGGCTGCGCGAAGAGACCTGGGGCAACTGCGATCGCCTGGACAACCGCACCGGCGCCGTCAAACCCGATGGCAAACCGGATCACCTGTGGCTCATCACGCCGGGCGCCCCGCAGTCCCTCACCGCCGACGAAGCCCACCTCAAAGCCGTGAGCCTGCTCATGCCCCTGCCCTGGAACCGGTCCCGGCGCTGGCCCCTGCTCTTCATGACCGAGGAAGTGCCGCTGGGAAACATCGTCCATGAGGCTTTCCATGCCATGGGTGAACACAGCGTGGATGATCTCTACCTGGAGAGCGGCGCCCAGCTCACGGCGGGCATCTGGGATCTCATGGATGGGGGCCAGTACCGTGGCTGGGATCGCTCCCACCCCGAGGCCGGACCCTGGGTGGAGGACACGGGCTACAGCCCTTCTCATCCATCAGCCTGGGTGCGCTCCGAGCTCTGGTACCGCGGTCATTTCCGCCCAGCCATCCGCCGCCTGGCGGTGCCGGGACGCACCTGGGAAGGTTGGATCGCACCCGCCTCCCGGGCCCCCGGCGCCGATCCCCAGTGGATCACCCTGCCCGATCCCCGGAAGAAGGGCCGTTTCTTCAGCCTGGAAGTGCGCCGCCCCTGGGGCTTCGAGCGGGGCCGCGTGGGCGGCCGCTTCAGCCCTGGTTACGAAGGTCTCGTGGTGGCCCGCATCGATCCAAGCTTGCTGACCCACGGCGATCCCAAGGGCCCCGTGCGCGTGGTGGACGCCCACCCAGGCAGTGCCCTGCCACCCAAACCCCGCCTCCCCAATCGCCTCTGGGAACTCGACGACGCCGCCTTCAACCTGGGCCCCGGCGAGGTGCCGAAGGGCCGCAGCGGGCCCCTGGCTTGGGAAGTACTGGAGACCGACGGCAGCGGGCGCATGCGCGTGCGCGTGAGCCTGGCTCGCCGCTGAGAGTCCGGCCGCGGCGCTCAGGCCACCTGGGCCGGGATCTCGAAATGGAAGCAGTTCCCACCATGCCCGCTGGGCGTCACGCTGATCTTCCCGCCGTGGGCTTCCACCGCGATCCGACAGAAGGCCAGTCCCAGGCCATAGCCCTGGTGGGATTGGGCATCCGGCGCCCACAGCCGTTCGAACGGATTGAAGATGCATTCCCGGAGCGGGGCCGGGATTGGGTCCCCCAGATCGCGTACCTCCACCCGGACGGTGCCTTCGCCCTGGGTCCGGATGGCCAGGGTGATGAGTTCCCCCACGGGGCCATGGTGGATGGCATTGCCCAGGAGGTTGTCCAGCACCCGTTCCAGGAGCTGGGGGTCGGCGGAGACCGTCAGGGGAGAGTCCTCGAATTCCAGTCGTATGGATTGGCTGCGGTCCATGGCCCGCGCCGACATGCGCTGGACCACCTTCAGGGCCAACGGCTGCAGGGAGAACTCCATCCGCCGCAACCGCAGCTCTCCTGCCTGGTGGAGGCATAGGTCCAGCACATCCGTGAGCATGCGCCGCACCCGCTCCGCCTCCTCCAGCAGCACCTCGATCCGCTTCCCGGAAGCCTCATCCACAGGTTGGACGAGGGTGGCCAGCATCATGATGGAAGTGAGCGGGCTCCGAAGGTCGTGGACGAGCATGGACACCATCAATTGATTCGCCTTCTGGAGCTGCTCCTGGTTCGCGAGGGCCTCCTCAAGCAGGCCCAGGCGGCGGCGGATCTCCAGTTCAATCTCCACCTGGCGCCCAAGTGCCTCGAGCATCATCAGATCATCAGGTGACAGGGTCCTCGGCACCCGGTCGAGCACGCAGAGGGTTCCCAGGCCCATTCCATCCGGCGTCCGGAGCGGCACCCCGCCATAGAAGCGGATGCTGGGGTCCCCGGTCACCAGTGGGTTGCAGTCGAAACGAAGATCGCGGGTCGCATCGGGAACGACCATGACGCCTTCGCCCCGGATGGCGTGATCGCAGAAGGCATATTCGCGGGGAGTCTCGCGGGGGTCCAGCCCCAACCTCGCCTTGAACCACTGGCGATCCTGGTCCACCAGGGAAACCAGGGCGACGTGCGTCGTCGAATGTCATGGCGGACCCTTTGCTGGCTCAGGATTTGAGTTCGGGGCAGAGGCAACGCAAATGATCATGAAATCTGCCGTATTTCACCATGCCTTTCGATCTGGAAAGCAGAATGATTCTCGATTGGGGCCACCCAGCCTGGCCTCGCAGAGGGGCGTGGGCGGGCCTGGCGTCCAGCGCTAGGATGCAAGGGCCTGCCCTCGATCGCGGAGTTCCCATGCGCCTCGCCCTGCTTCTCTGCATCACGCTCACCCTCAGCGCCCAGTCGCCGGCCGAAAAGGCCGTTGCCACGGTGCTGGACGACTGGCACCTGGCCGCGGCGCAGGCGAACGAGGCCCGCTACTTCGGGCACCTCGCCGAAGGCGCGGTGTTTCTGGGCACCGATGCCACCGAGCGCTGGCCCAAGGCCGCGTTCCGGACCTGGGCCCACCCGATCTTCCAGCGCGGCCAAGCCTGGAGCTTCAAGGCCACCCGGCGGGCGGTCACGCTCTCGCAGGATGGCCGCACCGCCTGGTTCGACGAGGATCTGGCCACGCCCAACCTGGGGCCCGCCCGCGGTTCCGGCGTGCTCACCCGTGACCAGGACGGCTGGTTGATCCAGCAGTACAACCTCAGCGTGCCCATCCCCAACGCCCTGATGACCTCGGTGAAGGCGCAGATCGAGGCGCTGGGGATGCGCCCGAGCACACAGGCCCACTGAGAGCTCGTGGAGCCACTCCTCTGGGGTCGCAACCGATCACGACAAAGGATTCTCATCTCCATTGATCCTGGTGGTGTTTACCAATTAAGATGAGGTATGAACCCAATCCGCTCCCTGCTTCCCTGCCTGGCGGCCCTGGCCCTCGGCGCCCAGTCCCCGCCGGAAGCCCTCCCGGCCCCTTCGGAACGGCTCCGCACGGAGGCCTTTCGCACCCACGGCGCCTACGCGGATCTCGCCTGGCTGTGTGATCGCATCGGCCCCCGGCTATCGGGATCACCCCAGCTGGATCAGGCCATCACCTGGGCCCAGGCGCGCCTGAAGGCCGCGGGGCTCGTGAACGTCCATACCGAACCGGTCATGGTGCCCCATTGGGTGCGTGGCCACGAATCCGCTGAGTTGCTGCTGCCCACGCCACACCGGCTGAACATCCTGGGCCTCGGCGGCAGTGTCGGCACGCCCGCCGGCGGCCTCACCGCGGATGTGGCGGTGGTGGGATCTTTCGATGAACTGGAGAAGCTGGGCGCGGCCGTGAAGGGGAAAATCGTCCTCTTCGACGTGCCGTTCAAGGGCTACGGCCATACCGTGGTCTATCGCCACGACGGCGCGGCCCGCGCGGCGAAGCTCGGCGCCGTGGCGGCCCTGGTGCGGTCCGTCGGCCCCGTGAGCCTGGATACGCCCCACACCGGCGCCATGGACTACGATCCGGCCTTCCCGAAGATCCCCACCGCAGCGGTGACCATCGAGGCCTCTACCCAGATGCGGCGGATGCAGCAGCGCGGCGAGCACCTCCGGATGCGGCTGGAGATGGGCGCGCAGACCCTGCCGGACGCGCTGTCAGCCAATGTCGTGGCCGAAATCCGTGGCACGGAGAAGCCCGAAGAAGTGGTCATCCTCAGCGGCCACCTGGATAGCTGGGATGTGGGCCAGGGCGCCCAGGACGATGGCGCCGGAACGGTCATCGCCATGGAGGCAGCGCGGCTCATCCAGAGCCTGGGCCTCAAACCCCGCCGTACGATCCGCGTGGTCTTGTGGACCAACGAGGAGAACGGCCTGCGCGGCGGCAAAGCCTACCGGGACGCCCACCGCGCCGAATTCGGAAACATCATCGCTGCCCTGGAAACCGATTCCGGCAGCGAGCGGGTGAAGGGGTTCCATCTGGAACTGACCAAGGCTGGCCCAGAGGCCAGGGCTTCCGGGCTGGCCTCGCTGAAAGCCTTCGAAACGGTCATGCAGCCCTTCAATGTGACCCTCAGCCTGGGCCACTCCGGCGCGGATGTGAGTGCCATGGTGGCCGAAGGCGTCCCGGGCATCGGTGTGGAGCACGCCGCCACGCACTACTTCGATATCCACCACACCCACGCCGATACCTTCGACAAGATCGAGAAGGATGACCTGGCCCACAACGCGGCGGCCCTGGCCACCTTCGCCTTCGCCCTGGCCCAGTCGGAAGTGAGGTTCCGCTAGTTGAGCCCGGTGCCTCAGGCCTTGAGCTGCGCCTGGGCAAACTGGACATAGCCCATGTCCTGTTCGTGGATATGATGCGCGAGCCAATCGGCCACGAACAAGGCCTTGTGCTGGGCATCGATGATGTCGATCCCAGTCTCCAGGCGCGGATCCCAGATGGCGACGCTCATGGCAAATTCCGCTGCTGCCCCGGGGCACGCTCGAAACGCAGACCATGGTCACCCGGGTAAGGTCCGGTGTGAGGGACCCGGTCCTGCATGATGTCCGTGGGAATCCGCTCGGGGAACGCCAGGCAGACGCCTTCCACCAGATCGATCAGGTGCCGGCACTCCATGCACTTGGCCCCGACCAGATGGGCTTCGAGTTCCAGTGGGTGCAAGGGCGGATGCGACATCTGGACAGTTTCCGTCCAGGCCTTGGCGCTGACCTATGGGGATAAACCCTACTTCGCGGTCCACAGAATGGGTAATTCTTGTTTCCTGGTGGTTTGCAAAGCGACCCAGGCCAGGAAGCCGAGACGGGCACCCCACTCCAGGACCGCCCGTGCTACCGCTCTGCCACTCGCTGGAACCGGAAAATGACGCGCCGCTGGAGGGCGCGTCCCTCGGGGGTGCCGCCGTCGCCTTCGGGCAGGCTGTCGCCCCGGGCTTCGGAGGTCAGGTGGGTGGCAGGGATGCCCACGCCCGCCATGTAGCGTTGAGCCGCCATGGCCCGCTGGGAACTCAGCTCGAGGGCATCACCGCCGGTTCGGCCCCGCTCACCGGGGGCCGCGTGCCCCTCGCAGACGAGGGTGAAGCCCTGGTACCGGAGGGCCAGTTCGGACAGGCGCGTCAGCAGCACATCGCTGCCTGAAGTGAGGCTCGCGGAGCCTTCATCGAAAATCAGGGCGCCCCGAAAACTCACGACCCGCAGGCGCGTGCCCACATCCTTCCCCTCACTGGCCTGGGCGGCGTTGAGCAGCTTCTCCAGATCCTCGGCCTTGGCGGGGTCCATGCCCGTGGAGCCCGGCAGGATGCCGTCCCCGGCGGAGGGCATTTCGGCCTGGCCCTGCACGCCGAGGGCCATCTGGATGGAGCCCATCGCCTGCTGCAGCTTGGTCTGGTCCGCGATGGAGAACGAGTACAGCAGGGCGAAGAAGGCCATGAGCTGCACCATCAGATCCGCGAAGGTCACCAGCCAGAGTGACTCCAGATCCGCCTTCCGGCGGATGAACCTCATGGGTGCCTGATTACCCACGGTTGCGCCGTTCGGAGTTCCGCTCCTTCGGCGCCAGGAAGGCGTTCAGCTGCGCCTCCAGGGCCGAGGGATGCACCTCTGCCTGAATGCCCATGACCCCTTCCAGCATGATCTGCTTGAGTTGCAGTTCCTCCCTGCTCCGCAGTTCGAGCTTGCCGGCGATGGGGATGGCCAGCAGGTAGGCGATGACCGCGCCGTACAGCGTAGATAGCAGCGTCAGCGCCATGGCATCGCCGATGCCGGAGGGGTTCTTGATGCTGGCGAAGAGTTGCACCATGCCGATGAGCGTGCCCACCATGCCGAAGGAGGGGGCGCTCAGGGCGATGAAGCGGAAGATCTCCTGGCCCGAGTGGTGGCGATCCTGGGTGGCGCGCAGTTCCTGGGCCAGCACCGCGTGGATGTGGCTCCGCTCGGACTGGTCCACCACCATGCGGAGGCCTTTGGCCAGGAAGCCCTCCACATCCATGTACTTTTCCATGTTCAGCAGGCCCTCGCGCCGCGCCCGCTGGGACAGGCCCACGATCTGGGCCACCAGCGCCTGGGTTTCCGGCGCCCGGGTGAAGAAGGCCCGGGAGGCGATGGAGAACGCGTAGCTCACATGTTCCAGCGGGAAGCGGATCATGGTCGCCGCGATCACGCCCCCGATTACGACGATGACGCTTGCCGGGTGGAAGAAGATGCGGGGGTTCGGCCCCAGCCCAATGGCCACCGCCAGCAGGAGCACACCCAGCAACACCCCCAGGAAACTGCCTCGATCCATGGCTCAACCCTCAGGGGCTTATCGGGCCTGATTCCAAACCTCCCCAATTTGGGATGTCACAGCCCCGGCGGGAACCCCACGGCCAGCCTCACCCGGGCGATGCCGGGATCCACGGTGCCGTCGGCGCGGCGGACCAGGATGGGCGCTTCCACCTCGGGGCATTGGGCCCTGGCCTCGAAAGCCTCCGGGTAGTCCTGGCGGCGCCCGGCCGCGAAGACATCCAGGCCGTAGGGCTCGCCGGCCTTGAAGATGATTTCCCGGCGGTGCAGGCAGAGCAGGTCAGCCTCGGCCAGGGCAGCCAGGGCCCGTTCCCGCTGATCGTTGGGGAAGACACAGGCGAAAATCCCGCCGGGGGCCAGGAGGCGGGTCGCGGCCAGGGCGTAATCGGCGATGCTGCCGCGCACTTCGAGCCGGGCGGGCACCGCCTGGGCGTGGGCAGCGGGCAGGCGGCGGCCTTCGGGCCAGTAGGGGGGCGTGCCCAGCACCAGGTCGAAGGGGGCCTGATCCGCGAACAGTTCTGGATCCCGGAGATCGCCCAGGCGCGGGAAGATCCGCTGTTCCTGGCCGTTGGCGCGGAGGCTCTTCCGGGCCAGGCGGAAACTCTGCTCCTGGGCCTCTACTGTGTGCACCTCGGCCCCGGGACAGCGCCAGGCGGCCATGAGGGCCACGCTGCCGATGCCCGAGCCCAGATCCGCGATGCGGCCGGCCCGAGGGCACCAGGTGGTGCCGTACCAGGCCGTCACCAGATCATCCACGCTGAACCGGTGGCCCTTCTCCAGCTGAAAGATGCGCCAGCGCCCGCTGAGGCCATCCAGCGTCTCGCCCGGCTCCAGATCCACCCCGCCCGGCGGCACCGGGCCAGGCCGGGCCCAGCCCTTGTAGCTGGGAGCGTCATCGGGAGCGGAGCGGCGTGGCATGGTTTGAGTGTCCGATAAACCGCCTGGATTCAAAAGCGCCGCTGAGCGACACTCAACCATGGCGAAGTCTGGGAAGGCCCCGGAGCCCGTCCTCCGCGAGGGGGAAGGCTCCGCTTGCGGGGACGAGGGCTGCCTGACGCTGCAGGGGGCCTTCGACCGCGTGAAGGCGGCCTTCCTCCAGCACCACCCCAACGGGGATGTCGCCCTGCTGAACCGGGCCTACGCCGTGGGCCGGGACATGCACGCCACCCAGCTCCGGAAAAGCGGTGAACCCTACTTCTTCCACCCCCTGGCCGTGGCCCAGAGCCTGGCGGACTGGCGGCTGGACGCGGTGAGCGTGGCCTGCGGGATGCTGCACGACGTGGTGGAAGACACCCTGATGACCCAGCCCCAGGTGAAGACCCAGTTCGGCGAGGAGATCTCCGAGATCGTGGATGGGCTCACAAAGATGAGCAAGCTGGCCTTCACGGACAAGCACCTGCTCAACGCCGAGAATGTCCGCAAGCTGCTGGTGGCCATGGGCAAGGATGTGCGCGTGCTGCTGGTGAAGCTGGCGGACCGGCTGCACAACATGAAGACCCTGGGCGTGATGGAGGAGGAGAAGCGCCGCCGCATCTCCCGCGAAACGCTGGAACTCTACGCGCCCCTGGCCAACCGCCTGGGCATGGGCGTGGTGCGGCTGGAACTGGAGGATCTCGCCTTCCGCCAGCTGGAACCGGAGCAGCACGCCGAACTGCTTGGCGCGGTGGAGCGGAAGCGGGCGAAGCTCGCGGGCACCATCCAGGAGATCCACGGCTCCCTCCTGGCCATCCTCCGCCAGCAGGGGATCTCGGCCCAGGTGAGTGGCCGCATCAAGCACCTCTTCGGCATCTGGAAGAAGATGGGCGCCCAGGCCAAGGGCTTTGACGACATCCACGACTGGCTGGCCTACCGCATCATCTGCCCCGACCGGGCCAGCTGCTACACCGCCCTGGGCCTTGTCCACGGCCTGTATAAGCCGGTGCCAGGCAAGTTCAAGGACTACATCAGCCTGCCCAAGGAGAACGGCTACCAGAGCATCCACACCACGGTACTGATGGGCTCGGGCGATCTGTTCGAAGTCCAGATCCGCACGGAGGAGATGCACCTGCACGCCGAGGCCGGCATCGCCAGCCACTGGACCTACAAGGACGGCCGCATCGCGAACCGCTCCGAGATCAATCAGGTGTCCTTCCTGCGTCGGATGGTGGAGCTGCACCAGGACGCCCAGGACAGCCGGGATCTGGTGGCCAATCTGCGGGGCGAACTGACCTTCAACCGCATCCAGGTCTTCACGCCCAAGGGCGATCTGCGCAGCCTCGTGGAGAACAGCACGCCGGTTGATTTCGCCTACGCCATCCACACCGAAGTGGGCCACCGCTGCGTGGGTGCCAAGGTCAACGGGCGCATCGTGCCCCTGAAGCACACGCTCCAGAACGGCGATCGCGTGGAGATCCTCACCCGGCCCGATCACAAGCCCAGCCGAGACTGGCTCGGCTTCGTCAAATCCGCCGGCGCCAAGAGCCGCATCCAGGCCTTCATCCGCGAGGAGGAGCGCGCCCACGCCATCACCCTCGGCCGCGAGCGGCTGGAGCGCGAGGCCCGCAGCATGGGCGTGCGTCTGGACGATGCCGAATCCCACGCCAAGCTGGTCGCCCGCCTGGCCGAGCTGAAGTTCGATGGCTGGGACACCGCCTACGCTGCCCTGGGCTTCGGCCGCCTCACCGTGCACAAGTTCATCGAGCCCCTGATCCCCGAACCTGAACGGGCGAAGCCCAAGGAGAACACGTCGAACCTGATGGATTCGGTGGTGGTGGGCGATACCACGGGCATCCTCTACGCCCTGGCGGCCTGCTGCAAACCCATCTGGGGCGATGAGGTGGTGGGCTATATCACCCGTTCCCGGGGCACCGCCATCCACCGGGCCGACTGTCCCCAGCTCACCACCGGGACCATGCACCCGGAGCGCCGCGTGAATGTGGCCTGGGGCAAGCACGGCAATGAGCTGTACGACACCGAGATCTCCCTCACCACCGAGGATCGCCCGGGCATGGTGGCCGCCATTTCCGAGGCCATCCAGCGCGTGGGCATCAATGTGCAGCGCTTCCACGGCTCGGCCACGGAAGAAGGCGCTGGCCTCTTCCACATCGCTCTTCGCGTGCGCGACCGGGCCCACCTCGTGGAGCTGATGGCGGGCCTGCGCCGCACCCGCGGCGTCTACACCGTCGAGCGCGTGAAGGGGTCGGTGTTCGGGAAGGTGAAATGACTATGTGGCGTCCTCCCGACGAGGCGCCCGTGGTGCCCTGGCCGCGCATCGCGGAAAGCCTGCGCCTGCCTCAGCTTGGCCCCAATCCCCATAAGCTCGGTCCCGGCATCCCAGAAAGCCCGCGTCGCGCGGCGGTGGGCGTCATCCTGTGGGGCGATGCCACAGGCGCCCGGAAGGTCGTGCTGGTCCAGCGGGGCTTTGGCGCCCCCCAGCATCCCGGCGAAATCGCCTTTCCCGGCGGCATGGTGGAACCCGGGGACCGGGATCTGCCCGCCACCGCGCGCCGCGAAGTGGCCGAGGAGATCAGCGTGTCCCGGGGGCTCTGGGAACTGGGCTGCTTTCCTGACGGCGTCGCCAAGGCCCAGGTTCGCTTCACGCCCGTGTTCTTCCGTTGGGAACACCCCGAACCCCGCTTCCACCTGGACCGGGAACTCGAGCAGGTGCTCCTGCTCCCCCTGGCACCGCTCATGGACGCGCCCTGGACCATCGAGCGCCTGGAGCGCCACGGTCTGGCCCTCGACGTGCCGCGCCTTGAACTGCCCCAGGCACCGCTCTGGGGTGCCACGGCCTTCATCCTGAAAGCCTGGCTGGATGTCCTGCGGGAGTGCCACGGTAGCGATTAATCGGGGCCCTTCAACTTGTAATTTACAGTGAATGATTTCAAATCAGGATGAGTTGCTACCCCCAAGCCCTGACCCTTTCAATAACGAAAAAATCCACGAACCATCCTTCGACAAGGGTTGATGCGCGGGCGCACCCCGGCCCCAGGGCGGGAGAAGGAAGCTCCTCCCGCCCTGGGGCCCAGCGCTTGATGGGGCCGGCTACTTCTTCTTGGCGACCTTCGGCGTGCCGTCCTTTTCGAGGTACTTGTCGGGATCCTTCTGCAGCGTATCACCGCAGTGCTTGCTGCACACGCGGTAGTCCTGGCCACGCACGGCGACGGCGGCGGCCTTGGCATCCACCGTCATCCTGCAGACGGGATCCGTGGTGTTGGTGGCGGGCTTGGCCTTGGTGGCCGCAGGGGCGGCAAGGACGGCGAGACTGAGCAGGGCGGCTTGGAACATTGGACCTCCTGAAGGTGGGATTCCATTGTAGCCCTCCGCCCCGCGACAGATGGTCGCGGGGCGGAAGAAATCCAATTTCGTGTCTATTTCTTCGCGTTCTTCGGTGTCCCATCCTGCGCCAGGTACTTGTCAGGATCCTTGAGCAGGGCCGTGTCGCAGCCGGCGCAGCAGAGCCGGTACTCGTGGCCGCGGACCACGACCGTTTTCGACTTCTCCGACACTTTGCCGCCAAGTACTGGGCAGGTCGTGTTGGTGGCCTTCACTTTCGGGCCGCTTTCCCCATGCGCCGAATGGCCGTGCGGGGAGCCATGGCCGCTATGGCCTCCACAGCCAGATTGGCCTCCGCCGCCCGGCGGAAGGGCGAGGAGGGCGGGGAGAAGCAGGGTGGTGAGGATCATGGGTGGAACTCCGGGTTGAATAGTCAGAACAGGGGGTCGCTACTCGGCCTTGGAGATGGGTGTCGAACCCTCGGCGTCGCGAGGCGCCTTGGGATCTGGATTGGGCTCACGGCTGGGTTCCGCAGGCCGGCTAGAGGCTCCCGCGGGAGCGGCCGCCTCATCCGGTTTCGTAGCGTGGTGATTGGGTGGCGGCGTGGGTTTGTGATGCCCCTTGCCGTGGAAGAAAAGCGCCATCAGACCCATTATCGCGGCCATCAGAACGATGTTCATCGGAGGTCCTTTCGAGAAAAGTGGGGAGGGGAAACAGGCCCGATCACGCCAATTCCGGCGTGAGGGCAAGAGGGGGAACTTGGGTTATGGGTCCTTCCACGACTTCCTTCTTCTTCCAGAGGTAGTAAATGGCGGGATAGACCAACAGCTCGAGGAGGAAGCTGGTGGCGAGACCGCCCACCATGGGGGCGGCGATGCGCTTCATCACATCAGCGCCGGTGCCGGTGCTCCACATGATGGGGAGCAGGCCCATGAAGGCCGCAAAAACGGTCATGGCCTTGGGCCGGACGCGCTTCACGGCGCCGTGGATGATGGCTTCCACCAGGTCACCGGTGGTCTTCAGGCGCCCCTCCCGCTTCGCCTCGTCGTGGCTGAGGTCCAGGAAGAGCAGCATGAAGACGCCCGTTTCGGCGTCCAGGCCCATCAGAGCAATGAGCCCCACCCACACGGCGATGCTCATGTTGTAGCCCAGCAGGTAGAGGAACCAGAATGCGCCGATGGCACTGAAGGGCACCGCCAGCATCACGATGGAGGCCTTGAAGGCCGACTTCGTATTGGCGTACAGCAGCCCGAAGATCAGCACCAGCGTGATGGGCAGGATGAGCTTCAGCCGCTCCTTCACGCGGATCATGTTTTCGTACTGGCCCGACCAAGTGAGGCTATAGCCCGCGGGCAGCTTCAGTTCCTTCTCCACGGCGGCCTTGGCATGCTGCACGTAGGAGCCCACGTCAACCTTCGAGGTGTCGAAGTCCACCAGCACGTAGCCGTTCATCTGGCCGTTCTCGTCCCGGATCATGGCCGGCCCGTTGGCCCACTTGAGCTCCGCGATCTCCTCCATGGGGATCATGGCCCCGCCCGGCGCGGGGATGAGAACCCGCTTCAGGGCATCGGGGCTTTCCCGGTAGTCCCGGGCGTAGCGCACATTGATGGGGTACCGTTCCCGGCCCGCGTAGACGGTGCTCTGGTTATCGCCGCCGATGGCGGTCATCACCAGCATGTTGGCCTGCTCGACGCTCAGGCCGTAGCGGGCGAGCTGGTCTCGCTTCAGCACGAAATCCAGGAAGTAGCCCTGGGCCGTGCGCTCGGCGAAGGCACTGCGGGTCCCCGGTACGCCTTGCAGGATGCGCTCGGCGTCGATGGACACCTTTTGGATGACTTCCAGATCGGCACCGTTGATCTTGAGGCCCACGGGGGTGCGGATGCCGGTGCTGAGCATATCCAGCCGCGCCTTGATGGGCATGGTCCAGGCGTTGGGAATGGCGGGGAGCTTCACCACGCGGTCCAACTCCGCCACGATCTCCTCCTGGGTGATGCGATCCCGCCAGATGGGCCGGAGCATGGCCTTCAGGAAGTCCGGCGCCCAGGAACTGAACCAGCGGGGCTTTTCGCGCCACTGCTCCTCTGGCTTGAGGTTGATCACCGTCTCCATCATGGAAAAGGGCGCCGGGTCCGTGGAGGTATCCGCTCGGCCGGCCTTGCCGAAGACCCGATCCACCTCGGGAATCGTCTTGATCAGACGATCCTGCACCTGGAGGATGCGCTGGGCCTCGGTCTGGCTGAGGCCAGGCAGTGTCGAGGGCATGTAGAGCAACGTGCCTTCGTTGAGGGGCGGCATGAACTCACTGCCCAGGCTCACGAAGGCCGGGATCGTGGCCACCACCAGGAGCATGGCCACGGCGATGGTCGCCTTGGCGTGCTTTATCACGAAGCGGCAGGGCCGTTCGTAGAGCCAGTGGAGGAAGACGCTGATGGGATGCTTCTCCTCGGCGTAGTACTTCCCCACCACCACCTGGGTGGCGGTCCAGGCGAGCCACCGGGGCTTGAAGCTGAACGGCTCCACCCGGGCGAAGCACATGCGCATGGCCGGGTCGAGGGTGAGCGCCAGCAGGGCGGCGATGGCCATGGCGAAGTTCTTGGAGAAGGCCAGGGGCTTGAAGAGCCGCCCTTCCTGATCCAGGAGGGTGAAGATGGGCAGGAAGCTCACCGCGACCACCAGGAGGGAGAAGAAGACGCTGGGGCCGACTTCCATCAGGGCTTCGAGTCGGACCGCGTAGAAACTTCCCGGTTTTCCGGCCTCGATCCACTTCTCAATTTTTTTATAGGCGTTCTCCACCTCCACGATGGCCCCGTCCACCAGCACGCCGATGGAGATGGCGATGCCCGCCAGGCTCATCAGGTTGGCGTTCTGGCCGATGCCGTACATCGGGATGAAGGCCAACGCCACGGAAATGGGGATCGTGACGATCGGGACGATGGCCGAGGGGATGTGCCACAGGAAGATGAGGATGATGATCGAGACCACGATCATTTCCTCGATGAGCTTGTGCTTTACGGTCTTGATGGCGCTGTTGATCAGCGTGGAGCGGTCATAGACCGTGACGACCTCAACGCCTTCGGGCAGACCCTGCTTCAGGTCCTTGATCTTGGCCTTCACCCGGTCGATGACGTTCAAGGCGTTCTCGCCCTGGCGCATGATCACGATGCCGCCCACCACGTCGCCGTGGCCGTCCAGATCCGCGACTCCCCGGCGCATCTCCGGACCCAGGGTGACGGTGGCGACTTCGCCAATCCGGATGGGCGTCCCGTTCTCGGCCTTGAGCACGGCCTTTTCGAGATCCTGGGTGGTCTTCACGTAGCCCCGGCCCCGGACCATGTACTCCCGTCCGCCGTACTCCACCAGGCGCCCGCCCACTTCTGAATTGGCGGATTTCACGGCTCCAATGACGGCTTCGATGGGGATCTTGTAGGCCGCCAGTTTGTTGGGATCCACCTGGACCTGGAACTGGCGGGCCTGGCCTCCGACGGTGGCCACTTCGGCCACGCCGGGGGTGCTTTGGATGGCGTAGCGGAGGAACCAGTCTTGCAATGACCTCAGTTCATCCGTGCTGTGCTTGCCGCTGTGATCCACCAGGGCGTACTGGTACACCCAGCCCACCGAGGTGGCGTCGGGCCCGAGGGAGGGCTGCACACCGGGCGGCAAGCTGGAAGTGATCTTGCTGAGGTACTCCAGGGTGCGGGACCGGGCCCAGTAGATGTCCGTGCCGTCCTCGTAGATCACATAGACATAGGAGAAGCCGAAATCTGAAAGGGCCCGCACGGCCTTCACCTTCGGCGCGCCGAGGAGGGCGGTGACAATCGGATAGGTCACCTGGTCTTCGACGATATCGGGGCTGCGATCCCACTTGGTGTAGACGATCACCTGGGTGTCGCTGAGGTCCGGCAGAGCGTCCAGGGGGATGTTGCGCATGGTCCAGAAGGACATGACGATCAGCACCGCCGAGGCCGCCATCACCAACCAGCGGTTTTCCGCCGAAAAACGGATGATCCGCTGGAGAAACGTCGGGTGTTCGGGGTCGTAGCCTACGTGTGCGCTCATGGTCATCTCCTCAGTGCTTGTGCTCGCCCGCAGGGGCGGAAGGCTGAGGAGCGGACTTCTGGCTCAGGTGAGCCAGGGCCGCTTTCAGGCGGGATTCGGAATCCACCAGGAAGTTGGCGCGGACCACGACCTCTTCGCCCGCCTTGAGACCGGAGCGGATCTCGACCTTCTCTCCGATCGTGGTGCCGGTCGTGACTTCGCGGGGCTCGAACTTGCCCTCTCCCAGGGCCACGAAGACCACCTTGGAGGTGCCAGCGTCCAGTACCGCGTCCAGGGGAATGATGAGGCCCTTGCGCCCCTGGCCCTTCAGCAAGACCTCCCCGAACATCTCGATCTTCAAGTCGCCGTTGGGGTTCGGAAACTCGATGCGCGCCTTGGCGGTGCGGGTCTTGGGATCCAGGCTCGGGTCGATGAAAACGACCCGCCCCTTGAAGGTCTTTCCCGCGTAGGCCTGGATCGTCAGATCGGCCGGCATGCCCACCTTCACCCGGCCCAGCTCTGCCTCGTAGACATCGGCCTGGACCCATACATGGCCGAGATCCGTGATCTCGAAGGGAATGTCCGCGGGCGTGAGCCGGACTCCTTCCACCACATTCTTGACCGTGACCACGCCGGAGATGGGGCTGCGCAGCGTGAGGGCCCGCTGGACTTCACCAGTCTTTTCGAGCTGTTCCAAGACTTCCTTTGGCACATCCCAGAGCGTCAGGCGACGCCTGGCGGCTTCCAGCAGATCGCCACCACTGCCCTGCAGGCTGCCACCGGAAAGCGCTTTCTGCGTCCTGAGGGCCAAGAGATACTCGCGCTGGGCGCTCACGAACTCAGGGCTGTAGAGGCTGAACAGCGGCTGCCCCTTCGCCACGGGCTTCCCCACGAAATCCACGAAGAGCTTGTCGACGAAGCCCTCCACCTTCAGGTTCACCTTGCGGACCCGGGTCTCGTCCACGGTGACGCGGCCCACGGTACGGAACTCACCGCTCACGTTCCCGTCGGCCACCTTTTCGGTCCGAAGGCCGATGAGCTGCTGGCGCTCATGATCGATCTTCACGGTGGCGTGGGTATCGCTGCCCTTCCCCTCGCCCTGGAGGTCGCCCTCATAAACGGGTGTGTAGTCCATGCCCATCTCGTCCTTCATGGGGACCGGAGAGGTGAGGCTCGGGTTCATGGGTGAAATGTAGTAGACGATCTTCCCCTTCTCTTTGGGGTCGTCGCTTTCCATGGGCACCAGGTCCATGCCGCAGATGGGGCAGGTGCCCAGGTGATCCATGATGATTTGCGGGTGCATGGGGCACTGGTACATCTGCTTCTTGGCCGCGGGCTGCACGGCAGCGGGCGCCGCCGGGCGGCGGAGCAGCAGCGTGCCGCCCACACCGGCCACGAGGCCAAGGGCGATCAGGGCGATGGGACGCAGAGGAAATCCGGACTTGGCCGGAAGGTCGAGGGAGGGCTGATCGAGGCTCATGGAGAATCTCCTACATCTTGTTCATGGCGGGGCCGCTGTCCTGGGGGGCGCCCGGGGCCTTGGCAGAGGATTTCGAGGCAGAGGAGGCGCCTGCGGCTCCCGCTGAGATGCTGGCGGAACCGAGGGAGCCGCCAGTCACGGGGGCGGTGGGACCGAGCGCGCTTTCCGCCAGGCCGATGTGCTGGGCCTGAAGCTGGGCGAGGGTCTGCAGGTAGGCGCCCTGGTCGCCCACCCAGCCGTTGAGTGCCTCCAGAGCGCCGAGGAAGGGGGCGCGGCCCGTTTCGTACTGGGCCAGGGCGGCCTTGAAGCTGGCTTCGCTCTGCACCAGCAACCCCTCTTTGTAGAGATCCCGGCTGCGGCGCAGGGACTGGATCTGCAGACTGCGCTCCTCCGTGCGCTGGCGCAGCAGAGTGCGCACCGATTCCACCTCGGCGCCCTGCCCTCGGCGGTGGTGTTCATGCTCGGCCATCGCGCGCTGCTGCTTGTGGCGACCGTAGATCGGCAGCGAGATGCTCAGGCCGACCTGCCACATGGGGTCCAGACTGCCCCGCGGCATGATGCCCGCGGTGACGGCGAAATCGGGGCGCCGGTCCAGCTTCGCCAGTTCCAACAGCCGTTCGGTCTGCTTCACGCCCGCCCTCGCCCCGGCCAACTCGGGGCTGCGGCTTTCGACGGCCGCCGGTGACAACAGCGTGGGCTCGGGAAGATCCGCCAGCGCGGCCGTGGTGGGAATCGGATCCGCCGGGTCATGCTGTCGCAGCCGGTTGAGGGCGGCCACCACGGCCTTCTCTTCCGCCGCCAATGCCCAGACCGCCTGCTGCAGACGGGTGCGCTCCAGCTGGGCCCGCAACAGGTCGCTCTGGCTGCCCTGCCCCACTTCGTAGCGGGTGCGCGCCAGCTGCTCGGCCTGCTCGATGAACAGCACCTGCTGCGCCTGGAGCGCCTGCTGGCCGCGGAGCAGCAGCAGGGCCGCATAGCCCCGCCACACATCGGCCTCCAGTCCCAGGAGCACCCGCGCTCGCGCGGCCCCGGACAGGTCCACGGCGATGGCCGCAACCTCCTTGCGCAGGCCGCGCTTGCCCGGCCAGGCCAGCGGCTGCGTGAAGGCCACGCTATAGAAACTGGTTTCCATGCGACCCACTTCGAGGCGCTTGAAACCATCGTTCTGGAGGCCCAGGGAGAGCGAGGGGTCGGCCAGCGCCCCGGCCTGCGGCACGCGTTCCTCATCCATCCGGACGGCGGCATCAGCCTTCTGGAGGTCCGGATGGCCCGCCAGGGCCTCGCGCAGCAGCGCCGCCAGGACGGGATCCGAGGTTTTGGATTCGGGAAGGGGGGCCTGGGCCCGCCCCGGTGCGAGAAGCACCAGGGCCGGGAGCAGGCGCAGCATTGTGCGCATGGGACACTCCGGATGGCTATGAGGCGACGACCCACTCGAAGGAGCGGGCAGGGCTATGCTCAGTGCCGCATCAAATCCGAAGCGCGTTCAGGCGGGCGAGGTGCCTGCCCAGATCCGGGTCGCGGGCATTGCAGACCCGGTTGAGTCCAGACTCAGCCGAGTTGATGCCCTGTGCGAGCGCCCAGGCGGTTGGCTCCGGCCGGGGCTCCCGGCGCCGCTGTCCCGGTTCGGTCCGGCGGGTGGCCTGAGCCACGACGACAACCTGGCGCTCAGTGCAGGTGCTCCGCTGGGGTCCACGGTTGCCATCCGGGTTGGGGCAGGGGCAGCGGTCCTCGGTGCCTGCGGGTGTGCCACAGCAGCAGGACTTGTGAGCCGCAGCCTGTGCGGAACCTGGCATCCAATCCGAGATCCCACTGCCCAGGAGCAGCGCGACAGCCAGGATGGTGCGCAGGAACGACCGCACGGAAAAGCCTCCGAATGCATTAAGCATAGCCAAGTTTGCGGGAAGGACCGTCACAAACCTGTAAGTTGGTTCCATGTCATAACTTCAATCGCCGAAGCCGCAGGGCATTGCCGATGACGGACACGCTGGAAAGGCTCATGGCCACGCTGGCCAGCATCGGGCTCAACAGCCAGCCGAAGAAGGGATACAACACGCCCGCCGCGATCGGAACTCCCAGGATGTTGTAGGCGAAGGCGAAGAACAGGTTCTGGCGGATGTTTTTCAGCACCGCTTCACTCAACCTGCGGGCCCGGAGGATGCCGGTGAGGTCGCCCTTCACCAGCGTCACCCCTGAGCTCTTCATGGCCACATCGGTGCCGGTGCCCATGGCGATGCCCACATCCGCCTGGGCGAGACCCGGGGCATCGTTCACCCCATCACCCGCCATGGCCACGACCCTGCCCTCGGACTGCAGGCGTTTGACGATGTCACCCTTGGCCTGCGGGAGGACCCCGGCTTCGACCTCTTCGATGCCAAGCTGCTTGGCCACCGCCGTTGCCGTCAGTGCGTTATCCCCCGTCACCATGACAATGCGGATGCCCTCCTTGCGAAGCTCGGCCAAGGCGCCTGGAGTGGTGGCCTTGATGGGGTCGGCCACCGCGATCAGGCCGATGATGCGAGGACCGACGGCCAGGAACATGACGGTCTGGACCTCCTTGCGCATCTGGTCGGCCTTGGCCTAC
>JBBQEL010000023.1:0-44207 GCA_038320645.1 Holophagales bacterium | reverse complement strand
AGCAACGCGCACCGCTTCATCACTGAACAGAATCGTGCCGCCTTCCTTGATGGTCAGCAGGCCGAATCCAACGGCGACCAGGGAAATAGCCCATATCCAGATGCCGCGCTGCTGGCGTGTTGTCATGGCTCTTCCTCTCCGGTTATTAATGGGTCTCAGAAGTTATATGGCGGTAGCAGCAAAGCGCTCATTCGAACCCCCGCCCTTCGCCCGCTTCCTCATGGGTCACACCGTCGCGGATATGGTAGATGCGCTTGAAGGTGGGGATGATTTTTTCGTCATGGGTGACAACGACGATGGCGGTCTCAAACTGGCGTGCCATCTGATTAAGGATGCGGATGACGGCCATGGCGCGCTCGCTGTCGAGGGGCGCGGTGGGTTCGTCAGCCAGGATCACGGGCGGGCGGTTGACCAGGCCGCGCGCGATGGCCACCCGTTGTTGCTCGCCACCCGAGAGCTGCGAAGGCATGGCGCGGGCCCGGTGGTGCACATCCAGCGCCGTGAGCAATTCCAGTGCCTTCGCGCGCGACTCCCCATTGGCGATGCCTGCGAGCATGGGCAATAGTGCCACGTTGTCGGTGACATCGAGAAACGGTATCAGGTAAGGTGCCTGGAATACGAAACCGATCTTGTCGCGCCGCAGCGCACGCAGGTCGCGGACTCTCCAGCCATCGTCGTAGATCACATCGTCGCCCAGCGTCATGCGGCCGGAACTTGGGTCGATCACCGCACCCAGACATTTGAGCAGCGTGCTCTTGCCCGAGCCTGAAGGCCCGATCAGGCCCACCACCTCACCCGGCGCCACCTGCATGTCCACGCCCTTCAAGGCATCGACGGCAGTGTCACCCTCGCCATATCGCTTTCTCAAACCTTGGATGCGAATACCTTTGCCGCCCATCTCAACCTCCAATGGCTTCGGCCGGATCGACCTTTAGCGCCATTCGAATAGCGACGAGGCTGGCCAGCAAGCAAATCACGATTACGGCAAAGAAACCGGCTACGGTGTCCATTGGCGTGAGCAGTACGTACTTCGGAAATGCCGGGGCTGAGTAGGAAGCAGTGATCTTGCCGACAACGAAGCCAATCACGCCTAGGGCGAGCGCTTGCTGCATGATCATCGCGGCGATGGTCCGGTTGCGAGTGCCGATGAGTTTTAACACCGCGATCTCTCGAATTTTGTCCATCGTCAATGAATAGATAATGAAGGCCACGATGGCCGCGCTGACGATCGCCAGAATCACCAGGAACATGGCTATCTGCTTTGACGAAGTAGCGATAAGCTTGCCGATGAGGATCTCTTCCATCTGGGCTCGGGTATAGACCGTCAATCGTTTCCAGCGCCGGATGGATTCGGCTACCTTGTCGGGCTCATGACCAGGCTTCAGTTTGACCAAAACGGCATTCACGAACGCGTTGGTGCTTTGGGATGCAATCACTGCGTCCAACAGTCCAGGCACATTGGGACGATTGAAGGCGGGGTTGGACTCAGTGCGGCGCCGGCTTTGCAAGATGGCATCGTTATCCTTGAGGAATTGCGCCTCCTGGGCGTCCTTGAGTGGAATAAAGACCATCGGGTCGCCACTGGACGACACCATGCGCCGGGTCAATCCGACCACGGTGAACTGATTGCGGCGGATGGCAATACGATCACCCAGCTTGAAACCGGTGGCGATGTCTGCCACGGCCTCGTAGTGACCATGCGTGAGCTGGCGACCACCCACAAGATACAAAGGCCATCCTGGTGTCACACCCAACTCGCCAGGTGCGATGCCGACCACCATGGTGCGCACATCGCGCTCGCCTTTGCGGACCTGTGTGGTCAGGTAGGTCACATTCGCTGCCTGGTCGACGCCCGGCATGGCGAGCACGGCACGGTACAAATCATCGTGGAGGCTAGACGACTCTGCGTAGGGCCCCAATGTGTCCTTTTGCACCACCCAGAGATCAGCGCCACTGTTGTCAAGCAGCGCCTTGCCGTCGTCCACCATGCCTCGATAGACGCCGGCCATGATCAAGGTGACGCCGATCAACAGCCCCAGGCCGATGCCCGTGAAGACGAACTTTCCCCAGGAATGGAGAATGTCGCGGCCCGCCAGGCTGATCATGGCAACACGCCTGGAATGCGCTCGACCACATGGATGCGGCTTTTCGCCGTCAACGCCTTCTCACTGTAGATCACGATGCGCTCACCCTGCGTAAGCCCTTTGCGCACCTGCACGAAGCCGTCAAGATCCGACGCGCCTAGCACCACCGGCGTGAAGCGGAGATTGCCATCGACGATGCGCCACACACCGACCTTGCCGCCTATGTGCTGCACAGCGGCGTTGGGAATGGTTGGTGCGGGTGGCAGTGCTGGCAGATCCACCGTGATCTCGGCCAGTTCGCCCACCGGCGGGAGTGGCTGGGGAATGGTATCAAAACCCACCTTGCCCAGCATTTCCTCGGTCACCACATCGGCCTTTGGCTCCACACGCAGCACCCGGCCTTTCAAGGCTTGTCCGGTGCGGGAGCGTAGAACGATGTGGGACGGCAACTCGGCGACCAACCCTGATGCGTTGATCTGGTCGAAGCGCACGTTGATCCACATGCTTCTAGGGTCAATGACCTCCACCACGGCCTGCCCAGCGACGACGGTCGTGCCAGGGTCGGCTTCCCGTACCGCAATCACACCATCGACCGGTGCGATCAGGCGCAGGTTCCTCCTCTGGGTGAGGAGCCCTTCGCGGTCAGAGCTTGCACTGGCAACCTCTTGTTGAGCCGCAGCCAAGGCGGCATCGGCAATCTCCAGTTCCTGGCGTTTGGTGGCGATGTTTTCCTCGCTGGTGACGCGCGCGGCCAACAACTGCTCATAGCGGCGTGCCTGGCTTTGTGCGTAGGCTTGCCGGGCCGCCGCCTCGCGCAACGCCGCTTCTGCGCGCTTGAATGCCGATTCCTGTGAGCGAACCCGATCATCGAAATCGACAGGGTCCATCTCACCGAGCACCTGACCAGCTTTGACCTGGTCGCCCACATGGACATCCAGACGTTTGACACGACCGGCAGAGGTGGGTCCGATCTTGTAGGTATATCGAGCCTCCACCGTGCCGATGCCGAACAGTGCCGGTGTGAGCGCCCGTGATTCCACTGCCCCGACCGTCACAGCGACCGGCGCTAGCGGACCGGATCGGAGGCCAACGTAGATAAAGAGTGCAAGCAACGGGACGATGACTGCCAAGAGCGCCAAAGTCCGTCTCTGAAGAGGTAAGCGTTTCATTGCAGCCTCCCGATGCCACGCTGATAGATCGCAAAGACCCTAGGCGCATCGTGACGAATCCGCCCAACCTCGCCGGCCAGCAAAGACTGCAAGACCAAGCCCTGGATCGTGCCGATAAACAGGGTGACCGCCGCGTCCGCATCCAGCGTGGCGGACAGCTCACCGCACGACTTGCCCTTTTCGATGAGCAGGTGCAGGCGCTCCCCGTAACGCTGAATTAAGGTCCGTACCATGTGCTTAGCCGGTGTCGGCTCGGCGCGTTGAAGTTCGCCAAACATCATCCTGGGGACCCCGGGGTGCTCGACCACAAACTCGATGTGGCTCATGAACATGGCTTGCATCGCAGTCAAAGGTGATTCGATCCCAACCGCAGCACGATCAATCCGTGCCAGGAGACGTTGCGCCACCCATTCCATGGTTGCCTGCCAGATGGCCTCCTTGTTCGGGAAATGACGAAACAGCGCACCCTGGGTCAGGTTCATGTGCTTGGCGATGGCTGCGGTTGTGATTTCGCTTGGATTTTGCGAACCCGCGAGTTCGACCACAGTCTTGACTGTCACTGCTCGCCGTTCATCAGCCGGAAGATGTTTTGAATGGGTATACATGCCTGCCCTACACAAGATAGTAATCAATTACTAACTTATCACAAAAACCAAAGTGTCCAAATAATTTCTCGAAAAAGATGACTCAGCCTTCTCGGTCGTCAATATGGCCGCTACACTTGGCTTAGTTTGTTTTATTCCGTGTCATCGCCTCCGCCGTGAAGGCCAAGGAATCCTGGCGGGAGGGCTTCCCCGTCCTCAGCGGAGCCCAGGCCGCAGGCGCCATGGGCGAACGGATCGGCCTCGCCGCCCTGGTCGCCCTGTGCCTCTATGTCGTCGTCTACAGCCGGCAGGCCAAGGCCGAGGCCTGAACTCCCGCTCTTCGGGAACTGGGCCTTCAGGCCACCTACCGGTTTTGAGCCGAGGGTTCGAACCTGGGATCCGGTCCGGGGACCGGCTCTCCGGCCACCCAGCCATCAGTTTCCATGTGCTCCAACCTGGTCCTCACCGCATTCCTGGCGGTCTGCCCATGCACCGGCAGCACCAGGACATCCCCGCCCTGAGCCCAGCGGAGGAGTTCGAGCGCGGCCTCTTCTTCCGCCAGCACTGTGCGCAGGTGATCCGCTGTCAGGCCCTGGGCTTCGAGTGCCTTCCAGAGCAGCCCCGGCACCTCACCCGACTCACGCCCCCGGAGAAAACCTTCAAGATCTTTCAGCACGATGAGGTCCGGGTGGAAGTGCGCAGCCATGGCCGCAAGGTCCCGAATGGCGCCATCCTCCCGGTTGCCGGCCTGGCCCAGCAGGAGGCCCAGGCGGCCCGCGCCCAACGCGGCGAGCGCCACCTTCAACAGACCTTCCAGACCCTCCGGGTTGTGGGCGTAGTCGAGGAGGATCCTGATGCCGCCGAAGGCCCAGGTCTCCAGGCGCCCCGGGTTATCCCCATGGGCCGCGCCGAAGCGGGCGAGGACACCCGCGATGGTCGAGGGGGCGATGCCCAGGCCCGCCGCCGCCAGGGCCGCGCCGGCCAGGTTCGAGATGTTGTAGGCCGCGTGGCCACCCGCGCTGAGGGGCATGGCCGCCACTTCGCCCAGATCATGGATTGCGCCCTGCCAGGACAAGCGCAACCGGCCGTCGCGTACGCCGCAGGTGGCGCCGCCGAGCGCGCGATGATGTTGGAGGCAGGGATGCTCGTCCTGTCGGGAGAACCAGCCGAGGGTGCACCCCAGGCTGGAGCCATGGGTGGCCAGTTGGCCGTCGTCCGCATTGAGCACCAGCACTCCCTCCTGCCCCAGCGCCTTGGCCACCACAAGCTTCACCTGGGCGAGATCGTCCAAGGTATGGATGCCGTACTCGCCGAAATGGTCGGGACTCACATTGGTCACCAGCGCCACATCAGCCCGGGTCACGGCCAGTCCCCGCCGCAGGAGGCCACCCCGGGCGGTTTCCAGAACGGCCAGCTCCACGCGCCCATCCCGGAGCACGACCCTGGCTCCCATCGGGCCGGAGAAGTCGCCGGATTCGCGCAGCTCACCTGCAATGCTGATGCCGTCCGTGGAGGTGTAGCCCACGCAGCGTCCCTGTGCCGTCGCCATGGCGGCCAGCAGACGGACCGTGGTGGTCTTGCCGTTGGAGCCCGTCACCAGGGCCGTGGGGATGTCGTGCAGCCGGCCCCAGGGCACCTCCTTCAGGGCTGGCAAAGCCTCCATGGGCCAGGCGGCATGACCGGATCCAGCCCCCAGAGAGAGGGCATCGTCATCCAGCAGGACGGGCAGGTTGCGCTGCCGGGCCGCCTGCACCAGGGCCATCACGTCCGGTCGCGCCTCCGCCGCCGCCAGGGCGCGCAGCGTGGCCGTGGCCGCGCCCTCGTCCCAGACCGCCGGATGGGCCGGGGCGAAGCAGCGTGGGTGACTTTCGGCGGAACCCGCCTCCAGGGCCCGCTGCCAGGCCCACTCGTTCACTTCGGTCGCGGTGTAGAGCTGATCCTCCGGTGCCGCAAAGGCCAGGCTGACGCCACTGGCGTGGAGCCTGGCAGTCACCGGCCCCTCGGGCCAACCCAGGCGCTGGCGCATGGACCGGACCAGGGCTGCCCAGCGAGTGCGCGCCGGTGCCAGACCACCGCCAGCCAGGGAGGCCTCCAGGGCCGCACCGCAGGCCCTGAAATGGAGATTCGGGCCCGTCAGGCGGCGGCTGTCCTCGAAGGGAGGCATACCCACGCCACTCAGTCGTCACTCTCCCGGGCGAAGCGGACGCCCCGTTCGTCCCGGATGAGTCCCTCGAGTTCATACACGGTGTCATCCATGGTGACGGACAGTGGCTGAGCCTCGGGCTCGGAGAAATCGCCCAGACCCCCGGAGGTCTTGAACGGGGCCGCACCTTCGGGCCGGAACTTGATGACCTGCTTCCAGGACCGCGTCAGGGCATCGGCGAAGATCAGCAGCAGGTCGCCGGTCTGCCCCATGCGCAGGGCGGCGTCGATGGCCGCCTGCTCGTCCGGGATGATGCTGATGGCGTCCGGTGCGACGCCCTTCCCGGCCAGGGCCTTGGCCAGGATCCGGGGTACTTCGTCCCCATCCCGCCCCCGCAGGCCGTCATCGCGCCGGCAGATGTAGTGGTCGAAGCGCCCCGCCACTGCGTGGGCAATGGCCACCAGGTCCTCGTCCCGGCGATCGCCGGGCCCCGCGAGGACGACCATGCGCCGCCCGGTCACATCCAGGGCGCAGGCCAGATCCGCCATCGCGCTCACCGCGTGGGCGTTGTGGCCGTAATCGAAGATCACCTTGAAGGGATGCTTGTCGAAGACGTTCATGCGGCCGGGGGCCTGGAAGAAGGTGGTGTCGAAGGTGCGCAGCGCCATGCGGATGGCATCCAGCTTGATGCCCATGGAAAAGGCCATGGCCGTGGCGAACATGGCGTTCTGCACGTTGTGCAGGGCGCGGCCCTCCAGGGTGGCCGGGATCAGGTGCGTCCACAGCAGGGGGATGTGGCTGCCCTTGTCGTACAGGGTGATCATCTGCCCGTTGATGCCCGCCTCCAGGGCACAGGCCCGGCCGCCGGCGCGGATGTGCTCCCGCACGAGGGCATGCTGGGGGTTCATGGTGACGTAGCAGATGGTCTTGGCTTCGGTGTAGGCGGACATCTTCACCACCTGGGGATCATCGGCGTTGAGCACAGCGCAATCCCGGGCCACCTCGACGACAATGCGCTTCACCTCCGCCAGCTGCTCGAGGGTATCGATGCCCTTCAGGCCCAGGTGGTCGGACTGGACATTCAGCACGGCCCCCACGTTCACGAAGGGGACACCCATGCCTGCCCGCAGCAACCCGCCGCGGGCGATCTCGAGGACAGCCATGTCGATGTGGGGATCCGCGAGCACCATGCGCGTGGCCACGGGGCCGGTCATGTCGCCTTCCACCGTCCGCTGGCCGTTGATGTAGACGCCGTCCGTGGTCGTGAGGCCCGGCGTGTAGCCGGCCATCTTCGCGATGTGGGCCAGCATGCGGGCGGTGGTGGTCTTGCCATTGGTGCCCGTGATGGCCGCCACCGGCACGGTGGAAGGCGAGCCCTGGGGGAACAGCATGTCGAGGACGGGACCCGCTGCGTCCCGGGGCGTGCCTTCGCTGGGGTGCACATGCATGCGGAACCCTGGCGCCGCGTTCACCTCGCAGATGGCCCCGCCCACGGACCGGTAGCTCTCCGCGATATCGGGGCTGAGGAAGTCCACACCGCCCACGTCCAGGCCGATGGCGCGGATGGCCCGGGTGGCCATGTCCCGGTTGTCCGGATGGATGACATCGGTGACATCGGTGGCGGTGCCGCCGGTGCTGAGGTTCGCCGTGGAGCGCAGGGAGACGACCATGCCGGCCGGTGGCACCGAGGCTTCGGTGAAGCCCTGCCGGCTGAGCATCAGTTCCGCCTGGGCGTCAAGCACCAGCCGGGTCAGCACCTTCTCGTGGCCCACGCCACGGCGCGGATCCTCGTTCACTTCATCCACCAGGGCCTTGACCGATTGGAGGCCATCGCCCACCACGTGACCAGGCGTGCGCCGGGTGGCGGCCACCAGTTCGCCGTTCACCACCAGCAGGCGGTGGTCATCCCCATCCACGAAGGTCTCGACGATCACCGTGCGGCTGATCTCCTTCGCCGCCGCGAAGCCCGCCTTCACTTCGTCATCGGTGGTGAGGCGGATGGAGATGCCCCGGCCGTGGTTGCCGTTGTAGGGCTTGGTGACCACGGGAAAGCCCATGCGCCGGGCCGCGCGGATGGCTGCCTCCTCGGTGTGGGCCAGCTCCTGGCGGGGCACCGGCAGGCCCAGGCTCCCCAGGATCTTGTTGGTTTCTTCCTTGTCACTGGCCAGCTCCACGGCGATGTGGGAGGTCTTGCCCGTCACGGTGGCCTGGATGCGCTGCTGGTATTTGCCGTGGCCCAGCTGCACCAGGGATTGCTCATTCAGGCGCATCCAGGGGATGCCGCGATCCTCGGCCGCCCGCACCAGAGACATGGTGGAGGGACCGAGGGCCCGACGCTGGGCGTAGCGGATGTATTCGTCCCGGGCGATGCCCCAGACCCAACTTTCAGGCACGCTGCGCTCAGGCCGGATCTCTTCGGGCAGCAGTGAGCAGAGCAGCCGCATGGCCAGCTCCCCGGCCTCGATGCCCTCTTCCTTCTGGGCGTACTCGTAAACCACGGTATAGACGCCCTCTCGCCCTGCGCCGCGGGTCTTGCCGAAGGTCACCTGCTCGCCCGCCACGTTCTGCAGCTCGATGGCCACGTGCTCCAGAACGTGCCCCAGCCAGGTCCCTTCGTCCTCCCGCATGCGGCGCACGAAGCCGCCAGGTTCGCCGTAGCTGCAGCCGTGCTCCTGGAGACCGGGCAGGGCCTTCAGCAGGGCGTCGACGAAGCCGCTGCCCAGGCGCCCCGTGGGCCACGCTTCCAGCCCCTCGAGATCCAGATCGAGCTTGATCACGGGGAAATGAGCGTAGAGGGATGGGCCGACGTAGACGGAGCGTCCGAGGATGCGCATGGGGCTTTCCTTATCCGGCGTACGTGGAATGGGGGGTGAATCCTAACAGTAGGGCGTACCGCCTGATGACGGGATTCAGTGGCTGGCCTTCGTCCGCGACCGGGCATCCGGGCCAGGGAAGGCCTGCCGGGTCTGGAGGTTGAAGGTGGCCCCAGCCACGAGGATGTGGACCGTGAGGCCCAGCATGCAGATGGGTTGGCCGGGATCCGCATCCTCGATGCCGGAGTGCTCGATGTTGGCCGCGTCCACCACGGTGATGCCGCCCTTCCCTTCGACTTTCAGGAGGTTGTCGGGGCCGATGAAGGCGGCGGTGTCCTCATCCAGGCCCAGCCCCACAGAGAAGGGATTGAAGGCGAGGGCCGTCAGCAGGCGGCCCAGGCGATCCCGCTGGCGGAAGTGCTGGTCGATGATGAAGCGGTTGGTGAGTCCCAGCCCCGGTGCCAGACTCACGCAGCCCAGGGTGGGCACCGCGCCCTCCTCGCCGAAGGCGATCATGTGCTCGCTGAGGAAGCTGGCTCCTGCTGAGGTTCCGGCCGTGTGGACACCCCTGGCATTGAGGCTGCGCACCAGCTTGGCCATGGGCGTGCCCCCGAGGAGGGTGGTCAACCGCAGCTGATTGCCGCCCGTGAAGAAGATGCCGCTGGCCTGTTCCATGCGGGCCAAACGGCCGGCTTCGAGGCAGTCCTCCCGGGTATCGATGTCCAGGGCCGTCACCCGGCCCGCGCCCAGATCGTGGAAGATGGCCTCGTAACGGCTGCCGGTGTCCGGGAGCCGGCTGGCGGTGGGGATCACCACGATGTCAGCCTTGGGCCCGCCGCAGAGTGCCACGAAGCGCTTGAGGATGCGCGGATCGTGCTCCTTTTCCTCGGCGCCCCCAATGGGAATGATGAACCCCCGCCGCACGCCTTCAGGCACTTTGCTTGGACTCATGGCCGTGGCTCCTTGAACAATCCGCACCGCGGGGCCTTGTCAGCAAGGCGTGGCGAAACCCAGGGATGTCCAGGAGGTATCGTGAGGTTGGCCGTCAGCACAGCTTTCAGTGTAGCCGGGCCTGACCTCCCCCCTCAGGGGACCAGCAGATTCAGCCGACGAGGAAATCCAAGAGCCTGCTGAGTCCGCCCGGACGCCAGAAGGGCAAAGGCGAGGCTCGCGCGAGGCCCCTGGCGTTGATGACGGTGGTAAACAGAAGAACTTTTTCAATCCTGATCCAATGAAAAGGGACCTTCAGGCGAAGGTCCCTTTTCAGGTCGGATCGATAGGCAGAGGCTGGAGCAGCACCAGCCTGCGCAGGATTACATGGGCAGAAGCACCGTATCGATGACGTGGATGACACCGTTCCTGGCCTGGATGTCCGCCTTCACCACCTTGGCATTGTTGATGGTGACGCCGTGGGCGCTGGCGATGGCCAGGTCCTGGCCATTCACCGTGGTGGCCTTGTCCAGCTTGACCACGTCCTTGGCCTCCACCCGGCCGGCGACTACGTGGTAGGTGAGGATGGCCTTCAGTTTGGGAATATCCTTGAGCAAAGCCTCCACGGTGCCCTCAGGCAGCTTGGCGAAGGCCTCGTCCGTGGGCGCGAACACCGTGAAGGGGCCTTCGCCCTTGAGGGTGTCCACCAGGCCGGCCGCCTGCAGGGCGGCGGCAAGGGTCTTGAAGGACCCGGCCTGAACGGCGGTGTCGACGATATCGATCTTGGAGGCACGGGTGACCTGGCCAGGCCCTGAGGCATGAACCATCACAGCCGGGATCGAAAGAATCAAAGCGAGACTGATGGACTTCACGATTGCTCCTTGGATGCGCCCCTCATGGGGTCATAGAGCCAAACGGGGGAAATCCGGTTCTGGATGAGCCCGGCCAAAATAAACTGGGCAGGCGGGGTTCAGGTCAGCGCGATCACTGTCCCGAAAGGCGCTGCGCCAGTCCCCGCCACCCCGTGAAGCGGATGCCGTTCTCCATGCGGGCCACCAGCCAGCAGTCCTCGTCCGGGAGCGCCCGGGGCGCGTGACAGGTCGCTGCCTCGGAGGTGGCCCAGTCTCCGGCTTCAAGACGGGTGCTGCCATCCTCCAATCCACCGGCGAGGATGACCGATTCTTCCAGCCCGCGATGACGATGGCCGGGAAAGACCGTCCCGGCGGTGAGATGTACGAGGTAGAGGGCGGCCTCCCGGGGAGCCTCCTCAACCAGCTTGATGAACCGGAAGCCGCGCAGGAGAATCCCGCTCCAGTCTGGTTTCCGGGGCAGGAGGCGGGCGATGGCCTCGGGCACTGGCAGCCCCGCAGGGACCGGAAGGGCCTCTCTTTCGATCTGCCCGATGACCTTCGCGAAGAGATCCGCCGGCACCGGTGCCGAGGGCATGGCCCCGAGCATCTGGCCGCCAACCTCTGCCAGGTCCAGCACCTGCGCCAGGCAGGCCGGGCAGGAGGCCAGATGGCACTCCACCAGGATCCGCAGGGCAAGCTCCCCCTGACCGACCGCAAAGGCCAGCAGGTGGGACTCGGGGGGATGCTGGTTGGGAATCATGGGGATCCAAGGTGTTGTTTGAGCTGGGACAAACCCGCTCGGATTCTGGATTTGACGGTGCCCAAGGGCACCTTCAGGCGACGGGCGGTTTCCTCATAGGTGTGGTCTCCGAAATAGGACAGGATCAGGGGATCCCGCTGTTCGGGGGGGAGGCCCGCCAGCGCCTTGCCCAGACTGACCGCCAGGGTCGGGTCGGGAGCGGGCGTGGGGTCCGTGACGGCCTCAAGATTCGGGTCTCCATCTTCCAATACGGCGGAATTCGCTCGCCAGATGTCAAAAACCTTGTTGCGCGTGATGGTGAAGATCCAGGCTTCGGGACTGCCCAGATCCGCCCGGTACTGGGCCGCCTTCCGCCAGATGGCCACCAGCACCTCCTGGACCACATCCTCAGTCGCGATCCTCCCCTTCCCCATCACTTGGACATAGGCCAGCAGCCGCCCCGCAAAGCGATCATAGAACACCCGAAAGGCTTCCCGGTCCTGCCGACCGACGGCTTCCAGCAACTCCCGATCACCCAGCCGACCATACCCATGCAGGCCTGGGGATGCTGGGGAGATATCGATTCCAGGATTGGTCATGGCCCGTGAAGGTCTCCATGGTTCTCCCTGGGCCGGCCGGGGTCAAGCCGTAGCAATCTGGACGCCTCACCTGCACGAGGATGCAGCCGTTGGTCCGCACAGTGGGTTAGGTTGTCTAAAAAATAAATTAGACATAATTTCATCCTGCAGGCATCAAAAGCACAGGAAAGTGGGGTGACGATGACTCGATGGGGCTCCCTGATCATGTTTCTGTGGCTAGGACTGGGAGGTTTGACCCTTCTCGGCCAGGACCGCTTGGAAGGGTTTTCCTCCCAGCTGCTGGGCCGTGAGGTGGGTCTGGCCATCCATGCCCCCAGCGGGCCAGTGGTGGAGGCCTATCGGGTCAGCCATCCGGGAGCCCGGTTGCGCCTGGTCCTCTTCCTGCCCGGTTTCTTCGATGGTCCCAAGGATCTCCTTGGTGAAGGCATCTTCGAAGACCTGAGCCGTCGCGAGGCAGCGGGGGAACTGGCTCCGAGTCTCTGGGTGGCGGTCACTCACTTCCGCAGCTGGTATGTGGACCGCCAGGACGGGAGTTTCCCCTACGAGCGGTTCCTGCTGGAAGAGCTGATCCCCGCCATGGAACAGCGGTTCCCCGAGTACGGTGGGGCCCGGGAAGCGCGGACCGTGGCGGGTCTGAGCATGGGGGGGCTGGGTGCGCTGAACCTCTCCGCGCGCAGCCGTCTCTTTGAGCGCTGTCTGGCCCTCAGCCCCGCCCTGGTGGAACCCCCCTTCGCCAATGTGCCCTGGTACATCCGCCGCAGCCTGAAGCGCTCCCTGCCCACTGAAGACCTGCCCTTCCGGCCCTGGAGTCCCCGCCATCACAAGGGTGGGGATGGGGCCCTCCGTGTCACCTCGGGTACGGAGGACCGTTATGGCATTCATCTGGGTGTGCAGGCCTTTGCGGAAACCGCCCGGCAGCCAGGCCGTTCCGTGGAGGTCTTCCTCGCGCCCGGTGGGCACAACTGGAAGTACTGGACCTTCGAGCTCCATCGGCAGGCCGCCTGGGTCGTGACCCCGGCGCCCGCAGGTTGAGGCTTCATGGCTGCCCACGGGCGGTTTTCGTCTGCATCCCTGGCAGATTTTCGCCCACGAGCGCAGCGTCCATCAGGTTCTCAGGTTGATCCACATGAGAGGCACCATGCGTCTGCTACCCCTCCTCGTCCTTCCCCTCCTCGCCCTGGCCGGTAGCCCAGCCGTGGCCATCGAGAAACCCAAGCACCAGGTCGTGCGAGCGTACCCCGGCTTCGAAGTGCGGGAGTACGCCACCTACCTGGTCGCCGAAACTGAGGTGACCGGTACCCGCGAAGAGGCTGGGAACCGGGGTTTCCAGACTCTGGCGGCCTACATCTTCGGGAAGAACAAAGGCGAGCGGAAGCTGGCCATGGCCGCCCCGGTCACCCAGTCAGAGGGGACGAAGCTGGCCATGACCGCTCCCGTGACTCAGACCGCCAACCCCATGGCGGACGGGACCCGCTGGACGGTCCAGTTCCTCATTCCGTCCGCCTTTACCCTGGCCACGGTGCCCGAGCCGTTCGATCCGGCGGTGGTCCTTCGTGAGGTGCCCTCCAGGCAGATGGCCGCCCTTCGTTACTCCGGAACCTGGTCCGAGGCCCGCTACCAATCCCATCTGCAGGAACTGCGGGCAGCCATGGCACGCGAAGGGCTGAAAGCCCTGGGCGAGCCGGTCTGGGCCCGCTACGACCCGCCCTTCATGCCCTGGTTCATGAGGACCAACGAGATTCTCATCGAGGTGGGAAAGCGGGCTGACACAGCTCCTTGAACACCTAGCGGGTCAGTTCAATTGGACCCGCACCCGGTTTCAGTCCTTGGGTGCGCCTTCGCCTGGCTTGGCGGCCTGGTAGGGGCGGCTCCGGGCCGTGCCCTGGGCCGGAGCGACCTTGCGCGGGGTTGCCACCCGGGCGGCAGCCGGCTCCCGCACACGAGGCTCGCCTTCGCCGGTTCGGAGCCTCTGGGTGCGGTGCACGGCCTCGGGCGCCTCGGGCGGCGCCGCGAAGGCCGGCAGGCTCAAGGCCAGCAGGAAGATGGGAAAGAGGGACAGGTTCCGTCGCATGGTCGCTCCTAGTTCACTTGGATGGTGAAGACAGTGCCTGAGGTCACGCTGAAGCCCTTGTAGTCCACGAGGCTCCCACTGGAGAAGACCACCCTCAGGTCATAGGTGCCCGGAGCGACGCCGGTCAGGGTGAAGCTCTGGCCTGTGTACAGCGGCAGGTCTGCCTGGTTGGGCCCCCAGGTGCTGGCGTTGGCCGGTGTAAGGTAGAGCCCGCGGATGGTGAATCCCGAATTGTTGAACACGGCCACGGCGCCGTTGCCCGTGTCCATCATGCCGAGGACGGTGGTGACGCGATCCTGGATGCGCACATCGTAGACCGTGTCCCAGCTGCCGTCGGAGAACCGCGCCTGCACATCGTAGGTCTGCGGGTACAGGTGGGTGAGGGTGAGGGACTCCCCGGGCAGCAGGTAGCTGGGGGCCAACTGATCCGCCCCCCAGGTGGAGCTGTTGCTGGGCGTGACATAGAGGTTCCGCAGCGTGAGGTTCCCATCGTTGAACACCTGCAGGCGACCCTCGAGAGGCGGAGGAGGGTTGCTCCCGCCGCTGCAGGCAAGGGCCAAGGTGATCAGGAGGACGCCGGCCAAGAGGCCCAGGACACGCCATTTGGAAAGGAAGGCCATGAAAACCTCGCGGGAACGGTCGAGCAACGGAGGGAGGGGCGTGCCTGTCCTCCCATGCTTGGGGGAGAGCGCCTCCCGTGCTGGGAGCCACGAACTGCGAGCAGCACCCAGCACGGAACTTCACTATTGCACCAATCGGGCCAGCCCTGAACATGCATGGAGTCATGCACTTAAACGGGGATCCAACGCGCTGCCAGCAGGCGGGGCACCACAATGAAGGACCCACCCTGCCAATTTGAACGAGGGCTCTGCTGAGGGCCATGGTCCCGTGGATCTCAAGGCCGGGGAGAAGGATCCAGCACTGCCCTGACCGCCGGATGGCTGCCTGGCTAGTTCCTCCGTGGGCATGATCAGCTTGCCCTTTTCCGCCTTGCGGACGATCTCCTTCACCAGGAGCAGCGCCTCCGCTTCCGTCAACTAATCTTTGAAGGCGGGCATCACTGTTCCGAAGAAGATGCCCTTGCGGATGGTGTTGGCCATGCCGTCGTCCGTCTCCTTGGCCTGGCGTGCACCATCCGTGAAGTCCGGGCCACCCAGCTTCCGGCCGTCCGCGCTGCGGGCCGAACCATCCCGCCCATGGCACTTCACGCAGCTGGTGGCATAGAAGGTCTTCAACTCATTGAGGCTCTTTGCCGGAGCCTGGAGGGCCCCACCCACCGGCGAAAATCCCCTTCGAGAAATCCGGCCTCACGATTGAGAAGGTCCTGGCCAAGGTCAAAGGGATTCTGGAAATCCATTCCGGGGTTGAACTGTGAGACCCATCACACGCTGATGCATCTTAACATGAGGTTTACCTGTTCCCCATTCGCCCTCCTCTGGAGTTCCCCCATGCGCTTCATTCGCCTGCTTCTGAGCCTTGTTGCCGTGCCCGTGATCAGCCTTTCCGCCCAAAACGCCAACCCCTTCTTCAGCGAATGGAAGACGCCCTTCGGCGCGCCGCCCTTCGCGCAGATCAAGGAGGACCACTACCTTCCCGCCCTCAAGGAAGGCGTGACCCGCCAGAAGGCCGAAATCGCCGCCATTCTGAAGAACCCCGAGGCACCGACCTTCAAAAACACCGTTGAGGCCCTGGAAGCCACAGGACAATTGCTGACCAAAGTGGGCGGGGTCTTCTTCAACATGACGGAAAGTATGAGCACGGAAAAGCTCCAGGGCATCGCCCAGGACGTGGCGCCCATGCTGGCGGCCCACGGTGATGACATCGCCCTCAATCCCGAACTCTTCAAGCGGATGAAGGCCGTTTACGACCAGCGCACCAGCCTGAAGCTCACACCCGAGCAGCAGATCGTGCTCGCCAGGACCTACCGCGACATGGTGCGCGGCGGGGCCATGCTCGAAGGTGCCCAGAAGGATCGCCTGCGCAAGATCAATGAGGAATTGAGCCTGCTGGAGCTCAAGTTCGGCGAGAGCCTACTCAAGGAAACGAATGCCTTCCGGCTCTTCATCGACAAGCAGACCGACCTCAAGGGTCTGCCTGAAGGTGTGATCGCCGGAGCCGCTGAAGCCGCCAAGAAGGCGGGCAAGCCCGGTCAGTGGCTCTTCACCCTGCATTCCCCCAGCATCTGGCCCTTCATGCAGTATTCCGAAAACCGCGACCTGCGCAGGAAGATGCTTGCGGCCTATTCCACCCGCGCCAACCACGGCGGCGCCACGGATAACAACGCCGTAATCGCCAAGGTGGCCTCCCTGCGCGTGGAGAAGGCCCAGCTCATGGGCCACAAGACCTGGGCCGATTTCGTGCTGGAAGAGCGCATGGCCAAGACACCAGCCAAGGCGGTGGCCCTGCTCAACCAGATCTTCACGGTGTCGCTGGCGAAGGCCAAGGGCGAGGCCAAGGATCTGCAGGCGATGATCGATGCCGAGAAGGGCGGCTTCAAGCTGGAGGCTGCCGACTGGCGTTTCTACTCCGAGAAGGTAAAGAAGGCCAGATTCGATCTGGACGAAAACGCCTTGGGCGCCTACTTCCCCATCGATCGCGTGCGGGACGGCGCGTTTGAAGTGGCCCGCAAGCTCTACGGCATTACCTTCCGCGAGCGCAAGGACATCCCCGTCTACCACCCCGAGGTCAAGGCCTTCGAGGTCAAAGAGAAGGATGGCAAGACACTCGGCCTCTTCTATACCGATTTCCACCCTCGCGCCAGCAAGCGCGGAGGCGCCTGGTGCAACGGCTTTCGCACCGCCCAGCTCATCGAGGGCGGCGAGATTCTGCCGCTCGTGGTCAATGTCTGCAACTTCACGGCACCCACGGCGGATACGCCCAGCCTGCTCACCCCTGACGAAGTCCGCACCCTCTTCCATGAATTTGGTCACGCCCTGCACGCCCTCTTCACCCGCTGCCGCTACAACACCTCCAGCAACAACATCCCCACGGACTTTGTGGAACTACCCAGCCAGGTAATGGAGCACTGGGCCGTGGAACCCGCCGTGCTCAAGAGCTACGCCAAGCACTGGAAGACGGGTGAAGTGATCCCCGATGCCCAGATCGCCAAGATGCAGAAGGCGGGCAGCTTCAATCAGGGGTTCGCCACCACGGAATTCACCGCCGCCGCCATCCTGGACATGGACTGGCACGGCCTGACGGACACCAAGATCCAGGACACGGCCACCTTCGAGAAGGCCAGCGTGGCCAAGATGGGCCTGATGCCCGAGATCCTGCCGCGCTATCGCTCCACCTACTTCGCCCATATCGTGGGTGGTTACAGCGCCGGCTACTACAGCTACCTCTGGAGCGCCGTGCTGGACGCCGATGCCTTCCAGGCCTTCAAGGAAAAGGGCGACATCTATCACCCCGAAACGGCTGCGGCCTTCCGCCGTGAGGTTCTCTCCAGGGGCGGCGCAGGCGATGCCGCCGAGATGTACCGCACCTTCCGCGGCGCCGACCCCAAGGTGGACGCCCTGCTGGTGAACCGCGGCCTCAAGTAGGCCCACCCGGTATCAACTCTGCACACCAACCATTTCAGGGAAGAGCGGAGGGGCTGAGGAAAGCTGAGAAAAGAAGGCCAGTCATTCCCCCGCTCTCCTCCGCGCCTCAGCCAACCTCCGCTTCTATTGCTTGGCCGTTGTTTCAGGGACGCAGGCTTTCCAGAAGTTCCCTGGCCACGCCGCGGGTCCCCACCACCAGGTTCCCGCTGTCGAACCAGCCCTGGCCGCCTTCCCAATCCGTGATCACGCCACCGGCTTCCTGCACCAGCAACACACCGGCGGCGATATCCCAGGGTTTGAGGCCCAGTTCGAAGTAGCCGTCGAAGATGCCGCAGGCCACATGGGCCAGATCCAGGGCGGCGCTGCCGGCGCGGCGGAGGCCCTTGGCGCGGGGGAAGACGCGACCGAGCGCCGCGTTGAACAGCGGCCAGCGGTCGCCCAGCTGATACGCGAAGCCCGTGGCCAGGAAGGCACCATCCAAGCCCGTCTGCTGGGACACGCGCATGGGCTGGCCGTTCCAGGTGGCGCCCTGGGCACGCACGGCCACAAAGCAGTCGCCGCGCAGGGGATCGAGCACGCAACCCACCACGGGGCCGACCGCATCCCATAGGGCCACGGACACGCACCAGTGGGGGAAGCCCTGGACGAAATTCAGCGTGCCATCGAGCGGATCGACGATCCAGCGGCACTCGGCATCGCCCGAGGCCCCGCCCTCTTCCCCGACGAACCCGTACTCGGAAAACCGGGCGGCCAACTCCGCGCGGATGGCGGCCTCGGCGTCACGATCGGCATCGCTCACCACATCGTTCTTGGTCTTCTCGGTGATGGTGGCGGGATCCAGCTGGCGGAAGTAGCCCAGCAGCACTTTGCCGCCAGCCTGGGCTGCGGCCACGCAGGCTTCTCGTTGGGCATCGAACATGGTCACCGTCCCGCTCCCGATTCTGCCACGGAGGCCTCGGCACGCAGCTTCAGGGCACGGATCAGGCCCGGGAAGACGAAGACATGAAAGGGCAGCACCGAATACCAATAGAGCAGACCAGGCAGACCGTGCGGCTCGAAAAAGGCGGTCTGCTCCAGCCGCGAGCCAGACCCTTCCGGCCAGACCGTGTACTGGAGCCAGGCGTGCCCGCCCAGCTTCATCTCGGCCCGCAGGCGCAGGAGGCGGTCCGGTTCCAGGGCCTCCACCCGCCAGAAATCCACGGGATCGCCCACCCGGAGTTCCCGCGGATGCCGGCGCCCGCGGCGCATCCCCACGCCGCCCAGGGCACGGTCCAGCAGCCCCCGCACCTGCCAGAGCCAGTTGCCAGCGGGCCAGCCGTTCTCCCCGCCAAGCGCACAGAAAGTCTGGAACACGGCCTGGGGTGGGGCTTTGACATGGCGATGGTGGCGCTCGAGCAGAAGGCCCTCGTGGGCGCCCAGGGCCCGCCCTTCCGGCTCGCCGGTCAGGCTGGAGGCCCAGGTGGTTTCCACCGCATCCTGGTCCAGGCGCAACAGGGCCAGGTCCAGGGCCTCGCGATAGCTCATGGGGCGGACCCGGAAGACCGCCAGCGCCCGGGGATCCTGCACCACCACTTCGGTGCTGATGCCTTGCACCAGCGGCCCCGCCAGCGCCAGCGGAATGGGGGTCACCAGATCCACCCAGAGCACCGAAAGAATCGGCAGCGGGACCTTCATGGGCAGGATGAAGCGGCGCAGGCCCCGGGCCTCGGCATAGGCCAGCATCATCTGGCGGTAATCGAGGATGTCCTGGCCGCCGATCTCGAAGATCCCGGTCACGCCGGGATGCTCGAGGCATTCGGTGAGATAGGCCAGCACATCGCGGACGCCGATGGGTTGGCACCGGGTGGTCACCCAGCGCGGGGTGATCATGACGGGCAGGCGCTCCGTCAGGTGCCGGATCATCTCGAAGCTGGCGCTGCCGCTCCCCACGATGACCGCGGCCCGGAATTCCAGCACCGGCACACCGAAAGAACCCAGGGCGGCCCCCACCTCCTGGCGGCTGGCCAGATGATCGCTGCGATGGCGCGTGGGATCCCCCAGGCCCCCGAGGTAGATGATCCGCTGCACCCCGGCCCGGGCACAGGCCTCGGCGAAGGTGCTGGCCTGGCGCAGATCCCGGCCCCGGAAATCAGGACTGTCCTCGCCCATGGCGTGGACCAGGTAGTAGACCTGGGTCACCCCCTGGAGGGCGGCCCCCAGGGAAACGGGATCGGACACGTCGCCCTTGACCACGTCGACCCGGGGCCAGGGCCGGCCCGCCAGCCGCTCGGGATTGCGCGACAGGCAGCGTACCCGGTGGCCCACCGCCAGCAGCCGGGGCACCAGCCTTCCGCCGATATAGCCGGTGGCGCCCGTCACCAGGATGAGCGGCGTACCCGGATCCATCAGGCTGGCGCCCGTGGGTGGTGGCAGGCTCATGCGGGCACCAGATCGGCGAAGACGAAGCCGTCCCGTTACACCACCTCGCCCCGGCGGACCGGCACGGGGTGGCGGAACATCGGGCCGTCCCAGGCAAAGGTGTGGAACTCGCCCCGCTCGCCGCAGGGGTCCACGGTAGGCGGAAGGTCCGCCAGCAGGGCCGCATCGAATTCACGTCCGGCGAAGGTGGCGTCCAGCGCCTTGGGATCCACGCAGGCCAGCGTGGCCTTCAATCCGGAGGCCACCATCTCCCGGGCCAGGCTGGCGGTATCGGTGTTCCAGATGGGGAAGAGGGGGCGCAACCCGGTCCCGGCCAGCTTCTGGGTGCGATAGTCCCGGACATCTTCCAGGAAGAGGTCGCCGAAGGCCACGGCTTCGATGCCCTGGCCGGCAGCTTCGACGCAGACCCGGGCCATGCGGCCTTCATATGCCTCGTTGGAGCATGGCCATGGCAGGGGCACCTTCCACAGCGGCAGGCCCGCCGCCGCGGCCTGGGCCTCGAGCAGGGCTTCCCGCACGCCATGCATGGCCACGCGATCGAAGGCCTCGTTGAGGGTCGTCAGCAGGCCGACCACCTCCACATCACCCTTCTGGCGAAGGCCATGCAGCGCCCAGGCGGCATCCTTGCCACTGGACCAGCTCAATAAAACCTTGGGAGGTGGCATCCTCCAAGGATACGGGGCAAAATCCTGACGAATTTGGTAAACTTTACCCGGAGCCGCCCATGCCCAAGGTCATCAACATCGAACCCACGCCCAATCCTGACGCCCTGAAGTTCCTGGTGCATCCGGCCATCCTCAAGGCCGGATCGCGTTCCTTCAAGGACTTCGGCGCCGCCGTGGGCGACCCCCTGGGCTCCTGTCTCTTCGGGCTGGGCAAGGTCACCTCGGTGTTCTACATGGACCGCTTCGTCACCGTGAACAAGGAGCCCTCCGCCGAGTGGAGCGATCTCATCGATCCCATCTGCGAGGCCATCGAGGATCTGAAGCTGCCCGAACACGACACCGGGGACCCCGCCGGGCAGGTTCTCAGCGGCGATGCCGACGCCACCCTGGAGCGCATCAACCACCTGCTGGATACCCGCATCCGGCCCGGTCTGGCAGGGGATGGCGGTGGCCTGGAAGTGATCTCCTTCGATGGCCAGACCCTCCAGATCAGCTACCACGGCGCCTGCGGCTCCTGCCCCTCCTCCACCAGCGGCACCCTGCGCTACATCGAGGGTTTGTTGCAGGAGGAGATCAGTCCCAGCCTCCGCGTGGTGAGCTGGTAAGCCGTTGTCACAAAACAACCCTTCTCGAAAATGGCGAGACCTCTAAGCCTTGCATCGCTGAAAAAGCGGGGCAAGCTGTAGGCACCTTCTGGAGATCCGCGTGGTGGTGGCAAAGCCGGTCAAGCGTCGCTCGGGCACTGCGGATCATCTGGCGGCCTTGTCGGAACTGCTCCAGGACAGCCACACGGATTCCGCCCGGTTGTTCGAGCATGGTCTCGCCCTGCTGGTACAGGCCCTCGGCGTGGATCGCGCCCTGCTCACCCGGGTGACCGGCCTGGGCTTCGAAGTGTTCTGGTGGGCGGTCGCCCCGCGGTCCACGATGAATGGCATCTTCGAGGCTCCCGAAAAGGGCTTCTGCCCCTTCGTGATGGCCCATCCGGATCGCCCGCTCCTGATCGAGGATTCGGCTGCCGATCCGCGCTGGCGCAAAAGCCCCGGCTGCCTGGAAATGGGCATCCGGGCCTACGCGGGCGTGGCGCTCAAGCATGGCGACAAGGCCCATGGAACCCTCTGCGTGCAGCACCGCAAGGCGCGGAAGTTCACCCGGGCCGAAGTCGCCCTGCTGCGCACCATGGGGCACCTCATGGCGCGCACCCTGGAAACCGAGAACCTGAAGCAGGAACTGCGGTCCGCCCTTGACGCCATTGAGCTCAGCAGCGCCATCGTGGAGGACAGCGCCCTGCAGAGCGGGCGTTCGGGCCTGCCCAACCGGCGCTACCTCGACATCTGGCTGCGCTCGTCGCTCTTCATGGCCCGGCGCCGCAAGGAGCCCATGGTCATCGCGCTCTGGTCCCAGCCCATGGCGACCGGGGTGAAGGGCCGTCTCGCCGCCCTGTCGGGGCACCTGCGGGGTGAGGATCTGCTGGTGGAATTATCCGTCGACCAGTACCTGCTGCTGTTGCCGCACACCGCCAGTTCGGGTGCCGAAGTCCTGCTGGCGCGCGTCAATGAACTCCGGGGAATCCGGCCCACCGGCGCCACGCTGTGGCTTCCGGACGGAAAAGACATGACCATGAAGTCGGCTTTGCGTCGCGTGGCCAAGGCCTTTACGGACGCCAATCGCGAGGGCTCCAACCTGGTGTGGAATCACGGCTGAGGCCCGTCTCCCGTGCCCGTGGCTGGCCCCGTGGCTCCGGCCGTGGGATGATCGAAGGCTATGGTGGATCCGGTGCTGAAGCCGGTCTTCTGGAGGTGGATGTTGGATACTCCAACCCTGGTGAAAGCGGCCCTGAGCGCGCTGGATGCCCATGAGGCTCCCAGCCGCGAGGATCTCTGCCACTGGTACGAGCTGATGCAACTGGGGCGCCTGCTCGACGACAAGGCGCCGAACTACCTCAAGCAAGCCATCGGCTGGTCCTACCATGCTCCCTGCGCGGGCCACGACGGCATCCAACTCGCTGCGGGGCTGGCCTTCCGACCGGGCCGCGACTTCCTGTTCCCCTACTACCGGGATCTGCTGACCTGCCTCGCGGCGGGGATCACCCCCGAGGAGCTCATTCTCAACGGCATCTCCAAGGCCACCGATGTGGCCGGCGGCGGGCGCCACATGAGCAACCACTTCGCCAAGCCCTCCATCGGCATCCAGAATGTCTCCAGCCTCACGGGCAATCACACCCAGCACGCGGTGGGCCTCGCTCGCGCGGTCAAGACCTACGGCCGCGACAGCATCGTCTTCAGCAGCCAGGGCGAGTCGTCGCTCTCTGAGGGCTACTGTTTCGAAAGCATCAACGGCGCGGATCGGGAGAAGCTGCCGGTCGTGTTCGTCATCCAGGACAACGGCTACGGCATCTCCGTGCCCAAGCGCGACCAGAGCGCCAATCCGCAGATCTGCGACAACTTCAGCGGCTTCCCGAACCTGAAGATCATCAAGTGCGACGGCCTCGACTTCCCGGATTCCATGCGCGCCATGGAAGAGGCTTTGACCTATGTGCGGACCGGCAACGGCCCCGCGATGGTCTATGCCTCCTGCGTGCGCATCGGCAGCCACTCCAACTCGGATCGCCACGAGCTATACCGGGGCGAGGCGGAACGAGCCGAGGCGAAGGCCAAGGATCCGCTGCCCAAGTTCCGCGCCTACTGCCTGGAGCACGGGCTCAGCGAGGAAGAACTGAAGGCCATCGAGATCGACAACCAGGCCCGCTACCTCGCGGCCCATGACAAGGCCATGGCCGCGCCCAATCCCGATCCCGCCAGCATCCATGATTTCGTCATCGCGGATGGTTGGGTTTCGGATGCGTTTCCGGATGGCACCCACCAGAGCACCGGTGAAGCCATCAGCCTCATCGCGGCCCTCAACCAGACGTTGAAGGAGGAATTCCGCCACAACCCCGACACCTTCATCTGGGGCCAGGACATGGCCAACAAGGAGAAGGGCGGCATCTTCAACGTATCAAAGGGCCTGCAGCAGGAGTTCGGCGAAAAGCGCGTCTTCAACGGCCCCATCGCCGAAGACTACATCGTCGGCACCGCCAACGGCTTTTCCCGCCTCGACGACAAGATCCGGGTCGTGGTGGAAGGTGCCGAGTTCGCCGATTACATCTGGCCCGCCGCCGAGCAGATCGTGGAGACCAGCCACGACTACTGGCGCAGCAACGGCCAGTTCTCGCCCAACATCACCATTCGCCTCGCCTCCGGTGGCTACATCGGCGGCGGCCTCTACCACTCGCAGAACGTCGAAGGCTGGTTGACCACCCTGCCCGGCATCCGCGTAGTGGTGCCTGCCTTCGCCGACGATGCAGCGGGCCTGCTGCGCACCGCCTTGCGCAGCCGGGGCACCACCCTCTACCTCGAGCCGAAGTTCCTCTACAACGCGAAGATGGCCCACGCTGTGGTACCGCCGGACTTCGCCGTACCCTTCGGCAAGGCCCGCGTCCGCCGGGAAGGCACGGATCTCACCATCCTCGCCTACGGCACGCCGGTTCATTTCGCGCTGGAAGCCGCGGCCAAGCTGGAAAAGGAAGGGAAGTCCGTGGAAGTGGTGGACCTCCGCTGCCTCAGCCCCCTGGATACCAACGCCATCGTCACCTCCGTCAAGAAGACCCACCGCGTGCTCATCGCCCACGAAGACAAGGTCTTCGGCGGCTTCGGTGGCGAGCTGGCCGCCATCGTGGCTTCGGAGTGCTTCGTCTGGCTCGATGCTCCGGTGGAGCGTGTGGGCTCCGAATTCACGCCCGTGGGCTTCAACCGCATCCTCGAACGCGCCACCCTCCCCAACACCGACAAGGTCCTGGTCGCGGCGCGCAAGGTGCTCGCCTTCTAGGAGTACGCTATGCAATTCGGCCTATGGGATGTCCAGATCGTCAGCGGCGGCACCTTCCGGCTGGATGGGGGCGCCATGTTCGGCACCGTGCCCAAGGTGGTGTGGCACAAACTCTACCCCGCCGACGAGGAGAATCAGATCCTCATGGGGACCAACTGCCTGCTGATCCGCGGCGAAGTGGACGGAAAGAGCCACATCATCCTCGTGGACAACGGCAACGGCGATAAGGAGAGTGATGACTTCATGGCCCGCTTCAAGTTCGAGGGCCGGGGCGTGCTGGACGCCAACCTCGCGAAGCACGGCGTGAAACCCGAGGACATCACCCTCTGCATCCTGACGCACCTGCACTTCGATCACGCGGGCGGCAGCACCCGCTTCGACGCAGGTGGCAGGATCGTGCCCAGCTTCCCGAATGCCCGCTATGTGGTGCAGGCGAAGGATCTCGCCGATGCCAAACATCCCCACATGCGTGTGAAGGCCAGCTATCTGCCCCAGAACTGGGAGCCCATGGAGGCCGCCGGCATCCTCGATACCGTGGCGGGCTCAACCGAGCTTCTGCCCGGCATCTCTGTGCGCCCCGCCCCCGGCCACATCGAAGGCCTGCAGAATGTGGTGGTCGAGGGGGGCGGCCGACGCCTCGTCTACCTCGCCGATCTCATCCCCACCGCCCGCCACATCCAGCCGGCCTGGGTGATGGGCTACGATCTGGATGTGGTCACCTGTGTGAACGAGCGCGTGAAGCTCCTGGCGGAAGTCTCGGACACCGACACCGTCTGCGTCTTCGAGCACGACCCCGACATTCCCGCCGGTACCGTGAGCCGGGATGCCAAGGGGAAATACCTGGTGGTTCCTATCACCCTCTGAACAGCTTGTGATGGGAGGTGGCCCGTGGCCGAAGATACGCTGACGATTCTCCTCGCCGGTGGCAGCGGATCGCGGCTGCTGCCGCTGACTGCCGATCGGGCGAAGCCGGCCGTAACCTTCGGCGGCAAGTACCGGGTCATCGACTTCACCCTCTCCAACTGCCTCCACTCGGGCATGCGCCGCGTCCTGGTGCTGACCCAGTACAAGTCCCACTCACTGCACAAGCATCTGCGGGATGGCTGGACCATCTTCAATCCCGAGTGCGGCGAATACATCACGGTGGTCCCTCCGCAGATGCGCACGGGCGCATCCTGGTACTCGGGCACCGCTGACGCCATCTACCAGAATCTCTTCCTGCTGGAGCGCAACACTGCCCAGAAGGTGCTGATCCTCGCCGCCGACCACATCTACCGGATGGACTATGCAGCCCTCGTCAAGGCCCATGAGGAGAAGGCCGCCGACCTGACCATCGCCTGCATGAAGGTGCCCATCGGCGAGGCGAGCTCCTTTGGCGTCCTGGCCATCGATGGCGACAGCCGCCTCATCGAGTTCCAGGAGAAGCCCGACCACCCGAAGGCCACCCTGGATGATCCGGGCACCGCCCTGGTGTCCATGGGCATCTACGTGTTCCCGAAGGATCAGCTGATCGAGGAACTGAAGCACGACAGCCTCCGGGAGGACTCCAGCCATGACTTCGGGAAAGACCTCATCCCGCGGATGGTCGGCACGAACCGAGTCTATGCCTACGAGTTTGGCGGCACCCGGGGCCGGGTCACGCCGGACCGCTACTGGCGCGACGTGGGCAGCATCGACGCCTATTACGAGGCGAACATGGACCTCCTCAAGCCCATCCCGCCCCTGGATCTCTACCAGAACGACTGGGCCATCCGCACCTACCACGGCCAGAATCCGCCGGCCCGCATGGTGCCCGGCGGGAACGGCAAGGACGGGCTGATGACCAATTCCATCATGGGCGCGGGCACGGTGATCATCGGCGGCATCGTCCGCCACTCCATCCTCGCCTCCCGGGTCCATGTCCACGAGGAGGCCGTGGTCGAGGATGCCATCCTCTTCGATCACGTCACCGTCGGCCAGGGCGCCAGGTTGCGCCGCTGCATCGTCGACAAGCACGTGAACATCCCTCCGGGCGAAACCATCGGTTTCGACCCGGACAAGGACGCCCGCTTCACGCGCTCGGACAAGGGCATCATCGTCGTGCCGGAGGAATTCCGGTTCGAGTGCCCATGAGGACTTGCTACCAGGCACAGCTCAGGCGAGGTGTCTTTGGAGAGCCTTCAGGTCGAAGGGCTTGGGCATCAATCCCACTTCTTCATAGCGCCGGGTGAGGTCGAGCACAATCGCGCTGACCCGGCCCGTGGAGATGAGAACCCGCAGGCTTGGGCGCAGGACACGGAGTTGCGGCAGGGTCCCGGCCCCGCCCAGCCCCGGCATGTCCATGTCCAGGATGACCAGGGCGGGCTGCAGTCCAGCCGTCAATCGGACGAGGGCTTCTTCCCCCGTGGAGGCCAGGACCGCATCGAAACCGAGAAATTCCAGCATGGACCCGACGGTGTCCTGGATGAGTGGGTCATCGTCCACCAGCAGGATGGTGGGCCGCTCCGCAGCCCTGCCCCCGACCTCGGTCATTGGGCCAACCGAACCCTGGATAGGATTGGGGACGACACCCACCACGGCACCTGCTTCCACATCAAGTTCCTCTGTCCTGGGCATGGCAGGTAAAGGCATTCAAGAGATATTGGCGTTAGTTTACGCTTGCCATCTGAAGTGTCTATTCCAGCAGGATGGCCATAATTAACAGTTTGTTTTCATTATTTTACATTGATCACACCTTCAGTTGTTCTACAAACCAAGCCGTGCGTTGGCCGTAAGGTGGATAGCAGCAGGGAGCCCAAATCCATGGATGAACGCATCAGATTCCTTCGCGGCCTTGAGCCGAGGAATGCGGGTCAAGCCTCGTATGCGGCCATCCTCGAGGCAGCAGCAGGTCTCTTCCAGCAGTTTCCGGCGGATGCGATCACCCTGCGGGACATCCTGACGCTTTCAGGCGTAAGCAACCAGACGCTGTACAACTACTTTCCCGCAGGCCGCGACGACGTGGCCATCGTCCTCTTCGATCGTTTCCAGCAGGATGCCGTCCACGCCTTCCACTCCTGTAACCAAGCCATCGCCTGGGATACCCATCAGGAGACACCTGCCATCACCCGGGCCCTCAGTGCCTCCCTCGCCCGGGCGACCGTCGGCGATCTGAGGGCCAACCGCCAACGCCAGGCATCGATCCTCGAATACCTCAAAGCCCATCGCCTCATGTCCATGGAGCCTCAGACCCAATGGTTGGAAGAAGCCCTGACACAGGAGATCCTTCTGCGCTACGGCAACCGCTTCTCGAAATGGGAGCTGCCCAAAGTGGTCCGTCTCGCTGTCAGGGTGGTGAACGAGATCGCAGAGGTGGCGATGACGCATCCCGAGTTCCCCATCGATGGACTGGAATCGAAAGCCAGGAAACTGCTCCGCCCCCTCCTGCACTCCGGGCTCAAGGGGGAGGACCCGCAGAGTGGGGACCACGCGTTCCTGCCGGAGGCATTGGCACCCAGCACTGTCGTGAGCGCCCCGATCAATGCCTCCAATCGGCAGACGATTCTGATGCGGATCCTGAAGCGCCAGGGGAGATCCTAGCCGCTGGCCGACCCGCAAGCAGGGTCCAGCAGCATTGCATCGGCCCCGCGCTAGACTGGAAGCCTCTAGCCCAGGAGCACCATGGCCTTCACTCCAGGATCCAGGCGCGGCGCAATGGCCGACATCAACATGACCCCGCTCATCGACGTGATGCTGGTGCTGCTGATCATTTTCATGATCGCGGCGCCCATGATGACAACGGGCGTGGATGTGAAGCTGCCGGAGAGCCGCACGGGCCGCAATCTGGAAAGCGAGGCCCTCACGGTTTCGGTCACGTTTGACGGCCGTCTGCAGTTCGATCAGACCTTCATGGCTCTTCCGGTGCTCGCCAACCGCCTGAAGGCCAAGGCCCAGAGCGGCGGCAAGCGCCCCATCCTGGTGCGCGCCGATCACAACGTGCCCTATGGCCGCGTCATCCAGGTGGTGGACGCCATCCGCGAGGCCGGCTTCACGCAGGTGGGCTTCGTCACCGCCGCCGCCCCAGCCGCGCCCCCTGTCGATATAAAATGAGCCAGGATCTCCAGGCCTACCTCCGCAGCCGCGCCCATCTGGGCGAGCTGGGCTGGTCGACGGGCCTGGCCCTCAGCCTGGGCCTGCACCTGACTCTGGGGGCGATCTTCTTCTGGCCCCACGGCACCGCTTCGGACCAGGCCGAAGAGGTCAAGGTCACGTGGGTGAACCTGCCCGCGGCCCTGGCGGGCGCCTCCGGGGGCTCCGAGGCCATGGTGGTGGGCAAATCCGGCGAGCGCCTGCGGCGAGTGGAGGAGGTGGCCCCGGTCCGGGCGACGGCGCCTTCGGCCACGGCACCGGATCCCTTCGCCACGAAGACCACCAAGGCCGCCGCCCGCGGTGACAACAAGGAGCCCCTCAGCCAGGGCACGGGCACCACCGCCGCCAAGGGCAAGACCGCAGCGCCGGATCCAGTGGCCGGCGCCGTGGGCACCGGCAATGGCGCGGCCTTCGGCGCCGGTAGCGGCATCCCGGGCCTGAACCCCACGTCGGGCGTGCAGGGCGGCGTGGGCCTTGTGGGCGGCGTGGATGGCGACTTCCCTTACACCTGGTACCTGCAGCAGGTGCAGGCCCGGATCACCACCAACTGGAACCGGGTCTCCAGCACCCAGGGCCGCGTGCAGATCTATTTCCGCATCGCCAGGGACGGCAGCCTCGACCGGGTGCGCGTCGAGATCCCCAGCGGCAACGCCGCCATGGACGAAAGCGCCCGCATGGCGGTGCTGCGCTCTGCGCCTTTGCAGCGTCTGCCCGAAGGGTTCGACGGCCAGTACCTCGGCATCCGCTTCTGGTTCACCTACCTTGGGAACTAGGGGTCAGGGCTTCGGGAAGGTGAGCTCGGCGATGGTCTGGCCGCGGTCTGCCCCTGTCTGGACCACGATCACGATGTGGTAGGTGCTCCAGGGAACCCAGGTGGCACCGGGGATCGGAACGAGCTGGCACATGTAGAGGCCTCCCGCATTGATGGCCCCCGGACCGATCTGGATCGAACCACCCTGGAATCCGACGGCATTGACCCGGTGGCCACCCCAGGTATTCCCAAGGGTGAAATCGGCCTGGGTGAGGTTGGTAACGGGAAGGCCCGTCGAACGGGTCACCGAGATGGTCACCGGCACGGGATCAGTGGTGCCTTCCCGGACGATCTGGTTGCTGACGATGGCCTGGAGGAGGAGGTGTGCCATGGGGGTGCCTCCGGTCGCCCACCTTGCTCTCAAGTCAGGCCCCGGTCAACTGACCTCGACGCGTCGGCGACAGGAAGGGGAAGCCACTTGGCCAGAGTGGCCGCTCGCCCAGCCGCCCCTCCAACTTCCCGCCCATGAGCGGGGCTCCCGGCCTACATTGGGGAGTGCGCGAGAGCGCCCCAGGAAAGGGGGAACGCCATGCCAGCGCTCACCAGACTCGACCCCACTCCCCTCGTGTGGCAGAGGGTTCGCGGAATCCGGCCCTCCTTCGCCTTGTCCGGGCAGGATGGCATCGTCGCCACGCTCACCTACTTCCCGGAACACCGCACCCTGGCCCAGGTGGAGACCGCCGACGGTGCCTGGACCCTGAAGCACCGCGGGTTCCCCGCCAGCACGGTGACCCTGCGTGAAATCGGTTCCAAAGTGGACCACGCCACCTTCCACCCCCATCTCTCGGGCAAGGGGAAGCTGGTCTTCCTCAACGGGGACACTTTTGCTTGGGTGCGCCTCGAGGGGGACGAACCGGGAGGTGCCTTCCTGGATCCCCATGGGATGTCTCTGGTCCGCCTTTCGCTCTGCCCCGACACCTCGCATCGGGCCATTCCGGAGGACATCCCCCTCGCCCTCGTGGATGCCGGCCGCCTTCATCGGTGCCACGCGGGCCCGGCCCTCCTGGCCACCTTGGGCTGGTACCTCCTCCAGTTCGAAACCATCCTCGAAGAGGCCGGAACCGCAGCCGAGATGTCGCTCAGAATCTGAGGCGATTCACCCGGTTAGGCAGGCACCGCCGATGTCTGGCAGGAGCAGCGCGGGCCTCGGACTCAGGCTCCTCGGGATACACTCCCCGTATGCTTTCGATCCTTTGCCTAGCCCCTGCCCTCTGCCTGGTCCAGACGCCACCCACATGCACACTCACTCTGGAACCGCGCGAAGTCCGCCCGGGCGAGTCGGTGCTCTTGTCCTGGGCCTGTCCGCAGGTTCCGCGGATCCGGCTGGAACCCGGCGGCATGATCCTGCCCGGGCGCGCGCAGGTCACGTTGCGTCCTGGCTACACCACCCTCTACCGCGTCTTCGATGCAGCGCCCGGTGGCGCGGAACTGGGGCGCGAAGAAGTGCGCGTGACGCCGGGCTTGCCCCTGGGTGAGCCGGCCCGCATCTGCACCTTCGACGCCAGTGCCAAGGCCGTGCTGCCCGGCGAACCGGTCGTGCTCAGGTGGGAGTGCGCGGGCAGCGCCAAGGTGCGCCTGGAGCCCGGCGGCCTCGAACTGGATGGCAAGAGCGAAGTGACGGTCACCCCGCTGGAGAGCACGCGCTACACCGTCACCGCGAACAACGCGGCGGGAGGCCAGAGCCGCACCCTGGAGGTGGCGGTGCTGGGACGCACTGCCGCCGCAGCCCTTCCCGTAGCGGCCAGCGTGTGCACCTTCGAGGCCAGCAGGCTCGTCGTAAAACCCGGTGAGCAGGTGGACCTGCGCTGGGTCTGCCAGGGCAACGCCAAGGTGCGGCTCGAACCCGGCGGCCTGGAACTGGACGGCCAGTCCAGCATCGCCGTGGTACCCGACAAGACCACGGTCTACACCTTGAGCGTGAGCAACCTCATGGGGGGTTCCTCGCGCAGCCTGGAGGTGCAGGTGGAGGCCCCGCGGCGCGTGCTCACCGAGAAGGATCTGGTGGATCCCGAGGAAGCCATCAAGCCCCTGGACCGCATGGACCTGCCCGAGGCGCTGCATCGCGGCGAAACCCTGAGGGCCGCGGCGCCCGAGGGAACCTGGACCATGCGCCTGGTCGTCTCGGGCCGCGCAGACGGGCTGAAGCAGGTGGCCCGGGCCGCAGGCCCCAAGGCCACGGAAATCCTGGTGCTGCCCTTCGTGCGGAAGGACGGGTTCCGCTTCTGGCAGGCGTGCTTCGGCACCTTCTCCAGCCGGACCAAGGCCATGAAGGCCTGGCGCGGGGCTCCCGAAGGCCTGCGGAGGGCCTTCCAGGACGCGCTGCCGCAGCGGCTTGGGAGCAGGGCTGAACCCCCGGTGGAGCCGCGTCAGCCCTGAAGCGCCAGGCCCCGACAGGCCAGGACCCGGCGCTCGGTGAGCCCGACTACAACCGTACGCCCAGCGTGATGCGGAATTCCTGGTTCGGACGGGCCCGGGCCAGATAGGCGGATCGCATCTGCCAATCGTTAGGGCCGGGATTCACGGCCGGCAGGGCCGATCCGAAGCCGGTCCCCATCGCGAACTTCTGGAACGATTTGAACCGGCCCTGGTCCTGGACCAGGGTGAAGTGCAGCGAGACGAGCATGTCCCGGGATGAGTGGCTGGTGGCGTAGTGATCAAATGTGAAAACGCCATTGACCTTGTTCTGGCGCTGACCTTCCATCGTCAGCTCATGGGACCGGGAACCGACGTTGAGTCCGAGTTCTCCGAGGCGGAACCGCCGAGTCACCCCGATGCCGAACAGAACGGACTTGTAGCCAGCGGTGCCATTGATTTCCTCTGCAATGAGGGAACCGGTGGCATGGGTCTCTCCCATGTGACGGAAAGCGGGATGGACCAGGCCTTCGGAATACTGCCCCTGGAGCCAAAGCCCCCAGTTTCCCCGGTGTATCACCTCGTAGCCCACGGATATACCGCCCTGGGTCCACGGACCGTCGAATTTGCTCTCCACCATGGTGTACGGCAGGGTCGGGTAGGCGCCCTTGTCCAGGATGCTGGCCTTGGATTCCGGCCCAATGGCGAAGGAACCGCCGAGTTCCCATTCTCCGGCCTGGGCGGCCAACCCGAGGGAACACGCCAACAGCGTGACATTCAGGTGCCTCAGGCTGCTGGTCGTCATGTTCGAAGCCCTTCTGCATGGATGGTCCCAGTGCCCCGATCACGAGCGGGCCGACTGAGTGGGGCAGGTTGCTCTGCGAGGACCAAAATGGTCCCGCAGGGGATGACCGGTGGTGGTGCGCATCAAGGGTTGCACATTGCCGCCATCGCGGTCGAGAACACTGGCATCACAAGGACACCACCCACACGAGTCACTCAGGCCTGCTCCAGTTGGAGCTTGCTCAGCAGATCTTCGGCGACCCGCCCCGCCGCTCCCGGCTCGCCCAGGTGCCCCCGGACTTCCGCCAACCCGGCGCGGAGATGCCGGGCCACTTCGGGCTGCAGCAACCGGGAGAGTGCCCGCCCCAGGCGTTCGGGATTGACTTCGTCCTGCAACAGTTCGGGGGCCACTTCGCGCCTGGCCACCACATTCGCGAGTCCGAAAAAGGGGACCTTCACGATGCGCCGGGCCATCTGGTAGGTGAGGGGGTTCAGCTTGTAGACGATGGCGAAGGGGGTTCCCAGCAGGGCTGTTTCCAGGGTGGCCGTGCCCGAGGCCACCAGGGCGGCGTCCGCATAGGCGCGGGCGGCGTAGGTTCGATCCTGCACCAACCTCACCGGAGCCTCGCCGAGGTGCGTGCGCACGAAGGCCGGATCCAAAGTCGGCGCCACTGGCAGCACCCACTGCACCTCAGGCCGGGTAATGCGCCACCGCCGGGCCAGTTCCGCCATGGGGGGCAGCAGCCGCTGGATCTCACCCTTGCGGCTGCCTGGCAGCAGGGCCACCAGGGGCCTGGCAGGATCGAGTCCCGTTTCAGCGAAAAAGGTCTCGTGGCGGCACTCGGGCTGCACCACTTCCACCAGCGGGTGGCCCACGAAGCGGGCATCCACGGGGTAGCCACGGAACAACTCCGGCTCGAAATCGAAGAGGCAGTAGAGGGTATCCAGCACCCTGCCCAGTTCGGGGATGCGGCCCTTCTTCCAGGCCCACACCTGGGGGCACACATACTGATGCACCTTCAGCAGCGGGATCTGTTCCTTCAGGGCCCTGGCCAGCCGCAGGTTGAAGCCCGGGTAGTCGATGAGCAGGGCCGCGGAGATGCCCTCTTCCCGCGCGGCGGCAAGGATCTCCTTGAAGAGCCGGTTGAGCCGGGGCAGGTGCCTGATCACCTCGATGAAGCCCACCACGGCGAGATCCTGCACGTCCGCCAGCTTGCGATCGAGGTAGGGCGTCATGCGGGGTCCGCCCACGCCGATGATCCGCAGCTCCGGGCGGCGGGCCTTCAGTTCCCGCAGCAACTCCGCGCCATGCAGATCGCCGGAGTCTTCGCCGGCGACGACGAGCAGAGTCTGGTTCACAGGCGGTCCCCTGGCCGGTCCCAATGCTTCCCGAAGACCAGGCTGTCATCGGGTACCACCGGGCGCCCGAGGGCAGTCGTGGGCATCTCGGCGGGGAACAGCACGGGCGGATGGGCGAGCCCCAGGGCCATGGCCTGGGCACGATAGGTTTCCGGATCTGCTGAGGGGAGGGCCATGTCCCAGCGGTAGCCAAGGCGTTGCAGGGGGCCCAGGTCCGTTCCGGCTTCACAGACGCCGCACCAAAGCCGATCCGCCAGAGGCTCGGCATCCTGGATGTCCGGATGCCAGCAGAACCCCACCGCCTCACCATGGGCCTGCCGAAGCAGATCGAGTACGACAGGTTCGGCGCCGGAGTCGAGCCGCAGCGCCAGCTTGACGCCCCGGCCCGAAGTGGCCTCCAGCAGCGCTTCCAGTTGCCCGAGCAGGCGGAAGCCCGCCTCGCGGGTCTCCGGACAGCGGACCGGGAGCACCAGGAAATCCGCACCGAGGCCCTGGCGCAGCACCTCCAGGGCATCTTCCACTGGGGTCTCGCCGGAGAGATGCACGGCATGGATGGCCACGCCTCGCCGCAGGACTGTGGACCAGTCGTGGTGCAGGGTTCCATCCCATTGGAGCATCAACGGCGCCAAAGCCATCCAGGGCTCGGGATCAGAACTGGACAGAAGCAGGGGGACGAACCGCATGGGTTTATCATGGAGCAATGGAGGCACCATGGGCCGCATTTTCACCCTGGATGAAGCACGGGCCATGATGCCCCAGGTGAAGGCCACCACGGAGCCGGTCTTCTCGCTGGCCGCCAGCCTGGCCGAGGAACTGAGCCAGGCGGAGGACGCGAAGGATGAGACGCGCGCCGAAGCCTTGAGGGAACGGTTGCAGACCCTCGTGCAGAGCTGGCAGCAGAGCATGCAGGACCTCGAGGCCGAAGTGAAGGGCCTCTGGCTGGTGGATTTCGATTCCGGCGACGGCTACTGGTGCTGGGCGTACCCCGAGGATGCCCTGGGGCATTGGCACAGCTACGAAGGCGGCTTCCGGTCCCGCGTGCCCGCCGACCAGCGGCCGGGCGTGCAGGCCTAGATGACCAGAGCCAGTGCCAGTAGGTGCATCGAGCCTGATGGGCCTCCGGTAGATTTTCGCAGCACCGTGCTCGCCGTGGTGGCCCGGATTCCGAAGGGAAAGTTGGCTTCGTATGGCCAGGTGGCGGCGATGGCGGGCTACCCGCAACGGCCACGGCAGGTGGGCATGGTGTTGTCGGGCCTGCCCGAGGGCACGCCCCTGCCCTGGCACCGCGTGGTCAACACCCGGGGCTATGTGCCCAGCCGCGGCCGCTGGTGGGGCGCCTTTGAGCAGATCGGACGGCTGCGGGACGAGGGCATCGAGGTGGACGAGCTGGGCAACCTCGACCTGGAGACCCATCGCTGGAATCCGCGCTGAACCTGGGCTGAATCAAGTGTCCCTCAGGTACACTGGCAACCGGAGGACCCCATGAAGGTGCGCGTGTCGGTGCAGTTGAAGCCCGGGATTCTGGATCCCCAGGGCAAGGCCGTGGAACATGGTCTGCATGGGTTCGGCTTCCAGGTGGACCATGTCCGCATCGGCCGCCTGATCGAAATGGATGTGCCGGGCACGGACCCGGCCGAAGTGAAGGCCAGGGCCCTCGCCATGTGCGAAAAGCTGCTGGTCAATCCCGTGATGGAGAAGGCTTCCATCGAGGTGCTTTGATGCGCGTGGCGGTGCCGGTCTTCCCCGGCTCCAACTGCGATCACGATGCCCTGCACGCCTGCGGGACGGTGATGGGCTGGGAGACGATCCCCGTCTGGCACCAGGAAACGCGCCTGCCCGAGAACACCGAGCTGGTCTTCGTGCCCGGCGGGTTCAGCTACGGCGACTACCTGCGCTGCGGCGCCATCGCCGCGCTGGCGCCCATCATGGCGGACGTGAAGCGCCACGCCGACAACGGCGGTCTGGTGCTGGGCGTGTGCAACGGTTTCCAGATTCTCTGCGAGGCGCAACTGCTGCCTGGCGCCCTGCTGCGGAACGAATCTCTGCGCTTCATCCATGCCGACATCCATCTGCGCGTCGAGCGGGCCGACCTGCCGTTCACCCGCGCCATGCGGGCCGGTGAAGTGTTCCAGGTGCCCATCGCCCACGCCGAAGGCAATTTCACCCTCGATCCCGCCGATCTGGCAGACCTCGAGGCCAGAGGTGGCGTGGCCTTCCGCTACTGCTCTCCGCTGGGCGAGATCGGGGCGAGCCATGTGCCCAACGGCGCCATGAACGGCATCGCGGGCATCGTCAACCTCCAGGGGAATGTGCTGGGCATGATGCCCCACCCAGAGCGGGCCGTGGATGTGAAGCTCGGCCCCGTTGGTGGCCTGGGCGTGTTCAGAAGCCTTGCCGAAGCCTTCGCCAAGGCCTGAGGCTCCAGGCAGACCTGACAATCGTCACATTGCGCGCAGGTGTGAAAATCTCAGGCCATCCAGGAAGTTTTCCTGTCATCCTTCCGGAACGCCTCGGTAGGCATGCCTGTTTCTTCCTGAGCCATGAGCGATCCTGAATCCAAAAACCTCCAAACCTTCACCAGCGGACCGCTCCGCTTAGCCGTGCTGAAGCGCGATCCGGTCCCGGGGAAGCTCCTTCCCGCCCGGGATGCCTGGACGCTGCTGCAGCCCACCCATGCGGTGCGGGTCTGCACCGGCGAGGATCGCGAGGAAGGTGTCATCCGTTCGGGCGATCTGGCGCTGCTGCTGCCCGGCTTCGGCCACACCCTGAAACGCCACCACTCCAACACGCCTTTCGGCTTCACGGCGCTGTTCATGGAGGGGCCGTTCCCCGAGCCCCTCCTGTCGGCGCTGCAGCACCCGCCCCGCAAGTGGCAGGAATCCAGCTTCGCCGTGTTGCGCAGCCTCAGCCTCAAGCAGCTCTTCAGCATTTTCAGCCAGGAGCTGGCGAATCCCGAGGGCGTGCAGCTCATGACCCGGGAGCTGTTCCTCATCCTGCTGGGCGCCGAGCTCTCCCGCCTGACAGAAAAGGAGGACCGCGGCCGCTTCCCCTACCGCCTGAACCGCTCCACCTTGCAGCTGGTGCTCGATCACATGGAAGTCCACATCGGGGCCAAGAACAGCGTGCCTGAACTTGCCACCATGGCCCGCTGCACGCCGGATCACTTCATCCGGCTCTTCCGCGAAGCGACCAGCACCACGCCCCATCAGTACCTCATCGAACGCCGGCTCCAGCGCGCCGTGACGCTGCTGGCCAATGGCGAACGCCCCAGCGACGTCGCGAAGATCCTCGGCTTCTACGATGCCAGCGCCTTCACCCGCGCCTTCAAGCGCCGCTTCGGGGTGCCCCCCAGCGAGTACGCGCAGGAAGCCTACGATCGGCAGTTCCCGAAGAAGTAGCGCGCAGCGCTTGCTCCAAAAACGGGCGCCATGCGGCGCCCGTTTTTGGAGGTGGGAAAAGACTTACCTGGCGGCTTTTTCGGTGGCCTCCTCGGCCTTGGCGTCGGTCCTGGCCTTGCCCGCATCCACCGCTGCATCAGCCTAGGCCTTCAACTCCTCCTTGGAGGGAATCTGGGCGGAAAGGGCCAGCGTGGCCCCCATGACGAGTGGGAGAAACAGCTTCATCGGAACCTCCAGCTTGGGTTGTTGACTGAAGCCTCAGGCCTGAAGCTTGAAGCCTAACGGGGAACGCTGCTGGAGGTCGCGAAACGGGGCGCACGGCGGGCGCGGGTGGCCTGTTCAAACGCGTAGGCCAGCTTGAGAAGGGTGCCCTCCTGCCAGGGGCCACCCACGAAGGAAAGCCCCACTGGCATCCCGGAGGCGAACCCTGCGGGCACGGTGATGTGCGGGCAGCCGGCCACCGCCGCGGGACTGGAGAAGCTGAGACTCGAGCTGTCACCGTTCAGGTGGTCGATGAGCCAGGCCGGCCCGCCCGTGGGCGCCACCAGGGCCTGCAGCTGGTGCTTCTCCAGCAGGCCCATGATGTCGCGCCGCGCCTGGGCGCAGGTCTCCAGCGCCTTCAGGTAGGCAGGCTCCGTCAGCGGCCCCTTGGCCTCGGCCTGTTTCAACAGTTCCTGACCGAAGAAGGGCATTTCTTCAGCGCGCCGAGCCTCATTGAAGGCCAGCAGGGCTGCCAGGCCCTTCACCGGTCCGCCCCGGCCTACGAAGTAGGCGTTCAGGTCCGCCTTGAATTCGTAGAGCAGTACCTCGAATTCCGCATCGTCGTAGGCCGCGGACTTCAACTCAACCTCCACCAGCGTGGCGCCCTGAGCCTTCAAGGCCTCCAGGGCCGGGAGGAGGACCGCATCCACATGAGCGTGTATCCCCAGGAGATTCTTCACCACACCAAGACGCGCGCCCTTAAGCCCCTTGGCATCGAGAAAGCGCGTGTAGTCCCCCTGCACCTGCACGCCTGCGGTCGCCGGATCGCGAGGATCGGGGCCCGCCATGGCGCCCAGCAGGATGGCCGCATCACGCACGCTGCGCGTCATCGGCCCAGCCGTATCCTGGGTGTGCGAAATGGGAATAATGCCGCCCCGGCTCACCAGGCCCACGGTGGGTTTCAGGCCCACCAGGCCGCTGGCGTTAGCGGGGCTCACCACGGAACCATCTGTTTCCGTGCCCACGGCGACGGCACAAAGGCTGGCCGCTGCCGCGACCCCAGAACCGGAACTGGAGCCGCTGGGGCTGCGATCCAGGGCATAGGGATTCCGCGTCTGCCCACCCCGCCCGCTCCAGCCGCTGCTGCTGCGAGTGGAGCGGAAATTCGCCCATTCGCTGAGGTTCGTCTTGCCCAGGAGCACGGCCCCCGCGGCCCGCAGCTGCTTCACCACGAACGCGTCTTCCTTCGGCGGCGGTGCTTCGGCCAGGGCCAGGGAACCGGCCGTGGTCTTCATGCGATCGGCCGTGTCGATGTTGTCCTTGATGAGCACGGGAATACCGTGCAACGGCCCGCGCACCTTCCCGGCCTTGCGCTCGGCATCCAGGGCCTTGGCGATGGCCATGGCCTCGGGGTTCAGCTCGATCACCGCGTTCAGAGTGGGGCCGGATTGGTCGAGGGTCCGGATGCGGGTTTGGTACCGTCGCACCAGCTCCGCCGAAGTCCAGTGGCCCGCCGCCAGACCCGCCTGCAGTCCCTCCACCGTGGCCTCCTCCAGCACCAGGCCCTTCACCGCCGGCACCCCTATCAGATCGCCCCCCAGCAGCGCCGCAGCGCCCGTGGCCAAACCGACGCCGAGGAAGGCACGGCGGTCGAGGGACAGGGGATGGTCTTCGCGGATCATGGGCGTTCCTTGGGATGGGATGACAGGATCATACCTCCCAGGTGGATACCTACCGGCGTTCGCCGAACCTGGACGGCCAATCACCGATCAACAGCACCGGCGTCTTCCTGCCGATCCCACCTTGTTGGTGGAGGCTTCCATGGCCGCATTCCTGCTCTGGCTCATCCTGCTGATCGTGTGCTGGCCGCTGGCGATCCTGGCGTTGCTCCTCTATCCACTGATCTGGCTGGTGCTCCTGCCCTTCCGCCTCCTGGGCTTCGCCGTGGAGGGTGCCTTCGGACTCGTCCGGGGGCTGTTCCTGCTGCCGGGGCGGATCCTGACCGGAAAAAGCTAGGACAGGATTCAATCCTTGGCGTTTGCGGGTCCGGAGGTTCGAAATTCTGGCTGGTCGTGAATCCTGTTCATCAGTCCTTTCATCCTGTTGATCCTGTCTCCGCCTTTCAGCGTGGAAGCGATTCAAGGACTTGAGCCAGATCACACTCTTTGTTGATCTGTCGATCTAGAATGATCGGGTCCCGTGGAGGCCCCGTGTTCAACGGTTTCGAGCAGGCCCGGCAGTACATCCAGACTCACTCCGTCCGCATGATCGATCTCACTTTCAGCGACCTTTGGGGCCGCTGGCACCATGTCAGCATTCCGGCCTCGCAGTTCACGGAAGGGCTCATGCGCGATGGCGTCGGCTTCGACGGCTCGAGCGTGGGCCTGAAGTCCGTGAAATCCGGCGACATGGTGCTGATCCCCGACCTGGCCACGGGCTACATGGATCCCTTCTGGGAAATGCCAACACTGAGCTTCATCTGTTCGGCCTACGAGGCCGACACCAAGGCGCCCTTCCCCGTGGATCCGCGCAACATCGCCATCCGCGCCGAGGCCTACCTCAGGGAGACGGGCATCGCCGACCAGAGCATCTGGGGCCCCGAGTACGAGTTCTACGTCTTCGACAAGGTGAGCTACGAAAACGGCGTCCATACCGCCTCCTACCGCGTGGACAGCCGCGAAGCCGACTGGCACAGCAGCGAGGGCGGTCACGGGCACTTCATCCCCCTGCATGGCGGCTACCACGCCATGGCGCCCAAGGATCAGCTCTTCAACCTGCGCGCCGAGATGTGCATGGAACTGGAGCGCATGGGCGTAGAGGTGAAATACCACCACCACGAGGTGGGCGGCCCGGGCCAATGCGAGATCGAGACGCCCCTCTTCCCCCTGCTGAAGGCCGGTGACGCCACGCAGATCGTGAAGTACGTGGTGAAGATGGTCGCCCACCGCCGGGGCCAGACCGCCACCTTCATGCCCAAGCCCCTGTACGGCGAAGCCGGGAGCGGCATGCACTTCCACCAGATGCTGATGAAGGCCGGGAAGAACCTCTTCTACGACGAGAACGGCTACGGCAAGCTCAGCCAGGAAGCCCTCTGGTACATCGGCGGCATCCTGGCCCATGGCCCGGCCCTGCTGGCCATCACGAACCCCAGCACCAACAGCTACCGGCGCCTGGTGCCGGGCTTCGAGGCCCCCATCAGCGCCTTCTTCTCCGTGGGCAACCGCTCCGCCGCCATCCGCGTGCCGAAGTACGCCGATCAGCCCGAGACGGCCCGGTTCGAGTTCCGGCCCCCGGATGCCACCTGCAATGTGTACCTGGCCCTGGCCGCCCAGCTGCTGGCGGGCATCGACGGCATCCAGAAGCAGATGGATCCCACGGCCCTAGGCTTCGGGCCCATCGACCAGAACATCTTCAGTTGGAGCGAGGAGCAGCGGCGGTCCATCAAGAGCCTGCCCACCAGCCTGACGGAGGCCTGTGCCGCCCTGGAGGGGGACATGGACTTCCTGCTCGCCGGTGGCACCTTCGACCGCCTCCAGCTGGAGGACTACCTCCTGCATCTGCGGTCCCAGGAGGCCGCCGTCAGGAACCGGCCCCATCCCTACGAGATGGCCCTGTACTTCGAGGCCTAGAAAGCTGGCGCAATGACTGAGGTGACACGATATTGGCCTTGGGTGCGGCCCAGATCATCCTGATGTCAGGGCCGACCCGGGAGGTCGCCATGGATGTCAACATGGACGCCAGGGAAATGGAACTCCTGATGAGGGTCCTCGATCGCTACCTCGAGGACCTCCGCCGGGAGATCCATCACACAGACACACGCGCCTTCAAGATGGGCCTGAAGGCGGACGAGGCCCTGATGGAGAGCATCCTGGGGAAGCTGAGGGCGCCGGCGGCGATGGGGATCTGACCAGTTCGCTGATTTAGGAAAGAGCTTTGACCTCGAATCGGTACAGTTGTGTCCAGATCTTTCTGTAAGTCAGCTCCAGTAGGTAGATGGTGATCACTCCGCAGGGTGGCGGCGGAGGGAGGGCGGAGCCCGACCGTAGCCGCCACCCTGCGGCGTTGCGGGCGTCTGGGGGGTCATGCTCACGAAGCCCCCTCCATCTTCAGCCAGGTGGTGCCAGACCAGGTTTCATGCTGTTCCATCAACCGCAGACCGTAGGCTCGCTCCCGGCTGGCCGCATTGGGCCAGGTCCGCACCAGGCGTCCCTTCCTTTTCAACTCCTGGTTCACCCGCTCCACCATGTTCGTCGTCCGCAGCCGCTTGTGGTGGCCCTCCGGGAAGTTCAGGACCGCCAGCAGGCTGTCCAGGTGCTCCTCCACGTACATCACCCCTTTGGCCGCCTTCCCTTCCCAACGCGTTCGCAGCAGCTTCATCTCGTCCATCGCCCGCTCCCGGTCCGGCGCGTGAAGCACCGCTCGCACATCCGCCCGGAAGGCCTTCTGCTCAGCCGTCTTCACCTGCTCCACCGCACGCCGCAGGAAGTGGGCCTGGCATTCCTGCCACTGGGCCCCCGGGAAGGCCTCATCCGCCGCGTTCACCAATCCTTCGTGGGCATCCGAGACGACGAGCTGAACACCCTTCAATCCACGCTCCTTCAACGCCCTGAACAGCGTCTCCCAGGCCACCTTGGTCTCCCCTCGCCAGTCCAGCCAGCCCAGCACCTCCCGCTCCCCTTGCTCGTTGACTCCAGAGACCCAAAGGAAGGCCCGGCTGCTCACCTGATGGCCCTCCCGCACCTTGTCGAACCGGGCGTCCACCAGGAGATACGGGAAAGTCCCGAGGGGCCGTGCCCGGAAAGCCTCCAGCGCGGGCTCCAGCTCCTTCACCAGGTGCGAGATCAGGCTCGGACTCACCACCGCTCCGAAGGCCTCCTCCGCCAGCCTGCTTGCCCTCCGGTTCGATGCGCCCGCCAGCACCATCTCCGCGCAGGCCGCCAGCATGGCCTTCTCCGATCGCTGCCAGCGCTCGAACAGCTTCGGACGGAACGACCCATCCCGTGCCTGTGGCACCGAAAGCTCCACCGCCCCCGCCACCGTCTGCAATCCCCGCTCCTTGAAACCATTCCGATACCCATTGGGTCGCGGAAGCCCCTTGGCATTCCAAGGTGCCCCAAAGTGGGCTCCTGCTTGCGCATTGATCAGCGCCTGCGCCACCGCCTCCACCAGCACCCGCAACCCCTCCCCGCTCGGCTCCGAAAAGAGCCCTTCTCCAATCCCTTCCGGGATCTCAAACTTCAACTCGGCCATTGGCTCTCCGCTGTAGGTCTGTTTCGCAAACTCAAACCTACTGGAGCCAGTGGCCTTTCTTATGCCCAGCCCCTCGCCTCAGCTCAAAGGCAACTTACAGAACCTTTTGTACACAACCATCGGTACGCCCAGAAGCTTCGTGATTTACGCATTCCACTCATCAAAATCGGAAACGGAAGCCCACATTTTTGAAAATGATTGAAAAAGAAATCGAACCTGGTAAATTCTGCCCAAATCTCAGAGGCAGCTCGTCTCCCGCCCCCCGATTCCCTTGGACACCTAATTGGGGAAGAATCCCCAGAGGAAGGTGCCAATGAAGAAGCAAGAGAAGGCTCCCGGGCCTGTCGGCGGAGTGGAGCGTAGCGGAACGGAGCCGACAGGCCCGGCGGGCGAGCGGGGGAGGTTCACGTCACGGCGGAAGCTGGAGGCGGTGTTGCGGTTGCTGCGGGGCGAGGACCTGGACGCCCTTTCGCGGGAGTTGGGGATTACGGCCCACAAGATCGCGGAATGGAAAGAGGACTTCCTTGCGGCGGGTCAGACGGGGCTGAAGTCACGCCAGCCGGGCACGCAGGATGAGGAGATCAGGCAGCTCAAGGAGGTGCTGGGGGATACGACAATGCGCCTCAAGATCCATCAGTCGTTCCTGCGGCTGCGGGGGATCGATGGGCCTTTCGGGAAGGGGAACTCGAAGTGATCCGCGCCGAAGCGGGTTCCCCGGATCGTCCCTGCGGCGTGGCCACGGTGTTCAAGGAATTGGGGCTTCCAAGGAGCAGCCACTATGCGCGGGCTGCGCGAGCGACCGCTCCCATGGTGCTGCAGAAGCGGGGCCCCAAGCCGCTCATCCCAGATGAAGCCATGGTCCAGGCGATCCGCCAGGCCTTGTCCAGTTCGCCCTTCCTGGGCGAGGGCTACAGGAAAGTCCACGCCCGCCTGCGCTACGCGGGTATCCGGGCGGGCAAGCCGCGGGTGCTGCGCCTCATGCGGGAGCACGGCCTCCAGGCACCCGCCAAGGGCCGCCGTAGCCTGGGCCCGCGCGCCCACGACGGGACCATCGCCACGAACCGTCCCGACGAGATGTGGGGCACGGACATGACGAATTGCTTCACGCTCAATGAAGGCCAGGCCGCCGTGTTCGGCGTGGTGGATCACTGCACAGGTGAGTTGCTCGGCATCCACGCGTCCAAGTGCGGCACGCGGTTCGAGGCCCTGGAGCCCGTGCGGCAGGCCGTTCGCAGCAGCTTCGGAGGCTTCCAGGCCGCCATCGTCAGCAGCCTCAAACTCAGGCATGACAACGGCACACAGTACACCTCCGACGCCTTCCAGCAGGAGATCCGCTGGCTCGGCATCGAGAGCAGCCCCTCCTTCATTCGCGCCCCCGAAGGCAACGGCGTCATAGAACGCTTTTGGCGCACACTCAAAGAGCAACTGCTCTGGATCCGCAGTTTCGAAACCGTCGAGGAGCTACGCCTGGCCC
>JBBQEL010000022.1:0-45272 GCA_038320645.1 Holophagales bacterium | reverse complement strand
TAGGCGCCCTCGCTGAGGGGGTCACCCCATAACTCGAAGCGGCCGTCCTCGTGGAAGACGCCTGACTTGCCGGACAGCGTGGCCCGCAGCAGGGGCACGCCCAGTTCCGTGGCGCGCAGGCGAATCTGGGCTGCGTGGAGATCCGTGGCGATGCTCTGATCGAACCAACCATCATTGGTGTGGTTGCTGAGCAGGTGCGCCCGGCCCAGGGCCAGCCCGCGCCGGGACCGCTCAGGCATCAGGGCCTCGCTGCAGATCAGGGGATGGACGCGTACCTCGCCGGGGGCAGCGGGCACAGCGAAGGCGCAGCCGTCGGCGAGTTCACCGGCTTCCTGGGAGGTGAACCCCATCTGCCGGTCCAGCCACTGCCGGAATCCAGCCGGCCCCGGCGTGCGTTCTCCGAAGGCCATGGGTTCGGTCTTGGCGAAGATGAACGAGGGGCGCCCGGGCGCTTCGCCGCGCACCAGGTTGAAGAGGCCGCCTTCTGTGCCGAACAGCCAGGCGACGCCGCGGGTCGCGGCCTCGGCGGCGAGTCGTGGATCGGGCTGGCGATCATCCCGGCCCAGGACCGAACTCTCGGGCCAGAGCAGCAGGGTGGACCGCTCCGCCCGGGGCAGGCCCCGGGCTTTCAGCACCGCGTCGCTGCGCCGCCACATGTCGGCTTCCATCCCCAGCCAGCGCTGACCCGGGGGGAAGTTGGGCTGGATCATGACCACATCCAGGGCCTTGGCCGCCTCCCGTGGCAGCAGGTACCAGGCGCCACCGCCCACCACCAGAAAACCGACAGCGAAGGCCGGACCGGCCAGGGCTCGCCGGGCCGAAGCACCCTCGGCAAGAGCGGCAGCGGTCCAGGCACCCGCGCCCCAGGCCAGGGCGGACAGGCCGGATGCGCCGAGAAAGGCTGCGCTGCGGGCGGTCCAGGACAAGGAGCCGAACGCCGCGCCCCAGGTCCAGGGATAGACATGGAAGCCCCAGGATTCCCAGGCCAGCAGCAGGAACGCTGCACCCAGGGCCGCGCCCAGGGGTCCGCTGCGGCGGCCCAGCCAGCGGGCGCCCACGGCCACGAGCCACAGGCCGGTCGCTTCCCACAGACTCAGGAGCACCATGCCGAGCAGCGCGATTCCGAAGGGGAGCCCGCCCTTGGAGGCCAGGGTCTGGGGCACCCACAGGTACAGGAGCAGCAACCCCGCGAACAGGCTGATCCAGATCCAGGCTGCATGGCGCCCCTTGAAGAGCCCGTCCAGCAGCAACAGGGGGAAGACCAGTGCCAGGACCGGCTCCAGCCAGCCACCCAGGGCACCCGGGAAGCGGAAGGCCAGGGCAAAGATACCGGCCAGGATCAGGGAACTGAGGGAACTGAGCAGCCAGCCGGTTTTCAAGGGGAATTCCTCCGCGCCACCTCAAAGCAGACGATGCCGGCCGCCACCGCGGCGTTGAGGCTCTCCACGCCCTGGATCGGGATGGCGAGGCGCTGGGCGCCTTCCGGCAGAGCCACGCTGGCCCAGCCATGGCCCTCGTTGCCCACCCAGAGCCGCAGGGGTTCGGCCAGTTCGGCCTCCGCCAGCGGCACCGCGCCGGGGCCACCATCCAGGGCATACCAGCGGCCATGATCCGGTTGCATGGCGTCCACCCGGCGCAGGGGCAACAGGAAGGCGGCCCCCATGCTGCCGCGCAGGGCCTTCGGGTGGAAGGGATCGGCGCAGCCGGGGCCCAGGAGGGCCTCCTGGAAGCCGAAGGCGGCGGCGCTCCGGAGGATGGCCCCGAGGTTGCCGGGATCCTGGATGCCCCAGGCGCCGATGACCCGCGGCGTCAGCGGCCCGGTGGGCTCGGGCCCGAGGTCCATCAGCAGGGCATGGTCCGGGGGGCTGCCGGCGTCCGCCAGGTCCCGCATGAGGGCTTCGCCCAGAACCACCGTGTCGACGCCCAGGGCTGCTTCCAGCGGATGCGGAGCGGTCTGTTCCAGGCGCAGCCACAGGGAGGGATGGAAGCGTTTCCCGGCGGTGGTTTGCCGAGCCTCGGCCCAGGCCTCGATGAGCTTGTCACCCAGCAGCAGGGTGGTGCTGCGCCGCAGGCCACCTGCCTTGAGTCGGGCCTGCAGCGCCTGGAAGCGGGGATTGGCCTTGCTGGTGAGCATGGCCATCAGGGTGCGGGCACGCGCGGTTGCGAATGGGCCGCGACCCAGGCGGCGATGACCCTGCGGATCGCCGGGGTGGCCTTCTGCGTGGCCTCGATGCCGGCCTGCATGCAGCGCTTCTTCTGGGTGAAATCGAGCATCCCGATGTCCCCGATGCCGGCCGGCGTGATGAGCACGTCGGCGTCCTTCTTGGACTGCTCCACGTTGAGGGCGAACATGATGTTCGTGGCCTGGAGCGTGACGCCCATCAGGTTGGTGATGTTCGTGTTCGCCACGTTGGCGCTGATGTCGACGGCAATCACGATGTCGGCCCCCCTGGCCTTCGCCACCGAGATGGGGATGTTGTCCACCACACCGCCGTCGACCAGGATCTTGCCCTGGTGCTTCACCGGTTCGAACACGCCCGGGATGGCGGCGCTGGCCCGGATGGCGCGGGCCAGGGAGCCCTTGTCGAGCACCACCTTGTAGCCCCAGTTGAGATCGGTCGCCACGGCGGCGAAGGGGATCTTCATGTTCTCGATGTTCGCGGTCTTGATGTGGCCCTTCACCCAGGCCTCGAGCTTGTCACCCTTGGCGAAGCCCATGCCCGTGACGGCGCTGATGACGCCGAAGTCGAAGAGATCCTCCTTCTCCAGCTGGAAGGCGGTCCACTCAAGGTCGAAGCTGTTGAGGTCGGCGGCGTAGATGGCGCCGATGAGGCTGCCGACGCTGGTGCCCACCACCATGTCGATGGGGATCTTCTCCTGTTCCAGCGCCCGGATGACGCCCACATGGGCGAAGCCCCTGGCGGCGCCGCCTCCCAGAACCAGGGCGATCCTGGGCTTCGGTGGGGGCCCCTGGACCACCGGGACCACCGGGACCACCGGGGGCGGGGGAACGATGACGGGCGGTGCCGTTTGACAACCTGTAAGAAGAGCCAAACCCGCGACGAGAAGGCCGTTTAGCATACGCATGAAGGAACCCCGGTGGTGAAGCGAGCCTACCCCATCCGGCTCAGGATCCCCAGCGGTGCCCCTGATCGGATTCGGTATTAGACTATCCGCTCCAACCGATGTCCCGTTCCATCCCTCGTGCCTATTCCAGGAGCACCGATGCAACCTTTTGTCCCCTCCGACCAGAACATGCGGGAGTTCACCCTGCGGGCGGTGCTCATCGGCCTCGTCATGGCCGTGGTGCTCGGCTCCGCCAACGCCTACCTAGGTCTGAAGGCCGGCATGACCATCGCCGCCACCTATCCCGCGGCGGTCATCGGCATGGCGCTCATCAAGCTGATGAAGGGCACCATCCTCGAAGAGAACATGGCCCGGACGGTGGGCAGCATCGGTGAAAGCGTCGCTGCCGGCGCCATCTTCACCATCCCCGCCTTCGTCATCAGCGGCATCTGGCCCACCTTCTTCACGGCCGGCAACTACGTCACCAGTTCGCTGATCATGTTCGCGGGCGGTGTGCTGGGCATCATGTTCGTGGCCCTGCTCCGTCGCGTGATGGTGGAAGACGCCGAACTGCCCTACCCCGAAAGCGTGGCCGCCGCCGAGATCCACAAAGCCGGCGCCCGGGGCGGCAAGGGCACCACCTTCCTCTTCGGCGCCATGGGTATCGGGGCCGTGATCCAGGGGCTCGTGCAGATCCAGCTCTTCGCCACCACCTGGGAGCACTTCGCCAAATTCAAGGTGGCCTCCATCAACCTCGTCCAGGGCTGGAAGGCCAAGGTCATGGGCGGCATGCTGCTCAGTTCTCCCGGCATCAGCCCCGCCTACATGGGTGTGGGCTACATCATCGGACCCAAGCTCGGCGCCCTCAATTTCTCCGGCGGCATTCTGGCCTGGGGCCTGCTGGTGCCCATCATCACCTACTTCCTGGCCCCCGGCGTCCTTCCCGAGAACGCCGCGGATGGCGACTGGATGGCCCTTTCCATCGCCGTCTGGAAGTACATCGTCCGTCCCATCGCCATCGGCGGCATGTTGATGGGCGCCAGCTTCACGCTCTTCAAGATGCGCAAGAGCCTGGCCACGGGCCTCACCCGCTCCATCTCCGATGTCAAGAAAGCCGCCTCAGGCGAGCATGTGGTGGACCGCGTCAACAAGGATCTGCCCTTCACCTATGTGCTTGGCGGCATCGGCTTCGCGGCCGCCGTCACCTTCTTCGTGACCTGGAAGATCTTTGCGGTGGGCGCCCTGGTCTCCCTTGTGGCCGCCCTGGTGATGGTCATCCTCGGCTTCTTCTTCGCCGCCATCAGTGGCTACCTCGTCGGCATCATGGGCTCGAGCAACAACCCGATCTCCGGTCTGACCCTCACTGCCCTCGTTCTGACCGCCCTGGTCATGGTGCTGCTTGGCGTGAAGGGTAGGGAGGGCGTGGCGGCCGTTCTTGGCGTAGCCGCCATCGTCTGTGTGAGCGCCGCCGTCGCGGGCGAAATGCTCCAGGATCTCAAGGCTGGCCACATTCTGGGCGGCACGCCCTGGCGCATGGAAATGGGTGATCTGCTGGGCGTGGCGCTGGCCTCCGTCGTGCTGTTCATTCCGCTCATGGTGCTGCATGAGGGCGACATCAAGGCCCAGGGCACCAAGCGCATCAACGAGTTGACGGCCCAGCAAGTGCAGATGGTCACGGCCCCTCCTGACGCCAATGGGGTGGTCCATACCTACACCCTGGAGCAGGTCAAGCAGTTGCCCGCCGATCAGAAGAAGGCGGTGCTGTCCCTCGATGCGGGCTTCGGCTCCAAGCAGCTGGCCGCACCCCAGGCCGGCCTGATGGCCCTCCTCAGCCGCGGCATCGTGGAAGGCAAGATGGCCTGGCCGCTCATCATCGTCGGCATGATGATGGGCCTCGCCTTCATCCTCATGCAGGTGAAGAGCCCCATGCTGGTATCGGTGGGCATGTATCTGCCCCTGGAGACGACCTTCGCCATCTTTCTGGGCGGTCTCATCAAGGGGGCCGTGGAGATGGTGGCCGCCAAGCGTGGGCTCAATGAAGCCCAGAAAGTGCGCGTGGAGAACAATGGGGTGCTGCTGGCTGCCGGTCTGATCGCGGGCGAAGCGCTCGTGGGCCTGCTCTTCGCGTCCTTCGCCTTCTTCGAGGTGAAGTATCAGCTCACGGCACTGCTCTGGGACAAGACGGCCAAGAGCTTCCAGAGTGCGTGGGACCTTTCGTTTGTCGTCAGCCTCCTGATCCTCGCCGGCATCGCGATCTACCTCGTGAGGGTGCCTCTGGCCAACGCCGGTGAAGCCGACGAGCCCGCCCCACCCAGCGCGAATTTCTAGACGCTGAGTTGACCCCAGCGGGGCGCGGGAAACCGCGCCCCGCCTTTTTTGGTTGAAAGTTCTTTTTCAATTCCGTAAACCAACCCGAGCGACCCATGACCCCATTCCCAGATGACACCTTTCTCGCCCTGGTGCCCGTGCAGGCCCTCGCCGCCGAGCCGGGCGAAGCGGGCAACCTGATTCTCATCCGGCCCAAGATCCTGGCTCCGCGCTGGGCCTGGTTGCTGCGGATGATGAAGAAGCCTGCCTACCGGGTGAGGCTCGACGCCCGCGGCACCTCTGTCTGGCAGGCTTGCGATGGCGTCCGCACGGTTGCGCAGGTGGCCGAGGCCATCCGTGAGGCCCACCCCCACGAGGCCGATACCACGGTCCGAACGGCCCAGTTCGTGCGCGAACTCGCCCGGGGCGGATTCCTCCAGCTCATGCAGGCGTGACCGCGTCGAACGGAGGGGCTACTCCATCGGCAGCTTCCCCGGGGGGTTACGCATGATGGCGGGGATGTGGAAGTCGCATGAACCGCCCGGCAACTCGCCGCTGGGCGTGGGCGCCTGGGGCATCAGGCGGGTTGGCGTGGGGCCCTGCAACTCTCCGGCCGGGACCTCGCCGTAGACGCGGCCGCTGACCACGCTGTTGGGCAGGGGCTGGGACATGGGGGGCAGGGCGGCGCCGTAGGTCGGGAGGGGCGCTGAATCCCCCGAACTGCCCAGGTGCAGACTTTGGCGCCGGTCCTCCAGGAGTTTCTCGTCCTGGTCGAAGCCGCTGGCCAGCACGGTGACCAGCACACGGTCCTCCATGCCCTCGCCATCCACGGTGCAGGCCTTGATGTCGGGCCGGCCGTTGTAGTGGCCCTGCAGGTAGTTCATGGCGGTCTCGATGGCGTTGGCCTCCATGACCTCCCAGTCGGCGGTGATGGACACCATGACGTTGGCCGCGGCGCCGGACTGGGCGCGCTCCAGCAGGGGGCAGGCCAGGGCTTTCTTCAGGGCGTCCATGACGGCATCTTCGCCGCGGCCCGCGCCGGTGCCGATGAGGGCCTCGCCGCCGTTGCGGAGGACGGCCTCGACATCGGCGAAATCGCCATTGATGATGCCGGGCTTCAGGATGAGATCCGCGATGCCTCGCACGCCCTGGATGAGTACCCCGTCGGCCACGCGGAAGGCTTCCTTCATGGTCACGCGGGCGTCGCAGACATTTTTCAGGCGCTCGTTGCTGACCACGATGACGGTGTCGGCCGTGTCGCGGAGATTACCCAGGCCAGCCAGTGCCAAGTCACCCTTCTTGCGGCCCTCCCAGGCGAAGGGGGTGATCACCACAGCCACGGTGAGGGCGCCCAGCTCTCGGGCGTAGTTGGCCAGGACCGGCGCGGCGCCAGTGCCCGTGCCGCCGCCCATGCCTGCGGTGATGAAGATCATGTCGGCGCCCTGCAGGGCCGCCAGCACTTCCTCACGGCTTTCCTCAGCGGCCACGGCGCCGCGCTCGGCGCTGCCACCCGCACCTAGGCCACGGCTGCTCTGGGGGCCGAGGGGCAGCTTCAGGTGCGCCTTGCTCTGGGCCAGGCTCTGCTGATCGGTATTCATGGCGATGAACTGCACGCCGGTGACACCGCTCTCGATCATGCGGTTGATGGCGTTGCAGCCGGCGCCGCCCACGCCCAGCACCTTGATGTTGGCGCCAGGCAGGCCGTGGGGGCAGGGCAGGAAGGGGGTCTCGGACATCGGGGCTCCCGGATGTGGATCGCTGGGGGTCATCACTAGAACAGCTTTTTGAAACGGTCGAAGATGCCGGTGCCGCGATCGGTTTTGCCGCGGTGTTCGGCCAGGTCGCGGGCCAGGGCTTTCGCAGCCCCCAGCGCGTTGACGAAGTAGGGGTTCCCTGTGGCCTGGGGCAGACCACCCACGCCCTGGATCCGGCCCAGCACCACCCGGGGCCGGCCGAGGATCGTCTGCGCCAGGATGGGCAGGTGGGTCAGCAGGGCGCCTCCGCCCACCAGGTGTACACCACCGTGGATCTCGTGCATCAGGCCCGTGCGGCCCATTTCGGCCAGGACCAGGTTCAGCAGTTCGGCCGCCCGGGCCTGCAGCACCTCGGCGATCTCGCGGCGGGAGACGAGGCGTCCCTCCTCCTCGAGTTCGACGACCTCCTCGGCGGGCACATGGGAGGGGAGCACCGTCCCGAAGCGCATCTTGACGCGTTCCGAGGCCGTGATGCCGCCCAGGTGCTTGGTGATCTCCAGATCGCGGGTGAAGTGAGCGCCGCCGATGGGGATGACCGCCGAGTGGAACAGCGTGCCGTGCAGGAAGATGCCCAGATGGGTGAGCTGTTCGCCGATGTCCACGACGACGGCACCATTCTCCCGATCCTCGCGGCTGAGGATGGCATCGGCGCTGGCCAGGGGCGAGTACATCAGTTCCGCGCCATGGAGCCCGGCGTTCTTCAGCGCCAGCTGGATATTGGTGATCACCGGGCTGGGCGCCACGATGATGCGGACCTCGGCCTCCAGCGTCTCCCCAAACATGCCGACGGGGTTGCGGATATCGCGCTGGCCCTTGATGTGGAACATCTGCGGAATGCGGTGGATGACCTGCTCTTCCTTGGCCAGCTTGCAGCCGTTGGTGGCCTGCTCCAGCACGCGATCCCGGTCGGCGGCGGTGATGATCTTGTCGCCGCTGGAGATGGTGATGGAATCGCGGAGATTCTCGCCCTTGAACTGAATGCCGTCCACGGCCACCCGGATGCCATTCACCTTGGTTTCGCCGGCGGTGTTCATGGCCTCTTCCTCAGCCCGCAGGATGGCGCGGGTGCTGAGATCCATGTCCGTGATCTGGCCCTGGGTGATGCCGCCCTGAGGCGAAGCCTGGCCGGTGCCCGTCACGGTGAGGGTTCCGTCTTCCTCTTGGACGGCGACCACCGCCACTACTTTGCTTGCACCTAGGTCGAGTCCGAGGAGAACGGCGCGCTGCGGCATGAAGATCCTTTTCCTTGCTCTAGGTATATACCAGTTTCTTCATAAAAATCGAGGATTCCCGGACCAGAAAACACCGATTTCTTCCCGCGCGGTTCAGCGTGGCGCCTTGGCCGGGGCAGGGGCATCCTCGGGTTCGCCCACCGCCACTTCGTCATCCCATCGCAGGTCGATGTAGCGGAGCCGGGCCAGATCCGGCCGCTGGGAGAGGCGATCCACGAAGAGACCCTGGAAATTGGGCACGTTTTTCGTCACATCCTGGCGAGAAAGGTAGATCGGTGCGGCAAGCCCCTCGATGAAGACTACCGGCCCCTTCTCGCTATTTCGAAGCTCGGTGATGCGATCGTAAAAACCCTGCTGTTTCTCGCGGAGTGTGCGGGCAGCGCTCACCAGACGGGCAAGTCCTTGATCTGTTTGACTGGATGGGTCCACCACGACTGGAATGGGGTTTAAGTTGGAGGGATTCACGCGATCGAGCAACACGCCGTCGTCCGAGACCAGGAACACGCCATTCGCGCGCACCAGCCAGAGGACCGGGCGACGTTCTTCGATGGCCAGGCTGAGGCGATCCGGAGGATCCTTCCGGATCTGCAAGCCGCGCACCCAGCGCTTGGCTTCGATGCGGGAGCGCAGCTCCTCGGCATCCACCCAGAAGAGGGGCTTGCCCAGCACCAGCTGCTCGGCCAGTTTCTGGATCTCGGCCTGCCGCTCGCCCCGGCAGCCGCTCACGTTCACCTGCTCGATGATGAGCTTCTGCAGGCCCAGGTACCGTGTGCCCAGCTCCATCAGTCCCCAGCCCGCCAGCCCCAGCACCGCCAGCGTGATTCCCGCCCGCGCCCAGGGCATCCAGGGGCGCTTGGGGCGGGTGCGGGGGAGCATGGACATTCGGTCAGTTTACAGGCGTTTGGGCTGCGGGCTCCGGGCTCTGGGTAATGCTTTCTGGGCGTCCCTCCGGGACGCGCTGAATGCTCTCAGTTTGGGCCATTCAGGCGTTCTTGGTGGGTCGGCGCCTAACTGAAATCAAGGATGCGCCGCCTGCGGCGCCGCAGGCGTCTTTCCCACAGCCCACAGCCTGAAGCCCATCTCCCCGCCAGAGTTCCACTTCAGGTTCCAACTCCACTCCGTGCAACTCCAACACCTTCAGCCGCACCTGTTCCATCAGCTCGGCGAACTCGGCGGCGGTGGCGTGGCCGTGGTTCACCAGGAAGTTGGCGTGCTCGGGGCTGACTTCGGCATCGCCGATGCGCAGGCCCTTGAGTCCCGCCTGATCAATGAGGCGGCCCGCGCTCTGACCCGGCGGGTTCTTGAAGATGCACCCGGCGTTGCGTTTCGACAGGGGCTGGCTGGTGCCGCGCTTCTCCCGGTATTCAGCCACCTGTGCGCGGATCGCGACCGGATCGCCTGCCACCAGATCCGCCGTGGCCGAGAGCACCACCCGGCCGCCCGTGAGGAAGCTCCAGCGGTAGCGGAACTCACCGGGTTCCGGCGCCTTCTCCACCAGGTCGCCTTCGGGTGTGAGGAAGCGGTAGCGCGTCAGCACGTCCACCCATTCGCGCCCGTACGCACCGGCATTCATGCGGATGGCGCCGCCAAGCGAACCCGGAATGCCGCTGGCGAATTCCAGGCCCGACAGTCCCGCAGATGCAGAGGCTTCCGCCAGGGCGATGTGGCCATGGCTGGCGGGGGCCGTGAGGTGCGTGCCGTCCCGGCGGAGCTCTTTGGGGAAGGCCAACCGCAGAACGGGCCCCTCCAGATCGCCCAGCACCACCAGATTCGAACCGCCGCCCAGCACCCGCCAAGGCAGGCCCTCCCGGGCGCAGGCCCGGACGAAGGCCTGGGCTTCCATCTCCGTGGTGGGCTCGAAGAGCCAGCGGCAGAGGCCGCCTACGCCTAGGGTGGTCAGGCGCGCGAACGGCACATCCCGGCGGTGCGGGACCTTCAGCAGGTCATCGGGGAGCGGAAGCGTCATCATGTCCAGTATGGACTGGGGAGGTGTTCAATGAAGGTGCTCCTGTTCGGCGCCACGGGGATGATCGGGCAGGGCGTGCTGCGCGAAGCCCTGCTGGATCCCCGGATCACGGAGGTGCGGTCCATCGTGCGCAGCCCTTCGGGCGTCACCCACGCCAAACTGAAGGAGATCCTCCACGCTGATTTCTTCGACTATTCAGCCATCGAGGGCCAACTCACGGATCTGGATACCTGCTGCTTCTGCCTGGGGGTGTCCTCGGCGGGCCTGACCGAGGACGCCTACCGGCGCGTGACCCGCGATTTGACGCTGGCGGCAGCGACGGTGCTCAGCCGGCTCGATCCGGCCATGACCTTCAGCTACATCTCCGCAGCCGGGGCGGACAGCACCGAGAAGGGCCGCATCATGTGGGCGCGGGTGAAGGGCGAAACCGAAAACGCGCTGCTGCGCCTGCCCTTCAAGGCGGTGTACCTCTTCCGCCCCGGCGCCATCCGGCCGCTGCACGGCATCACCTCCCGCACGCCGCTGTACCGCCTGCTCTACCGGGTGCTGGGGCCCTTCCTGCCGCTGCTGAAGGCCGTGTCGCCCGACAGCCTCACCACCACTGAACAGCTCGGCCGGGCCATGCTCCATGCGGGCCTGCAGGGTGCGCCCCAGGCCGTGCTGGAAATGCGGGACATCAACCGGCTGTAGGCGCTTCCAGTGCGAGCAGCCGGGCCTTGCGCTCCGGCGACCCGAAGGCGCTCCACCCGCCGGGGCCGTCGGCGGCCACCACGCGGTGGCAAGGCACGAGAATCAGGATGGGGTTGGCTTTCACGGCCTGCCCCACGGCTCGGGCGGCACCGGGGCGGCTCACCAACAGGGCCACTTCGCCATAGCTGAGGGTCTGTCCTGGCCGTGTGGCCCGCAGCACCTCAGCCACCTGATGCTGAAAGGGCGTGAGGTCCGAGAGGTCCAGCGGGATGTGGTTAAGATCCTGCGTCTGTCCCGCCAGATGGGCCATGAGCATCCGCATGGCCTCCTGGACGAAGGCGGGCGTCGTAGTCGCTTCATCGTGCTCCAGATGTTCCACGAACCGCAGCGAGCAGAGGCCCTGCGTCGTCCAGGCCACGCGGATCCGGCCCAGGGCGGTGGCGAAGGTGAGCGCGCGGTTCATGAGGCTGCGGCGGGGACGTCCTGCTTGGCTGGAATGAAAGCCATGGCCCGTTCCGCGAGGGCCGTGATGGTGAGCGAGGGATTCACGCCGATGTTGGCCGAGATGGCGGAGCCATCGATGACGTAGAGGCCTTCGTAGCCGAAGAGGCGGTGGCGATGGTCGATGGCGCCGGTGTCAGGCGAGTCGCCCATGGGCGCGCCGCCCAGGATGTGGGCCGTGGTGGGGATCCCCAGCAGGGTCTCGGTCATCAGGCTGGCGGGGTAGCCGTCCAGGTGCCGGGCCACGCGGTGGCCCAGGTCCGTGGCTTCGGGGGCCCAGGCCTTGGCGGGAGGACCATCCCCACTGGCGGTCATGGCGCCGCGGAAGAAGCCCGTGCGGAGGCCGCGCCCCAGGCGCATGCGGATGTGGCCGTCCACGGTGCGCATGTAGAGCAGGATCATGGTGTACTTCGCCCAGTCCGGCACGAGGAAGGCGCGCAGGGTCCGGATGGGATGGCGCAGCACCTGTTTCGCAGCGTAGGAGAAGCGCTGAGCCAGCGTGTCGCCAGGGGCGAGGGGCATCATGAGCGGGCGGAAGACCCCGGCTCCAGCGGGGTAGCGCACGGGTTCCACGTGGGAGTGCTCGTCGGTGTGAAGGATCGAACCGATGGCGATGCCCTGGGAGAGATCCTTATCGCGCCGCTGGGTGACGACGCCGATGAGCACTTCCGAGTTGGTGCGGATGAAGTCGCCGATGCGCTTGGAGAGGTTGGGCAGGCCGTCCATCCGCTCCTTGAGCTTCAGCAGCAAGGGCACGGTGCCCAGCACGCCCCCGGCGAAGATGATGTTCTTGGCCTGGTAGGTGCGCTTGGCGTTGAGGGCTGGCAGGGCCCAGGTTCCCTGCCGGGCTTCGACTTGGTAGCCGCCCTCGGGCAGGGGCCGGACCCAGGTCACTTCGGTGTCGGCCTCGATCTGCAGCCCGCGCTTTTCCGCCAAGTACAGGTAGTTCTTGTCCAGGGTGTTCTTCGCGCCGTAGTTGCAACCCAGCATGCAGCCGCCGCAGAGTTCGCAGCCGGTGCGGTCCGGCCCTTCGCCACCGAAGAAGGGATCAGGCACGGTCTCTCCCGGCTTGCCGAAATAGACAGCCACATGGGTCTGCTCGAAGGTGTCCTCGCGGCCAAGTTCCCGACCCACCTCGCGCAGCACCTCGTCGGGGTAGGTGAGGCTGGGGTTCCGTGTGGCGCCCAGCATGCGCAGGGCCGTCTGGTAGTGGCTGGACAATTCGGTTTTCCAGTCCGCCAGGTGGCTCCAGGAGGGCGCCGCAAAAAAGGGGTCTTTGGGAATGGGCAGGGTGTTGGCGTAGACCAGGGAGCCGCCGCCCACGCCCACACCGGAAAGGGCGGTGACATGGCCCAGGAAAGTCATCTTGAAAAGCCCCCGGAAACCCACCTGGGGCAGCCAGAAGAAGCGCTTCATGTTCCAGTTGGTCTTGGGGAAGTCACCGGCGCGCAGCCGCCGCCCCTTTTCGAGCACCAGCACCTTGTAGCCCTTCTCCGTGAGCCGCAGCGCACTGACGCTGCCACCGAAGCCGGACCCCACGATGATGTAGTCCCATTCCATCCTGAGCCTCCTGGGCCGTCGTCCGTCCCGCTAGGGCAATCCTTGAATTTCCTTTGATCTTGGCATGAGGATCCCTGGGGGCGTTAGGATGGGCTGGAGGCTCCCATGCGGCTTTCCGAGGAACTGATTCAAGACTTGGTGGCGCGGCTGGTCGAGGCCGTGCATCCCACGCGGATCATCCTCTTCGGTAGCGCCGCCCGAGGCGACATGGGGCCCCACGGCGATGTGGACCTGCTGGTGATCGTGCCGGACGGGGTGTCCCAGAAGGATGCCTGGATTCGGGCCTATCGCGGGCTGCGGCGATTCCCTTATGCCAAGGACCTGATCGTTGTGCATGAGGGATTCTTGGCCGCTCACCGGAACGACTTTGGCATGGTTTACCGCGAGGCCTTGCGCGATGGGCGGGAGATCTTCCATGCCGCCTAGATTCCTTGGACGGACGGAAGACTGGCCGGCCCGGGCCGAGGCCAGCTTGGCACTCGCGCGCATGTGCGCACCGGGGGTGGTGAGCGAGGATTTGTGTTTCCAAGCTCAGCAATCGGCGGAAAAAGCGATGAAGGCGGTCTACATCCATCGCGGAGCCAGCTTCCCCTTCGTGCATGACCTCGATCTATTGCTTGAAGGAGTGGAGGAGCAGGGCGTGCAGATCCCTGATGCAGTAGATACCGCCTCCATCTTGACTCGGTATGCCTCAGAGACGAGGTACCCTGGAGGCTTCGAGCCCCTCACTTTGGAAGATCACGCCGAGGCCCTAGCCCTTGCTGAAAAGGTGCTCGAATGGGCCAATGCAGAAGTCGCACTTCCTCGTTCTGGCCCCTCAACCTGATGCGCTGGCTCGCGATCGACCATGGGACCAAGAAGATCGGCCTCGCCTTTTCGGACGAGCTGGAAATTCTCTCCTCGCCCTTCGCGGTGTGGCCTCAGGAACAGGAACTCACCTTGGAGCGCTTGGCCCGCCTCTGCAAAGAGGAAGGCGTGCAGGCCCTGGCCGTGGGGCTGCCCCGCCACAAGGACGGCGCCGAGAGTGAAACGGCCCCTGCGGCCCGCGCCTTCGGCGAAGCCCTCGCCGCCCGTACGGGTCTGCCGGTGCGCTTCGTGAACGAGCACCTCAGCAGCGCCGAAGCCGACCGCCTGCTGCGCGAGCGGGGCGTGAAACCCGACAAGCGCAAAGCCATGCTCGATGCCGCCGCCGCCGCGGTGATCCTCGGTGAGCTGCTGGCAGATCGGCGGTCGAAGGGGCTACCCGCGGCGGCGCTGGGCTGAGTTCACCGGGGGTCGTGCTTGCCATGTTTGCCGAAGGCGGCCTCGAATTGCCGAATGGCGACGGGATCTCCTTCCCGGCGGATGGGCTCCGAGAACTCGTGCGGGTGGCTTTCCGCGAACTCGCTGCCCTGGGCGATGTTGCTGAAGATGTAGGCGATGAACTCTTCCTGGCGCCGCTGGATGTAGCTGCGGAAGGGACGGCTCAGGAAGCCCAGGAGGCCACTGTCCAGGGCGGTCCAGGTCTGGAGGTGGCCCTCCAGGCCGTGGGGGCCTTCCCAGTAGCGGTAGGCGGTGACCATTTTCGCGCCCACGGCGATGGGGTTGTTCATGCGTCCCTTCTCCACCCGACCATCGGCGATGTAGATGCGGTAGCCGGGCTGTTTGTGGATCAGGGTCATGGTGCCGTGAAGACCCCTCAGGTCGTCGACGGTGAAGGCCGTCTCCGAGAGCTCGAAGGTATGGAAACGGGGCACGAACTGACAGAAGCGCCACATGGCCGCGCTGAGGCGGGGGCGGTCATAGAGCTTCTCCACGGTGGCCAGGCGCACCTGCTTGGGGGGCGTTCGGATCTGGAAGGTGAAGTCCAGGCGCTCAAGGATGTCCTCCACGGCGGCCCGATGCTGGGGCGCCAGGGCGTCCATGGGCAGCGGCGGTTGGGCGGACAGCCCTGTCACCAAAGCCAGAACACAAAAGGCAGGTCGAGGATCCAAGCCACGCATGGGCCTAGACTATCCCACCCCGGGTGGGATAGCGGGGTTTGGGTAACCGGATTTCCGCAGCCGCCCCGGCACCATCAAGGTCCCAGGCGCACGGTCCGCATGCAGCGCTCGGCCAGGCCAGGGTTATGGGTGACGAGCAGGGTGGTGGGGCGCAACTCGGCGTGGAGGCTGAGCAGGAAGCCAAACACTTCTTCCGCCGTGGCGGGGTCGAGGTTGCCCGTGGGTTCGTCGAGGAGCCAGAGGGCGGGCTTGCGCACCAGGGCCCGGGCGAGGCCGACGCGGGCGGCCTCGCCGCCGGAGAGCTGGCCTGGCATCCGTTCGCCGAGGTCGCCCAAGCCCACGGTGGAGAGCAACTCGCCGATCCAGGCCTCGCCCTCGGGCGTGAGGTTTTCCTCGATGAGCAGGGGCATGCGCAGGTTCTCGCGCACGGTGAACTCCGGCAGCAGGTGGGGCTGCTGGAAGGCCAGACCGACGCGGCGGCGGCGGTAGAGGGCCCGGGCCTCGGCGCCCGCGGGGACCGGATTGCCGTCCACGGTAATGCCGCCGGCCTCCCAGTGATCCAGGCCCGCGACGCAATTCAGGAGGGTGGTCTTGCCGACGCCGGAGACGCCGACGATGGCGCAGAGGCTGCCGGCTTCGACTTCCAGGGCAAAGCCGTCAAACACCGGACGGGCGTTGCCCGGATAGGTCTTGTGCAGGTTGGTGATGGACAGGGGTTGGCCGATCATTCCGCCCTCAGCGCATCAACGGGATCCAGGGCGGCGGCCTTCTTCGCGGGGTAGCGCGCGGCCAACCAGGACACCAGCAGCGGGAAGGCCGCCACCAACAGGATGTCCAGCAGCTTGAGCCGAAAGGGCATGTAGGTGATGAAGTCGTAGACGGCGGCGGGGAGCTTCAGCAGACGGTAACGGTCGAGGACGAGGCAGAGGGGCACGCTCAGGCCCAGACCCCAGGCCGTGCCCACGGCGCCGATGCGGAGGCCCTGCAGCTCGAAGAGCCGCTGGATCTGCCTGGGTGTCGCGCCCAGGGCCAGCAGCACGCCCAGGTCGCGGCGTTTCTCGGTCACCAGCAGCACCAGCGAGGCCACGATGTTGAAGGCGGCCACCAGCACGATGAGGCTGAGGATGGCGGCGAAAAGCCACTTCTCCACGGTGAGGGCGGCGAAGAGGGACTTATTGGAATCGCGCAAGTCCGTGGCCTGGTAGGCGGGGCCGAGGGCCTCGAGCACCCTGGGCTTCACTTCTGCGATGGCGTCGATGCTGCGGGCGCGGACTTCGATCATTTCAGCCCGGCCCTCGGCGCGGGCCATCCGCATGGCGTCGGCCAGGTGGATGAAGGCCCAGGCCTTGTCGTACTCGGAGCTCCGGCTGTGGAAGGTGCCAGCCACGCGGAAGGCGGCCACCTTGGGCTGCTGGCCGCCGAGGCCCAGCTCCAGCCGGAAGACCGCGAGGGCCACGGTGTCGCCCACCTTGAGGCTGAGGCGCTGGGCCAGTTCCTTGCCCAGGATGATCTCGCCTTCCTGCAGTTGTTCGATGGGGGCGGGCTGCATGGAATCGAAAATGCTTGAGGTGCCATGGGCCGTGGTGGGATCCACGGCCTTCACCACGACCAGTTCCGGCGGCATCTCGCTATCGGGTCGGCGCAGCAGGCCCTTTTCCAAGCGGATGGGCGAGGCCGCCTGCACCCCGCTCACGCCGCGAATGGTCTTCAGGGAGCCTGGGGTGTCGGGGATGTCGCCGGCTAGGTGGAAGACTGTGAAATGGGCGGTGGCGCTGAAGAGCGTGGCCTGGATTTCTTCCCGGAAGCCGTTCATCACCGCCAGGGTCACCACCATGGCGAAAACGCCGAGCGCCGTGCCGCCCCGGGCGAAGCGCACCATGATGCGCACGAAGGCCCCCTTGCGGTGGGTCTTCAGGTAGCGGTCGGCGATGGTGCGTTCAAACAGAGCCATGGCTCCAGACTAGCCGATGCCCAGGTGCCCTTCGATCATCCGCAGGAAATCCTGATCCAACTCATAGGGCTTCACCAGGATCTGCGCCACGCCGGTCTGCTGGGCCCCCACCACCAGGTCGGCATCCACGGCATCCTCGGCGAGGAGCACCGGGGGCATCGCCTCCTCGAGCCGATGGCGCAGAAGGGAGGCCAGGGCCAGGCTTTGCAGCTCGGCCACGCCGCCATCCACGAAAATGAGCTGGGCATGATCGAGGTGCTCCAGCAGCTCGGTCAGGGTGGCCACGGCCATTACTTGTCCATAGCCGTCGGCGGCCAGGAAGGCAACCAGAGCCTCGCAGCCCGGTCCCTCGGGCATGGCGAGCAGGAGGCTGCGGGTGCGCTTCTTGACCCGGAGCAGGGCCGAGCCGCGCGCCGGGTAGTCATGGGCTGCGGCGGGCTCCACCGCTGGCGTTGGAGGTTCCGGGGTGGGCTCCGGCACGGGTGTAGCGACCGGTATGGGGGCTGGGGCGGGGGCCGCCTCAGGTTCCTTCTTCGGTGCCGGCCGGGCTGGCGCCGGGTCATTCGAGGCTTCGTCCGGCGGGGGTTCGACTTCCTGGGGCCGGCGGGCCTTGGGGGGCACGGTGGCTGGGATGGCGCTGGCGCGGCTGGCCACCAGGGCCTTCACGGGACTGAGCAGGGCTTCCTTGCCTGGTTCGAAGGTGACCCCGATGATCAGGCTGCCGCCTTCAGCGGTCACGTGGGCGACGGTACCCCCAAGTTCGATCAGTGGGCACTTGGGCAGCTTGCTGAGCTTCAACAGCATGAAGGGCTCGCCCACGGTAAGCAGGTTGGGCCCCAGGTGCATCTGGCCCTGGGTCTTCACGTTCATGGCCCGCCCGACCTTCATGCAGAGGCCGCCTTCGGAGATGTTCTCGATGGTGCCGGTCAGGCCGATGCCCTCGAACAGCCCCGTCAGGGCGGTGATGGCGGCACCTTCCCGCTGGTTCAGCCGCCCGCGGGGTTTTTTGCGGCGCTCGGCCAGCTCGATGCTGGCGGGCAGCTCCAGCACCATCGTTCCGGTCTTCAGTTCCTGGAGCCGGCCCTTGGCCTGCAGGCGGAGGCCATCGAGGATGAAGACCAGCGCGACGGGCTCGCCCTTTTCAGCCATGATCCGCCCCTGGGTCGAGAGGGTGACGCGCTCTTCGGTGACGGCGACCAGGGCGGCCGGGACCTCGCGTCCTTTGGGATCCACGGCGAGAAGGCTCACCCGCACCCGCTGGGCCTCTTCCAGATAGGCCAGGACCAGCTCGGATCCTTCTGACGACTTGGATTTTTTCAGCCCGAACATGGCCATGAAGGCGCGGCTCCTCATCCCACCCATCGTCCTGCGGGGCGGTGGCTTGATTATTACCGTCCAGGCAGGCAGCGTGGAGACATGGATGAAACCCCCCACCGCTGCCTCCTCATCGCCCGCCAGGGGCCGGAAGACCGGGAGGACCTCATCCAGGATCACCTGCTGGAACTGGCCGAGCTGGCCCGCAGCTGTGGTTTCGAAGTGCTCACCCGGCGGATCCTGAAGCGGTCCCAGATCGCCAACAAGACCTTCTACGGCTCCGGCCAGCTGGAGGCCCTGGCCGATGAGGCCGGCCGGCAGGGGGTCCGTTACCTCATCTGCGACGACGAGTTGCGGGGCGGTCAGGTCAACGCCATCGAAAAGGCCACGAATCTCATCTGCCTGGATCGCACGGGTCTGATCCTCAGCATCTTCGAGCAGCGCGCCCAGACCCGGGAGGCCAAGGCCCAGGTGGAACTGGCCCGCTGCGAGTACGAGCTGCCCCGGCTCAAGGGCGCCTGGACGCATCTCGAACGGCAGGGCGGCGGCGTGGGCCTGCGCGGGGGCCCCGGTGAAACCCAGATCGAGGTGGACCGCCGCCTAGTCCGCACGCGCATCAGCCAGCTCAAGCGGGAGCTCACCCACCTGGAGCAGGTCCGCCAGACCCAGCGCCAGGGCCGTCCCAAAGGGCTGCCGCGGGTGGCCCTCGTGGGGTACACCAATGCCGGGAAGACCAGCCTGCTGAAGGCCCTGACCGGTGAGGGCGAACCCCGCGATCTGCTCTTCGCCACCCTCGACACCACCACCCGCAAGGCCTGGCTGGGGCAGGACTTCGATCCCGAAACCGGCGAGGGCAGCCTGGAAGCCAGGCAGTGCCTGGTGGCCGATACAGTGGGGTTCATCCGCAAGCTGCCCCACCAGCTGGTGGCGGCCTTCCGCAGCACCCTGGGCGAGGTGCGCACCGCGGACGCGCTGCTGGTGGTGGCCGACGCGGCCCATCCGGATCTGGAGGAGCACCTGAAGATCGTGGGCGCCACCCTGCGGGAGATCGGGTGCGAACCGGAGGACCTTGGCGCCCAGCCGCGCCTGCTGGTGCTGAATCAGGTGGACCGCCTCCATCGTCCCCAGAAGCTGGAGCTGAAGAAGCGGCACCCGGGCGCGACGCAGGTCTGCGCCATCCAGGGCGAGGGGGTGGACGAGATCCGGGTGTGGTTGCGTGGGCTGATCGCCGGGCCAGCCAAGCCGCGGGTGCTGGAGGCCTGGGAGCTCCCGGAAGCCGGATCGGGTGCGGCGTCTAGGCCGTCGGCTCCGGAGCCTTCCCCTGACGGGGCAGCAGGCTGACGGTCGCCGCCAGCCCCAGGGCCAGCAGGATGCGGAGGAAGAATAGGTTCCGGCTCAGGCCGTGGGCCTTGGTGTAGGCCAGGCGATCGGCGTGCTCCGGAGCCAGGCTTTCGATGGGTGCATTGATGCGCGCCCGGATGGCCTGGATCTTGGGCGTCACCACGAAGGTGCTGGCCAGGCACATGAGCAGGGCCACCAGCAAGGCCGCGCTCCAGAGGCGGAGGGGACCGATGAGCTCCTCCTGCACTTCCGCGACCCAGCGGCCGCCCCAGCTCAGCCCGGCCAGGCCGAAAGCGACCCAGGCCGCCCAGTCGAGGCGGCCGATGATCAGCCCCGCGATGCGCCCTGCCAGATCCCGGCTCGGCAGCTCCCGGAAGAAGATCGGCGCCGAGAAGAGGCCAAAGCCCAGCGCCGCCCCGGCCCACAGGAGCAGGAGGATCGAGGAGAACTGGTCCAGGCGGCGAAGGGTCGAAGGGCTCATGGGGGCTCTGGGCTCTGGGCTTTGGGCGATGGGCTTTGGGCTATGGGTTGAGGACTTCCTCTACCACTCGCTGTACGGAATGCCGTTTTCACCCTTTTCGGCGGATCCGCTCCGCACCCGGAAGACGCCCAGCTCCGCATCGGGGTTGTCGGGATCCGGAGGTTCCAGTTCCGTCTGCCAGGTGTCCCTGGACTGGGTCATGGGGTCGTAGGGGATGTCCCGCAGGTAGCCCAGTTCCTTGAGTGGCCCGAGGCTGGAGGGGTACTTGCCGCGATCGGCGCGGTGCTGCTCCAGGCAATGGTTGAGCTGGAAGAGGTTCTCCTTGAGCACCGCTTCCCGCGCCACCTTCACCTTGTGGCGGTAGCCAGCCAGCCCCACTGTGGCCAGCAGGGCCAGGATGGTCATGACCGTGAGCAGTTCGAGGAGCGTGAAGCCACGCTGACGGTTGGGTTTGACAGACATGGAACCACCTTACCGCAAGCCGCTGGGGGGCCGATCCGGGTTCCTTGGGTGGGGTTGGGAGTCCGCAGCAGCAAGGGCAGCTCGCGCCAGACCCTGGTTCCCAGGCAGGATCATCTTCGACAAGCCTGGTCAGACCACCGCAAGGACCTTTGGTAAGGCAAGCTTTTCCATGTATTGAATTTTGATGTAACGGTATTCTATGGTGATCTACAGCACAATCAATCTGAGTGAAATATCAATCTTAACAAATTCATCTTATGGATCAGAAGCCCTTCCGTCTTCCATACCATTTGGACTAAACACGCATTAAGCATTCACCCAATGGTATCGGGCCTGTAGAAATTTCATTGACGGGGTGAGGGGTCTGGCCTTAATACTTTACCGTTCGGTAATGATTTACCGATTGGCCTTCTCGATCCATCAATGCCGGGTTGAAGAAGCGTGGGAGACGAGCCGGGGAGCTTCCCTTCCTGGTCAGGAAAGGTCTGCATCGCCTCCCATTGAAAAATCCGGCCCTTCTCCATGGTGCTGACATGAACAAAGACCAATACATCGCTAGCCTTCGCAAGCTGAACCTCAAGGTCTACTTGTTCGGCGAGCTGGTCGAGAATCCGGTCGACCATCCGATGATCCGTCCCTCCCTGAACTCCGTGGCCATGACCTACGAACTGGCCGAGCAGGAAGAGCACAAGGACCTGATGACGGCCACGTCGAACCTCACGGGCAAGACCGTGAACCGTTTCTGCCACCTGCACCAGAGCACCGAAGACCTGGTGAAGAAGGTGAAGATGCAGCGGCTCCTGGGCCAGAAGACGGCCTCCTGCTTCCAGCGCTGCGTGGGCATGGATGCCTTCAATGCCATCTACTCCACCACCTTCGAGATCGATGCGAAGTGCGGCACGGAGTATCACAAGCGCTTCACGGAGTACATGAAGTTCGTTCAGGAGAACGACCTGACGGTGGACGGCGCCATGACCGATCCCAAGGGCGATCGTTCCCTGTCGCCCTCCAAGCAGGAAGACCCGGACATGTACCTCCACATCGTGGAAGAGCGTGCGGACGGCATCGTGGTGCGCGGCGCCAAGGCCCACCAGACCGGCGCCCTGAACTCCCACGAACACCTGATCATGCCAACCCAGGCCATGAAGGAAGAGGACAAGGCCTACGCCGTGTCCTTTGCCGTGCCCTCGGATGCCGAAGGCGTCTTCATGATCTACGGCCGCCAGTCCTGCGATACGCGGAAGATGGAAGCGGGCGCGGATATCGATGTGGGCAATTCCGAGTTCGGAGGCCACGAAGCCCTGGTCATTTTCGAAGATGTCTTCGTGCCCTGGAACCGCGTGTTCCTCTGCAAGGAGTGGGAGTTCGCCGGGATGATGGTGGAGCGCTTCGCGGGCTACCACCGGCAGTCCTACGGCGGCTGCAAGACGGGCGTGGGCGATGTCCTCATCGGTGCCGCTGCCCTGGCCGCCGACTACAACGGCGCGGCGAAGGCCAACCACATCAAGGACAAGCTCATCGAGATGACCCATCTCAATGAAACCCTCTACGCCTGCGGCATCGCCTGCTCTGCCGAGGGCTGCAAGACCAAGGCCGGCAACTACCAGATCGACAACCTCCTGGCCAATGTCTGCAAGCAGAATGTCACCCGCTTCCCCTACGAGATCGCCCGTCTCGCCGAGGACATCGCCGGCGGCATCATGGTCACCATGCCCTCCGAGGCGGATTTCCGGGACAAGAAGATCGGGCCCTTCGTGAAGAAGTACCTCAAGGGCATCGCCAGCGTGAGCACCCTGAACCGCATGCGCGTGCTGCGCCTGATCGAGAATCTGACGCTGGGCACGGCCGCCGTGGGCTACCGCACGGAATCCATGCACGGTGCGGGTTCGCCCCAGGCCCAGCGCATCATGATCGCCCGGCAGTCCAACCTCGAGGCCAAGAAGGCCTTGGCCAAGAAAATCGCCAAGGTGAACGACAGCGAGAATAAGTAAGGCTGGAGTCCAGTTTCTACAAACCGCCGCGCGGCACACGCCCCGGCCCAAGGCAGGCTGCTCCATCCCGGGGGCAGAAGGAGAAGTCATGGATTGGAAGCGCATCTACCAGGAAAGGCTGACCACCGCGCACGAGGCTGTCCGGGCGGTGAAGAGCGGTGATCGCCTGGTGGTAGGCCATGCGGCGGGCGCCCCCACCGAACTGCTGAAGGCGATGGTGGCCCAGAAGGATCGCCTCCACGCCGTGGAGGTGGTGCATATGCTATGCCTGGGCGATGGCGGCTACCTGGCCGAGGGCATGGAGGGGCACTTCCGCTTCAACGGCATCTTCGTGGGCGCCAACACCCGGAAGGCCGTGGAGGAGAACCGCGGCGACTACACGCCCTGCTACTTCCACGAGTTCCCCAGCCTCTTCAAGAAGCAGCTGCCGGTCGACGTGGCCCTCATCCAGGTGACCCGGCCCGATGCCGATGGTTTCTGCAGCTTCGGTGTCTCCTGCGACTACACCAAGCCGGCGGCCGAGTTGGCCAAGATCGTCATCGCCGAAGCCAATGACCGCATGCCCTTTATCGGTGGCGACAACCTGATCCACGTGTCCAAGCTGCACCACATCGTGGAGACCTCCTGCCCCATCCTCGAGCTGCCTCTGCCCAAGATCGGCGAGACAGAAAAGAAGCTGGGCGAATACTGCGCCACGCTGGTGGAGGACGGCTCCACCCTCCAACTGGGTATCGGTGCCATCCCCGATGCCGTCCTGATGTTCCTCAAGGACAAGAAGGATCTGGGCATCCACTCCGAGATGTTCTCCGACGGGCTCATCGATCTGGTGGAGCTGGGCGTGGTGAACGGCAGCCGGAAGTCCATCCACAAGGGTGAGCTGGTGGCCACCTTCCTCATGGGCAGCCAACGCCTCTACGACTTCGTGAATCACAATCCGCAGGTGCAGATGCACCCCGTGAGCTACGTGAACCACCCGACGGTGGTCATGCAGAACTACAAGATGGTTTCCATCAACTCCTGCATCGAAGTGGATCTCATGGGCCAGGTGGGCTCGGAATCCATCGGCCTCAAGCAGTTCAGCGGCGTCGGTGGCCAGGTGGATTTCGTCCGTGGCGCCAGCATGGCGGTGGGCGGCAAGTCCATCATCGCCGTGCCCTCCACGGCCGCGGGCGGCAAGGTCTCCCGCATCGTCCCCTTCCTGGCCCAGGGCGCGGCTGTTTCCACGTCCCGCAACGACGTGGACTATGTGGTCACCGAATATGGCATCGCCCACCTCAAGGGCCAAACCCTCCGGCAGCGGGCCCTGAGCCTCATCGCCATCGCCCATCCCTCCTTCCGGGACAGCCTGACCGAGGAATTTGACCGCCGCTTCGCGCCTGCCTCCTGTGCCGTTGGAGTCTGATATGCAGTTGTTCACCCTCAAGACCCGGCTCAGCCGCTTCGATGCCTTCGCAGATTTCGCCCAAGCATTCCAGCTCTCCGGGCGGGATCTCGTCCTCACCCACGCGTTCCTGCACGAGCCCTTCATGAAGGGGCTGGGGCTCCCCTGCCACTTCGTCATGCAGGAGCACTATGGCGCTGGCGAGCCCTCGGACGAGATGATGAACCGCATCCTGAAGGATGTGAAGGGACTGGAGTTCGACCGTGTGATCGCCGTGGGCGGAGGAACGGTGATCGATATCGCCAAGCTCTTCGTGCTGGCTGGCCTGGAGGACGTGGTCCAGGCCTTCGAGCGCACCATTCCCATCGTCAAGGCCAAGCAACTGGTGATCATCCCCACCACCTGCGGGACCGGTAGCGAGGTCACCAACCTCTCCATCGCCGAGATCACTGCCAAGGCCACCAAGATGGGGCTGGCGGACGACGCGATCCTGGCGGACGACGCCGTGATCATCCCCGAACTGCTCCGGGGGCTGCCATTCAAGTTCTATGTCTACAGCGCCATCGATGCCTTCATCCATGCGGTGGAATCCTACGTATCGCCGAAATCCAATCCCTACACCCGGCTCTACTGCAAGGCTGCCATCGAGCTGATCCTGGAGGTTTTCGGCCGCATCGTCGAGGAGGGGCCGGAGTACCGCTTCGAGCGCCTGGAAGACATGCTCATGGCCAGCAACTTCGCTGGCATCGCGTTCGGCAACACCGGCGTGGGCGCCGTGCACGCTCTCTCCTACCCGCTGGGTGGCACCTACCACGTGCCCCACGGCGAGGCCAACTACCAGTTCTTCACGGCCGTGTTCAAGCGCTACCAGGCGAAGCAGCCGGAAGGCCGGATCCAGGAACTCAATACCCTGCTGGCGGGCATTCTCCATACCGACACCATCGAGGTGTATGACCGGTTGGACTTGCTCTTCGGTGGGCTGCTGGCGAAGAACAAGCTGCGCTCCTACGGGATGCAGCTTGACGAGATCGAAACCTTCGCGGACACCGTCATGCACAAGCAGGGCCGTCTGTTGGCCAACAACTATGTGGCCCTCTCGCGCGACGAGATCCGTGACCTCTATCAATCGCTTTATTGAAGCACCGCACAAGTAGTGGAGGAGCAGTCCATGGACATCAAGGCCATCGTTGCGAAGGCCCGCAAGGCGCAGGCCATTTTCGAAAAGAATTTCAACCAGGAGCAGGTGGATGAAATCGTCAAGACCGTCGCACAGACGATCTACGACAACGCCTACCAGCTGTCCAAACTGGCCGTCGAAGAAACCGGGATGGGCGTTCTCGAAGACAAGATTGCCAAGTGCCATGGGAAATCCAAGGGCGTTTGGCATGATCTGAAGGGCAAGAAATCCATGGGCGTGCTGCGCGTGGATGAGAAGACGAATCTGGTTGAGATCGGCAAGGCCATCGGCGTGGTGGCTGGCATCACCCCCATGACCAATCCGGTGGTCACGCCCATGTCCAAGATCATGTTCGCGCTCAAGACCAAGAACGCCATCGTCATCGCCCCGCATCCCAAGGCCGAGAAGTGCTCCACCCTCACGGTTGAGCTCATCAACAAGGCCCTCGAGAAGTTCGGCGTGCCTGAGGGATTGGTGCAGGTCATCGCCGAACCCTCCGTGGCGAAGACCCAGGAACTCATGAAGGCCTGCGATGTGGTGGTGGCCACGGGCGGCATGGCCATGGTCAAGTCCGCCTACTCGTCCGGCAAGCCCTCCTTCGGAGTGGGCGCCGGCAACGTGCAGGTCATCCTGGACCGCGGCATCAGTTTCATGGAAGCGGCGGAGAAGGTCATCGCGGGTCGCAAGTTCGATAACGGCATCATCTGCTCGGGCGAGCAGTCCTTCATCTACCACGAGGACGACAAGGCCGCCGTCATGGCGGCGTTCACCGAACAAGGTGCCTACCTGGTGCCCGATCAGGAGCGGCAGCAGGTCATTGATGCCATCTTCCGGGATGGCGCATTGGCCCGGGATGCCGTGGGGCAGTCCGTGTACTTCATCGCCGCCAAGGCTGGCATCACCATTCCCGTGGGGACCAAGGTGCTGATCCTCGAGGCCAAGGGCATCGGCGTGGCGGACATCATCTGCCGGGAGAAGATGTGCCCCGTGCTGGCGGCCTTCGGCTACCGGTCCATGGATGAGGCCATCCAGATCGCCACCACGAACCTCCTGCTGGAGGGGAGCGGCCACACGGCCGGCATCCATTCCAATAACCAGGAGAACATCGCCAAGGCCGGCAGCCGCATTCCGGTCTCCAGGCTCATCGTGAATGCTCCCTGCGCCACCACGGCTGGCGGCTCCGTTGAAGGCGGCCTGGCTTTCACCAATACCCTCGGCTGTGGCAGCTGGGGCGGCAACTCCATCTCCGAGAACTTCACCTACAAGCACCTGCTCAATGTGACGCGCATCGCCTCGACCACCAAGAAGAAGGCGGCCGCGGCCATGGTTGAGCCCGCCTTCGCATAGGCTTCCGGAGTTCCCACCGATCCCCACCGGCGCAGGCGGCTCCTGCAGAGGCCTGAGCCCGCTCTGCCTGCGCCCACGACCCCATGGAGGCCCTCATGGCCCAGATTCTTGCCGACCGTCGCGACATCGACTTCGTCCTCTACGAGCAGCTGAACATCGAGGAACTCGCCAAGCACAAGCGCTTCGCCGACTTCAACCGCAAGGCCGTCGATCTTATCGTTTCGGAAGCCAGGAATCTGGCCGTGAAGGAGATCCTGCCCACCCAGGTGGATGGCGATCGTATCGGGGCCCAGTTCGCCAATGGCGCCGTCACCATGCCCGCGTCCTTCCACAAGGCCTGGAAGTCCCTGCGAGCTGGCGAGTGGCTGGCCATGACCGATGATCCCGACTGGGGCGGCCAGGGTATGCCCCACACCGTGGCCACCGCCGCCACGGATTACCTCATGGGCGCCAACTTCGCCTTCATGCTCACCGCCGGTCTCACCCACGGCGCCGGCAAGCTGGTGGAGCGACTCGGCACGGACCCGCAGAAGGAGCTCTACCTGCAGAAGCTCTATAGCGGAGAGTGGTGCGGCACCATGCTCCTGACCGAGGCGGAGGCAGGGTCCGATGTGGGTGCCCTCACCGCCACGGCCACCCCGAATGCGGATGGCACCTACTCCATTACCGGCAACAAGATCTTCATCTCCGCCGGCGAGCACGACCTGGTGCCGAACATCATCCATCCGGTGCTGGCCCGCATTGAGGGCGCCCCGGCCGGCACCGGCGGCATCTCCATGTTCCTGGTCCCGAAGTTCAGGGTGAACGACGATGGCAGTCTGGGCGCCTTCAACGACGTGGTCTGCACGGGCATTGAAGAGAAGATGGGCATCCATGGCAACGCCACCTGCTCGCTTGCCCTGGGTAGCAAAGGGCAGTGCGTGGGGACCCTGCTGGGCGAAGCCAACAAGGGCATGCGCGGCATGTTCGTGATGATGAACGAGGCCCGCCTCATGGTGGGCGGCGAGGGCCTGGCGTGTGCCAGCGCCTCCTATCTTTACGCTGTGAACTACGCCCGTACCCGTGTCCAGAGCCGCCACCTGCAGAAGGGCGCCGACAAGACCGCCCCGTCGGTGCCCATCATCCAGCACCCGGATGTGCGCCGCATGCTCATGACCATGAAGGTCTTCGTGGAAGGCATGCGCAGCCTGGCCTACTACGTGGCGTCCTGCATGGATCGCAACGCCATCTCCGCCCAGGCCGAGGAGAAGGCCCGGACCCAGGCGGTGGTGGATCTGCTGATCCCCATTGCCAAGGGCTATGTGACGGAGCGGGCCTTCGATGTCTGCAGCCTGGGCGTGCAGGTCTACGGCGGCTACGGCTACATCCGTGAGTACCCGGTCGAGCAGCTCCTCCGGGATGTGCGCATCACCAGCATCTACGAAGGCACCAACGGCATCCAGGCCATGGATCTGATCGGCCGCAAGCTCAGCCAGAACGATGGCCAGGCCATCAAGGATCTGTTCGCGGGCATCCGCACCGCCCTCATCACGGCCGAGGGCCTGCCGCGCACCGCTCCCATCGCCGCCCGGCTGGCTCCCGCCCTGGCCCGCCTCGAGGCGGTGGCCGCCCATATGACCGCCACCGTTCTGGCCAACCCCATGACGGCCGCGGCCCATGCCTTTCCCTTCATGGACGCGGTCGGCGACATGGTGATGGCCTGGATGCTAATGTGGCGGGCCAACACCGCCGCCCAGGCCATGACCGCGGGTGCCAAGGAGAAGGACACCGCCTTCTACGAAGGCCAGATCCTGAACGCGGAATTCTTCACCCGAAACCTGCTGCCCGTCACCCTCGGGAAGATGGAGGCGATCCTCGGCGGAAGCAGCGTCGTCAACGACATTCCCGAAGATGCCTTCGGCGGGAAGTAGCAGCGCCGGTTCCTCGGAGATCGTCATGGCCCTCATTCCCTTTTCTCCCGCCCAGGCAGTCGTGGTGGGTCTGCCACTCAGGTGGCTCTTCCTGCTGATCCCAGTGGCAGGCGTGGCCTGCTTCACCTGGATGCTGGCGCGCCGGGTGGCGCCCCTCCTGAAGGCCGCGCCGGATCCGCGCTGCGACCACCTGGGGGAGCGGACCCTCCTGGTGCTCAAGGTGTGGCTGGCCCAATGGCGCCACCCGCGCTACCTGATGGCGGGCGTGCTGCACATCGTGCTGTTCCTGGGGTTCCTGGTGCTGGGGCTCCGCTCCTTCCAGCTGATCTTCCTGGGGTTCATGGAGACCTTCACCCTGCCAGGTTTCGGCGGTCCACTGGGGGTCGCCTATACCATCGCCAAGGACTATGCGGCCACGGCCGTGTTCCTGTCGGTGGTGGTGCTGGCCTACCGCCGTGGCATCGTCCGTCCGGCCCGTTACTCCGTGCCCGCGAAGCTCGGCCAGGACCACACGGGTGAGGCGCTCCTGGTGTTGGGCCTCATCGCCACCCTGCTGCTGTCGGAGAGCGCCTTCGAAGGCAGCCTCCTGGCCGCGGGTTCCCATGAGACAGCCACCCCCTTCACGCTGGCCTGGGCTTGCCAGTACCTATTCGCCGGGCTTCCGCTCCCCGTCCTGGCCCGGATCAACCTCACCAGCTACGCCATCCACGACCTCAGTTTTTTCTACTTCCTGTGCCTGCTGCCGATGGGCAAGCACTTCCATGTCCTCACGTCGCTGTTCAATGTCGCCTTCATGCGGCTGAAGCCGGGGACCGTCAAGCCGGTGCGCCATGGCGTGGACGACCAGGGCCTGGATGAGCTGCAGTCCTTTGGAGTAAAGCACCTGGAGGACTTCACCTGGAAGCACCTCCTGGACTTCTACAGCTGCGCCGACTGCGGCCGCTGCTCGGATCGCTGCCCGGCGAACCACGTGAAGCGCCCCCTGTCGCCCCGCTTCATCAGCATCAAGGGCCGCGACCTGACCTACCAGCGCTATCCGCTCTTCGGGGCGGACCAGGCTGAGGCGGAACCGCTCATGGGCGGCATTTTCAGCGAGGAGGAGATCTGGTCCTGCACCACCTGCGGGGCCTGCGAAGAGGAATGCCCCATCGGCATCGAGTACATCGACAAGATCGTGGATCTGCGCCGCGGCATGGTGGACGAGGGCATGGTGCCACAGAGCCTGCAGAAGCCACTCAGCGCCCTGGAAAAGCGGGGCAATCCCTGGGGCAAGCTGGAGAAGAAGCGGGCCGATTGGGCCGCCGGGGTGGGCGAAGGCTTCGCAGTGAAGCTCGCCGAAAAGGGCGACACCGCCGACACCCTCTACTTCGTGGACAGCATGACCTCGTACGACGACCGCATGCAGAAGATCGCCCAGGCCACCGCCCGCATCCTCACCCGGGCCGAAGTGGACTTCATGGCCCTGGGCAAGGACGAGAAGGACAGCGGCCACGAAGTGCGGCGGTATGGGGAGGAGATGCTCTTCCAGAGCCTGAAGGAGCAGAACACCGAGGCCATCCTCGAGTCCCAGGCCAAGCGCATCGTCACCAGCGATCCCCACGCCTACAACGCCCTGAAGAACGACTACGCGGGCCTGCCACCGGTGGTGCATGTCAGCGAAGTGATCGCCGCAGGCGTGACCACTGGCAAGCTCAGGCTCAATCCGCTGGCTGATCCGTCCCGCACCTACACCTACCACGACCCCTGTTACCTGGGCCGCCACAACGGAATGTATGACGCGCCCCGCGTGGCCATCGACGCCATTCCTGGCATCAAGCGGGTGGAGATGACGGGCAGCTGCCGCGACCGTGCCTTCTGCTGCGGTGGTGGCGGCCTTGGCCTCTTCTACGAGCCCGAGGAAGAGCAGCGCATGGGCGTGGTCCGCGTAAATCAGGCCCGGGCTGCCGGCGCCAGCGTCATCGTCACCGCCTGCCCGTTCTGTCTCACGAACATGGAGGACGCCATCAAGGTCGCCGGCCTCGAAGGCCAGATGGAAGCCATCGATCTGTGCGAACTGGTGGACGGCCAACTGCAGCATTGACTCATCACGGAGGAGGACACCTATGGACATTCTTGTGTGCGTGAAGCGCGTTCCCGACTCGGCGGAGAACGAGATCAGCGTGGCCGCTGGCGGCGCCGATATCAGCCGGGAGGACTTGGTATACGCCGTCAACGAGTGGGACAACTACGCGGTGGAGGAGGCCATCCAGATCGTGGAGCGCGAGGGCGGCAGCGTCACCGTGGTGGCTCTGGGCGAGGCCGATATCGAAGAGAGTGTCCGCCGCGAAATGGCCATGGGCGCCGAGCAGGGCCTCATGCTGGTGGATGACCGGTTCGCCGGTTCCGACGGGCTGGGCGTGGCCACCATCCTGCAGGCCGCCGTCCTGAAGGGGAGCTACGATCTGATCCTCACGGGCGCCCAGGCCGACGATGGCGCCGCCCAGGTGGGCGGGATGCTGGCGGCCCTGCTGGACTGGCCCTTCGCCTCCCTGGTGAACAGGATCGAGGTGACCGGCAAGACCCTGCGCATCGGCCGCGAGATCGAAGGCGGCAGCCAGGAACTGAACGAGATCGAGACACCCTGCGTCCTCTCCATCCAGACCGGCATCAACGAACCCCGCTACGTGGGCCTCCGGGGCATCCGCAAAGTGGCCTCCGTGGAGATCCCGGTGCTGGACAGCGCCGCGCTGGGCCTGGACGCTGCCAGGGTCGGACCGGCCGCGGCCAAAGTCCGCCGGGTGGACTACTTCGTGCCGGTCGCCGGGGTCGGGGCCGAGATGCTCACAGGCAGTACCAAGGAACTGGCCACCCAGCTGGTGGAACTCCTCAAGCTCAAGGGAGGGATCAACTGATGGCGACCCAGGTTTTCGCACTCATCCCCCACAGCGCGGGCAAGGTGGACGACGCCGCCCTCGAACTGCTCAGTGCCGCCCGGGCCATGTTCCCTGAGGCCGCTCCCACGGCCCTCGTCCTGGGCTCAGGCCCCTCTCTGGCTGACATGGCCCTGGAAGTGGCGGCCTCCTTTGGCGAAGTCTGGTCCTTCAACCAGGAGGCCCTGGCCTATCCCAACGCGGAGCTGATCCGGCCCCTGCTGGTGAAGGTGCTCCCCGCCGGGGCCCTGGTCCTGCTGCCCCACAGCACCCTGGGCATCGACCTGGGACCAGGGCTCTCCGTGAAGCTCGGTGCCGCCTACCTGCCCGATGTGGTGGGTTTTGATGGCCTGAATGGTAACCAGCTCAAGGTGGTGCGCCAGGAGTTCGCGGGCCAGGTGAGCGCCCACGTCCAGGCGGACCTTTCCAACGGGGCCGTCATCACAGTGCGCTCCGGCGCGTTCCCGCCGGCGCTGACAGGAAGCGGGGGCGGGCAGGTGGTGGATAAGTCCGGCGCAGCCGCAGGCCTCACCGCCCGCCGCCGCTTTCTGGCAGTGGTCCAGGCGGAAGCCGGAGATGTCGACATCACCCGCGAAGAGGTGCTGGTGGCCGTGGGCCGCGGCATCGGCGAGCAGGACAACTTGGCCCTGGTGGACGACCTGGCCAAGGCCATGGGCGCCACGGTCTGCTGCTCCCGTCCCATCGTGGACGCCAAGTGGCTGGACAAGGGCCGGCAGGTGGGCACCTCGGGCCAGACCGTGAAGCCCAAGGTCTACCTCGCCCTCGGAATCAGCGGGGCCTTCCAGCACCTGGGCGGCCTCAAGGGCAATCCTTTTGTTGTCGCCATCAACAAGAACCCCAAAGCCCCCATCTTCCAGGCGGCCCAGGTGGGTGTGGTGGCGGACTTGCTGGAACTGCTGCCTGAGCTGACGGCGCAACTCGAAAAGAGCCGCTAGCTGCAGGAAGCGGGGAGCGGAAAGGAGAAGGGGGCCGGCAACGGCCCCCTTCTCTATGTGGCGCGGCAGCGGCCTCGGTCCAATGGTCAGACCACGCCCCTACTCGGAGTTACACGATCGTTCCGTGACTTCGGTCATAGACACCCTGAAGGTTGAAGCAGACCTTCAAGGGGAAGCCCATCTGGATGATTCCGCTTTCCGCCGCCGCCGTCACGCTCGTGCTCTCTGCGTTTGGATCGCGCCACCCATTCCCCCCAAACACCATAGGTGTATTTCTTTTGAGCTGCCCCCCAAGGGGCAAGGAGTCTTGATGTCATCCCGAAGCGCCACCGTCCTCCTCCTTTCGGCCCTCGCCTGTGCGGTGGTGGCCCACGCCCAGACCGGCACCACCTCAGGGGCCATCAAAGGGGCGGTGAAGTCGAAGCAGGGTGGTCTGGTCGCGAAGGCTTCGCTCACCTTGCGGAATGTGGAGACGGGTCTCACCAGGACCACGGCCACCAACGCCAGCGGCGAGTACCACTTCGCCTTCCTGCCCGTGGGCCAGTATGAATTGACGGTCACGGCCCCGGGTCTCAAGACGGCCAAGGACGCGGCCCTGCGGGTGGGGCTGGGCCAGACCTCGCTCCAGAACTTCAGTCTCGATTCGATGGAAGCCAGTGCGGTGGTGGTGGTGGTGGCCGATGCCGCCAGCCTCGACAATGCCCAGATCAACACCCAATCCTCCATCTCCCAGGAACTGGTGGACGCCATCCCGGTGAACGACCGCAACTTCACCGACCTCGTCCGCCTGACGCCTGGCGCGGCTGTGGGCAACACCAGCTACTACACGACGGTGGAAGGCGCCCGCGGCGTCCAGAACAACCTGCAGATCGACGGCGGCAGCTACAACTCCAAGTTCAACGGCGAACAGCGGGGCGGCACGCGCATCCCCTTCACCTTCGGCCAGGATTCCATCAAGGAACTGCAGGTCATCACCAACTCCTTCGACGCCCAGTACGGCGATGCCGTGGGCGCCGTGATCAATGCCGTCACCAAGACCGGCACCAACCAGACCCAGGGCATGGCCTTCATGCTGTTCCGTCCCACATCCCTGGTGGCCAAGGTCAAGCCCGTTCCCTACGATCCGAATGCCCCGAACGGCGTGAACTCCGATGAGGCCCGTACCCGCACCTACCAGAACCTGCAGGTGGGCTTCAACCTGGGCGGCCCCATCATCAAGGACAAGCTGCACTATTTCGTGAATGTGGAGATGGCCCGGAAGCGGGAGGACAGCGTTCCCATCTTCGGTGATGGCACTGCCGACGCCACGACCTTCTTCGCCCCGGGGACAGGCATGGGGGCGCTCCTGCTGACCATGCCCGGCCGTACCCTGGCCCAGGAGAACCGCCGCGCCTGGACCGACGAGCAGAAGAATCTGGTATTCATGGGCCGCCTGGACTGGGACATCAACGAGAACCACCGGGCGACCCTGCGGCTGAATTCCCAGAACTACCAGGGGCTCAACGATATCTACGCGGGTTCCCGGCGCAACGATACGGCCGAGTCCGGCAATTCCACCATGAAGTTCACCAGCCTCTCCACGGTGCTGGAACTCAACTCGATCCTCTCCAGCAACCTGCTGAACGAGGCCCGGATCCAGCTCGCCAGCGAGAATCGCCCCACCACCCCCAATTCCACGCTTTCCTCTCCGGTGCGCATCCAGAGGGTCGGCAGCAGCTACGACATCAACGCGGGCCAGTACTACATCGATCCCCGCACCACGGATGAAACCACCACCCAGATCCAGGACAACCTGTCCTACATGACGGGGGACTGGGTGCTCAAAGGCGGCGTGGACCTCCAGTTCATCAATATGAAGAACCGCTACCTGCCCAACGGCAACGGCAGCTGGGCGTTCCCGAGCTATGCCCTGGCCCAGGGCTGGTTCAACCAGGGGGCCGCGGCCTCCCTGAGTGGGGTCACCTATACCCAGGGATATTCGCCCACCAATGGCGTCAGCGACTTCAGCGAAAAGTACCTGGCCGGTTACATCCAGGCCCAGTACGGTGGCCTGCTCGACAAGCGCCTGCTCCTGAGTCTGGGCCTGCGCTACACCACCGAAATCTGGAGCGGCAACCCCAATCCCAACCCCAAACTCCAGGGTCTGGATCGCGCGCCCAACGACAAGACCCTGGACCCCCGGTTCGGCTTCACCTTCGATCTCTTCGGCAATTCGAAAACGATACTCCGTGGTGGCTACGGCTGGTTCAGCGTGAGCAATCCAGGCCAGACCACCTCCGGCGCCATCATGAACAACGGCATCAACCTGGTGTCCTACTATGTGACGGCCTCCGCGAATTCCACCTTCTTCGAGCCCGGCGCCCTGCTCTCGTCCGCCCAGCGCTGGAGCGGCCCCCTGTCGGCCCCCGGCTCGTTGACCGCCATTCCGGCCAGCACCCTGCGGACCGATCCCAACCTCAGGCTGGATACCATCGTACCTACCATCATCGATCCCGAGTTCAAGATGACCCAGGCCCGCGCCGCCTCGTTGGGCATCGAGCAGGATCTTGGCAATGGCTACACCGTGGGCATCCGCGCCACCTACAAGAAGTTCCTCAACCTCCAGTACGCCGTGAATATCAACATCAGCCAATACCTCTCCGGTAATTCGGGCCCCTTCGCGCCCGTCTACAATGACGGCTATTCGACCACCAACAAATTCTTCAGCACCGCCCGACCTGGCCGTGCCGTCGTCCGGGGCCGAGCCCTGGATCTCAGCGGTTTCGGCGATGTCATCCTTTCGAAGTACGACGGCGAGGGCCGCTACCGCAGCCTGGTGCTGGAGGCGGGTCGCCGCCCCGGTAGCGGCTGGGGCTTCAAGGGCAGCCTGACCTTCGCCAAGGCGGAGGACAACAACTCCAATGAGCGGGCCACCCTCACCTCCGCCAGCGCCCTGACGGAAAATCCGGCGGATCCGCTGGGCTCCTGGGCCCTGAGCGATAACGATCACGCCTTCCGCGCCACCCTGGCCTGGTTCGCCCCCACTTTTTATGGCGTCCGCGTATCCGGCATCACGACCTTCACCACGGGCCGCCCCTGGAATGGCATCTACTACGCCGATCAGAATGGCGACGGCAAATTCATCGACACGGTGAATGGCCGCAACAGCCACCGCCAGCCCAACGAAAAGACCTTCGACCTGAGGATCTCCCGGCAGTTCCGGCTCACCCGGGGCTTCTCCCTGGAGGGCACCCTCGATATCTACAACGCCTTCAACTGGGCCAACCAGTACACCCGCCAGACCCAGTACACCACTTCCTCGGGGAGCCTGAATCCCAACTTCGGCGCCATCGATTCGCCCGACAACCGCTCCCGCGAAGCCCAGTTCACCCTCAAGGCCCGGTTCTAGGAGGCTGGCATGAACCCCCTCCAATCCGCCCCGCGATATTCAGGAGTCCGCATGTCCATCCACTCACTGCCCCAGAGGGTCGGCCGGGCTCTGCTGGCCCTGCCGCTGTGCTTCGGCCTGAGCCTCGCCGCCCTGCATACTGGCTGCTCGAAGAACGACAACAGCTATGACAAGCCGACGCCGGCCATCTCCGGCTTCTGGGTATCGACCACCAGCCCCTTCCCGACCGACCTCACCCAGCGGACCTCAGCCATCAATATCGCCACCGGCGGGACGGGGTACTTCCTCGCCAACTTCGGCGTGAAGGATGGTTCCGCCGTCCTGAGCCCCGGCAACATCGCCGTGACCAGCAACGTCATCGTTCCCGTAGCGAACATCACCACCACCACCGCCTACACCCTGACGGTCACCGCCGGGGACGGGAAAAAGACCAGTGCCACCACGACCGTGACAGTCCTGGTCAGCCCCGCCGGGCTCACCTATGCCCAAGAGGATGCCACCTACTACGCAGGCGTGAAGATCGCCGACAACACCGTGGCCACCCTCACTGGCGCCACGCCGATCACCTATACCATCAACAAGACTCTGCCCAGCGGGCTGGCCCTGAGCGCCACCACCGGCGCCATTTCGGGCACGCCCGCGGCCCCCTTGGCCCAGGACACCTACACCATCACGGCCACCAACACCGTGGGTAGCACCACCCGCGACCTCAAACTCGCCGTGGCCGCCACCCCGCTTTCCTTCAGCCTGAGCCCCACCACCATCGCCCCCGGCTCGAGCACCATCCTGACCTGGGCTGCCAACTCCGTGGCCGGGGTCTTCAGCGCCGTCACCATCACCGCAAGCCCTGCGGACATCACCCTACCCGCGACCTTCGCCTTGTCCGGCACCGCGAATGTGACGCCCCTGGTGACCACCACCTACACCCTGTCGGCCACTCCGGTCACCGGCGGCGCCTCCGTCACCAAGACCGCCGATGTGACCGTGGGTTCGGCCCCGGTCCACATCACCTCCTTCTCGGCCACTCCCACCATGGTGCTGCCTGGGAACACCAGCAGCCTGGCCTGGTCCTACACGGGCCTCGCGCTGAGCCTCACCCTGGACGGCGCCAGCGTGCTGGGCAGCCTCAATCAGACGGTCACCCCCTACGGCCGCCAGGCCTACACCCTGGCCGGCTCCAACCTGCTGGGCGGCGACACCGCCACCGTGAAGGTCGGCGTCCGGGCGCTCTATCATGTGGCCGGTTCCTTCGGCTCTGGCCGCGGCAACGTGGACGGCGGCCTGGATCCGAACGGCTTCTCCCTGGCCCGCTTCTATCGGCCGAATGCCCTCGCCTGGGACGAGAAGGCCAACGACGGCAGCATGATCGTCTGCGACTACAGCGGCAACCTGGTTCGGCGCGTGGCCGCCAACCGCACGGTGACCACCATTGCCGGCACCCCCGGCGTGGCTGGTACCGCCACCACCCAGGGAGACACCACCACCGTCTTCAATCCGCGCAACTCGGCGGTGGATCCCATCACTGGCGATGTCTATGTCGGAGGCGAAGCCTACACCCCCACCAAGCGCCTGCTGAAGCTCACGCCCAATGGCACTGGCTCCTACACGCCGGGCGTGGTCGGCGGTTTCCTCCTCAATACCAATGCCCTCGTGATTGATGGCAACCGGATGATGTACTTCGTGGAGTTCAACGCCGCCACGGGCAACCTCTACAAGATGGATCTCACCAGCGCCACGCCCACCCCGGTGCTGCTCGCCAACCTGGCGCCCACGGTCACTTCTGCCACGGCCATGGCCAAGGACTTCAACGGCGGCCGTCGCCTGCTCTACGTGGTGGGCTCCAGCAAGATCGTCAAGATCGACATCACCAACGAAGCCAGTCCCGTGGCCACCCTCCTCGCCGGCAGCGGCACGGGCGGCTTCCTCGACACCCTGACCCCGGCCACGGGAAACACCATCAACGCGCCCCAGGGCGTGGCCGTGGACACGGTTGGCAATGTCTACATCGCTGATCGCAACAACTTCGCCGTGCGGATGATTCCCGCCGGCGGGGAGTGGGCCGGCGCCCTCCTGACCATCGCCGGGGCCACGGGCACGGCCGGTGAAGGCTATGGGTCGGCAACTGTCACCCTGGGCGCCAATCCCGCCTTCCCCAGTTCCACCGCCAAGACCCTCAGCAACGCCTACTATGTGCTGGCCCAGGGCAATGGCACCGCCGGCACCAAGATCTTCGTGGCCGACGCGGCGGCCACCTTCGACAACCAGGCCATCCGCGTCATCACCGTGGGCGGCCCCACCACCGGCGGTTTCCCCAGCGCCGGCACCACCTACACGCTGGATGATCCTGCCAAGCCCGCGGGCTACGCCTACGCGGGCGCGCCCCGCGTCTCGGGCAACGCAGATGGCCTGGGCGCCTTCGCCAAGTTCAGCTTCGGCACGGGCTCCGGCGCCAATCTGGCTACCCTTCCCGATGGCAGTCGGACCTTTGCCGCCGATACCCTGAACAATGCCGTGCGCATCATCGCCGCGGACGGCACGGTAACCACCCTCAAGGACGCCACCACCGCGCCCATCGCCTTCCTCGCTCCCAAGAGTGTGGCGGTGCAGGTCAATCCCAGCACCAAGGCCCTGGTGGCCCTCTTCGTGGGGGATACCGGCACCACCAAGAAGCTGCGCAAGTTCACCCCGAACGGGGATGGCACCTTCACCGAGGCCACCTTTGTGGTGAGTGGCGGCACCTACCCCGTCGCCCCCAACCACCTGGGGCTGGCCGTGGATTCCGTCGGCAGCTTTCTCTACGCCACGGAGACTTCGCTGGCCAAGGTCTTCAAGATTGATGCGGGCACCGGTGCCAGCACCGACTTTGTCGGCGCCACCGGCGTTGCCCCCGCTGGCATCGCCTATGCCGCGGACGGCTCTGTATGGGTTGCCGTGACCGGCGCCAGCCAGGTCAAGAAGTTCGACGCCGCCGGGGCCGTGACGCTCACTGTGGGCACGGGCGTCACCGGCTTTGCCGATGGTGCGGCCACTGCCGCCACCTTCACAGCCCCCACGGGCCTCGCGGTGGATGGCTTTGGGTTCACATATGTGACGAGCTACGCCAGTTCCCAGACCGTCACTTCCAATGGCATCCGGGCCATCAGCGCCACTGGTGACGTGACCACCCTCTTCGGCTACGCCGCCAGCACCACCACCCCCACCTTCTACGGACTGAAAGCTGGGCTCCTCCTGCCGAACACACTGGGCACCACCGCCGAGAAATCCCTGACCGGTGGCGTGCTCTACGCCCCCCAGGGCCTGACCGTGAACCAGGACGGAGACCTCCTGGTTTCCACCCCGCAGTCGGTCTACAAGATCGTGGCTCCTGCCAACCAGTAGATCTTCCCACCCCCAGCCGCCAGGGGAACCGGGACTTCGGTCCCGGAACCCCTGGCGCACGTTCAGGGTGGTCCTCCGAGCCGACCCCCGGCCCCCTGTCCTCCTCCTTTGGGAGATGCCCATGTTCCGTCCTCGTTGCCTCCGCCGGTGGGCCGGCACCCTGCTCACCCTCGGTTTCCTGGCCCTGGCCCCAGGCTGCGGTGGGGGTGGCTCTCCCACGCCGGCCCCGACGCCCACGCCCGTTGCCACGGCACCGGTCTTCACCGCGCAGCCCATGGCGGAGACGGCCGTCGAAGGGGGCAGCGCCTCGTTCGGGGTGATGGCCCAGGGCAACGGCACCCTCACCTACCAGTGGAAGAAGGGCGCGGCGGATCTCAGCGGCAAGACCGCGGCCACCCTCACCTTCAATCCCGTGGCCTTGACGGATGCCGGCAGCTATTCGGTGCTGGTCACCAACACACTGACGGGCACCAGCCAGTCGGTCCTGAGCAACACCGCCGCCCTGACCGTCAACCCAAGGGCCATAACGCCGGTCATCGGCACCCAGCCCGCCGCCAGCCAGACCACCCTCGAAGGTGGCAGCGCCTCTTTCAGCGTGGTGGCCTCCGGCAACGGCATCCTGACTTACCAGTGGCAGAAGGGTGGGGCGGACCTCTACGGCAAGACCGCCGCCACCTTCACGCTCAACTCCGTGGCGCTCGTGGACGCCGGGAGCTACACGGTTCGGGTGACCAATAGCTTGAATGGCACCACCGCCACGGCTCTCAGCAGCGCCTCCGTGCTGGCGGTGTACCCCACTGCCACGACACCAGCCATCACCAGCCAGCCCGCCAGCCAGACCGTCCTCGAAGGCGCCAGCGCCTCCTTCAGCGTGATGGCCTCCGCCAACGGCACCCTGACGTACCAGTGGAGGAAGGACGGGACCGATCTCATCGGCCAGACAGCTGCGACGCTCGCGCTGAACCCCGTGGTGCTCGCAGATGCGGGTAGCTACACGGTGCTGGTGACGAACTCCCTGAATGGCACCGTGGCAAGTACGACCAGCAGCAGCGCTGTGCTCACGGTGACCGCCCCCTCCGCCACCCATTTCGGTGTGACGGGCTACCCCAGCCCCACCACGCCAGGGGCATCCCACAGCTTCACCGTCCGGGCACTGGACACCTTCGGCAATACCGCCACGGGCTACGCCGGCACGGTGCACTTCACCAGCTCGGATACCGCAGCCATTCTGCCCGGCGACTACGCCTTCGGGGGCTCCGACAATGGCAGCCACAGCTTCACCGCGACCCTAAACACCTCAGGCACCCAGGCGCTGATGGTGATTGACACGGTCAGCGCCACCCTCACGGGCAGCCAGATCGCCATCACGGTCGGCGCCCAAGTGCCGGCCATCCAGACCCAGCCGCAGAGCACCATCGTGCGCACACCCGATGGCGCCACCTTCACCGTCTCCGCCACAGGTACCGGCACCCTCACCTACCAGTGGCGCAAGAACGGCACGGATATCTCAGGCGAGACGGGAGACAACCTCACGGTCGGCCCGACGGACCTCCGGGAGATCAGCGCTATCTACAGCGTGGTGGTGACGGATGGCGGCGGCGCGAGCGTGACCAGCGAGAACGCCACGCTCACGGTCATGGCCCCGGAGCCCACCTACGCGGGCGATCCGGTGGCGGTGCCCAGCCGACCACTCACCGCGCTGCCTTCCTACAATGTGGGCACCGCCTTCCCCCACGGCGCCTTCCGTCTGGGCTACGACGAGGCCCTCAAGAACCCCGCCTGGACGGCCTATGCCAACTTCAAGTTCACCGCCGCCTTTGCGACCGGCACACGGACTTTCCTGGCCGATGACCGCCTGGCCGCCCCGCTGGTGACGGACGCTGATTACTCCGGTAGCGGCTGGACCCGCGGCCACCAGGTGATGTTGTCCGACCTGGCCTATCGCTATGGTTCCCAGGCCGGCACGGACACCTGCCGGCTTTCGAACGTCGCGCCGCAGGAGACCGACCACAACAACAACTTCTGGAACCACCTGGAGCAGGCGGTGGGGGGGAGTTTCACCGGGACCGGCGGCGCCTGGGTCGGCGGCTTGGCTGACACCTTCAACCGGATCTGGATCTACACCGGGCCCACCTTCGAGGCCAACGCGCCCCTGCTGCCCGGTACGGTCGCGCCGGTGCGCATTCCCAGCGGGTTCTGGAAGGTCGTCGTCCGCGAAGCGGCGCCGGGCCAACCCAAAGTGGTGGCGGTCCTGACCCCCAACAAGGCAGGGCTGGCCATGTCCGCGACGGAAATCCAGAAGTACACCACTTCCGTGGCCCGCATCGAGGCGCTGACCGGCCTGGACCTGTTCCCGGCCCCCACCAGTTCCCTGCCGGCCACCTTCAAGACCGCCGTGGATGTCCGCGGCTGGGGCGGCTCCTTCGAAGTGACGGGCAAGCCCAACGTCCACATGATCGCGCCCAGCTGGGATATCTCCTCCCCGGTGGGTACGACCCTGACCTTCCAGGGAGACGCCACCAGCTCGAACAGCAGCGTCGCCAGCACCACCTGGACCTTTGGCGACGGCCAGGCAGCCAGCGGGACGGCGACCAGCCACAGCTACGCCGCGGGCGGCACCTACAGCGTCACCTTCACCGCCATGGACGGTCTGGGCGTGAGCAATGCCGTTACCCGGGTGGTCACGGTCACCGGCGGCAACCAGGCCCCGACCGTCACCGGCCTGCCTGCTTCGGACTCGACGCCAGTGGATACGGCCAAGGATCTCGCTTTCACCGTCAGCGATGATGTCGCGCCCCTGGCCGTGACCTTCACGGCGTCCTCCAGTGACCAGAGCATCGTGCCCGACAGTGGCCTCAGCTTCACGGGCACCATGGCCAGCCAAGTGCTCCATGTCGTGCCAGCGGCGGGGGCTACCGGTACCGTGACCGTTACCCTCCGGGTCACGGATGGCGACCTCGCCACCACCACGAAGACCCTCACCCTGAGCGTGGGTACTGCCCCGCCCCCCACGCCGCTTTCGGAAAACTTCACCTGGGCCGGCACGGGCACGACCTACGCCACGGGGGACTTCACCCTGGCCACGGGCTCCTGGCACTTCGTGACGACTCTGAGCGTTAGCACGGATGCGAGTGATGCCAAGAACGGCGGGCAGGGGCTCAGGATGAAGGCCTTGGCCGGCAGCGCCGTCAGCATGAACTTCGATCATGGCGATGCCACCACGCCCGTGAGCAGCGTCAGCGTGGCCTACGGGGTGTATAAGAGCGACGAAACCAACAGCAAGACAGCCACCTTCTCGCTCTACTACTCCAATGACCAGGGCGGCACCTGGACCAAGATTGGCAATTCCGTGACGGCCGGTTCCAACACCCTGACCACCGCCCCCTTCAGCGGCCTCACCCTCACGGGGCCGATTCGCTTCAAGCTGGCCGTCGACGGCACCCCCACCGCCCGACTCAATCTGGATGATTTCCTGGTTCAGTAGGGACAGCGATCGACTCGGATAGGAGGGGCGTGTCTAAAGCACGCCCCTGTTCTCTCCGGCGTCAACTACTTTTCACCCAACGACAATGAGGTTCCCCATCGTTGTGTTGCTTCCGCAAGGGGTGACCGCAGTGAAGGCCGCAGGCCGGAGCTGAGGACAACCACCTCCACCGATCCCGAAAGATGGTCCAAAAATTCATAGCCCACAAGCCTGAGGCCGATAGTACATGGAACCACTTGGCCAACTGATTGCCTTGGGGTTAGTCGTCTAGCACCCCGTCTAGGTCCCCCAGGATCACTATGGTCATGACAACAGGAACTGCCTTGTCCATCGCCCTTCCGCGCCCACCCTCTAGCGTGGCGGTGAACGATGACCCGATCCAGCTCAAGGTGCTGGCGGCGCTCTTGGGCATAAAGCACGGTGAGGTTCGGACTTTCCGGGGGGTGGAGGCGGCCATCGCGGCCATTGCTCGCCACCGGCAAGGCAGACCAGATGGCCCTGGATCTCGAGGCCTCCGACCCGCATACCACTCTGTTATCCAAACCCTTTGCCATGAAAGAGCTAAAAGGCCATCTCGATCCACTGGGGAAGGCATCCGACCCTTATGCCGGGTCGTCAAATGACTGATCAATCTGCATTTTCGCAACGTCTCACTCTTCGCCCGAGAATTCCCTGGCTGGCCTGCGTTGCACTGATGGCAGCGTTGTTGTTACCCGCCTGGGGCGCCACGCCCCGCAAGGTCACGCTGCAGTTGAAATGGAACCATCAGTTCCAGTTTGCCGGTTACTACGCGGCCCAGGCCAAGGGCTTCTACCAGGCGGCGGGCCTGGACGTTGCGCTGGTGGAGGCGGGGCCCTCGCATCTTCCCCTGGCTGTCGTGGAATCTGGCGGGGCCGAGTTTGGCGTGAGCGACATGGAAGTCTTTCACGCCTATCTGGAGGGTAAACCCCTGGTGGCCCTCGGGGTGGTATTCCAGCACTCGCCGTATGTCATCCTCGCCTTGCGCAGCAGCGGCATTTATCGGCCAGGGGATTTGGCAGGTCGAAGTGTCATGTTCCAGGGGGGCCAAGGTCAGGTCGAAGCGCGGGCGATGTTGGAAGCCGAAGGGCTGCGGCTGGATTCCCTGAAATTGGTGCCCCACAGCTGGAACCTGGACGACCTGCTCAAGGGGCGTATCGACGGCCTTTCTGCCTATTCAACAAATGAGCCCTACCTGTTGAAGGCCAAGGGTGCCGATATCGTTCAGCTTCGGCCCATCGAGTACGGCGTGGATTTCTATGGTGATTTGCTTTTCACCACCACGGCCTTTGCCGAGCAGAATCGTGCCCTGGTGGAGGCATTCCGTCGCGCCTCCTTCCAGGGGTGGGAATACGCGATGGAGCATCCCGAGGAACTGATCTCACACATTCTCACGCTGCCGGGAGTGGCTGCCCGGGGCGTAACGCGAGAAAGACTGCGCTTCGAAGCGGAGCGAATGCGGGAACTGATGCTGCCGGGCCTGGTCGACGCAGGTCACATGAACCCGGGACGCTTCCAGCGCATTGCGGAAACCATGGTGAAGCAGGGCTTCGTGAAGGCAGTTCGGGAACCCGAAGGCTTTCTCTTCGAGCCCCCTGTGCCCATCAGTCGGGCTTGGCGGCGAGCACTTTCCCTGGGCGGCCCCGTGGTGCTGGGCGTCGTGTTGCTGGTGGGACTTTGGATTCTCCAGTTGCGCCGCACCGTAAACGCCCGGACAAAGGCGCTGCGCGCAGAAGTTGAACAACGGAAATTGCGGGAAGCAGCGCTGCAGGAGAGTCGGGCCCAATACGACAATCTGGTCGGCCGGATCCCCGTGGGCGTCTACCTCATCCGGAGCAAGCCCGGTCAAAGTATCGGGTTCGACTTCGTCAGTTCGCGGGTTGCTGAACTCTTTGGCCTGGAACATGAGGCCCTGCGCCAGGATGTTTTACTTGCCTTCAAGGTTGTGCATCCCGATGTGGCGGCGGCCTTCTTGAAACGGCAAAAGGGCGGCCTGAAAGACACGGTCCCATTCCAATGGGAAGGCCAGATTCAGGTGGCTGGCGCTTCCAAGTGGTTGCACATCGCGTCCACGCCGGAGCGTTTGGAAAACGGGGATTTGCTATGGCATGGTGTCGTGGTCGACATCACCGAGCGCAAGGCGGCGGAGATTGCCTTGGCTGCCAGTGAAGCGCAATACCGAAAGAGCTCGGCACTGATGAGCATGTCCCTTCAGATCGCCCATGCGGGTCACTTCGATTGGAACCTGGCCACTGGAACCGCCCAGTGGTCCGAGGAACTCAAGGCGATCTATGGATTAGCCCCCGATGAGGCCTACGGTTCCTTCGAGGAATTTGCGACTTCTCTGGTGGCGGAGGACGTGGCGGTGTATCAGGGAGCCGTCGAAAGGGCGTTGGCCTCTCGGGAGCCCGTTCGCCACGAGCATCGCATTCATCGCCGGAATGATGGGGAATTGCGTTGGATCGAGGATGTGTTCCAGGTTTTGTGTGATGCCGATGGCAAGCCGGAGCGGATCCGCGGCATTGTCACGGACATCACCGAGCGCAAGCAGGCAGAGGCGGAACGGACCAACCTCCAGAGCCAGATTCAGCAAGCTCAGAAGATGGAAAGCCTCGGCAGCTTGGCGGGTGGCGTGGCCCATGACATGAACAATGTCCTGGGCGCGGTGCTCGGTCTGGCTTCGGCCAACCTCGAGGCGCAGCCACCAGGCAGTCAAGCCCGACAGG
>JBBQEL010000021.1:0-46606 GCA_038320645.1 Holophagales bacterium | reverse complement strand
CCACGGAGACCAAGTCATCCGTCTCCCACCAGCCCTTCATGAAGGCTTCGCCCAGCCCAACCTCGCCCTGGGTCAGCCCGGCCTGGAAGACCCGGGGGTCGCGGATGCAGACCCGCGCTTGCAGGTCTGCCTTGGGATCGCCGAAAGTGTGGGTGCGGCCCCCCAGGTCCAGCCTCAGACAGCCCACCTGAATCCCGGACAGGGCCTTCAGGAGGAGGCGCTGGGCGACCGAGGGGGTGGTGTCAGTGGGCTCGATGGTTTGGGATGGGTGAACACCGGCACGCGCTTGATCCATAGCCAGAAGGCCTCCCAATGAATGGCGATGATTACCTTGAGGGTCATCCAGGGGAACTGGATGAGGGTTCTCCTTACGATGCCTGCCGTCCAGGGATGTCTCTCCAGATTCAAAGAGACGTCAAAGAATAAATCTAGACGATTGAATTCCGCAATATGCACCTTCAGGGTGTCCTTGGGGGGCGTGAAGGCCCAACGGTAGCGGAGGTCCATGGGCATGAAAGGGCTGACATGGAAGGCCTTGGGCACGTCGAAGCTGACCCCGCCCGGTCCCTGGTGCCCCTCGGCCACGGGCAGCCAATAGGTGTGGCGCTCGCGCCAGGGCGTGTTGGTCACCTGGGCCATGATCAGGGTCAGCTGGCCGCTGGCGTCATGGCAGTAGAAATAGCTGACCGGGTTGAAGCAGATGCCCAGATAGCGCAGGTGCGTGAGCAGATAGATCGGTCCCTCGGGCAGTCGATGACCCTTGGCCTTCGCATCCAGGCGCAACCGCTCCCGCAGGGGCAGCGCAGGATCGCCGAACTGGTCTGCCTCATGGAAGGCCGCCCAGTTCCACCGGCCATAGCTGAGAAAGGGGGACACCCGGCACAATTCCGGGATGCGATCCACATCGAGAAAGGCCATGAACAGCGGGTAGGTGAAGGCATGGGCCTTGGGCGCCCGGCGGCGGTGGCGCACCTGGCCCACATAGATGGCGGGTTCAGGGCCGTTCACCATGAAACACCGATGTCACGCGCAACTCTGACTCCGGAACGAACCCCATCCTCATGAAACCCGTAGCCCCAGTAGGCACCGGCGTAGTGGGTACGGCCGTGCACGGAGGCGGCCCCGCTGATCTCGGCCCAGCGGGCCTGGGCGCGGATGGCTTCGCGGGTATAGCGGGGATGCTCATAGGCGTAGCGGCCGACGATGGCCTCCGGGTCGAGTAGATCCTCCGCGTTCAGGCTCACAAACCAATCCTGCTGCGTGGCCAGGGGTTGAAGGCGGTTCATGTGGTAGCTCAGCACCAGTCGGTCCGTATCCTCGTGGGCCCGGAAGTTCCAGGAGGCCCAACCCCGCCGATGGGCGGGCAGCAGGCTTGGGTCACGATGCAGCACGGTGGGACTGAGGTTGCTCGTGAAGGCCGCCAGGATCTCCCGCTCCTGCGGACTCGCGTCCGCGAGCAGCGGCAGCACCTGGTCCCCGTGGCAGGCGAAGACGGCGTGGTCGAACACCTGGGTGTCCTGGCCCTCCAGGTGCAGATGCACCGCGGCCTCTGAGCGCCGGATGCTGATGATCCGGGCCCCCAGCACGATGCGCTCCCGGAAGGGCCGGGTGATCGGTTCGAGGTAGCGCGAGGTCCCGCCGGAGATGGTGCGCCAGGGATGATGGGTGGCCACCCCGAGGAAGCCATGGTTGTGGAAGAACCGCACCAGCGTCGCCGCGGGAAAGGCCTCCATGTCAGCCAGCGAAGTGGACCAGACGGCACCGGCCATGGGATAGAGGTACTCCGACTTGAACCGATCCGAGAACCGGTGACTCGCCAGATAGGCTCCCAGCGTGGGGCCGACCTCACCCCCCGACTGCAGCAGGGCCTGGGCCGTCCGGTTGAACCGGAACACCTCCGCCCAAAGGCCGTAGAAGGAGGGATCCAGCAGATGACGGCGCTCCGTGAACAGGCCGTTCAGACCGCGGCTGCACCAGGGTTGGGCGTTCCCACTGGCGGCGAAGCTCATGTCACTGGCACAGGTCGCCACGCCCAGTTCGGCCATGAGCCGCAGGAACATCGGATAGGTCACCCGGTTGTGGACGATGAAGCCCGTATCCACAGGCACCGGGCCATCCGGCGTCTCCACAGTGACTGTGTGGGTGTGACCACCGATGCGGTCGTCCTTCTCGAACAGCCAGACCTCATGGCTCCGGCTCAGCAGCCAGGCGGCGGAAAGGCCCGCGATGCCGGATCCGATGACGGCGATGCGGCTCATGACTTGGCGACCGCCACCACGGAGGCCGGGAAGGAGCGGAGGTCCCGCACGATGCGCAGCCAGCTCAGCACCTTCAGCGTGTAGAAGGTGGGATCGATCTCCCACCAGCGGATGCCCTGGCGGCAGCTGCCCTGGTAGTGGTGATGGTTGTTGTGCCAGCCCTCGCCCAGGGTGATCAGGGCGAGTACGAAGTTGTTGCGGCTCTGGTCCCCGGTTTCGAACCGCCGGGTGCCCCAGACATGGGTGAGGGAATTGATGCAGAAGGTCCCGTGCCAGAGCAGCACCGTGGAGATGACGAAGCCCCAGACCAGGGCTTCCCAGGCGCCAATGCCGGTGAAGGCTCCGAAGGCGAAGGTCGCCGTGCCCAACAGCCAGGGGCAGAGCCAATGGTAGGCATCCAGGAAGCGCAACTCAGGGAACCTGGAGAAGTCCTCGATGGACCTCGCGTCGTACTGATCATAGGCATCTGACAGCACCCACCCCATGTGGGACCACCAGAAACCATCGACCACCGGCGAATGGATGTCCTGGGGCGTGTCCGAGAAGCGGTGATGGTGCCGGTGGTGGGCCGCCCACCAGAGCACGCCCTTCTGGGCTGAGGTCTGGGCCACGAAGGCCATCAGGAATTGCGGAATCCGGCCCATGCGGTAGGTGCGGTGGCTGAAGTAGCGGTGGTAGCCCGCGGTCACCGCGAACATCCGGACGAGGTACATCACCGCGCACAGCGCCACCAGCTTCCAGGAGAAGGCCAGCCAGATGGCGGTCAGGCAGGCCAGGTGCAGGAGCACGAAGGAGACCGAGACGACCGTGACCGAAAAGGGTTTGCGCATGGAACCACCGGACTGAGCAATCAGGGTAGCCCAGGCGGGCGAGTGGTCATGGATCTGTTCAGAAATTCACGCGGTGTTCACCCGTTGATCGCCAATGTCGGGATCTGACGCAGCACTCGCCGGCCCAACCCCGGGACCTCAACAAAGCCAGGGGGGCCGGCTGGCCCCTCTGGCTTTTAGTTTGGTGTACCCGACTGGGGTCGAACCAGCGACCTTTGGCTTCGGAGGCCAACGCTCTATCCAGCTGAGCTACGGGTACTGCGGTCTTTCATCATGGCTTCTAACGGCATTTCGTTCAAGGTTGAGTCGCAGGGCCCACGCTCAGGAGCGACCTTTGGCTTCGGAGGCCATCACCCCTCCTACCCTGGCCCGCCCACCATCCGCCGCCGCACGCCGCCGTTGGTCTCGGCGAAATAGCGGCGCACGCCGAGGGTGATGGCGTCGGCGACCTTGGCGCGGAAGGCCGAATCCTTCAGCTTCTCCTCCTCTTTGGGATTGGAGATGAAGGCCACTTCCACCAGCACGGCGGGCATGGCGGCGCCCCGCAGGACGATGAAGGGCGCCTGCTTGACGCCGCGCTCCTTGATGCCCGCCAGGCGGTTGAGCTGGCTCTGGATGGCCACGGCCAGCCGCTCGGAATCCTGCAGGAAGGCCGTCTGGGCGAGGTCATCCAGGATGCTGGCCACCACGCTGTCGGGGCTGCCGGGAGCGGTCCCCGCGCCCGCGTTTTCCGTCGCCACCACCTCGTCGTCATCGCCTTTGCCCAGGCTAAGGAAGAACACTTCAGAGCCCCGGGCGGCCTTGGCCTTGGCGGCATTCAGGTGGAGGCTGATGAAGAGATCCGCACCCTGCGCGTTGGCCGCCTTGGCACGGTCCCAGAGGGGAATGAAGGTGTCGTCGTCCCGGGTGAAGGCGGCTTCGAAGCCCGCCGCCTCCAGCTTGTTTGCCACAGCCTTGGCGATCTCCAGGGCGGCGGTCTTCTCCTTGAGTCCCTTCGGGCCCTTGGCGCCACCGTCGTCACCGCCGTGACCGGGATCCACCATCACCTTGAGACGTGGGGGCGCCGCCGGGGAGCCGGCGGGTTTGGGAGTCTGGCCCCAAGCCAGTAGGCTGAAGGTGGCAAGCAGGATGCTCGGGAGTCGGATCATGGCCCAGTCGGTCAAAGGTATGCGGGATCTGTTCGGGGCGGAGCTGCGCTGGTTCCAGCATATCGAGGAAACCGCCCGCCGCGTGTTCGGCCGCCACGGCTATGGCGAGATCCGCACGCCGATCCTGGAGGAACTGGACGTCTTCAAGCGCAGCGTGGGCGAAAGCTCCGACATCGTGAACAAGGAGATGTACCAGTTCACGGACAGGGGCGGACGCGAGGTGGTGATGCGCCCCGAGAACACGGCGGGCGTGGTGCGCGCGGCCATCCAGCACAAGCTGCTGGGCTCCAATGATCCCGTCCTGTTCTATTACATCGGCCAGCAGTTCCGCTATGAACGCATGCAGACGGGCCGCTACCGGCAGTTCTGGCAGATCGGCGCCGAAAGTTTTGGCGTGGCCACGCCTGAAAGCGAGGCGGAAAGCCTGCTCATGCTCCACGGGTTCCTGACGGAACTCGGTCTCAAGTCCCTGGTCTTTTCCATCAACAGCGTGGGCACGCCCGAATCCCGGCCAGCCTTCCACGCGGCTTTCCGGGCCTTCTTCGGGGAGAGGTCAGAGCAATTCTGTCAGGACTGCCACCGGCGCTTGCAATCCAACCCGCTGCGCGTGCTGGATTGCAAGAATGAAAAATGCCAGGCGGCGCTGGCGGGGCATCCGGTCATCACGGATCATCTGGACGAGGCTTCCGCGCAGCATCACCTCCGACTCAAGGCCCTGCTCACGGCGCTGGCCATCCCCTTCGTGGAGGATCCCCGACTGGTGCGCGGCCTCGACTACTACACCCGCACGGCCTTCGAGGTGCTCAGCTCTGACCTCGGCGCCCAGAGCGCCCTGCTGGGCGGCGGCCGCTACGATGGCCTGGTGAAGCAGCTGGGTGGTCCCGAGGTGCCGGCCTTCGGCTGGGCCATCGGCCTGGACCGCCTGGCCATGGTGTTGCAGCAGGTGTGCGGCGATGCCCCCCACGCCGTTCCGCCCCTGCTCATCCCCCTGGGCGAGCGCGCCGCCACCGAGGCCCTCCAATTGGCGCGATCGCTCTGGGCCACCGGCCTGGCCCTGCAGCTCGAAACCCGCGGTGGGGCCCTCAAGAAGGCCATGGCCACCGCCAACCGCATGGGCGTGCAGACCGTCCTCATCCTCGGCGACGGCGAGCTGGACGGCGGCACCATCACCGTCAAGCACATGGCCACGGGCGAGCAGGAAAGCTGGCCGCTGGGCGAGGTGGCGACCCGGCTTCACCAGGTCTGAACTTCATGGAGACCGGGGTCACCTGAGGCAGCTGCAACCTCGATAGCAGCCATCAATCGGTGGATGTCATGGAACCTTGGGGCCGGTCCGATGAACAGGACCTGGGAGGATGGGATCGTGCTTCTCGGATTTGTCTGCGACTCGCCTGAAGGCCGGAAGACCGCCTCTCTGCCCTGGGCCGCCTACCTGCTCGGCTGGGCCGGCCTCCTCGCCCTGCTCCTTGTTGGGTTCTCCATTCTGCAGAAGCAGATCATGGGCCTGCCCTTCACCAAACAGCTCGAACCCAAGGCCTACATCGTGCCCATCGCCTTCGGCGGCACCGTCGGGCTCCTCCTCGGCACCTACCACCTGCGGCTGCAGCGGTCGCACCGCGATCTCGGACAGAGCCTCGAACGCCTTCGCGCCGTCATGGACACAGTGCCGGCGGGAATCCTGCTGGTGGACATGGCGACCCAGGAGATTGTGGACGCCAACCGCTTCGCCCTCGACCTTGTGGGGCATGATCGGAATCGGCTCGTAGGGTCCGTATGCCACGGCTTCATCTGCCCAAGTGAGGTGGGCGCCTGCCCGTTCGCCACGCTGGGGCGCGAGCGGGACAGCTCAGAACGCATCCTGCTCTCCGCCAAGGGTGAGCAGATCCCCGTGCTCAAGACGGCGACCGCCCTGACCCTGGATGGTCGCCAGTTCCTGCTGGAGTCCTTCCTGGACCTGCGGGAACGAGTCTCCCTCGAAGAGCAGCTTCGGCATGCCCAGCGCATGGAGACCCTGGGGAAAACCGCCGCCGGCATCGTCCACGACTTCAATAACATCCTCATGGCCATCCAGGCCTCGGTCGAACTGGCGGGCCAGGGCGGAAGGGAGGGCGGCGCCCAGCAGCGACATCTGAGCTGCGCGCTGGCCGCCTGCGACCGTGGTTCCCGCCTGATCCGGGGACTCCGGGCCTTCAACCGGAAGACCCCCCTGGATCCCCGCACCATGGACCTGAACCAGATGGTGCTCGAGGTGGATGACCTGTTGAGGCGGCTGCTACCGAACGGGGTGGAACTGCACCTAGACCTGTGGCAGGAACCCCTGGAGGTCTGGGGTGACACGGGCCAATTGGGACAGGTCCTCCTAAATCTCGCAATCAATGCCAGGGATGCCATGGCAGGGGTGGGAAGGTTGAGCCTTCGAACCGCCTGCCTGCCGGGAACCCAGCCGGGCGGGCCCGATGTGGCGGTCCTGGAGGTGCAGGACAGCGGTTGTGGCATTCCAGCTGAACACCTGGCTCATATCTTCGAGGCCTTCTTCTCCACCAAGGGCCCTGAGCAGGGTTCCGGGCTGGGACTGTCCATCGTGAAGGGCATCGTTGAGCAGCACCGCGGTGAGATCCAGATCGAGAGCCTGATCGAAGTTGGAACCCTGGTCCGCGTCCTCTTGCCTCTCCGGAGCACTTCTTCTCTGGCCCGGGCCTGAGGCACGCCGCCTGGAAGCCATGCTTATTCTTGCTGTCATGGCACTAAAGACTATTGTGGCCAATTCCTGACCGTTCCGCTAAACTATCTACTTCGTGATCGCAGGCGACCCCCGGTCTCCGCCGCTTCTCAGTCCGAAATTCCCTTTCTTGCCCTGACCGGGCCCCCAGATGACTTCCGTGGGCGGGCCCTTCCAGGAGTAAGACATGTCCTTCGATACCCTCGGGCTCATGCCCGAGCTGCTGCGCGCCGTGCGCGAGCAGGGCTACGAAATCCCCACCCCCATTCAGGTCCAGGCCATCCCCCTGGTGCTGGAAGGCCGCGACCTCATGGGCCGCGCCCAGACCGGCACCGGCAAGACCGCCGGCTTCACCCTGCCCATGCTGCAGCGGCTGGCGCCCCATGCCAGCACCTCGGCTTCGCCGGCCCGCCATCCCATCCGCGCCCTCATCCTCACCCCCACCCGCGAGTTGGCCATGCAGGTCGAGGAGAGCGTCCGCACTTACGGGAAGCACATCCCGCTGCGGTCCACCACCATCTTCGGCGGCGTGAACATCAACCCCCAGACCAAGGCCCTCCGCGCCGGCGTCGAGATCCTCGTGGCCACCCCGGGCCGCCTGCTGGACCACCAGGGCCAGGGCAACCTGAACTTCAGCCAGCTCGAGATCCTGGTGCTGGACGAAGCCGACCGCATGCTCGACATGGGCTTCATCCGCGACATCCAGAAGATCCTCGCCCTGCTGCCCGCCAAGCGCCAGACTCTGCTCTTCTCGGCCACCTTCACGGACGAGATCAAGCAGCTGGCCGCCAAGTTCCTGCGGACCCCGGTCACCGTGGAGATCACGCCCCAGAACACCGCCGCTGAGTTGGTCCGGCAGGTGGTCCACCCCGTCGACCGCGAGCGCAAGCGGGCCCTGCTCTCCCACCTGATCACCAGCCGGAAGCTGGAGCAGGTGCTGGTCTTCACCCGCACCAAGCATGGTGCGAACCGCCTGTCCGAGCAGCTCGACAAGGACGGCATCAGCTCCCTGGCCATTCATGGCAACAAGAGCCAGCCCCAGCGCATCAAGGCCCTTGAAGACTTCAAGAAGGGCGCCGTGCGCGTCCTGGTGGCCACGGATATCGCCGCCCGCGGCCTCGACATCGATACCCTGCCCCACGTGGTGAACTACGAGTTGCCCCAGGTGCCCGAGGACTACATCCACCGCATCGGCCGCACGGGCCGCGCTGGCGCCGAGGGCGAAGCGCTCTCCCTGGTCTGTGTGGACGAGAAGGGCCTGCTCAAGGACATCGAGAAACTGCTCCGGAAGGAACTGCCCAAGGATGTGATCCAGGGCTACGCGCCGGACCCCAGCATCCCCGCCGAGCCCATCCAGACCGGCCGCCAGGGTGGCGGCGGCGGTCGCAGCCGGGGCCCTGCCCGAGCCCCTCGGCCTTCCTCCGGCCAGGCCCCCCGGGGGGAACGCGGCCGACACCCGGCCCGCCCCAGTTCCAGGGGGAAGTGAACCCGCCCAGGGACCAGCTATACCCCTTGACACGATGGATGCGGTCCCCCAGGCTTCTTGCTTATGCAAGAACCCATGCCCGACTCCCTTACCCAGGCCGGCCTCGGCACCCTCGCGGCGGCCGTACGCCGGCGGTTGAAGCACATGGTCTCGGCCCGTCTGGCCCCCTATGAGCTCACCATCCAGCAGTTCTGGGTGATCCTGGTACTGCTGGAACAGGGGCCCACCTCCCTGCATCCCCTCGCCCAACAGGTCTGGATGGACGACCCCACGGCCAGCCGCGTGGTCAAGGGGATGACCGCCCGCGGCCTGCTGCGGATCCAGCCGGATCCCAAGCATGGCCGCCGCATTCTCATCAGCCTGACGCCCGGCGCACTCCCCCTGGCCCAGGAGCTTCAAGGCCTGGCCGCGGACATCAAGGCCAGCCTGGTGGCCGGCCTCGGGCTGGCCGAGCAGGCGGCCCTGCGCCACGGCCTGAATGCCATGATCGCCAATCTGGATAAGATGCTCGCCGAGATTCCACCGAAGGTCACTGCAAGCGCGTAAGCGCTGCCGCCCGCCCCTTTCCTCACCCGTGGCAGAACCCGTTCCAACCGCCCTTCCTGGAGGCCCCTTGCGCGTCCTGATCGCAGCCAGTCTGGCCCTCTTCGCAGGCGTGCTGCCCCTGGCGGGCCATGCCAAGCACCGCGCCGCACCCGCCGAGGCGCCCAGGATCCATCGGCTGGAGAAGGTGGCCGAAGGCGTCTACTGCATCTTCGGGCAGGGCGGAAACATCGGCCTCGTTATCACCGCCAAGCACGGCGTGCTCATCGACGATCAGTTCGAGCGCCTGGTGCCGGGCCTGGCCGGAATGGTAACCCAGGGCCGATTTCGTCACCTGGGAAACGCTTTTCACCGTCGCCGCGGGCAAGGGTTCCGGGCGCGTCGCACGACCTTGATTTGATGGGCGTCATTACTCCTCCACTGCATTCCGGAAATAAGGCTCCACTCCCCATGACGACTCCTGATTCCCTCCCCGTTGAATCCGGCACTGGCCGCCCGGCCTTCCTGCGCGGCTGGAGGCCTTGGGCCATCGGCGCGGCAGTCATCCTGGGCCTGGTCCTGTTCGCCCGCGGCGGGAAGAAGGTGGCTCCAACCAACCCGGCGGGGCGCCCGGTCCCTGTGGCAGTGGCTCTGGCTCGCAAGGGCGACATGGCGGTCAATCTCACCGGGCTGGGCACCGTCACGGCCATGAACAGCGTCACCGTGAAGAGCCGGGTGGATGGCCAGCTGGTGCGCGTGGTCTTCACCGAGGGCCAGATGGTTCGGCAGGGCGACCTGCTGGCCGAGATTGATCCCCGCCCCTTCCAGGTCCAGCTCATGCAGGCCGAAGGCCAGCTCGCGAAGGACCAGGCCGCCTCTCAGAATGCACTCGCCGACCTGAAGCGACTGCAGGGGCTGGTCCAGCAGGGCATCATTTCGCGCCAGCAGCTGGACACCCAGGGCTCGGCTGTAGCCCAGTACGAAGCCACCCTCAAGGCTGATCAGGCCCAGGTGGAAAGCGCGAAACTGAATCTCATCTACAGCCGCATCACCGCCCCGATCGCGGGCCGGATCGGCCTCCGGATCGTGGATGCCGGCAACATGGTGCGTGCGAGCGATGCCACCGGACTCGCTACCATCGCACCGATCCAGCCCATCAATGTCGTATTCGCCGTGCCGGCCGACAGCATCCAGAAAGTGCTGAGCCAATCCGCGAAGGGTGCCCGGCTCCCCGTCGAGGCCTGGGACCGGGACCTCCGGACGCGCCTCGGCGCTGGCACCCTGGCGGCCATCGACAACCAGGTGGATCCCGCCACCGGGACCGTGCGACTGAAGGCCCTGTTCGCCAATGACGACCGCGCCCTCTTTCCCAATCAGTTCGTGAACGCCCGCCTGCTGGTGGACACCCTGCGCGGCGTTGTCATCGTCCCCAATGCGGCGGTGCAGCGCAGCCCCCAGGGCGCCTTCGTCTATGTGGTCAAGACCGATGCCACCGTGGACCTGCGCATCGTCGAGGTGCAGGGCACCGACGGGGACGAGGCGGCCGTGGTGAAAGGCCTGACGGGTGGCGAGACCGTCGTCACCGACGGCCTCGAGAAGCTGCGCCCGGGCAGCAAAGTCGCCCTCCCGAAGGCCCCCGGCGCGAAGGGCTGAGCCATGGTGCAAAGAATCGGCTGGTCGCGGAAGGCTCGGAAGATTCGCGGAAGACACACGAAGAGGGCAGGAACGCCCACTCCGAAAGCATGGGCTACACCCCGGGAACCTTGCGGCGAGGGCCAAGGTCCCTTCCGCGTTTTCCGAGGACTTCTGTGTCTTCCGCGACCAGCGTTTTCCTCTCCCGTGTTTCCTGGATGATTAATCGATGAATCCCTCCAAGCCGTTCATCCTCCGGCCCATCGCCACTACCCTGCTGATGGTGGGCCTGCTGCTGGTGGGCATCCTGGCCTTCCGGCAGCTGCCGGTGTCGGCCCTGCCCCAGGTGGACTACCCCACCATCCAGGTGGTCACCTTCTACCCCGGGGCCAGCCCCGACGTGATGGCCTCGGCCATCACCGCGCCCCTGGAGCGCCAGTTCGGCCAGCTACCGGGCCTGAACCGCATGTCCTCCACCAGTTCGGGCGGCAGCTCGGTCATCACGCTTCAGTTCGTGCTGGACCTGAACATTGACGTGGCCGAGCAACAAGTGCAGGCCGCGGTGAACGCTGCGGGCACCTACCTGCCAGCCAACCTGCCCAATCCGCCCATCTACAGCAAGATCAACCCCGCCGACGCGCCCATCCTCACCCTGGCCCTCACCTCGAAGACCCTGCCCCTGTCCAAGGTGGAGGACTTTGCGGACACACGCCTGGCCCAGAAAATATCCCAGCTCCCGGGCGTGGGGCTCGTGAGCATCAGCGGCGGCCAGAAGCCCGCCGTGCGCATCCAGGCCAATCCCGCTGCCCTGGCGGCCAAGGGCCTCACCCTGGGGGATGTCCGCACCGCCGTGGCCCAGAGCAACGTGAACCAGGCCAAGGGCAGCTTCGACGGCCTGCGCCAAGCTTACGCCATCGGCGCCAACGACCAACTGCTCTCCAGCGAGGACTACCGCCCCCTCGTGGTGGCCTACAGGAATGGCGCCCCGGTGCTGCTGTCGGAGATCGCCACCGTCAGCGACGATGTGGAGAATTCGCGCCTGGCGGCCTGGAAGAACACCACCCCTGCCGTCATCCTCAACATCCAGCGGCAGCCCGGCGCCAACATCATCGCGGTGGTGGACCGGGTCAAGAGCCTGATGCCCCAGCTGCGGGCCTCCCTGCCCGCGGCCGTGGAGCTCACGGTCCTCACGGATCGCACCGTCACCATCCGGGCCTCGGTGGATGATGTGGAGTTCGAGCTGATGCTCACCATCGCCCTGGTCGTCATGGTGATCTTCCTGTTCCTGCGGACTCTGGCCGCCACGATCATCCCCAGCGTGGCCGTGCCCCTGTCGCTGGTGGGCACCTTCGGGGTGATGTACCTGCTCGGCTACAGCCTGAACAACCTCACGCTCATGGCCCTCACGATCTCCACGGGCTTCGTGGTGGACGACGCCATCGTGATGATCGAGAACATCATGCGCTACATCGAGGAGGGCGAATCGCCGCTCCAGGCGGCGTTGAAGGGCTCGGAGCAGATCGGCTTCACCATCCTGTCCCTGACGGTATCCCTCATCGCAGTGCTCATCCCGCTGCTCTTCATGGGCGATATCGTGGGCCGCCTCTTCCGGGAGTTCGCCGTCACTCTCAGCGTCACCATCCTCGTGTCCGCCGTGGTGTCACTGACCCTCACGCCGATGATGTGCGCCAAGCTGCTCAAGCACACGCCGCCCGATCAGCAGGGCCGCTTCTACCAGTCTTCCGAGCGGGTCTTCCAGCGGATCATCGCCTTCTACGGCCGCACCCTGACCTGGGTGCTCCAGCACCAGACCGGAACCCTGATCGTGGCCGTCGCCACCCTGGCCTCGACCATCCTGCTCTACATCGCCATCCCCAAGGGCTTCTTCCCGGTGCAGGACACGGGCGTAATCCTAGGCATCTCCGAGGCCCCGCAGACCGTCTCCTTCCCAGCCATGGCCGAGCGGCAGCAGCTCCTGTCCGCGGAGATCCTCAAGGATCCCGCCGTGGAAAGCCTCTCCTCCTTCATCGGCATCGACGGCACCAACACCACCCTCAACAGCGGCCGCATCCAGATCAACCTGAAGCCCCTCGAGGAGCGGGGCCTCAGCGCCAGCGAGGTCATCCAGCGGCTCCAGCCACAGCTGGCCAAGGTGGAGGGTATCCGCCTCTACCTGCAGCCGGTGCAGGACCTCACGGTGGAGGACCGGGTCAGCCGCACCCAGTACCAGTACACGCTGGAGGACGCCGATGCCAAGGAGTTGAGCGAGTGGGTCCCCCGCTTCGTGGACCGCCTCTCGGCCATCCCGGAGCTCCGGGACGTGGCCAGCGACCAGCAGAACGCCGGCCTCCAGATCCGCATCACGCTGGACCGGACCACAGCGTCGCGGCTGGGGATCACCCCCCAGATGCTGGACGACGCCCTCTACGACGCCTTCGGCCAGCGCCAGATCTCCACCATGTTCACCCAGCTGAACCAGTATCGGGTCGTGCTGGAGGCCAGACCAGGCCAGTACCAGCACCCCGAGGATCTCCAGGGCCTCTACGTGCGGTCGGCCTCCGGTGGCTCCGTGCCCCTCAGCGCCTTCACCCGCGTGGAGACGCTCCCCGCACCCCTGGCCATCAACCACCAGGGCCAGTTCCCCACGGCCACCCTCTCCTTCAACCTGGCCCCGGACACCTCCCTGGGGGATGCGGTCAAGGCCATCGACCGGGCCAGACAGGAACTGGACATCCCCCCCAGTCTCAAGGCCGGCTTCCAGGGGACGGCCCAGGCCTTCGGCGCTTCGCTCACCAACACGCCCCTCCTGATCCTGGCTGCGGTCCTCACGGTCTACATCCTCCTGGGCGTGCTGTACGAAAGCTACATCCACCCCATTACGATCCTGTCGACCTTGCCTTCAGCGGGCGTGGGTGCGCTGCTGTCGCTGATGCTGTGCCGCACGGACTTCAGCGTCATCGCGCTCATCGGCATCATCCTGCTCATCGGCATCGTCGAGAAGAACGCCATCATGATGATCGACTTCGCCCTGGAGGCGGAACGCAAGGGCGGCCTGCCGCCCGAAGAGGCCATCTACCAGGCCTCGCTGCTGCGCTTCCGGCCCATCATCATGACCACCATGGCCGCCATGCTGGGCGGCGTACCGCTGGCCCTGGGCTCCGGCGTGGGCGCCGAGTTGCGCCGCCCCCTGGGCATCGTCATCGTGGGCGGTCTCATCTTCAGCCAGGTGCTGACGCTCTATACAACACCCGTGATCTATCTCGCCTTCGATCGTCTTGCCCGCAGGCTGCGCCGCTTCCGCGGCGCAGATAAGGCTTCGCCTGAAAAGCAGGGAATCTGATGCCCCTCAGCCCCGCCATCCCTGCTGCCGCCCTGGCGGCAGCTACCTCCAGGCGGCACGCCTGGAGCCGAAGCTGAATCCGCAGTGAGCATTTCAACCCCGTTCATCCGTCGCCCGGTGGCCACCACGCTGCTCACCGTGGCCTTGGCCCTGCTGGGTGGCATCGCCTACCAGTTCCTGCCGGTCTCACCCCTGCCCCAGGTGGAATTCCCCACCATCCAGGTGCAGGCGGGCCTGCCCGGCGCCAGCCCCGAAACCATGGCCTCCTCGGTGGCAACGCCGCTCGAACGCCAGTTCGGCCGCATTGCCGGCATCACCGAAATGACGTCCGTATCCCGTCTTGGAGGCACCGACATCACCCTCCAGTTCGACCTGGGCCGGAACATCGATGCCGCCGGCCGCGCCGTCCAGGCCGCCATCAACGCAGCCCGGGGGGACCTGCCCGCCAACCTGCCGAATAACCCCTCTTACCGCAAAGTGAACCCCGCAGATTCGCCCATCCTCTTTCTCGCGCTCACGTCCAGGCTGATACCCCGGGAGCGCATGTATGACATCGCCTCCACAGTGCTGCAGCAGAAGATCTCCCAGATCCAGGGCGTGGGTCAGGTCTTCGTCTGGGGCGGCGCCCTGCCCGCGGTCCGGGTGGACGTGAACCCGGCCCTGCTCAACGCCCAGGACCTGGGCCTGAGTGACGTCCGTCTCGCCATCGCCGCCGCCAACCTCAACCGGCCCAAGGGGGACCTCTCCAACGCCGTCACGACCTGGTCCATCGCCACCACCGACCAGCTCATGACCGCGGCAGACTACCAGCCCCTCATCATCCGGTACCGCAAAGGGTCCGCCGTCCGGCTGGCCGACGTGGCCAAGGTCACCGATTCCGTGGAGAACGTCCGCAACGCGGGCCTCGCCAATGGCGTGCCCGCCATCATGGTGCCCATCTTCCGCCAGCCCGACGCCAACATCATCGACACGGTGGACCGGGTGAAGGCCATCCTGCCCCAGCTCCAGGCCGCGCTGCCGCCCAATATGGAACTCAAGGTGCTCCTGGATGCCACTCGCACCATCCGGGCCTCGGTGAAGGATGTGCAGATCGCCCTGGGCATCTCCATCCTGCTGGTGATCCTGGTCGTCTTCGTGTTCCTGCGCAGCTGGCGGTCCACCCTCATCCCCAGCGTGGCCGTGCCCATTTCCCTGATCGGTACCTTCGGGGTGATGTACATCCTGGGCTACACCATCGACAACCTGTCGCTGATGGCACTCACCGTGGCCACGGGCTTCGTGGTGGACGACGCCATCGTGGTGGTGGAGAACATCACCCGGCACCTCGAGAACGGCATGCAGCCCATGGAGGCGGCCCTCCACGGCGCCAAGGAGATCGGCTTCACAGTCATCTCCATCAGCATCTCGCTCATCGCCGTCTTCATCCCCATTCTGCTGATGGGGGGCATCGTCGGCCGGCTGTTCCGGGAATTCGCCGTAACGCTATCCGTGGCCATCGTGATCTCGATGGTGGTGTCCCTGACCACCACGCCCATGATGTGCTCGCGCATCCTCCGGCCCCATGCGGAGGAGAAGCACGGCCGGATCTTCCAGGCCAGCGAGCGGGTCTTCCAGTGGATCATGGGCCATTACGAGATCTCACTGGCCTGGGTGCTCCGGCATAAATTCCTGACAGCCATGACCTGGACCGCCACCGTCGTCACCACCCTGGCCCTCTACTGGTTCATCCCCAAGGGCTTCTTCCCCCAGCAGGACAACGGGCGCATCACCGGCTCCATCCAGGCGGCCCAGGACATCTCGTTCGCAAGCATCGAGAAACTCATGGGGGAGTATGTCTCGATCGTGCAGGCCGACCCCTCCGTGGAAAACGTGATGGCCTTCGTGGGTGGCGGCAACACCGGCCGGCTCTTTGCCTCGCTCAAGCCCAACAACCAGCGGAACGACACCGTGGACCAGATCATCGGCCGGCTGCGCGGCAAGACCGCCCACATCGCTGGCGGCACCCTCTTCATGCAGCCGGTACAGGACCTGCGCCTCGGCGGCCGGCCCTCCAGCACCCAGTACCAGTACACTCTGCAGGGCGACGATGCCCGGGAGCTGTTCGAGTGGGCCCCGAAGGTCCTGCAGAAGCTCAAGACCCTGCCCCAGCTGGCGGACGTCAACTCGGACCTGCAGAACAAAGGCCTGGAGGCTTCCCTGATCATCGACCGGATGACGGCTTCGCGCCTGGGCATCACGCCTCAGGCCATCGACAGCACCCTCTACGACGCCTTCGGCCAGCGCTTCGTCTCCACCATCTACACACCCCTGAACCAGTACCACGTGGTCATGGAAGTGGACACTCCCTTCATGCAGACGCCCGACGGCCTCCGCCACACCTACGTCCGGTCCAACACGGGGAACCTGGTGCCGCTGAGCGCCTTCACGCGGCTGGAGCGCCGGAACACGGCGCTGTCAGTGAATCATCAGGGCCAGCTTCCCTCGGTGACCCTTTCCTTCAACCTGCCCATTGGCGTGGCCCTGGGCGATGCTGTGACCGCCATCGACAAGGCCGAGCAGGAGATCCACCTGCCCGGCACCCTGCGGGGCAACTTCATGGGCACGGCCCAGGCCTTCAAGGCCTCCCTGGCCAACCAGCCCCTGCTCCTGCTCGCGGCCCTGGCGGCGGTCTACCTCGTGCTGGGGATGCTCTACGAAAGCCTCATCCATCCCTGGACCATCCTGTCCACGCTGCCCTCGGCGGGCGTGGGGGCCCTGCTGGCCCTGCTGGCCTTCCGCATGGAACTGACCGTCATCGCCTTCATCGGCATCATCCTGCTTATCGGCATCGTCAAGAAGAATGCCATTCTCATGATCGACTTCGCCATCGAGGTGGAGCGCCGGGAAGGCGTCACGCCCGAAGCGGCCATCTTCCAGGCCTGCCTGCTGCGCTTCCGGCCCATAACCATGACCACCATGGCGGCCATGCTGGGCGGCCTGCCCCTGGCCATCGGCATGGGTACCGGGGCCGAACTGCGGCGCCCGCTGGGCATCGCCATCGTGGGTGGCCTCCTGCTCAGCCAGTTGCTGACCCTCTACACCACCCCCGTGATCTACCTCTACATGGATAGGGCCCGCCTCCGTTGGGAGCGGTTCCGGGCTGGCAGGAAGTCCAGGGTCCCTGCTTGAGCCCAGCCCCTCCGGGTGCGATCCTATAAGGCTATGAAACTCGATCGGCTCGGCGACTTCCAACGCACCCACCGCAACGGCGACCTGCGCCTCGACCAGGTGGGCCAGACGGTGCGTCTGTTCGGCTGGTGCCGCCGGGTGCGCAACCTGGGTTCGCTGGTCTTCCTGGACCTCCGTGACCGCTGGGGCCTGGTACAGCTGGTGGCCAACGAGGAGACGGCCGATCCCGAGCTGCTGGCCAAGCTCAAGGCCGTGCGGAGCGAGTTCGTGCTGGCGGCCGAGGGCGTGGTGGCCGAGCGCGAAAGCAAGAATCCGAACATGGCCACGGGCGACATCGAGATCCGCCTCACCGGCCTGCGCATCCTCAACACCGCCGCACCGCTGCCCTTCCCGTTGGAAGACGAGGGTGTGGGTGAGGATCTGCGCCTCACCTACCGCTTCCTGGATCTGCGCCGCGAGCAGCTCCAGCGCAACATGGTGCTGCGCAGCGAGACCGCGAACCTCATCCGCAACCACTTCCGCGAACACGATTTCATCGAGTTCGAAACGCCCATCCTCACCAAATCCACGCCGGAGGGCGCCCGGGATTACCTGGTGCCCAGCCGCGTCCACGCCGGCGAGTTCTTCGCACTGCCCCAGAGCCCCCAGCTCTTCAAGCAGCTGCTGCAGGTGAGTGGCTTCGAGCGCTACATCCAGATCTGCCGGTGCTTCCGCGACGAGGATCTGCGGGCCGACCGCCAGCCTGAGTTCACCCAGGTGGATGTGGAGATGAGCTTCGTCCGGCAGGAGGATGTGCAGGCCATCATCGAGTCGCTGATGGTGAAGGTCGCCCGCCTTGTCGACAAGGCTGTCGCCACGCCCTTTCCCCGCCTGCCCTACCGCGATGCCATGGAATGGTACGGGTCCGACAAGCCCGACCTCCGCTGCGCCCTGAAGATCCAGGACGCGACGCCCCTGTTCGCCGCTAGCGGCTTCAACCTCTTCCGCGCCGCCGCCGATAGCCAGGGGCAGCGCCGGGTGCGCGGCCTGTTCTTCCCCGGCGAAGCCGCCGGGGCCATGAGCCGCAAGCAGCTGGACGAGCTGCAGGAAACCGCCAAGCAGCTGGGTGCCGGGGGCCTCCCCTACGCCAAGTGGGGCAAGGAAGGTCTCGCCAGCAGCTTCAAGAAGTTCCTGGACGCCGACGCGGAAGCGGCCCTGAAGGCCCACTTCCGCGTGGATGGAGAAGGCCTGGTCATCTTCGCGGTAGGCACAGAGGCTCAGACCAGCAGAGTCCTTGGCGACCTTCGCGTGAAGCTCGCCGCCGACCTGGCCCAGAGGGAAAAGGACCCCGCCCTATCCAGGCTCTTCCATGACAAAAACGCGTATGCGTTTTTGTGGGTGGTGGATTTCCCGCTGCTGGAATGGAGCGAGGAGCACCAGCGCTTCGTCGCCTGCCACCACCCTTTCACCAGCCCCCATCCTGACGACCTGGACCTGCTGGAAACCGACCCCGGCCGGTGCCGGGCGGTGGCCTACGACCTAGTGCTCAACGGCTTCGAGGTCGGCGGCGGCAGCATCCGCATCCACGATGCCGAAACGCAAAGCCGGATGTTCCGGGCCATCGGCATCGGCGAGACCGAGGCCCGGGCCAAGTTCGGCTTCCTGTTGGACGCCCTGGCCTTCGGCGCCCCACCCCACGGCGGTCTGGCTCTGGGCCTGGATCGGCTTGTCATGCTGCTTGCGGGCGTCGATAACATCCGCGAAGTCATCGCCTTCCCCAAGACCTCCCAGGCCCGCTGCCTGATGACCAATGCCCCCAGCCCCGTGGACGAGCGCCAACTGCGTGACCTGCACCTGCTGCAGGAGGCCAAGCAGACCTATCGCGTGGGCGCCGTATTCTTCGAATCTGCCGAAGGCGGTAACGCTGAACTGCGCGGCCAGGCCCTCCAGCAGATCACCCAGTTGACCCCGCGCCAGACCCAGGGCCTCGTCACCCTCGATGCCAGCGGCCAGATCCTCGATGCCCAGACCCTCAGCGGACCGACCTTCGAATTCTGAGGGGCCCTCACGCCCGACAAGGAGCACCATGACCGCCACACCCGCGAAAGCCCCCAAGAAGGAAAAAGAGAAGAAGCAGACGCCGGCGGAACGCGTCGAAGCCCTGCGCTATAACCACATGATGTACGGCCCGACCGCAGGGGAGCTGCGGCCTGTCACCAAGAAGCTCAATCTGGGCTCTTCCTACCTCAAACACCCCAAATTCCAAAGTCTGATGACGGCCTTCAGAAAAGGGGTGGCCTTCCAGTTCGATGTGACGGATAAGGGGAAAACCTACGCCATTGCCACGGACGGGACGCAAATCTCGTTTGATGGGAAGACGATCTACTATTCCCGCCCCTTGAATAAGCATGAAGACAATCTGCTGCTGGACCGGGTGGCCGTCGTCCAATACCAGACTACAGATGCCTTGATCCATCTGGCCGTGGCCATCCTGCGCAGCCTCCCCGAGCTGGGAGCGCCCAGACTGGCCCACATGAATCAGCAGTTCTACTACGGAACGGAAACCCTCGAGACCGGCATCGCGGAGCAGGGCCAGAATTTGTTGATCGGCTCCTTCAAGCACAGCAAAGCGCAGGAAAAGGCGAGAAAGTAGCCCGGGGGCATGACCTCGGGACAGACCCCACCTGAATCGGTGCCCATCGATTTGGGTGGGGTGGGGTTTCATTTTGACCACATGGGACGGCGGCGCGTTCATCCATGCAAGGTTAAGTATTTAAAAAACAACTAATACGCGCTGGCATGGGAACTGCTCTTTGCAGGCTGCAATCGAGGGTTCCCACCATGCCGCGCGCCAGGAAATGGTTCAAAACAGGCCTTGCCACGGTTCACGCGGCGGCGCTGCTCTTGGTCTGCGGCTGCGCCTGGGCCTGGGCCCAGGATGGCGGTCCCCCGGACCCGGCCACCAAACCTGTGAAGATCCCCGCCGTTGAAAAGATAGTGAACCCGGAACGAAAGGTCCTGTCCTGGGATTCGGGACTGAACAAGAGCCACGTCATCCCGGCCCTGGAAATCCCCGCCTTCCTCTTCCTCCTCAACCGCTATGACCGGGCGGTCTATCCCAGCCTCATGGAGAACGGGAAAAGGGTCTACAGCACGAGCTTCTCGAACTTCCGGGACCACGCCCTCCATGGCCCCTGGGGGGTCGACCAGGACGCCTTCGCCATGAACCAGTTCAACCATCCCTACGGGGGAACGGTGTACCACGGGTTCGCGCGCTCGGCGGGCCTCAATTACTGGGAGGCTCTGGCCTACGACAACCTGGGCAGCTTGGCCTGGGAACTGGGCGGGGAGACCACAAGCCCCTCGTACAACGATCAGATCTCCACCGGTATTGGCGGCAGCTTCTTCGGGGAGGTGCTCTTCCGCATGGCCAACCTGGTGCTCGAAGGCGATGGCAGCGAACCCGGGCTCTGGCGCAAGGTGGGTGCTGGGCTGCTCTCACCGGCCGCTGCCGTCAATCGCTATGCCTTTGGAGCACGGTTCAAGCCCCTGTTCCCCAGCAATGATCCGGCCCTCTCCTGGCGCTTTAGCCTCGGCGAAAGCCTGCATTCGGACCTGAACGACCAGGGCCACAGGAGCACCATCGCCCGGAATGAGGTGTCCGCGGACTACTCCCTGAGCTATGGGCTCCCGGGGAAAACGGGCTACACCTATGACCGCCCCTTCGATTACTTCCACTTTGAATTCACCACCCATGGCAACCGGTCGAACCCCGTGGACAACATCATGATCCGGGGACTCCTCCTGGGGACGGACTACGAGCTGGGTGATACCTATCAAGGGATCTGGGGCCTTTACGGCGGCTACGACTTCATTTCCCCGAACATCTTCCGCGTCTCAAGCACCTCCGTTTCGCTCGGCACCACATTCCGAGCGCGGTTCTCGGAAGCGGTGGTGCTCCAGGGATCCGTGCTGGGAGGCGTCGGTTACGCCGCGGCCGGCAACGTCGCCCAGGTGGGCGAACGCGACTACCACTATGGTGTGGCCCCCCAAGGACTCGTCGCGTTCCGCCTCCTCTTCGGCAACCGCGCCATGTTCGATGTGACGGGCCGCCGGTATACCATCTCGGGCAACGGCGGTGACGACCCGGGCGGCAGGGAATCCATCAATCGCCTGAACCTGGGCCTCACCGTTCGGATTTTCCGTTCGCAGGCCCTGGGGCTCCAGTACATCGCCTCCAGCCGGGATGCGGTCTATCCCGGGCGGAGCGGCACCCGCCAGACCGTGGGAACCGTTGCCCTCGTCTATTCCATGATCGGCGACACCGGGTTTGGGGTGGTCAAGTAGGCCAAGCCAGCGGGTCCCGCTTCCACCGCCGGAGCCGTTCAACTTACCTCAAAGTGGAGGCATGACCCTCACCCTCCGCCACAAGGCCCAGACGATCCTCCGCAAGGCGGGCTGGGACATTGCCCCCCCACCAGTGATCTGGTCATCCCGCATGGCGCGCTGCGCGGGGCTCTTCGTGATCGAAAAGGATTCGCGGGGCAAGTGGCATCCCGAAATCCGCCTCAGCATCCCCCTGCTGCGGCGCCGGGACTGGCCCTGGCCGCAGCAGGTGTGCGGGATGAACTGCCACGATCCCGAATCGGTTCAGCAGCGCATCCTGGAACACGAACTCATCCACTACAAGCTCTGGATGGATCGGGACCAGGACTGGGGCCACGGCGAGCGCTTCCGCCAGTTGGCCTTCGAGGTGTTTGGTCACCAGAGCATCACGCATGGCATCGGGACGGGACTGGACTAATTCGATGCGGGTTTTCCGCCGGGGTACACTCCTGCCATGACTGCCTGGGATCCTGCCTTCCTCGCCTTGCCGCCTATGACGGAAGCGGAGGATCGCCTGGCGCCGGCGAACAAGCTGTACGCCTTGCGCACGCTGCCCATGGGCGAGATCCGGGCCATCGGCTTCGACATGGACCACACCCTGGCCCGCTACAAGTCGCCGGAGATCGACGAGCTGGCTTTCAAGAAGGCAGCCCGCCTGCTGGTGCGGGAACGCGGCTATTCGCCCTGGCTCCTGGAGATCGAATACGACCCGGACTTCGCGGTGCGGGGCCTGGTGCTGGATGGGCTGCGGGGCAACCTGCTGAAGCTGAACCGGGAGCGCCAGGTGGTGCGGGCCAGCCATGGCAGCCGGGCCCTGTCCAAGCCTGAACTGGAAGCGGTCTACAGCCGGCGGCGCCTATCCACGGCCGCCAAGGGCTTCCGCAACATCGATACGCTGTTCGAGATCCCCGAGAGCCACCTCTATGCCCAGATGGTGGATGGGCTGGACCGGGACATCCTGAAGGCCGGGAACTACCTCCAGCTCTTCGCCGATGTCCGGTGGGCCATCGATACGGCCCATCGCAATGGCGAAATGAAGGCGGAGATCCTCGAACACCGGGATTTCTTCATCCCCAGGGATCCTCAGTTGCCCCTGGCCCTGGATCGCCTCAAGCGGGCCGGGAAAAAGCTCTTCCTGATTACCAACAGCGACTGGACCTTCACGGAGGGCGTGCTGGGTCACCTCCTGAACGGCCAGGACGAGGCCCACCCCCGCTGGGTGGACTACTTTGATCTGGTGGTGGTGAGCAGCCGCAAACCGGCCTTCTTCCTGGAAACGCCGGAGCCGAAGCCACTGGAGGGCCATCCGAATTGTTTCACTGGCGGCCATACGGCCTGGCTGGAAGCACGGATGGGGGCCCAGGGCGAGCAGGTGCTCTATGTGGGCGACCACATCTACGGCGATGTCCTCCGATCCAAGAAGAACGCCTCCTGGCGCACCCTGCTGCTGGTCCCAGAGCTGGAGCGGGAACTCCGGCTGTTGGAGGCGCAGGCACCCGATCTGCGGGAGCTCTACCGGCTGGAGACGGCGCGGCGGCGCACCCTGCGGCGGGCCTCGGTGCTGCAGGATCAGATGCGGCGGAACCGGGCGCGCCGGCATGTCCTGGGGCCGCGGCTCAGCACGGAGGCGATGCAGGCCCTGGATCACGAGGCCAGCCAACTGGTGGCGAGTACCGAAGCCCTCCAACGGCGAGCGGAGGTCCAGCACCTGGCGTTGGAAGGACTGCTGCGGGCCGTGGAGGCGGCCTTCAATCCCATGTGGGGGCCCATGCTCCGGGACCGGGACGAACTGACCCGCTTCGCCGATCAGATCCAACAGTTCGCCTGCGCCTACACCGGGAAGATCGGCAATCTCTACATGTACGACCCCGAGGCCACTGTCTACGCACCCAGGCCCACCCTGCCCCACGAGCGGCGGCTCTGAGGGCACCCTCTTAGTGGTGGGCCACGCCGATCACCCGATGGAGCAGAGCTTCCAGCTCCGCGCTGGTAAAGGGCTTTTTGAGGAAGTCCGCGAAGCCCTGGGCGATGGCCTGCTCCCGGGAGGCTGGCAGGGCGTAGCCGCTGCACAGGATGCCCGGCAGGTCGGCCCGGAGGCCATGCATCACCTGGAAGGCCTCCACCCCACCCAGCCGTGGCATGGTGGCATCCAGGATGACCAGGTCGAAGGCCTCCGGCTGGCGACGGAAGAGGTCCAGGGCCTCCTGGCCGTCCGAGGCGGTCACCACCTCCAGACCGAACCACGCCTCCAGCATCTCCGCCAGCACGGAACGGAGTTCCTCCTCGTCGTCGGCGAGGAGCACCCGGTTCCGGGTATGGGGGCCCTCCAACTGGGGTGAAGGGGGGATCACCTGTTGTTCAGGAACGGGCAGGTGGACCCGGAACACGCTCCCGACGCCGAGGATGCTTTCCACCTGGATGCCGCCCCGGTGGCCTCGGATGATCCCCAGCGCGGCGGCCAGCCCCAGCCCCCGGCCAATGTCCCGGGTGGAGAAGAAAGGATCGAAGACCTTCGGTAAGACTGCCGACTCGATGCCATGGCCCTGGTCCGAGACCTCCAGCACGGCATAGGCCCCGGGGGGCAAGAGGTCGGGCCAGTGGCCGGAGCCCAGGTCGATGGGGGCCACGGTGCGCGCGTAGGTCCGCACCCGGATGACGCCCTGGGGGGCGTTGGCCTCCAGGGCGTTGGTGACGAGTCCCTCCACCACGCGACCGAGGAGGAGGGGGTCCACCATGACCCGGGGCAGGTCGGCGGCCAGGTCGCGGACCACGGGCAGTCCCGTCCGGTCGAGCGCCTCGGCGATGAGGGGGGCCAGCGCCAAGGATTCGGGGCGCCGCAGGTCGCCACCTGAGCAATGCAGGATGTCGCGGCTGAGCCGGGTGGCCCGCGCCAAGCCCGTCTTGAGGCGCTGCAGGTACAGCTGCCCCCGGGAATCCTCGGGCACCGTGGCCTCGGCCAGTTCCAGGTTCCCCAACATGGACTGGAAGATGTTGTTGAAGTCGTGGGCCAGCCCCCCAGCCATCAGGCCGAGGCTTTCCACCTTCTGGGCCTTGGCCAGGGCCACCTCGGCCCGGCGGCGCTCGACGATGCTCCAGAGGCCGTTCATGAACAGGGTCAGCTGCTCGATATCCCGCTCGTCGTAGGGGGTCAGCTTATTGCCGACCCCCACCACCGCCACGATCTGGCTGCCCTTGAAGAGGGGTACGCTCATGAACCGGAAGAGGGGGGCGTGGCCTTCGGGGTAGCCCTTCTTGAGGGGATGGTGGGCCGAAAAATCGTTCACGAGGATGGGCCGGCGCTGCCGCACCGCCTCGCCCCACAGGCCGGTCTTGTCGAGCTGGTAGATGGTCTGCTTCTCCTGGAGGGTGCAGGCCGCCATCACCTCCTTCGACCAGGAGTGGAGGGTGAACTCCTCCTTCGCCTCGTCGCAGAAGTAGATGTAGCCCAAGCTGCTGCCGGTCAGGGCCACGGCCTCGTCCAGGCCGAAGTCCAGCACCTCGGAGGTGCTGGTGTTCTCCACCTGGTTCAGGCGTACCAGGGCGCTGAGGCGCTGGGCGTTCTGCTGCACCTGGGCCTCGCTGGCGCGCAGGGCCTGCTCAACCAGGCGGACCTCGGTGAGATCCACAAAGCAGCACACGGCACCCTGGATGCAGCCCTCCCGATCGCGGAGGGGGGTGGCATAGGCCAGCACATGCCGGGTCACGCCATCCTGGAAGACCAGGTCCAGGGGCAGGTCCCGGATCTCTTCACCGAACAGGGCGGCCCGCTGCAGGGGCAGGTCCTCGGGGACCAGTTCCCGTCCCTCCCGCAGCAGCCGGAAGTGGCCCGGTTGCTCCTCGGGCGGTGCCGACTTGGAGGCATTGGCCTGCAAGGGTATTCGCAGGAGGGCGGCTGCGGCGGCGTTGCCACGGATGGTCAGGCAGGCTGGATCTTCGGCGATCCACATCGGTACCGGCGTGGCGACCATGACCGCCGCCAGCTTGTCCACCTCCGCCTGGGCTCCGGAGCGGGCCTCCTCCAGCCTCGTGGCATGAGCCTCCTTGGAGGTAAAAATGCCCTTGATGAGGAGGAGCCCCGTGAGGATCAGTGCCGAGATGACCAGGCCGACCACCTCGTTGGTCAGCAGGTCGTCAGGCAGTTTGTTCTCAAGGAGATTCACCAGGGCGTAGAGGCGCCTGACCGCCATCAGCCCCAGCGCCGAGGAGAGCAGGAACCAAGCCAGGGGCCGGCCGGCGGTCCGGCTGATGCGCACACTCAATACGGCCGCCATCAGCTGCAGCAGGACCGACAGGAGGATGACCGCGAGGTTCAGCACAAGCTACCTCTACCGCCATGCTATCGGCAGACCGGGCCCCTGGGTAAACGCCGATCAAACCTGAATACGGTATTTCGCCCTGGCTTGTGCCATCACCTGCCGGATGGCGGCGACCACCTGATCCTGGTCGGCCTCTGTCAGGCCCGGCCAGAGGGGCAGGCTCAGGAGCCGCTCGCCGCTCCACTCGCTGTGGGGCAGGCCGGCCTTGGGCAGGTGCTGCGGGTTCGCCGCATAGAAGTCGCGGTACCAAGGATGCACATGGGCCGGGCGGTAGTGGATGCCGGTGCCGATGTTCTCCTCCTTGAGGGCGGCCACGAAGGCATCCCGGTCCAGGCCCAACTTCTCGGGGTGGACGCGCAGCACAAACAGGTGGAAGCAGTGGCCGTGGTCGGCGTCGCCGGGCCAGGGCAGCAGCACCTCGTCCAGGTCCTTCATCAGGTCCAGGTAGCGATGGAACAGCACGCCCCGCCGGGCGTTGAAGCCGTCCAGCTTGATGATCTGATGCAGCCCCATGGCCGCCTGCAGATCCATGAAGTTGGCCTTGCGGGCGGGTTCGTACACCTCGGTATGGGGGCTGCCCTCCTTGGCGAACCGCTTCCAGGCGTCGCGGTCGATGCCGTGGAAGCGCAGGCGCTTGATGCGGCTTTCGTAGTCGTCGTTGAAGAAGGCGATGGCGCCGCCTTCGCCGGTGGTCATGTTCTTGTTCGGGTGGAAGCTGTAGACGCTCATGATCGAGCGCGGATTGCCGCCGATCTTCGTGCCCTGGTAGTGGGCGCCCATAGCCTGGGCCGCGTCTTCGATGACCCACAGCCCGTGCTTTTCGGCGATCTGCCAGATCGCCTCCATCGAGCACGGCAGACCGGTCAGGTGCACCGGGATGATGCCCTTGGTGCGGGGCGTGATAGCGGCCTCGATCTTGGCCGGATCGATGTTCAGGGTCACGGGATCGATGTCCACCAGCACCGGCACGCCCCCCTGGAGTACCACCGTGCTGAGGGTGCTCACCCAGGTCAGCGACGTGGTGATCACCTCGTCGCCGGGTTGCAGGTGCAGCACCTGCAGGGTGATCTCCTGGGCGGTGGTGGCGCTGTTCATGGCCAGGCAGTGGGGCACGCCGTTGTAGGCCTGCAGGGCCTCCTCGAACTTCGCCGACTTGGGCCCCGTGGTCAGCCACCCGCTGTGGATCGTATCGATGATCTCCGCGATTTCCTCCTCTCCGACCATCGGACGGGTGAAGGGGAGGAAGTCGGGGCGGCGGATGTAGGTCATCAGAGCTCCAGCGATCAATCAATGATTGTCCCACGGCCCGATCCACAGGCCAGCCCGCGGTCTGCGCCTCCTGTTTTTCAGCTACCGCGGATCGCCAGATCCGCGGCCGGAACGGACCCCCGGCAGGACCATCCCCATCACGCGATCGGCATGGTGATCCGCAGGATGCTGCCGTGCCCGAGCCCTTCGCTGCTCAGGCTGATGGTGCCACCCATCATTTCCATGAGGTGTTTGCAGATCACCAGGCCAAGGCCGGTGCCCCCGAATTCACGGCTGTGGCCACCCTCGGCCTGGGCGAATTTCTGGAACAGCCGCGCCTGAGCCTCTTGGGTGACGCCAATGCCCGTGTCCACCACCAGCAAGGTGACGAGCCCGGGATGCCGTTCCACCTGGACAGCGACGCTGCCCTCCTTGGTGAACTTGAGGGCATTCGACAGGAGGTTCAGCAGGACCTGTTTCAGCCGGCTGGGATCCACCACCACATCGGGGATCTCGTCCGTGACGGGCCAGAACAATTCCACACCGGCCCTGCGCGGGTAGGCTTCGGCGATGGGTTTCACCTCCTCGAGCAGGATGCCGAGGCTGAACGGCTCTGGATGGACTTCGAGCTTGCCGGATTCAATCTTCGCGAGGTCGAGAATGTCATTGAGCAGCCCCAGCAGGTGCTGGCCCGACGTATAGCTGTCCTGGAGCATGGAGCGCATTTCATCGGCATCGTCGTAGAGCCCATCCATCACCAGGCGGGTGAAGCCCAGGATGCCGGTCAGTGGCGTGCGCAGCTCGTGGCTGGTCAGGGCCAGGAATTCGCTCTTCAGCTGGTCCGCTTCGCGCAGGGCGTCATTGACGCGCTCCAGTTCCAGGGCCTGCCGCTGGAGGGCATCGCGCTGCTCGGAAAGATCCCGGAACAGCCAGGCGTTGTAGAGCGAGATGGCCGCCTGCCGCTGCAGGATGGTGATGGAATCGAGATCCTCCTCCTCCCAGCGCCGGTCGCCCGGCATGGCGAGGATCGCGAAACCCAGCAGCAGCAGTTGATGTTCGAAGGGGATGAAGTAGAGCGTGGTGCCATCCGCGCCCCGGAGCGAGCCGAGAATGGCGCTGCCACAGGCGGGATCCAGCCACTGGCTCTGGAAAAGGACCAGGGGCGTTTCGGGGAAGGGGTTCGGGGCCGGCAACCGCAGGGTGGACCATTCGGCCCGCGTCAAGCCGGTTCCCTCCTTGGGAACGTAGCCGACGCCGCCGTCTTCCAGCGTCCAGACCACGGCCCGCTGACAGTGGAATTCCTGGGCCAGCACATCCAGCACCACGCTGACCACCTGCCCACCCTTGGAGGTGGCCGCCAGAATTTCCGACACATGCTGGAGCACCTGCATCTGGTGGGAGCGGCGGCCGAGCTTGGCGCGCAGATCCCGCGTCTCGTGCATGGCCTGGGTCAGCTGGCGCTGGGCCTGCATGAGCTCGGCGAGCATCTCCGCACCCTGGGGCCGCGCCCCCGGGACCTGGGGCACCTGCTTGGGGCCGGAACTGGCCTTGGCAAGGGGCTGGACCGGCTTGGGGCCCGAGGATTGGTTCGAGTTGGGCATAGGCCTCCAGAATGGCCTCGCCCGGCGATGCTGCCAAGGGGCCTGTCATGCCGCCCCAAACCCTTCCGTTTGCCCCAAGATAGGGTCATGGCGAACCGCGCCCCCACCGTTTCCCTCCAGCGAGTGATCTTCCTGGCCGTCTCGCTGGTGCTGTTCGTCCAGGTAGGCTGGTGGATCAATGTGCAGATCCGGGAATCCGGGCGCCTGCTCGAAGCCCGGTCCCAGGCCCTGAAGGCCAGCCGGGCGGAAGCCTGGCAGATGGATAGCCTGAGCATCCTTGCCCACCTGCACGCCCGTCCCGATCCCTCCTCCCGCCGCACCGGCACTGTGGAGGGCCGGTTCGCCGCCCTCCCCGACCTGGAGCAGCGTCGGCAGGCCATCCAGCGGATCTTTCCGCATGTCGTGGTGGTGCCGGCGCCGATCTCTGCTGATGACCTGGCCCTGCTGGATGGCTCGGCCTTCCTGGCCCTGCGTCCCGAGCCCATGCTCGAACTGCAGAACCAGCGCTGGCATTCGGTCTTCCGGGCGGCCACGGAAGGCGCCTTCATGGTGGTAGTGGTGCTGTCCGGGATGGTGCTGCTCTACCGGAAGCTGGCCGAGGAACTGGATCTGCGGCTACGCCAGCGCAACTTCACCTCCGCCGTCACCCATGAGCTCAAGACGCCCATCGCTTCGCTGCAGGTGTGGACCGAAACCCTGTTCACCCGGACCCTGCCCGAAGAACAGCGGCAACGGATCCGGAGCCTCATGGAGCAGGACCTCGAGCGGCTGAACGAACTGGTGGGCAACCTCCTCGATGTGGCCCGGGCCGAATCCGGCAGCCTGGTGCTGCACCTGGCCCCACTCGAATTGGCCCCCTGGCTGCGCGGCGTCTGCGAGGCCATGGATCAGCGGTTGGGCCCCGGCGCCCTGGGACTCAAGCTGGAGTTCGCCCCCGATCCTCTCTGGGCCGACGCCGATCCCAAGGCCCTGACGACCGTCATCGAGAACCTGCTCTCCAATGCCTTCAAGTACGCCGCCGAGCCCCGCCAGACCACGATCACGCTGGATGCAGACGGGGACGACATCCTGATCGTGGTCAGCGATCTGGGCCAGGGTCTCTCCCCCAAGGATCTGCCCCGCGTCTTCCACCGGTTTTTCCGCGTGGGCGACGAGATGACCCGGCAGGTGGCCGGTACCGGCCTCGGGCTGTTCCTGGTGAAGGAGATCACCGCCCGGCATCGCGGCAAGGTGAGAGCCTCCAGCCGCGGCCCCGGGCTGGGTTCCGCCTTCACCCTGTGTCTGCCCCGCCTCTCCAGGCCAGCAGATGTCTGACCTCACCCGACCGCTCCACCCCGATTCGGTGCTCGTCCTGGCCGCCGCCCAGGGCGATCCTGTGGCCTTCGAGGCCCTGGTGCGCCCCCATCTGGGCATGCTGTTCCGCGTGATCGATCGCATTCTGGGGAACGAAGCCGAAAGCCAGGACGCCCTCCAGGATGCCCTCCTCACCCTCCACCGGGAGCTGTCGGGCTTCCAGGGCGCCAGCAAGTTCAGCACCTGGGCCTACCGCATCTGCGTCAACCAGGCGCTCATGGCCCGGCGGAAGCGCATCCGGCGCCGGGAGGACGCCATCGAGGATCTGATGCCACGTTTTGGCGACGACGGGCATCACATGAACACGGATATGAATCTGGACTGGAGCGAGGATGCGGAGGCACTGATGAAGGTCGAACAGGAGGAGTTGAGGACCCGGGTCCGGGCCGGCCTCGACCGGCTGTCCGACGACCAGCGGGCCGTCTTCGTCCTGCGCGATCTCGAAGGCTGGAACACCGACGAGATCGCCCGGCACCTCGGCCTCACCCGTGAACTCGTCCGCCAACGCGTCCACCGGGCCCGGCTGGCTCTGCGGGCCATGCTCCCCGAATTTGCCCCCCGCTCCGCGGAGAACCGATGACCCTGCTGATCCCCAGCTGCGCCCGGGTCATCGCCCTGCTCACCGAGTACGAGGAGGGTGCCCTGGGCCCCTTCGACTGGCTGGGGATGAAACTCCATCTGGCCCTCTGCCCCCCCTGTCAGGTTTTTCTTGAAACCTTCGAGCGGGCCCCCGCCCTGCTGCGCGGGGCCTGGTCCCAGGCCCCGACGGCAGGGGCCGAGCACGCCCTTTCCGGTGCCCTCTCGGCCCTGCGCGAAGGTCGCGCCCCCTGCGGCCCTCAGCACCATCCCGCCGCCAGCGACTGGTCCGCCTTGGGACCCGATGGGGATCCCCTGCTCGCCCTCCTGTTGCGCGTTCACCTGGGCTATTGCAAGGGCTGCCAAGCCGCCCACAGCGGCGCAGAGGCCATCCCGCCGGCGAAGAATCCCATCGAAGCCCTTCGGCCCTACCTGCCCGGGGCCTCCCACTGGACCTGGTCCCGCCTGGGGCTGGGCGGGGGCCAGGTCGCGCGCTTGCAGGAGGATCCGCAAAGCGGCGCGGTATTGAGCCTGGCCAAACTCCAGGGCGGGCGCAGCGTGCCGCGCCATGACCACCTGGGCCTCGAGGTCTCGGTGCTGCTCTGCGGTGGGCTGCAGGATGGACCGGCCCACCTCTGCCCCGGAGATTGGATCACCCACGAGCAGGGCTACCGGCACGGCCCCGAGGCCGACCCCGGCAGCGAGTGCCTGGCCCTCGTCCGCGTTGAAGGCGGTGTGCGCTTCGAAGGCTGGCGCGGGTTGTTCGGCGTGGTGCGCTAGGGAATCTCCAGGGCCATGCTCCAATGGCCCATGACCCGTTCCACCGATACGGCCCGGGCAGGAGATCCAGCCGGTTGTGATCAAGGTCCGTCCCTCGGGAGTGGATTAAAGAGGACCAGGGGGTTATGTTTTGCCTGAAGCGCTCCCCCGCGGAGGTTCTTGCGTGCGTGTCCAGACAGAAGCATTCCCCTTGGACGAGGCCTCCATCAGTCTGACGCTCAGTGCGACGGCCGCTGCGGACAGCGCGCAGGTCCGCGACATCCTGGCCAAGGCCCGCGAGATGCAGGGACTGGCTGACCAGGATCTGCCTGCCCTCATGGCCGTCCAGGATCCCGCCCTGCTGCACGAGATGTTCGAGACCGCCCGCTGGGTGAAGAACCAGATCTACGGCCAGCGCATCGTGATGTTCGCCCCGCTCTATGTGTCGAACCTCTGCGCGAACGAATGCCTCTACTGCGCCTTCCGGGCCTCGAACCGGGAACTGCCTCGCCGGGCGCTGACCCAGGAGGAGATCGCCGCCGAAGTGGCCCTTCTGCTGGCCCAGGGCCACAAGCGGTTGGTGCTGGTGGCCGGGGAGGCCTATCCCAAAGAAGGTCTCGACTACATCCTGTCGGCCATCGGGACGGTGTACGCCGTTCGCCACGGCGCCGACAACATCCGCCGCGTGAACGTGAACATCGCCCCCCTCAGCGTGGGGGATTTCCTGCGCTTGAAGGAGGCCGGCATCGGCACCTATCAGCTGTTCCAGGAAACCTACCACCGGGAGACCTATGCCCGGATGCACCCCCGGGGCCTCAAGGCGGATTACGATTGGCGCCTGGGCTGCATGGACCGGGCCATGCTCGCGGGAATCGACGATGTGGGCATTGGCGCCCTCTTCGGACTGCATGACTGGCGCTTCGAGTTGCTGGCGCTCATGCAGCACACCCGCCACCTCGAGGACCGCTTCGGCTGCGGGCCCCACACCATCAGCGTGCCCCGCATCGAGCCCGCGGAAGGCTCGGCGACCAGCGAGGCCCCGCCCTTCGCCGTCAGCGACGGCGAATTCAGGAAACTCATCGCCATCCTTCGCCTGGCCGTCCCCTACACGGGCCTGATCCTCAGCACCCGCGAACGGCCCGAAGTGCGCCGCGAAGCCCTCGACCTGGGCATCAGCCAGATCAGCGCCGGCAGCCGCACCAATCCCGGCGGTTACGAGGACGATTCCCTGGCTGGGGGCACCCAATTCTCCCTGGGGGATCACCGCGACCTCGACGAGGTGGTGCGGGATCTGGCGCAGACCGGCTTCATCCCCAGCTTCTGCACCAGCTGCTACCGCATGGGACGCACGGGCGCCGATTTCATGGATCTCGCGAAGCCTGGCGAGATCAAGGCCCATTGCCATCCCAATGCCTTGTCCACCCTGCAGGAGTACATGGACGACCACGCCAGCCCCGCCACGCTCAAGGCCGCGAAGCAGCTGCTGGTGGAGAGCCTGGAGGGGCTGGATGGCGAGGCCCGGACCCTGGCCGAAGGCATGGTGGCCCGGGTGAGGGAGGGCGAGCGCGATGTGTTCTGCTGAGATGCCGCCCGCCCCGCGCAGCCTCCGCCTGCACATCGGCCTCTTCGGCCGCCGGAATGTGGGGAAGTCCTCGCTGCTGAACGCGCTCACGCGGCAGCAGGTCTCCATCGTGTCGGCCGAGCCCGGCACCACCACGGATCCCGTGGAAAAGCCCATGGAACTGCTGCCCCTGGGCCCCGTGCTGTTCGTGGATACGGCGGGACTGGATGACGGCGGCACCCTGGGCGCGGCCCGCAACGCGCGGTCCCGGGCCGTCCTCGAACGCGTGGATCTTGGCATCCTCGTGGCCGAGCAGGGGATCTGGGGGGCCTTCGAAGCCGCCCTGCTTGCCGAACTGAGGGCCCGGAACATCCCCATCGTCGTGGCGTTGAACAAGGCTGATCTGGCCTCCGACCGCGCCCTGCCGGCCCTCGAAGGCGTGGCCGTGGTGGCGGTCTCGGCACTGCACGGCCAGGGGGTCGACGCCCTGCGCGAAGCGCTGCTGCAGGCGGCGCCTGGCGATCGCGTCGAATCCCGGCAGTTGCTCTCTGACCTGGTGCCGGCGGGCCAGGTGGCCCTGCTGGTGATGCCGATCGATGCCTCGGCACCCAAGGGCCGCCTGATCCTGCCGCAGGTCATGGCCATTCGGGACGTGCTGGATGGCGCGGGGCTCGCCCTGGTGGTCCAGGCCCGTGAACTCCCCCTGGCCCTGGCCAGCCTGCGCCGGCCGCCGGCCCTGGTGGTGACGGATTCCCAGGCTTTCCGCTCCGTGGCGGCGGATGTGCCGGAGGCCGTGCCCATGACCTCCTTCAGCATCCTCATGAGCCGTCTCCAGGGTGATCTCGCCGCCCAGGTGCGGGGCACCCTGGCCCTCGATGCGCTCCGCGGCGGGGACCGGGTGCTGGTGGCCGAAGGCTGCACGCACCATCCCACAGAGGAGGATATCGGCCGCGTGAAGCTCCCCAAGTGGCTCAACGAAAAGGCGGGCGCGCCGTTGGTGTTTGACACCGTCCAGGGCCGGGACTTCCCCGCGGATCTGTCGCCGTACAAGCTCGTGGTGCATTGCGGCAACTGCATGGGCAACCGCCGCGAGATGCTGTCCCGCATCCACCGCTGTGAGGCCGCGGGCGTCCCCATCACCAACTACGGGCTGGCCATCGCCTACTCCTTTGGGATCTTCGAGCGGGCCCTGCGCCCTTTCCCCGAAGCTCTGGAGTCACTGCATGTGCTGCAGCACTGACAGGGAGCCCGCCTTCCGTCTGGATCATGCCGGTGTGAAGGCGTGGCTGCTGGAATCGGATCCGGTCGCCCTGGAGCCACTCTGGACGGCCGCGGACCGGGTCCGCCGGGCCCACGTGGGCGATGCCGTCCACCTCCGGGGCCTGGTCGAAGTCTCCAGCCACTGCATCCGCCACTGCCTCTACTGCGGCCTGAGGGCCCCGTCCGCAGGCCTTGATCGCTTCCGCATGGCGGCGCCGGAAATTCTCGCCTGTGCCCACGAGGCCCATGCCCTCGGGTACGGCAGCGTGGTGCTCCAGGGCGGCGAAGACCCTGGCCTGACGGGGGCTTTCATCGCCGACATCGTCCGCGCCATCAAGCGCGAGACGCCGCTGGCGGTCACGCTCTCTCTTGGCGAACGGGACGACGATGACCTGCGGGCCTGGCGGGAGGCTGGCGCGGATCGCTACCTGCTGCGTTTCGAGACCAGCGATCCAGCGCTCTACCGGCGCATCCATCCCAACCTGCCCGGCATTCCCAGCGACCGCTTCGCCCAGCTCGAGCGGATGCGGGCCATGGGCTACGAGATCGGCACGGGCGTCATGGTGGGCATTCCCGGGCAGACCTGGGACACGCTGGCGGCGGACCTCCTCCGGTTCCGCGACTTCGATATGGACATGATCGGCGTAGGGCCGTTCCTGCCCAGCCCCCGGACGCCCCTGGGCGGCCCCGCGGCGGGAGCCTTCCTCGCGCCGCCCCAGGAGCAGGTCCCCAACGACGAGCTGACCACCCTCAAGGCCGTGGCGCTGACGCGCCTGGTCTGCCCCGATGCGAACATCCCCAGCACCACGGCCCTGGCCACGCTGGATCGGGAGCAGGGCCGCGAACTGGCCCTCAGGCGCGGGGCGAACGTGGTGATGCCCAATGTGACGCCCCTGACCTACCGCGCCCGCTACGAAATCTACCCTGGCAAGGCCTGCCTGAACGAAACGGCAACGGTCTGCCGGGGTTGCCTCGAAGGCCGCATCCGCGCCCTCGGCCGGACGGTAGGCAAGGGCCCTGGAGGGCGGAACCGGGAAGCGTGCCAAAAAAACCAGGACGTGACATCCATCATTGACCATTTGGTCATCAATTAGCAAACTCTCTGTGTAGGGAGTACCCGGCGCGCGGTGACCCACCCCCCCACAGCCGCCGCCGGCGCTTCTTGAAGCCATCTGAATCCAGCCAGATCGCAGGAGATCCCATGTCGCTCCCCGTGCGTGATTTCTATCGGTCCATGGCCGATCGCGTCGGCAAGAACCTCGCGGACCAGGATCTTGGCAACAAGATCCTGGTCCAGGTGGGTTCGGCCACCTGCGAGCACGCGGCGGGATCCCAGGCGGTGGCCGAGGAGTTCGTGCGCCACATCCGCGCCTCGGGCCGGAAGGACATCATCATCCACCGCACGGGCTGCACCGGGCGCTGCTCGCGGGAACCCATCCTCGGCGTACAGTTACCCGGCCAGATCCCCGTGAAGTACGAGCGCGTGAACCGCGACCTGGTCCACCGCATCTTCATCGAGCACATCCAGGGCGGCACACCCATCATGAAGCATGTGCTGGACCACAGCACTGAGGTGATGCCCGAGCGGGAGTTCCTGTTCTGCGAGGGGTCCCGCTGCCAGCGGCCAGGTGGCGAGAGTCTGCGGGACCGCTTCAACGCCATGTTGGCGGCGCGGGGCATCGAGCCGCACCAGGTGCATGTGGCCGCTGCCAGCTGTTTCGGCGTCTGCAGCCTGGCCGGTGGGGCGCCTGCCACCTATGTCCTCGCCCGGCCCGAAAAGGTGCTCTACCGCATCACCCGCGAGGAAGATCTCGCGGACCTCCTTGCCATCCATGTGGCCGAGGGCCGGGTGGTGGAACGGCTGCGGGTCCTGGAAGAACCCATCGCCCTGGAATTCCTGGAGCGCTACGGCGATGTGGCCTTCTTCAACCGCCAGAGCCGCATCGCCCTCCGCAACGCCGGTGTGGTGGATCCCGACAGCCTGGACGAATACGTGGGGTTCGATGGCTTCAAGGCCCTGGCCGCAGTGCTGGAACGCGGGGAGCCCGAGTGGGTGGTCAATGAGATGACCAAGGCCCGCCTGCGGGGGCGAGGCGGCGGTGGGTTCCTCACTGGCACCAAGTGGGGCTTCGCACGGAAACAGGCGGACACCACGCGCTTCATCATCTGCAACGGCGACGAGGGCGATCCCGGCGCTTTCATGGATCGCTCGATGCTCGAGAGCGATCCCTTCAACATCGTCGAGGGCATGATCATCGGCGGGTTCGCCATCGGCGCGCAGAAGGGCTTCTTCTACATTCGCGCCGAGTACCCGCTGGCCATCCGGCGCATCCAGCACGCCATCGATACCTGCCGGGCCAACGGCTTGCTGGGCACGGACATCATGGGCTCAGGGTTCGATTTTGATCTGGAGATCCGCCTGGGCGCCGGCGCCTTCGTCTGTGGCGAGGAGACGGCCCTCATCCGCTCCATCGAGGGCGAACGCGGCCAGCCGAAGGTCCGGCCGCCCTACCCCACGGATCGTGGCCTCTGGGGGCATCCCACAGTCATCAACAACGTCGAGACCTTCGCGAATGTCTCGGCCATCGTGCGCTTCAGCGGCGACTGGTACGCCCGCATCGGCACTGAGAAGAGCGGGGGCACCAAGGTCTTCGCCCTGGCCGGGAAGGTCCGGCACACCGGCCTGGTGGAAGTGCCGCTGGGCACCAGCCTGTCCCGCATTGTCAACGACATCGGCGGCGGCGTGTCGGGCGGCAAGCAGCTGAAGGCCATCCAGACCGGCGGCCCCGCGGGCGGCTTCATCCCGGCCTCCATGCAGGACATGGAAGTGGATTTCGAGCCCCTGCAGAAGGCCGGCTCCATCATGGGCTCCGGCGGCATGATCGTCCTCAGCGAGGACGACTGCATGGTCGACATCGCCAAGTTCTACATGGCCTTCAGCCAGGAGGAGAGCTGCGGCAAGTGCACCCCCTGCCGCGAAGGCACCACGCGCATCCTCGAGATCCTCGAGCGCATCACCCAGGGCAAGGGCGTCCTGGAAGATCTCGACAAGCTCCATCGCCTGTCGCGGCTCTGCCAGCGCACCAGCCTGTGCGGGCTCGGCCGCGCCGCGCCCAATCCGGTGCTCTCCAGCATCAAGCACTTCCGCGCGGAGTACCTGGCCCACATCCAGGACAAGCACTGCCCGGCCAAGAAGTGCGTGGCCCTGATCCGCTACGAGATCAACGCGGAGAAGTGCATCGGCTGCACCATCTGCGACCGCAACTGCCCGGTTGAATGCATCACCGGCGCCCGCAAGGAGGCCCATGTGATCGACCAGGCCGCCTGCATCAAGTGCGGAAACTGCTTCGACGTCTGCAAGTTCGCCGCCATCGACCGGGTGTAGGAGCCGTCATGTCCCAGATGATCAGCCTCAAGATCGACGGCGAGTCCATCCTGGTGCCGGCCGGCACCACGGTCATGGATGCGGCCGAGAAGATCGGCATTCACATCCCACGCCTCTGCTACCACCCGGACCTCAGCCTCGAAGGCAACTGCCGCGTCTGCGTGGTGGCGGTCGAGGGCTTCGACCACGGCCTGGCCTCCTGCGCCACCACGGCCTGGGAAGGCATGGAGGTGCAGACCAACAGCCCGATGATCCGGCAGGCCCGCCGCGACATCGTCGAGCTGCTGCTGGACAACCATCCGAAGGATTGCCAGACCTGTGACCGGGATGGCAATTGCGAGCTGCAGAATCTGTCCTATCGCATGGGCGTCCGGGAACGGCTCTTCGAAGGCAAGCGCAAGCAGTTCCCCATCGATGACGCCAGCGCCTCCGTGGTTCGCAACGCCGAGAAGTGCATCCTCTGCGGGCGCTGCATCCGCGTCTGTGGCGAAGTCCAGGGTGTCTTCAACCTGAGCCAGCATGGTCGCGGGTTCACCACAGTGGTGGGCCCGGCCAATCTCGGCCCCATGGACGAAAGCGCCTGCATCCAGTGTGGCCAGTGCGTCAGCGTCTGCCCCACCGCCGCCTTCCTGGAACAGGATCACACCGAGCGGGTCTGGAAGGCCCTGGGCTATCGGCGCACCGAAAAGCATGTCGTGGTCACCACCGCCCCGGCCATCCGCGCTGCGCTGGGAGAGGCCTTCGGCCTGCCTGTGGGCACGCCCGTCACCGGGAAAATGGTCACGGCCCTGCGCCGCATGGGTTTCGACGCCATCTTCGACGTCAACTTCAGCGCGGATCTCACCATCATGGAAGAGGCCCACGAGCTGCTGAAGCGCCTGGAGGGCGGCGGCCCCCTGCCCCTGCTCACCTCATGCAGCCCTGGCTGGGTCAGCTTCCTGGAGAAGTTCTACCCTGAGATGATCCCCCACATGTCGAGCTGCAAGAGCCCGATGCAGATGCAATCCACCCTCATCAAGACCTACTACGCCCAGCAGAAGGGGTTGGACCCCAAGGATGTCTACGTGGTCTCCGTCATGCCCTGCGTGGCGAAGAAGTTCGAAGCGGCACGGCCGGAGCATCAGCTGGATGGCGTGCCCACCACCGACGCGGTCATCACCACCCGCGAACTGGCGCAGATGATCAAGTCCTACGGCATCGACTTCCAGAAGCTGCCGGACAGCGACTTCGACCATCCCCTGGGCACCTCCTCTGGCGCTGGCGACATCTTTGGGGCCACCGGCGGCGTGATGGAGGCGGCTCTGCGCACGGCGGCCTTCAAGTTGACGGGCAAGAACCTCGGCAACCTTGAACTCACTGAGGTGCGCGGCGTCACGGGCGAAATTCGCGAAACCTCCGTGACCCTGGCCGGCACCACCATCAACGTGGCAGTGGCCAACGGGCTCCAGAACGCGAAGGTGCTGCTGGATGCCGTCAAGCGGGGTGAGAAGGACTACCACCTGATCGAGATCATGGCCTGTCCTGGCGGTTGCATCTGCGGCGGCGGCCAGCCCTACCCGCCCATCGGGACCTACACCATGAACCGCGACCTGGCCAAGGCCCGCGCCAATGCCCTCTACAGCATCGATTCGGGCAAGACCCTCCGCTGCAGCCACGACAATCCCGACATCCAGAAGCTGTACGCCGACTTCCTGGGCGAGCCCCTCGGGCCCAAGGCCCATGAGCTCCTGCACACGCACTACACCGCCCGCACACCTCGGGGGATCCGATGAGCGCCTGCTGCCAGAACACCGACAACTGGGCCGAACTGGAGCGTGGCTACCGCGCCATGCTGCCGGAAGATGTCCTCGCCTTCATCGACGGCAACCAGAGCCAAGACCACAGCGAAAGCATGCTCATTGCCACCCTCCACATGGTGCAGGGCCACTACGGCTACCTGAGCCCCGGCCACCTGGAGGCCGTCGCCCAGCTCATGCAGATCCCCCTGGCCAAAGTCACGGGGGTGGCCACCTTCTACCACTACTTCCGCCTCCAGCCCCGCGGCAAGTACCTCATCAATGTCTGCCTTGGCACCGCCTGCTATGTGAAGGGCGCCGAGAAGGTCGCCCAGAAGCTCACGGATGAACTGGGCATCCGCTTCGGCGAGACCAGCAAGGATGGCATCTTCAGCCTGGAAAGCACCCGTTGCGTCGGCACCTGCGGGCTCGCGCCCGTGGTGATGATCGGCGACGAAGTCCACGGCCCGCTCACGCCGGGCCAGATCCCCAACCTCCTGGAGGGCTACCTCGCCCGCGCCGCCGAGGACCTGGTGGCCGATCAGCCGCGCTGACCTGTCCGCATCGCCACCACGCCGGTGCTCAGGGGCACCAGCAGGGCCGTGGCAGCCAGGGCCACGGCGCCATGCCCTCCGCCCAGAAGGGCACAGAGAACCACAGAGGACAGAGAGAATGGCTGGGACATCGATCCGGCTTGGAGCATCTGCCCAGAGGGCGCGAGCGGCATGCTGGTCTTGATCGGAACTGCTTGCGAACGGTGCTGGGGCCGTTCCCACCCAGGCATGGGCTCTGTCCATGCGAGATTGAGCCCCGACCTGCTTTAGCCCCGTCCATCACCGTGCGTCACCGGCAAAATCCTTTTGTCCTTGCTCTGCACCCTCAGCGGTTCAAATCTTTGCTTGCTTCCCACGCTCAGAGCCTGGGCTCAGCCTTCGACGGCCAGCCGGTAGATGTCGGAGGCGGAGACGCCCAGGTGCTTGGCCAGGGGTTTGACGGCTTCTCTCAAAGTCATGCCCCCTTCCCGTGCGGCGGCCAGATAGGCCTGGGCCCAGGCGGGCAGCTCGCCACCTTCAAAGTCCGGCACCACCTCCGTCACCAGCCGCTTGGCACTGGCTCCGGCCAGCACCAGCACCATCTCGCCGCGATCCTCCCGGCCCAGCTGCACCTTCACCTGGGCGGGAGTGCCGCGGTACCAGGTCTCATGCAGCTTGGTCAGCTCGCGGCCCAGGGCGATCTCGCGGTCGGGCAGCAGCTCTTCGAGATCCGACAGGGTTTCATGGATGCGATGCGGCGTTTCGAAGACCACGACGGTCTCCTCTTCAGTGCCGAGCTTTTTCAGCAGCGTGCGCCGCGGCTCGCTGCGGTTCGGCAGGTAGCCCCGAAAGCCGAACGCATGGCAGGGCAGGCCCGAAGCCACCACCGCCAGCAGCACGGCGGACGCGCCGGGCAGCACCGTGACCTTGGCGCCGGCCGCCCGGGCCATCCGGGCGATCTCGAAGCCCGGGTCATTGATGCCAGGCATCCCCGCGTCACTGCAGTAGGCCACGGTGCGGCCCGACAGCAACTCCAGACCCAGGCGTTCAAAGGCCGCAGCGCTCGCGTGATCATCGAAGCGCAGCAACGGCTTGTCGATCCCCAGATGCTTCAGCAGCCCCCCTGTGCGGCGGGTGTCTTCGCAGGCCACCAGGTCCGCTCCGGCGAGGGATTCCTTCGCCCGGTCCGTGAGATCACCGAGATTGCCAATGGGCGTGGGGACGAGGATGAGGTGACCGGCCATGGCTCCATCATCGCGCATGCTCTCGTTATGCGCCGCCACCTTTCCGCCCTGCCCCTCGTGACCCTGGTCGCCTGCCTCACACCAGATCACACTCCGACTCACCTCCGGGGCTACCCTGGCCTCCGCGGCATGCTGAACCACCTCCCGGATGGGCGGTGGCAGTTTGTCCTTGAAATGCCCAACGCGGACGGTCGGCGGAGCTATCGCTTAGAATCCGCCGAGGCACTGGAACTCAAGCTGGAGCAGGACACTCCCTATAGCCGGGCCACCTGGACCGTGGCGGCGGCCAGAGTCCAGACGTGAGAGCCCTTCCACCTCAAGCTGTGGGCCGATGGGGATGATTTTCCAATCCATGTGCACTTTCCGAAGGACGGCAAGGACCGCAGCTTCCTCAGCCCCACCTCGCTGGTGATCCTGACCAGGAGCATCCGGCGCTGAGCCAGTTCGCCGGCCCAGCTGGGCTATGGGATGGTCGCCAGGGACGGCGCCTCAGGTAACCCGTTTGAGCTGCCGCTCACTCCCGATCAGGCGGGTGTAGAGCATCCCGGTGTGGTACCAGTGCAGCAGGAAGGCCTCTCCGGCGGCCCGGACCCACCAGCCGGAGGAGGCGCGCCCCGGCGGCGCATCTGGCGCGGGACAGCAGCGTACGGCCAGGTCCAGGCCCCGGGCCGTGGCCCCGGCCCGGGCCAGGTGCAGGGGATCCGTGATGAGCAGCAGGGTCCGCCAGCCAGCCTGGCGCATCTGGATACGGACATTGAACAGGTTCTCCAGGGTGTGCTGGCTGCGGTCCTCCACCAGGAGCGCCGATTCGGGCACGCCGCGGACCAGCAGCCAGTCCCGGCCCGCTCCGGCTTCGCTCCGCGCCGCGGACCCGGTGATCCCACCGGCCACGAAGATGCGCGAAGCGAACCCCTGCCGCCAAAGGGACTCGGCGTGGGCCAGTCGCGCCTCGAAGACCGGCGTGAGGTCATCCCCCTCCAGCAGCCGCCCCAGCACGAGGATCGCATCCGCCGGCCCAGGTGCGTCACCGGCCGCCCCCTGCAGCACCTGGCGGAGACGAACCAGCCAGGGAATCCCCAGAAGCAGCAGGCATGAGCCCATGGCCAGACCGAGCGAGGTCGCGCCCCCCGGGCCGAGTTTCTGCCAGAAACTGGAATGGGGGGGGGCAGCATAGGCCCTGACTGCTGCCTGTTCTTCCGCCATTCCGTCCCCAGGGATGCCCATGCTCCCTTTGTATCACCAGATTGCCAGCAGGAACGATCGTGCCTCCGCCCGGAGGGAGGGAGGTCCGTACCGCTCCTCCCTCGGCTTTCGGGGTTGCCACTGCGCCTTAACTGTTGCGGGCAGCCAACTGGCCGCCCGCAAAACAGGAACAAGAGCAGGGAACCGGCTAGCTATCTGATCGCTTTTCCGACTTTTTCCGATCGTTGCTGTCGAGCACGCGCTTGCGCATGCGGATGAAGTTGGGGGTGACCTCCACCAGCTCGTCGATCTCGATGTACTCGAGCGCCTGCTCCAGGGTGTGATCCCGGGGCGGGGTGATGCGGGTGGCGTCATCGCTGCCGCTGGAGCGCATATTGGAAAGCTTCTTGGCCTTCGCCACATTCACGACCAGATCGTTCTCGCGGGCGTGCTCGCCAACGATCATGCCCTCGTAGCACTTGGTGCCGGGGTGGATGAAGATGACGCCGCGCTCCTCAAGATTCATGAGGGCGAAGCCCACGGCCTCGCAGGTTTCCATGCTGATGAGCACACCGTTCTTGCGGCTCGTCAGTTCGCCCTTGTGGGGGCCGTAGTGACTAAAGAGGCTGTGGATGATGCCTTCCCCGCGGGTATCGGTCATGAACTCGTTACGGAAGCCGATGAGGCCGCGGCTTGGGATCTTGAAGTGCAGGCGCAGTCGCCCACCTTCGTTGGCCATGTCCTGCATCTCGGCCTTCCGGTTGCCCATGTGTTCCATGGTGACGCCCATGTAGGCTTCGGGGATGTCGATGGTGACATCTTCGTAGGGCTCGAATTTTTCGCCCTGCTCGTTGAAGTGGAGGATGACCTCGGGACGGCTCACGCAAAGCTCGAAGCCCTCGCGGCGCATGCTTTCGATGAGCACCGAAAGGTGGAGCTCACCGCGGCCGCTCACCTTGAAGGAATCGGGAGTCTCCGTATCCTCCACCCGCAGGGCCACGTTGTGCTGCAGTTCCTTCATGAGGCGCTCGCGGATGCGGCGGCTCTGGATGTACTTGCCATCCTGGCCGGCGAAGGGCCCGGCATTCACCATGAACATCATGGAGATGGTGGGTTCGTCGATGTCCACGTATTCCAGGGCCGTCGGGTTGGCCGCGTCTGCGATGGTCTCGCCCACACGGATGTCGTCGATGCCGGCGATGGCGACGATTTCGCCAGCGCTGCCTTCCTGCAGCTGGACGCGGGTGAGGCCTTCGAAACCGTAGAGCTGGGAGATCTTCTGCGGCTGGATGGTGCCATCCCGCTTGATCAGGCTCACCTGGTCGCCCACCTTGATGCGCCCGTTCACGATGCGGCCGATGCCGATCTGGCCGACGAAGTCGCTCCAGTCCATGAGGGTGACGAGCATCTGCAGGGGCGCGTCGGGACTGCCAATGGGGTGCGGGCAATGCTTGACGATGGTATCGAAGAGGGGGTCCAGGTTCTCGCTGGCGTCATTCATGTCCAGCATGGCATAACCCATCTTGGCGCTGGCGAAAACGCAGGGGAAATCCAGCTGCTCTTCAGTGGCGCCCAGCTCGATGAGCAGGTCAAAGACCTGGTCCTGGGTCCACACGGGGCGGGCGCCGGGACGGTCCACCTTGTTGATGACCACGATGGGCCGCAGCCCCAGGGCCAGGGCCTTCCGGGTGACGAACTTGGTCTGGGGCATGGGGCCGTCGAAGGCATCCACCACCAGCAGCACCGAATCCACCATGCTCAGCACGCGCTCCACTTCACCGCCGAAGTCGGCGTGGCCAGGGGTGTCCACGATGTTGAAGCGGTAACCGCCCCAGTGCAGCGAGGTCGTCTTGGCCAGGATGGTGATGCCGCGTTCGCGCTCCTGGTCATTGCTGTCCATGGCCCGTTCCTGGACGCGCTGGTTGTCCCGGAACATATGGGCGCCCTTGAACAGGGCATCGACGAGGGTGGTCTTGCCGTGATCGACATGGGCGATGATGGCGAGGTTGCGGATCTTCTCTAGGGGGGTCATCTGGCTCCCGGGGCGCCCAGAGCATAGACCGGGCAGAACCCTCGATTTTACCAGAGAACCCGGCCATTTCCGAGTCCTATTCGCAACCCCTTCCATTGTCACGGCAGGGGTCTAAGATTAGGCCCACCGTTCCTGGAGTTCTCCATGCACATCAACGAACTGCTCACCGTGGTCTGCGAGCAGGGCGCCAGCGACCTCCATCTCAAGGTCGGGAACCATCCCATCGCCCGCATCCGGGGCAAGCTGACCCCAATGACCCAGTTCAAGCGGCTGGTGCAGGAAGACACCATCGCCATGGCCTACGCGATCATGGCCAGCGACAAGCAGAAGGGGAAATTCAAGGAGAACTTCGACCTCGACATCGCCTACTCGGTGCCGAGCCTGGGCCGTTTCCGCTGCAACATCTTCAACCAGCGCGGCACCGTGGGCCTGGTGCTCCGCGTGATCCCGCGGAAGATCTACACCATTGACGACCTGATGCTGCCGAAGGTCCTCAAAACGATCTGCCAGGAGCAGCGGGGCCTGGTCCTCGTGACCGGCACCACGGGTTCCGGCAAATCCACCACCCTGGCGGCGATGATCGATCTAATCAACGCCACCCGCACCGAACACATCCTCACCATCGAGGACCCCATCGAGTACCTCCACCGGGACAACCTCAGCATCGTGAATCAGCGTGAGGTGGAGGCCGATTGCCGCACCTTCTCCTCGGCCCTGCGTGCCGCCCTCCGCCAGGATCCCGACGTGATCCTCGTGGGTGAGATGCGCGATCTGGAGACCATCGAAACCGCCCTGCACGCGGCCGAGACCGGCCATCTGGTCTTCAGCACCCTGCACACCCTTGACGCCACGGAGACCATCAACCGCGTCATCTCGGTGTTCCCCCCGCACCATCAGAAGCAGATCCGCCTGCAGCTGGCGGCGGTGCTCAAGGGCATCATCTCCCAGCGCCTGGTGCCCCGGGCGGACGGCCAGGGCCGCGTGCCCGCCGTGGAGGTCATGGTGACCACCGAAACCGTCCGCACCTGCATCGAGGACAAGGACAAGACCAAGATGCTGAAGGATGTGATCTCCTCCGGCACGGCCCAGTACGGCATGCAGACCTTCGACCAGAGCCTATACTTCCTGCTCGGCCAGGGCCTCATCACCGAAGAGGAGGCTCTGCTCCGGGCCACCAACGTCGGGGAGTTCAAACTCCGCCTCGAAGGCGTCATGGCCACTTCCGACATGGCCAAGGCCAACATGGAACGCGGCATGTCCATCGCCCAGGGCGGCGGCCGGGAGTCCGGCGGCGCCCCCTCGGCCCCACCGATCCTCTCCCCGGCCCCCGGGATGCCAATGGCCATGCCTCCCACGACCGATGTGAAAATCACCCTGGCACGCTAGCCGCTATTCCCCTATCCTGGCTTTCCCACCCACGCCCTGAGGTCGCCGATGATCAAGATCGACATCGCCAATTCGTTGATGAAGGTGCACCCCTGCTCCCGGGCCACCGCCCTCCAGGTGGTGGACCTGCTGACCGAGCGGTTGAAGGATGCCCTCCTCAACGGACATCGCATCGAAATCCGGGGGTTCGGCGTCTTCGAGCCCCGCCCGCGCAAGCGCGGCATGGGCCGGAACATCAAGACCGGCGCCAGCGTCCAGATCCCCAAGGGCAAGAGCATCCGCTTCAAGCCCGGCAAGGATCTCAGAGAGATCGAAGTCGGCTAGCGGTCGACGGGCTCTCCATGCTGCGCATTGAGAGATAGGGGAAAGCAGGGGACAATGGGCGGATGGATGAAGCCTGCCGTCGGCCTGAGATCACCTACCCGGTCCGGGTGCCCATGAAGATCATCGGGCGCCAGGAGGAACTGCGCCCCGACATGGTGATCGAGCTCATCCTCGCTCACCTGGGGGCCCAGGCCGAAGGCGACGAGCAGCACTCGGCCAACTGCAAAGGTGCCTTCATCAGCTACACCTTCTGGATCACCCTGCCCGACGACCAGGCCGAGACCCCTCTGCGGGAAGCCATCCAGAAGCTGCCCGGCGTGGTGATGCAGCTCTGAGGGAGAGGCTTCAGACGCGCGAACCGGCGCCAGACCCCTGGGAAATATGGGTAAAGGAAGAGGTATAGTCTTGACTTGGAGGCTGGGGGGGGGGGTGATCCGCATCATCAACCCACCAAAAAGAGAAGTCGTCGGCCTTGAAAAAGTCTCAACCCATTCTTTTGCAACAATATAATGGAACTTATGGGCTCTCTGAAACACCAGATTGATAGGGACGACCCCTCGATTCTCGGTGTACAGATGCGGCCAAAAGAGAAGCAGAAGACCC
>JBBQEL010000020.1:0-50228 GCA_038320645.1 Holophagales bacterium | reverse complement strand
TGGGGACCATCGCCTCGCGGCGGACATAATCCCAGCTATCGGACGCCACCTTGAACTCGGCGGGCGTCTCGCTGGGCAGCGTGGACTGCGGTGCCTGGGCACAGAGGTCAGAAGCCAACCACCAAAGGAGGGAACCAAGGGATCGCAAGCTGGCCATGACCTCTCCCGGAATACCGCTGGATGGCGGCAGGACCACGCGCGGAGACGCGGGGAACAGATCGACCAGAGGGGAGTGGCAGACAGTCTATCTCAGGGATTCTGGGCGGGTTTCGGGGTTGCACGCCGTCTGGGCAGCTGGCTTCCCCCGCGCTGAGAACAGCAGCCAGGCCGTGGCGCCCAGGAAGTAACCGATGCAGACCACACTGCCCTCGGGCCCCTGCGCGCCCCCGGTCAGCCAAGGCGCGCCCACGGGCTTCAGCTCCACCAGCAGCGAAGGGATGCCCACATCAAGGCCCGTCAAAGGCAGACCGAACCCGACTGCGAGCAGCCAGTTCCAGCCCGAATGCCAACCCATGACGCCGAGCACGCTGCGCGACTTGAGTGCCCAGCCACAGCAGAACACGCCGAACAGGAACGTGCTGACGGTGGCCAGCCAGGATTGCCCTCGATTGAAATGCAGCAGCGTGAAGAGCGCCGAGCTCGACAGGACGCCAGCCACCGCGTTGAATTTTTTCGCCAGCAGGGACAGCAACCAGCCCCGAAACAGCAACTCCTCGACGCTGGATTGCAGCGCGAAACAGGGCAGCAACAGGCCAATGGCCAGCAGCGAAGTGGGTGTCGACCAGGCCTTGGCGTAGGCGGGTGCAGCGAACCCACCCGCCAGCCAGATCACCGCGAGGATGCCGAGGATACCGGCCATTCCCAGCGCGTGGCCGCGCAGAAACGCGCGGACCTGGTGAGCACCGGTAAGACCCATTGAAGCCGGTGAACGGCCTTCGATGAACCGCACCCAGCTCAGCAACAGAGCGAGCAGCAAACCAAACGGTACAAGGGTGAATGCCATCAGGCCGGTGGGACTGACTGGATTCCCCTTCGCATCCAGGCGAACGATCAACTCCAGCAGCCAGGTGCCCGCAAGCAGGCTGACCACCACGAAGAGCAGTCCCAGCAGTGGCGCTAGGGCGCCCCACGGCAGCCAGCCCCTGGCCGCTTCGGCGGCATAGATATCGCTGGATGTCCTCAGGCTCATAGCGGGCGCAGTTGCTCGGCCAGGGACCGGGTTTTTTCGGTGAGAACCGTCCCCGTATGCAGCGCGGATTTGCGCTCGATGAGGAGAAGCTGGCACTCTTCCTCGGCAATGGGATTGTGGCGAACCCCCTTGGGCACGATGAACAGTTCACCTTCGCCAAGATCAACCGTGCGGGCTTCCATCTCGATGCGCAGCCGCCCCTTCAGCACGAGGAACAGTTCATCCTCTGCATCGTGGCTGTGCCAGGCCAGCGATCCTTGAATCTTGGCGACCTTGATGTAGGCGTCGTCGACTTCCCCGATCACGCGTGGCGACCAGAGCTCGGTGAGGGCTGCGGCCATCTGCTGCGGTGACACGACACTCGGCATGGTGGCTCCTCCGGACTGGCAAACCTGATGCGGACGATGGGCCCCCTACCCCTTCAACAACCTTTCCTCCGCCAACCGCAGCATGTGCTCGATGGCGAGGACGCCGTCCTGGTGGTTCATGCGCTGGAAGTGGCTCTTGAGGTGGCGCAGGGTGCGGGGAACGGCGGGGGCGAAGTGGGCCTTCTTCCTGTGTACGAGCTGGTGGCCGAAGGTCCCGAGGGCCTTGAAGTTGCGCTGGAGGGCGCTGAGAGTCAGTTCCTCTAGCATGGCTTCGTGGTTCCAGCCCAGTTCGTGCTGCAGGGGCTCGAGGAGCGCCCGGGCGGCCTCCCGGGACCAGTCCCAGTAGGCGTCGTAGCGCAGACTGGCCAGATCGTAGGTGGCGGCGCCACGGCGGGCATCCTGGAAATCGATCACCACCAGCCGGTCGCCGTGCACCATCAGGTTGCGCACATGGAGATCGCGGTGGGCGAAGAAGTGGGCCCGGGTCTCCAGGCTGAGGTGCGCTTCTTCCATCATGCGGTCCAGCCAGCGGGGCGGATCCTTCTGCAGGAAGTCCTGGAAGAAATTCACGCGGCAGTATTCCCACTCGAAAATGAACTTGGCCTCGTCGAACGAGCGCTGCATGAAGAAGGCGTGGCCCGGTGCGCCCAGGGTGAGCGGCCCGGCTAATGTGGTGAGCAGCCAGCCTGCCTTCTGGGCCCAGGCCAGTTCCTCCTCGGGATGGCTGACCAGGCGGCATTCGAGCGTGATATCGCCCAGATCCTCCACCAACAGGCAGCGGTCAGGATCGTCGCACTGCAGGATGGTGGGAACCCGCAGCAAGGGATCCAGGTAGGCCTGCAGGGCACGGAATTCGAAGTAGCTGTCGTCGGCCCGCTCCAGCGTATCCAGCGGGTGCAGCACCACCAGGGCCGTGCCCAGCTGCGCGTGGTGCACCCGGAAGTACTGTCGTGCCCCCGCGTCACCCGCCAGCGGCAGGGGGTTCGTGAGGTTCCAGCGATCCAGGGCGTTCAGAATGCGGGGATCCATCCGATCAGGGTACTCCCAAGCGCACCTGGTTCCCGTGTTCCTCGAACCAGAGGGCATCGGCATCGGTGATGGAGGGTGGTGGTGCGGCGCCAGGGCCGAGGACGCAGCGGGTGAGGCGGCCGGCCGGTTTCGCATTGGGATGCACATAGCACCCGGGCAGGCGACCTTCCTGATCGGGGGCCAGCTCAGCGGCGGCCTGGATGAGCGCATCGGCGGTGCCCACCTCGCGCCAGGGGAACGGCTCGGTCACCACGCCGAAATGCAGCGGCAGCAGGGGACGCAGATCGTTCACCTCGCTGGGGCCATCGGGCAGCAGGGCCAGGGCTTCGGGCGACCAGGCGGCGGCGCCGGTGAAGTGGAAGGGGCCCTGGGGACCCACCACGCCCTTGGGCAGCACCCGGTTTGCTGCGTCCATCCACACCGGATTCCAGGCGCCGCCCGGATGGGGGATGAGCAGCCAGCTCAGGGTGGCGCGGGCTGCGCGGTGGCGTTCGCGCAGCAGATCGAAAGGCACGGCCTCGGCCCACACATCGGCATTCCAGGTGAGCAGTTCGGTGGCGATCCGACCCCGCGCGTGCAGCAGGCCCCCGGCACTGCCCAGCAGCTGCGGTTCCACGCAGACCTCGAGGCCGCCGGCCACGGTCCGCACGGCCTCTGGGTGCAGGTGGGCGTTGCAGGCGAGGCGAGTGAGGCCCGCGCCACGCAGGGCCTCGGCACCCCACTGGAGCAGCGGTTTCCCACGGAGCGTCCAGGCCGGCTTCGGCAGGCATTGGCTCAGCGCCCCCATGCGCACCCCCAGGCCCGCGGCCAGGAGGAAACCTTCAAGGCGTTCAGCCATCGCGCTCATCGGAGCCCGCTTCCGGCGGCAGGGGCTTGAGCAGGAACTGACCGGGCGCCAGCCCACGCATGGCCAGCACGCGGATGCGCCAGCCCTGCAGGCGCAGCTCATCACCGGGCCGCAGCACGCGACCCAGACGCTCCTGGAAGAAGCCGCCCAGGCTCACTGAACCGGCTTCGGCCTCGAGGTTCAACTGCAGGTGATCCACCAGCTGCTCAAGCGTGACATTGCCCTGGGCCAGCCAGGCGCCACCGCGGGTCTTGTGGAGCTGGATGGCCTCGCGGTCGAACTCGTCCTGGATCTCGCCCACCAGCTCTTCGAGGACATCCTCCAGCGTCACCAGGCCGTCCACGCCGCCGTGCTCGTTCACCACCAGGGCGAGGTGCTGCTTGCGCTGCTGGATCTCCAGCAGCAGACCCTGGATGGGCTTCATCTCGGGCACGAAGAAGGCGGGCCGGGCCAGGGTGCGCAAATCCAGTGGCGCCGGCTGCTCCTGGAGCGCCCAGAGCAGTTCCTTCAGGTGAATGATGCCCACCACGCGGTCGAGGTCGCCCTCTACCAGCGGGATGCGGGTGTGCGGCGTGCTACGGGCCAGGGCGAGGTTCGCCTCGAGGCTGCGGTGGAGGTCGAAACACACCACCTGAGCCCGGGGCACAGCGATCTCCTTCACCGTGCGGCGGCTGAAATCGAAGAGGTTTTCGATGAGTTCCTTGCGGTCCAGCTCGAGGTGGCCGGTCGCCTGGCTGCGCTCGAGCATCCGGCGGAACTCGGCCTCACTCGGCAGCAGATCCTCCGCATCGGCCTCAGGGCGCACGCCGAAGATCCGCAGCACGAGCCGGCTCAGGTGCACGAGTACCCAAGTGAGGGGCCGCACCAGGCGTGACCAGGCCAGCAGTGGCGTCGCCGTGCGCAGCGCCCAGGGCACGGCGGCCCGGATGGCGAGGCTGCGGGGCACCAGCTCGGCCAGGACCACATGCAGGGTGGTCATCAACAATAGAGCCAGGCCCGAACTGAGTGGCAGCACCAGCCGCGGCCAGGGCAACTGGCCAAAGAGGCCTCGGAAGACATGGCTGAACAACTCTTCGCCCACAGCGCCCAGGGCCAGGGCGCAGAGCACGATGCCCGCCTGAACCGCGGAGAGGTGGTGGGACAGGTGGCGGTGGACCTCCAGCGCGCGCAGCGCGCGCACATCCCCCTCCACCAGTGCCTCCAGCTGGGTTTCGCGCACGCGCACGGCGGCGAACTCGGCCAGGACGAGGAAGGCGCTAATGAGGATAAGGGTGGCGCAGGCCAGGATCGAGAATAGGGGCACGGCCGTCAGCCCCGGGCGAGATCGGACCCGCGGCGGAGCTGGTCCTGGATCTCCGTCAGCAGGCCATCCAGATTCTGCAGCCGGTCCCGGTGTTCCGAGATCTGGCCATGGAGGGACTGCTTCTCCCGCTCCAGCCCGGCGTGGGCATCCTGGTGCTCCGCCAGCGCTTGTTGCAGGCGGGCGATTTCAGCCTCCTTCTGATCCACGCCGTTCATCAGCTCGAGCTTCTCCCCTTCGTGCTGGATGGTCGTTTCGTCGAATTCCTGGCGCAGGGCGACCAGTTGGGCGGTCAGGCGGGAGATCTCATTGAGGTGCTGATGGAGAATCTCCTCCTTGGCCAGCAGTTGCTGATCCCGTTCCAGCACCAGCGCCTGGCTGGCCTCCAACTCGCTTTCCCGTTGCCGCAGCTGGATGCCCAGCTCCGCCAGATCCCGGCCCTGGCCACGCATGGTGGCCTCGAGACCCGCGAGTTCCAACTGGAAGGTGTGGGCCTTCTCCTTGTAGCCGGCGCCATCCAGCTGGGCTGACTGATGCAGGCCCTCCAGACGGGAGTGCTGCTCCACGAGTCCCTCGATGGTGGTGTTGAGCTGCTCTTGGGCCTGCTGGGCCGAATCGCGTTCCTGCTGGCAGCTGGCGAACGCCTCCTCCTTGGCCGTCAGCGCCTTCTCCAGATCCTGAGCCCGGCCCCGGTAGGGCTCCAGATCGATGTTCTCGTGCAGCAGGCGATCCCGTTCCTTCAGCAGCTCGATGGCCCGATGGGCCTTCTCCCCCACCTGGTTATTTAGGGTCTCCACCTGCTGGATCAACTCGGTCCGCTCGGTGAGGGCTTCCTTCAGCTGTGCCTTGAGGGTCTCTGCACTTTCGCTTTCCCGGCCCTTGGTCTCCTCGAGGCTCCGGAGGGTGGCTTCGGTCTCCGCGAGGCGCGCCTTCAAGGCCTCGGCTTCCTTGTTGCTCCGCTCCAGTTCATCCAGGTTCAGGGTCACGGAGTTCATCTGCCGCTGGATCTGCTGAACCTCGGCCTCGGCCGCCCGCAGGCGTTGATCGGAAGCGGCCGCACTCTGGTCCGCCATGATCAAGCGCTGGTCGGCCGCCGCCAGGCTTTGATCAGCCGTGGCCAGGCGCAGATCGGCCGCTGCAAGGCTTTGATCCTTGGCGCGCACCTCTTCCTGAAGGCTCGCGACCCGTTCCTCCAGCAGGCGGAGCTGGCCCTGATCGATCTTGGCCTCGGCATGCGCGGCCTGAGTGGGCGAAGGGGGGCGCACCCCGAAGACCGGCGCCGAAGCGGGGCCCGCGACGGGGCCGTCCAGGGCGCTCTTGAGGCCGTCCAGCCAATCGTCGCCAAGTTCGGTATCAACCAATTCGCCCAGCGGGTTGTCGGGATCCAGCGCGCGGCCTGGCACCAGGGGCGTGAACGCCGCCACCAGGGTGCTGGGGGCGATGGGTTTGTGCAGGTAGAGATCGGCGCGGCCCTTCAGGCTCTGGTGGCGCCGGTATTCCTCTTCCGTGGCCTTGGCGCTGATGAGCGCGATCTTCACCCCATCCAGCTTGGGGTTCCTGCGGAGGGCGGAGCACAGGGCATAGCCCTTGTTGTCCGCCACCTCCACGCAGATGAGCACGGCGGCGAAGATGCCGGTTTCCAGGCGGGCGGCCACGCCGTCAGGCGAGCCGGCCACTTCGAGGTCGAAGGCCGCTTCGAGGCTGACCTGATGCTCCTTGAGGAAGCTCCGGTCGCTGTCCACGAGGAGGAGGCGCTGGCCCATGATTGATCCTTAAGCCTGGGTTGAACCCTCAAGTCTAGCCGAACGAAGGAGGCCCCGGTACGCCCGGGGCCTCCTGATGCGGCAACCTTCCACTCAGCGGGGCGGAACGGCCAGGGTGACTTTCTGGCTGCCGTTGGGTGACTGGATGAAGAGCAACAGGGTGCGGCCTCCGGCCTTCTTCACCTGGGTGTTGAACTCAGCAAGGTTGTTCACGGACTGCCGGCCCACCTCAGAGATCACCATGCCCGGGGCAAGGCCCCGATCGGCGGCGGGGGAGCGGGGATCCACCGTCGTGACCACCACGCCCTTGAGGCGGTTCTTCAAGTCCAGAGCTTCGACCGTGAAGCCATAGGCCTTCTCCAGGTTGATGCTCTTGGTGTCGCCTTGCTGTCTTTGCGTGGGCTGATCCTCGGGCTCCTCGCCCGCCTCCCGGCGCCGCTGATCCTCCAGCGCCTTGCGATCGCCCAGGGTGACCGTCACGGTGAGCGTCTTGCCATCGCGGAAGATGCTGAGCTTCAGCGTTTCCCCCGCCCGGCGGCTGGACACCGCGGCCACCAGTTCATCGGGACTCCGCACGGCCTGGCCGTCCAGAGCGGTGATGACATCCAGCCGCTGCACCCCGGCCTTGCCAGCGGCCTGGTCTTTCTCGACGGTGCTGACCACAACGCCTTCCTTGACCCCTAGGGCTTCCTGATAGGCCTGATCCAGTTCCTGGGGGCCGATCCCGAGGTAGCCACGGCTCACCGGCTTGCCACTGCGCAGGTCCTTGAGGATGCGGTTCACCTGGCTGATGGGCACGGCAAAGCCGATGTTCTGGCCTGCGGGATTGATGGCCGCGTTGATGCCCACCACTTCCCCCCGGAGGTTCAGCAGCGGCCCGCCGGAATTGCCGCGGTTGATGGCGGCGTCCGTCTGCAGAAAGGAGCTGACGCCCGTATCAAGCTTGCGGCCCTTGGCGCTGATGATGCCCTGGGTGACCGTGTGCTCCAGGCCGAAGGGGTTGCCGATGGCCACCACCCATTCGCCGATGCGCAGCGCATCCGAATCGCCCAGTTTGGCGAAGGGCAGGTGCGCCGCATCGATCTTGATGAGCGCGATGTCAAGTTCCTTGTCCTTGCCCAGCACCGAGGCTTTGTAGGTCTTGCCGTCGGTGGTCCTCACTTCCAGCGAATTGTCCGTGCCGCCGCCCATGCTGGCGATCACATGGTAGTTCGTGAGGATTTCGCCCCCGGGGGAGACAATGACGCCCGAGCCGCCGGACACGGCCCGCTGCTCATCCTCGCCGCCCCGGGGCGTCCGCCGCTGCTGGGGCCCTCCAGGGCCGAAGAAGAAGTCGAAGAAATCCTGGCCACCCACCTGGGGATGCTCGAACCCACGGCGATTCTTCACGAAGCTGGTGTTCGTGATGGCCACCACCGTGGGATTGAGCTTCTCGGCCACATCCGCGATGGGCGGCAGCCGATCCAGCCCCTTCGCCTCCACCACCACCGGCTTCTCCTCCTGGGCCGCCACCTTCCACCCGTGACTCAGCCCCATCCCAAGGGCCATGCACCCGGCCGCGAAAGCCGACAACCCGAGAACCTGCTTCACCTGACGCTTCATGGAACTCCCCACTGACCGGACCCCCGGCATCGGATTCGATGACAGCAACCCCCCGAAGGTTCCCGCTGGCCATCCCAAGCCGCCCAGGATAGTCTGAATGGTCCGACGGCGGCTGTAGCTCAGTTGGTTAGAGTACTGGATTGTGATTCCAGGTGTCGGGGGTTCGAGTCCCCTCAGCCGCCCCAGATTGAAAGGCCCCGATAGCGAGCAGCTACGGGGCTTTCAATCGTATGGGTGGGCATAGCCTCCCAGGCGAAACTTTAGAGAAAAATCGGCCATCAAGACCATCGAAAGTAGCTACTGGGGGGTCAGACGGTAACAAGAAGTGGATACCCCCCTGGATGCCCACCACTCCGGTGGTGCTGGGTTTCCGCCTGTAGGTAGTGGGGTCTGGGGGCCTCCCACCCTGGTATTTCGCCTACTTCGTCCGTGGAGCCTGCTCGATCCGGTCTTCGATCCAGGTCACGAGGTCGGTCACGCGATAGAGCACCCTGCGCAACCCCATCTTGATCGCCGGGGGCCCCTCGCGGCGCTTCCGCATCTGGGCAAGTGTTGAGGGGGACATGCCCAAGAACTTCGCGGCCTCCTTGGTCCCGATGCAGTGGCGCTCCATGTCGGAGGCTACCGGCTGGCCCAGGGTCGCCCGGGCTTCCATCGCGGTGAAGATGCCGATGGCCATCGACTCCAGGCTTATCAGGCGCTTCCGGATTGACCGCAGCTCGTCGTGCAGGTCGGCCAAGTGATTTGCCTTGTCCAACCAGGCCACCTTGCGCTCCAGGGCGCCCCTGGCCTCCTCCAGCCGTCGGCGTGAGGCATCAGAGGGGTCCCCACCGGGGGCTGGAGCGGAGTAATAGGATCTGGGGCGCGGGCTCATCGGGCTCCTCCTGGGGATGGGAAAAGCACATTCACCCAAGACCAGCCGGGCTGTCAACCAGCCCGAGACCGGCGGCCACTTCGACACCGCGACGGTGATCACCACCGAGCCCAACGAACTGATCGCCGACCTACCCCACCACCGGATGCCGGTGGTCTTGGCGCCGTCGGCGTGGGAGACGTGGTTGAACCCGACGACACCCATGGCGGAACTCCAAGCCCTTCTTCGGCCCGCACCCCCTGACGTGATGGGGGTGAGGGTCGCTGGGCCGAAGGAGTTCACGCTGGATTGATCAGCATCCCCAGGTCTATCCCGCCTAGGCCATCAGTCGGAGAACTGACAGGAGCGCCATCGAGTTGTAGTGCCACCCAGCCAGGATCTCGCCGACCATGGTGACGGCGGTGATCCATATGACCAGGCGGGTGCCGCGCTCTCCGGCGGGATTGCCGGAGTCAAAGATATGGGAATGGTTCCAAGTTGCAGGAGGGGATTGGGTCATGGTGCTCCAGCGTAGGCAGTTCAGGCCAAAGGCTCAAAACCGATGACCGATCGGTTTTCAGGTTACACTCCATGGCTGTAGAGGTCCTGACCATGTCCCGTAGCGCTTCCCCGCTCACCTTGGGCGACCTTGAGTTGGCGGTCCTGGAGCGCCTCTGGGCGCTTGGGAGTGGGGATGTCAGGGCCGTCCACCAAGCCTTGACCAGTCGACGCGATGGTCATTCCAACACCGTGCAATCAGCACTTGAACGCCTCTTCCGCAAGGGCATCCTGGACCGGGACAAGCAAGGTCATGCCTACGTCTATACTCCCCTTCTCGGACGTGAAGAACTGGCTGCCCGCCTCATCGACGAAGCGTTCCAACGCGTGAAGGGTTCAGAACCCCTGCCCATGCTGGCCGCCTTCCTGGATCTTGCGGCAGAACAGGACCCCAGGGTTCTCGACGAGTTGGAGCGCCTCTTGACGGCCCACCGGGCTCGCACGGGGAAGCCCTGATGCATGCCCCCGGCCTCGTCCTTGCCTGTTCACTCCTGGTGGGTGGGCTTGTGGCCCTGAGTTCTCTGGGCGGCGGGATGCTCTATCCCGCCGTGCGCGAACGAATCGAGCGACTGGCTCCAGAGGACCGGGCTCTCCTCTTGAAGCTGATGGCCGCGTTGCCATGGCTGCTGGCGGTTGGGGCGCTTCTGCTGGCGCTACTGCCGTCCTTCGTCACAGTGCCAGGCTGGATCGAGGACCACTGCCTTCCTCATGAGCACCATCCCCACCTCTGTCTGGTTCACGGGATCTGGGCCCCATCGGGGCTGGCCTGGGTGATCGCAGGCGCCCTGGCCTTGGCTGGCGGCACGTTCTGGGCCCGTCTGATCTACCGGCTCTACCACGGTCATCGCCAAGTCCGCATGCTGCTCCGTCTGGCACGCCAGTCCGGCTCCTACCACGTGCTGCCCAGTGGCCGGTTCCTGGCCTTCTCGGCGGGTCTGTGGCGGCCCAGGACGCTCCTGACAACCAAGGTGCTGGACCATCTTGAAGAGGGGGACCTCGCCGTGGTGCTGGCCCATGAATCCGCCCACGCCCAGCGCCGTGATGCGCTCCAACAGGTCCTGATCGAGGCCCTTCTGGTGGCCGTGCCCCGACAGGCCCGTTCGATCCTCCTGGGGGACTTCTCCTTGGCCTGCGAAGAGGCGTGTGATCGTCTCGCTGCCGCCGACATCGGCAGTCCCCAGAGGGTCGCGGAGGTTCTCTTGAAGGTGCAGCGCCTGGGAGTCACCGCTCCCGCGGGCGTGCCCGGCGCCACCGGATCCCAGCTGCTGCATCGGGTTCAGGCCCTGCTGAACGAGCCCTACCCACCGCACCCATCATGGGTGCGGGGCCTGTGGCTGAGCCCCCTTCTCCTTCTGCTGGCGGATCCGGTCCATCACTTCGCCGAGACGCTGCTCGGGTTGCTTGTCCGCTGAACCCCCAGTCTCCTGTTGCTCTTTCCCCTACGGTGCTGCCCATGACTTGTTTGTTCAAAAATCCGATGGCCTCTCGGTTTTCGATTCTTGCCCTGGCCCTCCTTCCCCTGGCTGCGCAGGTGCAACCCCCCGCGCCGATCGCGCCGATCACCGAAGCCGAGGCCCTATCCCGCGCACTCGCAAGGCCAGATTGGCAGGATGTGGCCCAGCTTCCCGCCCGTCAAAGCGAGGGCGCCGCCAAGGAAGCCCGCACCTGGTTCTCGCCCGGCGTCGAGTGGGAGCGCCAACGATTCACCGGCATCTTGCCCGACCGGCGTGAAGACACCTTTGTGCTGACGCACGGAATCGATCTGTCGGGCCGCTGGCTCGCCCGCCGGGAAGCGGCCCTGAAGCGTGAAGAAGCCGGGCGCTCCGAGAGTGTGCTGCGGACGGCGGGTGTGGCCGCCCAGGTGAGGGATGCCTTCTTCGATGTGGTGGCGGCGCGGGAGCGGACGACCCGGACCGAACGCGCCCTCTCCCAGCTAACGAAGGTTCAGGAGCAGGTGGACCGCCTCCATGGCGCCGGGGAGATGTCCGGCCTGGATCGAGGCCGGGTGCGGCGCGAGATGGAGGTCCTGAAGGGACGCCAGGCCCAGGAGGCGTCGGCCTTGAACCGGACGGAGGCCCGGCTGGCAGCCCTCCTGGGCGAGAAGATCGGCCCGCTCCAGGGCGACCTCCTCCCCCCGGCCCCCGAGCCGCTGGATCAACTTCTCACCCAGCAACAGTCCGGACCCAGCGCGGCCATGACCAGGGCGCAGGAAGGCGCGGCCCAGGCTGACGCCAAGGCGGCAGGGCGCTGGCTACCGAGCCTGAACCTGGGCTTTGGCGTGAAGCGGTGGCAGGAGAATGGTTTCTCGGGCAATGGGTCGGTCTTCTCCTTGGGCATGAACTTCCCCATGCCCGGGCAGGTCCAGGGGACCCGCCTCCGTGCCGGTGCTGAGGCCCGGGCGGCGGGCGCTCAGGCCCGGCTGCAACGGGAGCAGGAAGGGGCTGAACTCCGCGCCCTCTGGCAGGAAGCCACCGAGCTTCGCCGGTCGGCAGAGCGCCTGTCCCAGGAGGCCCTGGTGGACCCGGCCAGGGTGGAAACGGCCTTGGACGCCGCCTTCGCCGCCGGAGAGCTGGACCTGCTGGCGAGGCTCGACGGCTCCCGCAGCCTCCTGGAGGCCGAACTCGCCGCCCTCGACCAGGCCCATCGCGCCCGTCGCGCTTCCCTCGCCCTTGATCGTCTGCTCGGAAAGGTGAATCCATGATCCGCTCTGCATCCTTCATCACCTGGGGCCTCGTCCTCGGGCTCACCCTGACCGGGGGCCTCGCCTGCAAGCGCAATGAGGCCGGGGCCGGGCACGACCATGCCACCCCCGGTGGCGCCCAAGGGGCTGCCGAGCGGCCGTCCCTCGCCCCGACCCTCTACGCCGATGGCATGGAGTTGTTCGTGGAATACGCCGTCCTGGTGGCGGGTGAGCCCTCCTCCTTCGGGGCCCACCTCACCCATCTGGAAGGCTTTCAGGCGGTGAAGGACGGTCGCGCCGAAGTCATCCTCACGGGCCCCGGAGGAGAGCAGAGGTTCGGGGGGGAAGTCTCCTCCACACCCGGCATCTTCCGGATGATCCCGATACCCACCACACCGGGCGAAGTCCAGGTCCGCATTGTCTGGAAGGGCCCCAAGGGCCAGGCCACCTTCGACCTCGGCAAGCACCCCGTCTACCCCGATCTCGCCAGCGCCATGAAGGCCAAGGTGCCCGAGGCCGAGGGGGGCATCCCCTTCCTGAAGGAACAGCAGTGGAACGTCCCTTTCGCCACGGTGCAGGCTCAGTCACGAGCCCTTTCGGATGGCTTTGAAGCCTATGCCACCGTGCAAGCGGTTCCCGGTGGCGAAGGCCGGGTCCTGGCGCCCGTGTCGGGCCGCCTGGAGGGGCCCAACTTCCCCAATGTGGGCCAGACCGTCACGCAGGGGCAGCGCCTCGGGGGCCTGGTGCCCAAGGCTGGATCAGACCTCGCCCTTGGGAGCGTCCAGCTTGATTCGGAGCGGACCCGCCTGCGGCTGGAGCAGACCAAGGCCAACCATCTCCGCCTCAAGGGGCTTTTGGCCCAGGATGCCGTGCCCCGGCGCCGGGTCGAAGAGGCCGCCCGCGAGGAAGCGCTGGCGGAGGCCGAGTACAAGGTCGCCGAGGCCCGCAAGGAGGAGATCACCACCGGACGAGGCGGCATGGCCCTGACCCTGTCGGCTCCCGTCTCGGGCGTGGTCAGCGCCGTCCATGGCGGGCCGGGCATCCAGGTGGCCGAGGGTCAGGAACTCTTCCATATCGTGAACACGCGGCGGCTCCGTCTGGAAGTGCAGGTGCCGGAGGCCCAGGCGGGCCGACTGGCCAAGGTGAACTCAGTCTGGTTCCAGGCCCCTGGGCAGGCAGCCCTGATGCTGGAGTCCGGGCGCAGCGCGAAGTTCCTGGGCCAGGGGGGGGCGATCCATCCGGAGCGCCGCACCGTGCCCCTGCTCCTGGAGTTCAGCAATACTATCGGCGGCCTGATGGTCGGCTCCTCCGGCAAGGCCTTCGTCCGCACCGGAGCCATGACTCAGGCCCTGGCCATCCCGGCCTCGGCCCTCCAGGACGAGGATGGCCTGTCCGTGGTCTACGTCCAGATGGGCGGCGAGCGGTTCCAGCGCCGCATCGTGCGCACCGGGGCCCGGGATGGGGACCTGATCCAGCTCCTCTCCGGGGTCAAGCAGGATGAACGCGTCGTGACTCTGGGGGCCCATCTCGTGCGCCTCGCGGCCAGCTCGGGGAAGGTCCCCGAGCACGGTCACGCACACTGAGGGGCCCGACATGCTCGATCGCATCATCCGCAACTCGATCAATCAGCGGTTCGTCGTCCTCCTGGTGGCGGCCCTCCTGCTTCTCTGGGGCGGCTGGACCGCCAGCCGGATGCAAGTGGATGTGCTGCCGGACCTCACCGCCCCCACGGTGACCCTCGGCACCGAAGCCCACGGCATGGCGCCCCAGGAAGTGGAGCGCCTCATTACCATGCCGGTGGAGAGTGCCATGCAGGGCGCCTCCGGCGTCCGCCGGGTGCGTTCCACCAGCCATGTGGGCCTGTCCCTCGTGCATGTCGAGTTCGACTGGGACATCCCCATCCTCCAGGCCCGGCAGGTCGTGGCCGAGCGGCTGCAGACCGCCGTCGCCAGTCTGCCCCCCGGCACCCCCACGCCAGTGATGATCCCCATCAGTTCGATCATGGGCGAGATCATGTTCGTGGCGCTGGAAGGGGAATCCGTCAGCCCCATGGACCTCCGGGCCCAGGCCGACTGGGATGTGCGGCGTCGCCTTCTGGCCGTTCCCGGCGTCAGTCAGGTGATCCCCATCGGCGGCGAGGTCCGCCAGTACCAGGTGCTCCTCAAGGTGGACCGTCTGTTGGCCAACCACCTCACCGCCGAGGAAGTCGCCGAGGCCGTGAAGAAGGCCGGGGAGAGTTCCTCCGCAGGGTTCCTGGTCCATCAGGGCCAAGAGAATCTGATCCACGGCATCGGTCGCCTCCAGAGCACCGCCGACCTGGAACAGGCCCTCGTCGCCCGCCGGGGCGGCCAGCCCATCCGGCTGCGCGACATCGCCGAGATCAAGGTCGGTCCCGCCCTCAAGCGCGGCGAGGGCAGCCACAACGGTCGCCCCGCCGTCATCCTCGCCATCCAGAAGCAGCCGGGCGCGAACACGCTCGAACTCACGAAGCGCCTGGATCTCGTCATGGACGAGATCCAGACCAGCCTGCCCCAGGGCATGCGACTGGAGAAGCAGATCTTCCGGCAGGCCAACTTCATCCAGGTGGCCATCCGCAACGTGGTCGACGCCCTGCGGGACGGCACGATCCTCGTGATCCTGATCGTAGGGCTCTTCCTGGCCCATGCCCGCGCCACCGTGATAACAGCCGTGGCGGTTCCCCTCAGCCTGGTGGCCGCCATCCTCGTGCTCAAAGCCTTCGGGGCGACCCTGAACACCATGACCCTGGGCGGCCTGGCCCTGGCCGTCGGTGTGCTCGTGGATGACGCCATCATCGATGTCGAGAATGTGCTCCGGCGCCTGCGTGAGAACGCCGCCAAAGCCCATGACCATCGCAAGCCGTTCCTCCAGGTGGTCTACAAGGCCAGCATGGAGATCCGTTCCTCCATCGTCTACGCCACCGCCATCATCTGCGTGGTCTTCACACCCATCTTCTTCCTGGATGGGGTCGAGGGACGCTTGCTGCAACCCCTCGGACTGGCCTTTACGGTGGCCCTGGGCGCGTCCCTCCTGGTGGCGCTGACCGTCACGCCCGCGCTCTGTGCCTGGCTGTTGCCCCACGACCTGGAGAACAAGCACGCCCATGAAGGCCGCGTGATCACCTGGGTCAAGTCCCACTACCTGCCCGTGCTCGACTGGGCTCTGCCCCGGTGGCGCCTGCTCCTGGAATTGGGTGCTGCCAGTCTCGTGGTGGCCACCCTCAGCCTCTTCTTCGCGGGCCGCAGCTTCATGCCGGAGTTCAACGAGGGCAGCCTCAACGTGACCTTCGTCTGCCTGCCCGGCACCCCCCTGGAGGTCTCCGACCGCCTGGGACGACAGGCGGAAGAGATCATGCTCAAGCACCCCGAGGTCGTGGCCATCGCCCGCCGCACGGGACGCGCCGAACTGGACGAGCATGGCCAGGACGTGTTCGGAGCCGAGATCGAGGTGGGCCTCAAGATGAAGGACCGCAGCAAGGAAGACCTGCTGGTTGCCCTCCGCACGTCCCTGGCTCAGATCCCCGGCGTCTACATCAGCTTGGGCCAGCCCATCAGCCACCGAGTGGACCACATCCTGAGCGGCAGCCGGGCCGCCATCGCCGTCAAGGTCTTCGGACCTGATCGCCTGGAACTCCGCCGCCTCTCCCAGGAGATCAAGAAGGAGATGGCCCAGGTGGAAGGCGTGGTGGATCTCGCCATGGAAGCCGAAGCGGATCTGCCCCAGCTTTCCGTGAAGCCGGACCGGGCCGCCCTCTCCGCCGCCGGTCTCACCACCCAGGACTTCTCGCACGCTCTCGAACTGGCTTTTGCGGGAGAAACCGTGACCCAGGTGCGGGAGGGCAACCGCGCCTTCGATGTGCTGGTGCGCATGGAACCCATCCCCAACCTGGATGCCGAGGGGATGAAGTCCGTCCTGATCGCCACGCCGACCGGCCCGGTGTCCCTGGGCCAGCTTGCCCGCGTGGATTTCGAGCGCAGCCCGGCCTACATCCCCCGCGAAGACAATCAGCGCAAGCTGGCCGTCACCTGCAACGTGGGTGGACGGGATCTCTTCGGTGTGGTGGAGGACATCCAGGCCCGCATCAAAATGAATGTGAAACTGCCCCAGGGCTACCAGGTCAGCTACGGGGGCCAGTTCGAGAGCGGCGCGGGAGCCACCCGGACCCTGACCCTGCTCGGGATGGGGGCCATGGTCATCGTCTTCGGACTGCTCTTCCTGGCTCTGCGAAGCCTCCGGGACGCCACGCTGGTGATGGTCAACCTGCCCTTGGCCTGGATGGGCGGCGTGGTGGGTCTGTGGGCCAGCGGCGGGGTCCTCAGTGTGGCCACCCTCATCGGTTTCATCACCCTCCTTGGCATCGCCACCCGCAACGGCATCATGCTGGTCACCCACATCCACCACCTGCATGACGAAGGCGTCCACGGTCTGGACGGCATCCGCCGGGCCGCCCTGGAACGCCTCAGCCCCATCCTGATGACCGCCCTCACTGCAGGGTTGGCCCTGGTGCCCATCATCCTCCGTCGCCATGCCCCCGGCAGCGAGATCCAGGCGCCCATGGCCTTCGTCATCCTGTTTGGTCTGGTCTCCAGCACCTGCCTGAACATGCTGGTGGTGCCCAGCCTCTACCTGAGGTTCGGCTCCAAGGTTGGTCATCACCGGGAAAAGGAACTGTCGATGAGCGAGCAGCCACTAACGTAAGGCGACCGAACGCACCAAGGCTTCTCGCTCTGATCCAACCTGAAAACCGGCATCCCACCCCCGGGGCCGGTGGTGTATGTGTGGAGCGCTGTCGGGAGCGGGACCGGCAGACCGCGCAGCAGGCTGCGCGGGGTTCGAGGCCCCGCCCGAGTGGGTCGTAATAATCGGCAGAGTCGCGACTCGCGGAGGCCGCGCAGCGGACTGCGGGGGGTTCGGACCCCACGGGCTGAACCGGTAACCGCGCCAGGAAAGCGTTAACCCGGGGGGTCATCCTCCCATCCGTTGCGCTTTGGGACCCCCCACCCAGGCATAGAAGCTGGGTAGCGCCAACAGGGTAAACAGCGTGCTGGTGATCAGCCCACCCACCATCACGATGGCGAGAGGGCGCTCCAGTTCGCTACCGCCGATGCCGAGCAGCATGGGCATCAGGCCGAGGATGGCACTGCCCGCCGTCATGAGCTTGGGCCGGACGCGACCCAGACTAGCTTCCCTCAGCGCCTCATGGAAGGGAACCCCGGAGGCCACCAGATGCTTGGCCTGGGTGATGAGCACCAGACTGTTCTGCACAGCTACGCCAAAGAGCCCGATCATCCCCACGATGGAGCTGATGTTCCAGGTTTCACCCGCCAACCAGAGGGCGAAGAGGCCCCCGGCAAAGGCGTCGGGCAGCGTGAGGACAACGACCACGACCTCTCGCCAGCGCCCGAGGGCGAGGTAGAGCAGACCCACCACCAAGAGCAGAGCGGCCCCGATGGCGATCATCAGCCGCTTCTGGGTGTCGCGGGCCTCCTCAACCTTGCCGCCCAGCTTCACGACCGTGCCCTTGGGCAGGGCCAAGCCCTTCAGGGCCTTCTCGAGGCGATCGGCGGTGCCGCCAAGGTCGCCCGCGGTCCGGACATTCAGGGCCAGACGCCGCTGGGCGGCCTCCCGGCGGATGAGGCTGGGCGTGCTCGCTTCGTCGAAGCGGGCCACCTGGCCCAGATCCACCACCCGACCATCCTCGAGCACCAGGGGCAGGCGCTTGAGGGTCTCCGGGCTGATGCGTCCATCGTCGGGGAAGCGCACCACCCGCTCGATGCGCTGGGGGCCGTCGAAGCGGGGCGAGGTTTCGACGCCCTGGAGGGCGGCCCGCAGAGTCCTTACGACCAGCATGCGGGGCACGTCGAGGCGGCGCAGGGCATCCTCGTCGGGCACCACGGTCCACTTCGGCAGGACACCTGCGCCTTCGGGGGTGATGGACGCCACGCCCGGCACCTTGGCGAGGGCCTCCTGGATGGCGGGGAGCTTCGCCTGAAGGGCCGTGAGATCCGGATGGAAAAGCTTTACCTGGATATCCGCCGGGGTGCCACCGATGCCTTCCGCGATACGCATCTGCATCGGCGTGGTCAGTTCCACCGGATAGGGGAGTTCCTCGGCGATCTCGGCGACCTCCTTCTGGACTTCCGGAGTCCGCTTGGAGCCGTCCAGCACCACGAGGACATCGGAGATCGTGTGGGGCATGGGGTCTTCGGTGAGTTCGGAACGGCCCGTGCGGCGATAGACGGAGGCCACGCCCGGCAGCTTCACCAGCTTCTGTTCGAGCTGGAAGTTGGCCTCGTCCACGGCGGCGAGGCTGGTTTCGGCAGGGAGGATGCTGTTGAGCAGCAGGGCCCCCTCGTCCAGGGCGGGGAGGAAGTTGCTTCCCAGATTCAGAGCCAGCCATAGGCTTGGGAGGGTCAACCCCAGGGCGAGCACGCGGACGATGGCTCCGTGCCCCATGGCCCAGTCGAGGGCCGGTGCGTAGACGCGCTTCAAGGCCACCACGGCCCGGGGTTCTTCCAGGGCGGAGCCCGGCGGCAGGAAGCGTTCCACCAGCGCGGGCACCAGGGTGAAGCTCAGCACGAGGCTGAGAGTCATGGCCGAGGCGATGGCCACGGCCAGAGGCGCGTAGAGACGACCCGCCAGCCCACCGATGGCCAGCAGCGGGATGAAGACCGCCAGAATGACCAGCACTGCGGTGAGGATGGGCACGCCCACCTCGGCGGCGGCGCGGGTGAGGGCCACCCGCCGGGGTTCGACCTGTTCCGTGTGCTGATGCAGCCGGTGGGCCAAGTTCTCCACCATGATCACGGCGGCGTCCACCAGGAGCCCAACGGCGATGGCCAACCCACCCAAGGTCATGGCATTGAGGCCCAGTCCCGCGAAATACAGCGGCACCGCCGCGCCAAAGATGGCGAGGGGCAGAACGGCGATGACGATGAGGGCCCCGCGCAGGCTGCCCAGCAGGGCCACGAGCACCAGCGCCACAAACACCCCGCCCAGCAGGAGGGCCAAGGTCACGCCATTGAGGGCATGGGTGACCAGGCCCCCCTGGTCATACATGAGGGTGAGTTGCATGCCCTCGGGCAGGCTCTGGCGCAATTCGTCCAGGGCCGTCCGCGTATCACGGGCCACGGCGAGGGTCTCCGCCGAGGGCTGCCTGACCACCCGCAGGCTCACGTCCTCATGCGCCACATCCTGTGGCGCACCCTCCGGGCCGACCTGTGGTCGGTGGCCCTCCGCTCCTGCTCTGGCCTCATGGCCCTGGTGGCGGGCCAGCCCCCGCCGGAAGGCGGCACCCTCCCGAACTTCGGCCACTTCGCCCAGGAGGATGGTCCCCCGGGGCGTCTTCAACCGGAGCTTCTTCACGGCCTCGGGCTGGGAGGCCAGGGTTGCCACGGTGATGAACCAACCCTTGTCCTGGATCTCCATGACACCTGCGGCACTGTCCTGATGACTGCCCTCCAGTGCCTCAAATATCTGCCCCAGATTCACGCCTTGGAGGCGCATCCGCTCGGGCTGGACGATGATCTGGAGCTGTCGCTCCTCCCCGCCAAGCCGTTCGACCCGCGCCACACCCGGCACCGCCTGGAGGCGGGGGATCAGCACCTTCTCGGTGTGATCCCTCAGCTTCATGGGGTCCGTGGTGGGGCCTTCCAGGACGATCTCCATGATTTCCTGGAGGCGGCCTGCTGCGCTGGAGACCAGGGGCGACCGGGTGCCTTCGGGGAAGTTGCCGACGATGCCCGCAAGGCGTTCGGCCACGAGCTGACGGGCCCGCCAGGGATCCGTGTCGCCCTCGAAGGCCACCACGACCTGGACGACTTCGGCCTGGACAGTGCTCACCACGCGCTTCACGCCGGGCAGCCCGCCGATGGCCTGCTCCACGGGCTGGGCCACGGTGAGTTCCAGTTCCGTCGCGGCCCGCCCGGGGCTTTGAATGAGTAGATTCAGGCTGGGGAGGGTGAGGTCTGGGAACAGATCCCGCTTCAGGCTGGCGAAGCTGGCGATCCCGGCAGCCCCCCACAGCAAGGCCAGGGCGAAGACCCAGCCCTTTTTCGGTAAGAGCCAGTCAAACCAGCGGCGCACGAGCGAGCGGTGCTGTGAGGTCGTGGGCTCAGTGGTCATGGTCCTCACCTCCGCTCTTGCGCTTGATCTGGAGGGACTTCAGCAGGTAGGCGCCTTCACCCACCACGGTCTCGCCGGGCTTCACCCCGTCGAGCACCATCACGTCGGTGCCCAGCTCGGCGCCGCGCCGCACGGGGCGAAACTCCGCTTCTTCGCCCTTCTTCACGAACACCCCCCAGGTGCCTTCCACCACCTGGAGGGCGCTCTGAGGCAGCACGACCGTGGTGGCCAGGGGGACATGGACTTCCAGCGGTGTGCCCGGGATCGGCAAGGGCCCACCCAGGAATCGCAGACGGTAGCTCAGGCGGCGCGTGTCTGTGGTGAGGGTCATGGGCGTGCCCTCCAGGCGCGCCTTCCAGCGCTGGCCGTCGCTCTTCCGGACCTCGGCCACCGCGCCGGGTTGCCACCCCTGGGGCGCGGGGAGCGGCAGTTCCAGCCGGACGATGCCGGCGGCGGCGGACTGGAAGCTGCCCAGTTCCTGACCGGCCTCGACCCCCTGCCCGAGCTGGGCCTTGTAGGCGGTCACAGAGCCAGTCTTGGGTGCCTTGATGGTCAGCACCGCACCGGCGGTTTCGGGGTTCTGGCCCCGGGCCTCCAGGGCCAACCGGGTGGCCTCCTCATCGGCCTTGGCGATGGCGGCTTCACTGCGGGCCACTTCCAGCTCGCGGCGAGAACCGGCCTGGGCCTCAAAGAGACGCTGCTCCCGCGCCAGTTCGGCTCCCGCCCGTTCGTGCTTGGCTCTGGACGAAAGCCAGTCGGCCTTGAGCCGGGCCAGCTCCGGGCTCTGGATCAACAGGAGCCCCACGCCCGAAGCCACATGCCTTCCGGGCGGAACGAGAATGGCGGAGATGATGCCCTTCACGGGGCTGCTCAGCAGCGCCTGGGCAGACTCGTCGCCGATGGCCTCGGCGGGATACCAAGCGCCCTCAGCCTTGGGTTCAGGAACCGTCAGGAAACGGAGACCCCGGATGTCCTTCAAGGGGAGGTGGGCAACCTCGGCTTCGTGGCCGCCATCCTCTTTGTGGGATTCCTTGGCTTCGGACGGGGGCGCTGGTTTCCGGTCACAGGCCAGCGTGGCCACGAGAGCCAGGGTGAAAAGTGGGAGTCGGAGGGCGTGGTTCATGGGTTCACCTCGGTCGTGAGGGCCTGGAGTTCGGCAGAGAGCAGGTGGGCGGCCTGGAGACGGCGATAGGATGCAGCCTGGGCCTCCAGGATCTGGCGGCGGATGGGCAGCGCTTCGGAGGGGCGTTCGCGGCCCTCGCTCAGGCGCAGGCCCACGGCCTTGAGAGACATCTCGAACCCGTGGAAAGGTGCGGGGGCCGTGGCCGACTGGAGTCGCGCCAGCGCCGACTGGAAGCGGGCGTCCAGTTCCAGGAGTGCGACTTCCAGTTCACGTTTGGTCACCTGCAGTGTCGCCTCCGCATCGCGGTGGATGGCCTGGCTTTCGCCGGGACGCGAGAACCGGTAGGCGAGGCCCACCTTGCCGATGCGCTCTTCGCCCTCCTTGCTATAGCTGCCCCGGAGGCTCCACCGGCTGGTGGCCAAGGCTTCCTGGTGGCGCAGGGCCTGCTGATCCAGGTCGAGGCGATTCTGGAGCGCCCGGCGCAAGGCACTGGTCGCGAACCTGGTCTGGAGCCCATCACCCGAGGGGGCCAGCACCTCTCCTGGTTCGGCAAGGGGGACGGGGTGTCCCGGAACATCCGCGACGGTCCGCAGCTCGGCCCAACGGTTCAGCCGGTGCCTGCGGGCTTCGTCCAGGTCTGCCTGGACTCGGAGCACTTCACCTTCCACCAGGCTGGCCTGGAATCCGGGATCTGCACCGGCTTCCAGCCGTGCCTGGGCGACTTTGAGCCAACTCTGGACGGTCACCAGATCGGCTTCCCGAAGTTCAAGAAGGCGCTCCGCCAGCCAGCCATCTAGATAGGCTTGGCGAAGGCGGAACCGGGCCTCGATCCTGGAGGCCCCGCGCAAGGCCGGGTCGGCCTGACCCAGCGACTCCTCCAGGCGCCGTCTCGTGCCCTGAGACAAAAAGAGCGGCAGATCGACCTCCACGGACTGGTCGGTCGTGGTGGGTGCGGTGGGATGGGTGCGTGGCCCGGCGGAGAGGCCCAGGGAGGGACCTTCGCGGAGGAACCCCCGCGAGCCATTCAGGGCCCGATGACGCTCGGCCAGCAGGGCTTCGGTTCTGAACTGCTCGGGGCTGGTTCGAGCCCGTTGAAGGATGTCGTCATAGGAGAGGGGTTGCGCCTGCGCCATGAGCAGGCAGGGCAACATCCCCAGGAGGAGGGTGCGCATTGGAACCTCGATCGAGATGGAAGGGCATCCCGGCAGGGCATTGCCTCACCGGGAGTTCAGGCGCTCTACCCTTCAAGCCCGGGGCGGTTCCTTCTCGGGTTCGAGGTGCAGGCTGACGAGGTATTCGACCCGTTCGGCCAGGAAGCGCGGTTGGGGAAGGGGATCGGCTGGGGGTGGCACGGGCCTTTCCGGCATGGGGGCCGTGGCGCAGCCATCCGAGCAGAGGAGGTGGCAGATGGGGGCGCAGTCCTCGCCGGGGCCCTCGGCGCAGGTGTCCACGCCCGTGGCGCCCAGGTAGAGCCCCACCAGGCAGAGGAGGAGGATGGCCACCCAGCGCCTCATGAAGCCACGGCCTTGCGGAGCGGCTGCTCTTCGTTGATGCACAGACCATGGTCGAGCAGCTTCGTCACGCAGGGTTCCACGATGCGGTAGTGGACATGGTTGCCATGGCGGCGGGTATCGAGAATGCCCAGCTCCACCAGCCGCCGGAGCTGGTTGGACACGGCCTGGGGCTTCATGCCCACGGCTTCGGCCAGCTCGGTCATGCAGGGGTCGTCCAGGAGCAGCAGCGCATGGAGCAGGCGGAGGCGGGTCCCCGATGCGAGCACCTCGAAGAGCGCAGCCAACTCGCCCGCCTCTTCCTGGTTCAGAAGGGGGCGCTGCTCAGTGGCTGGCTTGGGTGGGCAGGTCATGTTCGCCTTGCAAGCTACTACACGAATCAGTGTAATAGGTTCTTCGCCCACACAACCTGAAACAACGCTGCTCCCTATTTTAGAAAGCGCCAGATTTCCAGAATAAGCCCCACCCCGGGAGGCCGACCCTGTGGTGTATCTGTGGGCTGCCTCCGAAGCACCCCGTCTAAACCCTCACCCCGCCCAGCCCCAGTAGCTACCCTATCTATCTTGTTACTCCAGGACCGTGTGCGGGATGTGTGGGTCACGGGAGCACCTGGATGAGAACCCTTGAGCCCTAGCCCTCCACCCGATTCCGCCCGTCCATTTTGGCCCGGTACATGGCCTGGTCGGCGCGCGCCAGGAGCTGCGTGGCGTCTTCGTCGGACAGCCACTGGGCGATCCCGAAGCTGGCGGAGATCCGTTCCCCCTGGCCGGAGGTCACCTTCGCGAAAATGGCTTCGCGCAGGCGTTCGGCCACCACCCTGGCCGTGGCCAGATCTGCGCCCGGCAGCAGGCAGAGGAATTCCTCCCCGCCATAGCGCCCCACGCGGTCGTAGGTCCTGAGCGTGACCTTCAGCTGGGCAGCCATTCGGCGCAGCACCTCGTCGCCCATCAGGTGGCCATAAGTATCGTTGACCTGCTTGAAGTGGTCCACATCCACCAGGGCGCAGCTGAAGGGCTCGCCACGGCGCTGGTGACGCTCCAGTTCCTCGTCCAGGGCCTGCATGATGGAGCGCCGGTTGGCTAGGCCCGTCAGCGCGTCGCTGGCGGCCAGGAGCTCCAACTCGGCCCGGGCCTCCTTCAGGCGCCGGACCAGCTTCCGGAAGAGGAAGGAGATCGCCCCCAGCAGGAGGAGGGTGGTGAGGGCGGCCAACGTGACAACCAGAGCCAGGTTCCGGCGCAGCTGGGCCTGGAGTTCGCTCACCCGGAAGGAGACGCTGATGCCGCCCCGGATGTCGCCCACCCGGTAGCCCTGCTTGGCGTGGCAAGGCAGACAGCTCGCCTCGACCAGGAGCGGCGCCATGTAGCGGTAAGTCTCCACCCCCTGCAGCGGCTCGATCCAGAAGCGTTCCCGGGCTCCCTTGGCGAAGGCTTCCAGCGCCGCACGCTCCGGCCCGTCCGGGCCGTTGTGGGGATTGAGTGGGTCCAGGCTTGTGATGTGGAAGGCGTAGCCCTGGTCCTTCTGGATCAGCTCCGACAGTTCCCGGGTCATAAGGGCAGGGTTCTTCTTGGTGAAGATCCGGCCGTCCGTGGCCGTGAGGTCGGGGTGCTCCAGGTAGGGGTTCGAGATCATCCCCGGCTTCTTTTCCGCGTAGACCCCGCCGTAGTTAGCATTCCATTGCCGCATCAGCACGATGTTGGCGAAATCCCGCCGGGCGCGGTTCAGCATCTCCTCCCGGATCAACTGGCGCTGCTTGACGGCCATGCCAAGGAAGCCGCCGGAAATGCAGAGCGCCACGGCCAGCGAGGCCGAGGTCAGGAAGATCCGGAAGCTGCGGAGCTCAGACCGGTGGTCCTGGCCAGTGGATGGATGGGCGGCGACGGACATACGACCTCAGGGGACGGGGCAGCACTTTCCCCTATCGTCCTGAGGTCCCCGGTCGTTGAACTTCCTCAGACGCCGACGGCCAGGAGCCATCGGCGTGGCTTTACCACACCTTATCGGCGCCGTGGCAGGTGGTGAGGCAGGTGCGGGCGGTCGTGTTGTAGCTGGTCAACTGGGTGGTGCCGCCCAGCGAAGCGCGAGCCGCGACCGAATCCATGGCGGTGGTTTTCAGGCCCACGAAATGGGACGTCGCCAGCTTGGTGACATTGTGGCACTGAACGCAGCCGACGTTCTTGCCCGCGTGGGTGCTGTGATCACCTGAAGCGGGGCTATTGTATTGCGTGGTGCCCGAATTGGTGTGGCAGGTCGTGCACTGCGTATTGACGGTGATGGTGGCGCTCCAGGCGACCGTCTGACCTCCGTGGCAGCTGACATTCGAACAGGTCTGAGTGGTGCTGTTGAAGGCCGCCGTCCCGGTCTTGGCGTTGTAGGTGGTGCCCGGGAAGGCCACTTCCCCCGGCGCCACCCGGGCGCCGTTCAGGCCGGGCCGGTTGTTGCCGTGGTTGTAGTGGATGGTGGAGCCCGTATCCACGCCGTTATGGCAGTCCACGCAGGCGCCGGTAAATCCGGCGAGGGCATTGTGCTTGGCGTGCTTGCCCGCGATATTCGGGAAGGCGGCACCCGTGGGCGGCTTGCCGTGGCAGGAAGCGCAATTGGTCACCGTCAGCGGCGACCCGGCCGTGTGGCAGGTCACGCAGGTGGGCGCCGTGGTCATGGGTGACACGCCGCCAGTCGCCGCGTGGCAGGCGCTGCAGGTGGCATCGAAGCCCGCCTGGTTAACAGAAGTGTGGGCCGTGGTCGAGAAGGGCATGACATGGTTGGCGCCGCCGGCCCAGGGGAAGTTCACATGGGTCTGACCATGGCAGGTGCCATTGCAGGTCTGATTGGCCACGGTGTAGGTACCACCGGCCGGAAGGCTGACGGTGCCGCTGGCAGGACCCTCCATCTGGGGGGTCGTCAGGGAGGTGAAGTGATTGGTGGCGCCGGTGCTGCCGTTGGTCATGCTGTGGCACTCAACGCACTGGGCGTTCACCACGGCGCCGAGATGGAAGGCGTGCTGGCCCGAGTAGGCGCTGTTGTTCTGCGGCACACCCTGGGCGGTGCCCAGGCTGTGGCAGGCCCGGCAGCCGGCTTCGGTATTCACCGCGAGCGTCCCGATGCGCCAGTTCGGCGTCGTCAGGCCGCCATGGCAGCTGACATTCGAGCAGGTCAGGGCCGCGGGATCAAAGGTGGCCGTCCCGGTCTTGCCATTGAGGACGGTCAGGAAGGCCGTCTCGCCAGGCGAAACCCGCAGGGTGTCCATGCCGGGCCGCGCATTCGCATGGTCGTAATGGACCTGCGTGCCCGCATCGGAGTTGTTGTGGCAGGAACTGCACAGGCCGGTGACGCCGGTCAGGGCATTGTGCTTGCTGTGGCTGCCGGCGATGTCGGGGAAGGTGCTCGCGATCGGCGGGCGGCTGTGGCACGAGGTGCAGTTGCCGAGCGTGAGCGGCGAGCCCGCCTGGTGGCAGGTGATGCAGAGGGGCGCGCTGGCGCTGGGCGATGTGCCGGTGACCGCGTGGCAGTTGCCGCAGGTGTTGGTGAAGGCCACCTGCGTGTTCACGCTGGTGTGGGCGGTGCCTGTGTAGGGGATGACGTGGCCGCCACCGCCGGTCCAGGTGTAGGTGGCCCCATGGGCGTGGCCGTGGCAACTGAAGGCGCCGCCGGTGCCGCAGGACTGGGTGGCGATGTTGTAGGTGGCTGCAGGGGTCGTGGTGTTGAAGGCCACCGTCTGGCCGGGGGGCCCTTCCATCTGGGCGGTGTTGAGGAACTTGAAGTGGTTCTGGGCACCGGTGGTGCCGTTGGCCATGTTGTGGCATTCCACGCACTGGAGGTTCTGGGTGGAATTCAGATGGAGGGCATGGAGGCCCGAGTAGGCGCTGTTGTTCTGCGGCGTACCCTGGGCGGTGCCAAGGGTGTGGCAGGCGCGGCAGCCGGCCTCGTTGTTCGAGGCCAGGGTGCCCGTCAACCAGCTCGGCGTGGTCTGGCTGCCGTGGCAGCTCACATTGCTGCAGGTGGACGCACCGGCATTGAAGGCGGCTGTTCCGGTCTTGGCGTTATAGACAGGATCGGTGGCCACTTCGCCTGGGGCGGCACGCAGGGAGCTGTGCCCGGCCCGGCCATTGGCATGATCGTAGTGGGTCAGGCTGCCGGAATCGGACCCCTGATGGCAGGCTGAGCAGGCCCCGGTCACATTCGCCAGGGCATTATGGGTGGCGTGGCGGCCCGCCACATTCGGGAAGGCGGAGCCCGTCGGCGGCTTGGCATGGCAGGAGGTGCAGTTCGCCAGGGTGAGGGGCGAGCCCGCCTGGTGACAGGCGCTGCACAATGGCGCAGAGGTGGCCGGGGAAGTGCCGGACACGGAGTGGCAGACACCGCAGTTGCTATCGAATCCGACCTGGGTCACGGCCGTGTGGGTCGTGTTCAGGTAGGGCACGGGATGGTTGGGCTGGCCGGGGCCGTTCACATGGCAGGCCACGCTGTTGGCCGTGGCCGAGAAGCAGCTGGGCGCGATCGGATCAGGCGCGGTGCGGCCCTTGGTGCCGTCATGGCAGATGGCACAGGCCACATCGCGGTTGCCGGCATTCCGGTGGGAGGGCACATAGCCCGGGAAGGTCGCCACGGGCGCCTTGTACCAGACATTCGCGTGGGCCTTGGCCTGGGTGTGGCAGGTGCTGCACTTGGTCGTGGAGGAGCCACCGTCAAAGCTGGTGGTCCCGGGCGTGCCGTGGCAGTTCTGGCAGTAGGCCAGGTCCTGTTTGGCCTGGAAGCCGTGGAAGGCGTTGCTGGTCGCGTCCTTCCAGACGGCGCCCAGCACGTGCGGCGCAGCCTCGGTGCCGTGGCACATGGTGTTGTTGAAGCAGCCGGGAGCGGTGCCCGCGGGCGCTGGAACCGCCGGATGACCCGGCGGGTTCGAGGGCGACCCCGGGAAGTGACACTGCACACAGACCGGAGCATTGGAAGTATCGGTGGTGGCGTGATTCGATCCGGCCACGTTGTGCCAAGGTTTGGCGGGATGCGGGGCGGCGACGCCATGGCAGGTGGTGCAGGCCTTGGTCGATCCATCTTTGGCGGTGAGGCCGGTCGCGAAGTTGGTGCCGTGGCAGAGCTGGCAGGAGACCAGACCGCCACCGGTGGCGCCCTGGGCGGCCTTAGCCCGGACCCCGTGGTTCCCGGCCAGCGCATAGCCGGGCAGTGTGTCGTGATGACAGGCGGTGGTGGAGCAGGAGGGTTCGCCCCAGGGGCCGCCCAGCAACTGAGCACCGTGGCAGGTCTTGCAGGCATTCACGCCGGCCAGCGCACCGCTGGGATGGGAACTGATCCAGCCGGCCGGGTGCACGCCACCGGTGCCGGTCCAAGTGTAGGAGCCATGCACCTTGCCGTGGCAGGTGACCGTGCAGGTCAGCGCCGTGGCGTTGTAGGTGCCGCCGGTGAAGGCGACGGTCTGGCTGGCCGGGCCTTCCAACTGGGGCGTGTTCAGGGCGGTGAAATGGTTCAGGGCGCCCGCCGTGCCATTGGCCATCGCATGGCATTCCGCACACTGGATGCCGGCCGTCGAATTCATGTGCAGGGCATGGAACCCCGAGGAGGCGCTGTTCGCCTGGGGCAGACCGGCAGCGATGCCCACGGCATGGCACTTGGCGCAATCCGTCGCCGGATTGATGGTGCCGCCGGTGGCCCAGCTGGGCGTCACCTGACCGCCGTGGCAGCTGACATTGCTGCAAGTCTGGGCGGTGGGGTTGAAGCTGGCCGCACCGGAGGTGGCGTTGAAGGCGGCCAGGAAGGCCACCTGGCCGGGCGGAATCCGGTTGGCGTTCTTGCCTGGACGGCCATTGGCGGCATCGTAGTGGGCCAGCGAGCCGGTATCCGAGCCCTGGTGGCAACTGCCACAGACACCGGCTACCGTGGTCAGCGCATTGTGCTTGGCGTGCACTCCGGCGACATTCGGATAGACCGTCCCCGCCGGGGGCTTGCCGTGGCAGGAGGTGCAGCCCGCCTGGGTCAACGGCGAGCCCGCTTGGTGGCAGGTGCCGCAAAGGGGCGCCGCCGGCACCGGCGACGTGCCGGAGACAGCGTGGCAACTGGCACAGTTCGCCGTGAAGGTCGACTGAGTCAGACCGGTGTGGGAGGTATCCAGGAACGGCACGCCATGCGGAGCCTGGGAGTTCCCGTGGCACATGGTGTTGTTGAAACAACCGGGCGTGGTGCCTGAAGGTGCTGGCGTCGCAGGATGGCCTGCCGGGTTGGCGGGGGCCCCAGGGAAATGGCACTTGGCGCAAACCACTGCGTTGCCCGGATCGGTGCTGGCGTGGTTGGAACCCAAGGCGTTGTGCCAGGGCTTGGGGGGATGGGGCGCCGCGACCCCGTGGCAAGTGGTGCAGGCGGTGGTCGTGCCGTTGGAGGCCTTCAGGCCCGCGGCGAAGGTGGCGCCGTGGCAGATCTGGCAGGCCCCGAACCCGCGGCCACTGCCATCCGGAGCCTGCTTGGCGTGCAGCCCGTGGCTACCGGGGAGCGCCCAGCCGGGCACGGGGTCATGGTGGCAGGCGGCCGTGAAGCAGGTGGTTTTGGCGATGCCCCCGGCCAGATCCTGACCGTGACAGGTCTTGCACTGCTCGATGGACGCCAGGGCCACACCGGGGTGGGAGTTGATGAACCCCACCGGGTGGGTGCCCTGGGCGTTGACAAGGTTGGTGGCGGCGCCGCCAGAGCGGCTGGTCGAGCAGGCGAGAACGCCCACGAGGCAGAGGATCGCCACAAAGAGCTGCGAAAGCCTTGGTGTCCGCTGGTTCCTCATGGGTCCATCCTTCAAGAATTCAGTGCCTGGAACGGCGTGGTCAGTGGCGCGTGCGCCGGTTCACTTGTGGCAGGCGGCACACTGCTGGTTGTTGGCGCGGCCGTGGCAGGTGTAGCAACGGACGGGATCTACCTTCCCGTCGATCTGGTGGTAGGACAGGTACCCGGCCCGGTGGGGGACTTCCCGGTCAGGGCGATTTCCCAGCAGGACCGCGGGCGGGATCATGGTCTTTCCCGAGTGGCAATCGGAGCAGAAGGACTGGCCGTGGCAGGCGGCGCAGGTCCCGGCATCGCGACCGGAGGCCAGGCCGTGGTCCTTGAGGAAACTCTGCGTGTGATCGAAGGCCGAGTAGGCCTTGCGGGCACCGGCGAGGATCTCGCTCTCATGGCAGCTCGAACACATGGGCCGCCCCGGCCCAAGCCGCTCGTGGGTGGGGGCGAAGCTGGCTTCCGGCGACAGGAGCGAGCAGGCGCTGAGGAAACCCAGGCAGAGCGCCAGGCCAAAGACCAGGAGTGGAGAGGCCTTCCAGGAGCTCACTTGCCACCTCCCTTGCCGCCGAACCGGAAGTCGAGCCGCAGGAGGCCGCGGACCTCCTTCTTGTAGAGCGGGTTCATGCCGTAGCTGATGTCCCCTGAAAGCGCCAGGCCCGGCCTGGGCCGGAAGCCCAGGGAGGCGACGCCCAGGTAGGACTTGGCCTCGCCGTTCAGCAGGGGGTTGTTCCGGTCGTCGAAGCTGTAGCTGACGGCATCGAGGCTGAGGAAATAACCGCCGCCGTCGTGCAGCACCCAGAGCCGGGCCTCGCTATGCGACAGGCTGTAGAAGGGCACGGTGCCACCGGTGAGCGGGACATCCGTGGCGGTGATCCGGTGGTAGCCCAGGCCCGACTTGAGCTTGAAGGACTCGGGGATGATCCGGAGCTCCGCCCCGATCCGGGTGCTTTCGCCATTGGCTTCCCGCTTGGCCCGGCGGTAGTCGGCCGAGACCTGGACGGGCTGGCCCACCCCGAAGGTCAGGAGGCCGGATTGGGCCTTGTACTTCTCCGTTTCGAGCTGTCGGAACAGGGCGGGCAGATTGGTTCCCGCGTAGAAGTCCTTGAAGTTCCGCTCCGTGACATTGCCGGACAACTGGACGCTCCGGACGATCTTCCAGCTCAGACCGAAATCCTGTTCGGCCACTCTGGATTTCTTGTCCGCGGGGGTGAGAGGATCCTCGTTCTTCTGATTGAAGGCCACCCGCCCTGACAGGACGAAGGAGGCATGGGGAGCGATCCGGACATCTCCGCCCAGCAGCTTTCGCGACCGATCCTCCAGCGCCGGCAGCCCTGCCTGGACCTTGGGGGCCGTTCCGTCCTGCAGGAAGGAAACCCCGAGCTCGCCGTACCGCGCGGCCCGCCAGGCGAGCCGCCCGCCGGTGATGAAGTCCCGCGGGGCGGCTTTCGGGGCGCTGCCGGAGTCGTAGCCCACGGGCTTGCCGGCGAACAGGGCGAAGGTGAAGCCCCCGCGCAGATCGGCCCGGGTGCTGAAGCCATCCACGAATTCCATTCCCGCAGCACCCTGGGTGGCGAAGCGGCCCAGCTTGAATTCGCCATTCGATCGGGGCGCGCGGTACTCGAGGTACCCATAGGTCAGATCGCCGCCACCTTTGCCCTCTGGAGAGCTCTGGTCGCCGAGATCGGTCTGCCCCCACCCGAACAGGTGGAGCGACCAGCGGCTGTCCCCGCTGCCCTTGGCGTCGATACCCACGAATTGGGTCAGCGGGACATAGCGATTCCTGCTCAGGTCCGGGTAGTTCTCGTTCCAGTAGCGCGCCAGGGTGGTGCCATAGGCCTCCACCTCCCCGGCGATGGACACCATGGGGGCCAAGGCCACGGCGATCAGGATGGCTTTCGACGCGACGTGCATCCCCTTCCGGGCCATGGCAGCAACCTTTGGGCAGTGGGCGGGGAGGGAAACCCCGGGATGGTTCCAGAGAACCGTGGACACCTGCACCGGGTCCGGGGCATCGCCCAGGACCCGGCCGGTTGGACTATCAAGCTGTCGAGCTGAACCGAAGTAACTTCAGAGCATACGCAAGTCTCTTGTCGGCGCAATCCCAACCCTAGCATTTCGTTGTTTGCATTCTCATTATCTTTAGTCCTTATGATCTACCCGAGGTAGGGACCGAGCGGTTCATGATTTCCAACCCCTTCGTTTTCCATATAGATGTTCAAACGGAGATCAGGCTCCTTCCTTTGTCACTGCGGGCAAGCACGGCGGGAAGATGTGACGCTCGCACCAGGGGTCGTCTGGAAATATTGTTTGGCAAATCAGCGTGCGCCATCGACCGCCCCATCTCGTCACTGCAGGTCAGTGCCCGGTGGCCTTCCTCCTTCCAGGTCCCCCCCCTCCGAGGTCCCCATGCAACGCCGCACCATCGACGTCGACGAACGACTGCCCCTGCTGCAGACCATCCCCCTGAGCCTGCAGCATCTATTTGCCATGTTCGGCGCGACGGTGCTGGTGCCCTTCCTGTTCAAGGTGAACCCCGCAACCTGCCTGCTGATGAACGGCGTGGGCACCCTGATCTACCTGGCCGTAGCCAAGGGCCGGATTCCCGCCTACCTCGGCTCGAGCTTCGCCTTCCTCTCGCCAGTCTTCGCGGTGCTGGCGGCAGGGCTGAGCTACTCGGCGGCGCAAGGCGGCTTCATCGTCTTCGGCCTCATCTTCATCCTGCTCTCCCAGGTGGTGCGCGTCGCGGGCACGCGCTGGATCGACGTGATCTTCCCCCCGGCGGCCATGGGCGCCATCGTGGCGATCATCGGCCTCGAACTGGCGCCGGTGGCCACGAACATGGCGGGGCTCACGGCGAGCACCGTGCCCCTGGGTATGACGATCAAACTGGCGCTCATCGTGTCGCTGTCCACCCTCGCGGTGACCATCCTGGCGTCGGTGCTGCTGCGCGGTTTCCTGGCGGTGATCCCCGTACTGCTGGGCGTCATCGCCGGCTACCTGCTCTCCCTGGGCCTTGGTGTGGTGGACTTCCAGGCCGTCCGCATGGCGCCCTGGTTCCAGGTCCCCACGCTCTATGCCCCCAGCTTCAACCTCCAGGCCATCCTCATCATCCTACCCGCGGCGCTGGTGGTGCTGGCCGAGCACGTCGGACACCTGGTGGTGACCGGGAACATCGTGGGCAGGGATCTGATGAAGGATCCCGGCCTGCACCGCTCCCTTCTGGGTGACGGCATCTCCAACGTGCTGTCCGGCTTCGTCGGCGCCACGCCCAACACCACCTATGGCGAAAACATCGGCGTCATGGCCATCACCAAGGTCTACAGCGTGTGGGTCATCGGCGGCACGGCCATCATCGCCATCCTGGTGTCCTTCTCCGGCAAGCTGGCGGCGATCATCCGCAGCATCCCCGTGCCCGTCATGGGCGGCGTGTGCATCCTGCTCTTCGGCGTCATCGCCGCCGCGGGCATCCGCATGCTCATCGAGAAGAAGGTCGACTACACCCAGTCCCGCAACCTGATCCTCACCTCCGTGGTGCTCATCAGCGGCATCAGCGGCGCCGCCGTGAAGCTCGGCACCGTGGAACTGAAGGGCATGGCACTCGGCACCGTGGTCGCCATCGGCCTGAGCCTGCTGTTCTGGGCATTCGATAAGGCGGGCGTCAGCAACGACACCGAGACCAAGGCCGAAACCCAGCCCTGACCGCACTTTCCCACCCGAGCCGCTAGACTATCCCCTGCGCGCCTATAGCTCAGGTGGATAGAGCAACGGCCTTCTAAGCCGTAGGTCGCTGGTTCGAGTCCAGCTAGGCGCACCACGTGCGCCTAGCTGGACTCGGGCCAGCGAGTGGGATCCCCGACCCAGCCGCCTCAGCGCGTCTCGACAGGCACAATCCGGAGCCCTGCCGGCCCGCGCCCCTTCCCGTTCCGATTCGACGTGAGCGCACGGCGGAACCCGGGACGGACGCTGGGGGAGACATAGACCCGCGCCAGCGCCTTCCCCGGGGCCAGCAGCCGAAGGGGGGCCACGAGGGCGATATCCTTCCCGAAGGAAAGGCGGGTATCCGGCGTAAGGCCGCGTCCCGTCAGTTGCAGTTCGATGTCATCGCCGGGATGGAGGGTGGCGGGGAGCACGGCATCAATGCTCGGCGCCTCGCCGCGATCCAGATGGACGAAATAGCGGATGACCGGGATCTGGAAGGTGGTCTGGGGGGCGAGGATCTGCAAACTCACCAGATGCTCCCCGGCCTCGGTCGTGGGCAATGACAGGAGGTCGCGTGTATCCAGGGTGAGGGTGCCGGCGAAGGCCAGCTGCCGCGTGAAGGTCCCCACGGGAATGCCATCGACCGTCCACTGCGCCAGCAGGAGACCCGCGCCTTCGCCCTTGAGGTCCAGATATGCCACCAGGGGGGCGAAGCCCTGGGGCACCGAAGCATCGATGCCCCCGTCCTCCCAGCGGAGCCGGAGCAGAGACAGACTGAACGGTGCCCCGGGATGGTCGGCGATCCGCACCTGGGTCTGCGCCACCTGGGGTGCAGAGACCTGACCGCCATTCAGCACGCGGTAGACGGCCCGCACCGTGTAGGAGCCCGGGGTCGCGTAAGTCGTGGTGGTGATGTTGCCGCCGGTGGCCGAGCCGCCATCTCCGAAGGACCACTGGACCACCCCGAAGGGATCCGGGTTGGCCAGCAGGATGAAGGTGACCGGCCGCCCCGGGAAAGGCAGGCCCGGCGTGGCGGTGATGGTCCCCGCCGCCTGGAGGGCCAGGGCGAGGCAGAGGGCGAAGCAGGTGCGGAATAGGCGCATGGTCCACCCCTCAGAAGGAAAGATTCAACAGGAGGAACACGCGGTTGTCTTCGACGATTCCCGCCACCACGGGATTGCGCGTGTAGCGGGCCTTCAACCCCAGGTTCCCCCGGGCTAAGTTCCGGAGGAAGGCGTCCAGCGTGAGCCCCAGAGTGCCTTCGGCCGTGGCCGCATTCAGCGTCAGGCCTGCGGGAAGCACGGTCCGGGAGACCCCCCCAGTCAGGAGGAGGCCCAGCCTCCCTGGGACGAGGTCGGTCTGGGCGTTCAAGAAGGCGTTGGTGACGGTGGTTTGCTGGTCCCCAGGCTGGCCCCGGATCCGCGACCAGCTCAGGTTCGGCGAAAACCGGCCCCAGGTGGTCAGGCTCAGATTCCCCCCCATGGAAAGGGTCACGCTGGTGCCCGTGGTGGTGCTGAATCCCGTGGAGCGGAGGTGGTCGAACTGGGCGTTGAAAGTGAGGACCAGCTGTGGGGGGAACAGCAGGTCGAGGCCCGTGGTGAGGCCCGCCCGCTCGCTGTTGCTGAAGGGGAGCCACGGATTGGCCGCGATCCCGGCCTCCTGGCGGCCCGCCCGGAGCCCCACCCGCCAGGATGCAGTCGGGTTGAGGACGATCCTGGTATCCAGGCCCAGCGACTGGTTCCAGGCCTGATTGAGATTCGCCTGGCCTGTGGGATTGATGCGTTCATCCGTGGCCGTGGCGCTCAATCCCCAACGAGCGAAGGTCCAACCCAGGCTGCCGTCGAGCACCCGCCGATCGCCGACGAAGAACGCGACGCCCACGGTCCCGAACTCCCGGCCGACCTCCCGGTAGCCCACCTGGCCGCTGAAGGCGCCTTCGCTCCACTGGCCCCCAAGGCGCCAGGCCTGATCGCTGTCTTTCGGGGCGCCGTCTTTCGCATCCTTGGTGAAGAGGCTGCGGGCGTACTCCCCCGCCACGGTCAGGCGGTTCTCCAGGAACCGCCCATCCACCACCAGGGAACCCGTGGAACCTTCCCGCACGGGGGGCGCGAAGGCCGTCACCATATTCGCGGCCGCGGCGAGGTCCTCCCGGCCCGTCAGGAAGACGAGCTTGGTCCGGAGGGCATTCCCGAACCACAGGTAGCTGAGGGAGCCCCCGTAGGCGGCGCTGTCCGCCACCGGCCACAACAGCCCGGTCACCCCGGTCTGCCGCACCGTATTGAGGGCGAAGGCGTGCGCGCCCAGGGGCTGACCCGAGTAGGTGTAATCGAAGCCCCGCCGTCCCCCGGGGCCCAGGGTGAACTCGGACTCCTGCGCTTGCAGATCCCCAGCCTGGACCCGATGATTGCCCACGGCATAGGCCGCCTGGATCTCCCCGACGCTCCACCGGGCCTGGTTCGGTATCGGCTGGTTGGTGTAGACCAGCCGCGTTCCCAGAAAGAGGTGCCGATCCTCCTCGTCCTTCTGGAGGACATACCGGACCTGGCCTGACGCCAGCAGCGTGGGTTCCTGGGGATAGGTCACCTTCCGGTGGACGAGATCCGTGGCGCTGGCATCCACATAGATGGGCCCATGCACCGGGGGCTGGGCCACCACGGCGGTTCCCGCGGACGGGGCGCCCCCTGCGAGAGGCGCGGGAGTGGCAGTGGGAGCCTCGGGGATCGTGTACTTGAAAAACGCCCCCGGGGCGCCAGCCGGCAGCGTCCGGACGCCTTCGGGGCCACGCATGGCGGCGTAGCATTCGATCTGGAGTCCGGCTGGTCCGATGCCTACGAGATTGGCCTCATAGGTACCCTCCGGCCCCAACACCAAGGTGAGTGTCTCGAATTCCGTCTCGCCTCGCTTGCGATGGAAGAGCGCCGCCCATTCGGTGCCCGGGGGGGGCTTGAGCCCGGCGGAGAGGATCCCCTCGACCTCGACGGAGAGGGCGAGCCCCACCTCCCCGTCGGGTGTGGTCGAGGGGGCGCAGACGGCCCCCGGAGCACAGAGGGCCAGGGCCAGCGCGGGCCAGGAAATGGGCTTAATCAAGGTGTCCTTCGGAAACCCGGGGGCTCCGGATCACTTCATGAGGGTCACGTGACCGGTCTTCGTGTGCTTGCCTGCCTGGGAGGCCCCCCAGGACCAGCTGAGCACCTCGATGGTGCCGGGCTGCTCATCCACCAACACCTTGATGGCGCAGCGTCCATTGGCATTCTCGGGGAGGCGCTGGCCCTCCATCTGAGCCACGGACTCGGAGGCGAAGCCCGCCCTAACGGAACCGTCCCAATCCACCAGGCAGGCATAGGGCTTGTGCTGACGCTTCCCCGTGGGCAGCCCGCTGGCTTGATCCCGTGGAGACACCACGCCACCCGAGACCACCGCACCCCCGGGAAGGGCGCCGCCCGAGGCTTTCTCGCCAAAGGTCGCGCCTTGGGTCTGCCGTTTCGTGAAGCTCAGGTCCTGGACATTCACCTTGCCCGCCCCGGCCCCGGTCCCCGTGGTTGCAGGAGGTGCGGCGCTGGCGGTGGTCCCATCGGAGAAGGTGCCCGTGGCCGTAAGCGATCCACCCTTCTTGGCGCCCTCGATGATGAGGTCGCTGTGGCCATCCCCGTCCAGATCCGCCACGGTCACCGAGCGGCCATCGGCATTGGTCAGCACCAGCCGGTACTCGCCGGGAGGCACGTTCATGAAGCGGACGCGGCCGCTGGGATCAGCCTGGGCCGAGGCCACCGTGGCCCCCGTCCTGCTCTGAAGCACGGCATGGGCGATGTGTTTGCCTTCGGCCGCTTGCAGACCGAGACCCAGTATCATTACGCTTGCAGCCACCTGGAACCGTTTCACGGGGACCTCCTTTTGGATAGTGGTGTGTTAGTCCAAGGAGTCTACAGAGATTCGGTGTAGATTTGAAAATTTAGATCAACCATTCTTTTTAAATTTCTATTGGTTGAACCCAGTTCAGTTCCAGACAGGCAGAGTGTGCCCTCCCTTTACCCACCTCCAGGATGGACGCACGCCCAAAGTCCGCTGGCCCGCTCCCGGCCGGGAACGACCTCAGGGCACCGGCCGCTCGCCGTAGCTCCGTTCGAGCAGCTTTCTCGTGTCTACGCAAATGGGGCAGAGGCAGATGGACCGGGTGGCGGATTTCGCGTGTTCCATCATGAAGCGCCGCAACAGGGCGATCAGCTTCGCGTTGGGGATGAGCTCCGAGGACACAGCTGCTCCATTGGCGGGACGGCGGGCCCCGGCCCAGACAGGATGACCTTACTGCGCCGGAAGACAAGGGGTGCCGATTCGTAACGGAAGCGCAGGCTCGTTGCCAATCGATCGGTGGGCCAGTGCCGACTGAATCTGATGATGGGACCGCCGGTTCATAGGATCATCGCTGTTCCCGCCCTGCCACCCCAGCCTCCGAGATCACTCCGATGCCCGAGCCGACCGGCCGCACCCTCCTTCTCCGCAACGCCACCTGCGTGGCCACCATGGACGATGCCGGGCGGGAGCTGCGGGATACCTCGGTGCTGATCCGGGGCAACCGCATCGAGGCCCTCGGCCCGGCTGCCGACCTGCCCACCACTGCCGACGAAGTCATCGATGCCAGTGGCCACCTCGTGCTGCCAGGGTTCGTGAACACCCACCATCACATGTACCAGTCGCTCACCCGGGCAGTGCCGGCCGTGCAGGACGCGGAGCTGTTCACCTGGCTCCGCGGCCTCTACCCCATTTGGGCACGGCTCACGCCGGAGATGATCAGGATTTCCACCCAGGTGGCCATGGCGGAGTTGCTGCTCTCCGGGTGCACGACCACCAGCGATCACCTCTACCTCTTCCCGAATGGCAGCCGCCTGGATGACAGCATCGATGGCGCGCGGCTGGCCGGGATGCGCTTCACCGCCACGCGCGGCGCCATGAGCCTGGGCCAGAGCACAGGAGGGCTGCCGCCGGACGAGTTGGTGGAGCGGGAACCGGCCATTCTCGCCGACATGGACCGACTGGTGTCGCGCTACCACGATCCCGCTCCGGGCTCGATGCTGCAGATCGCCCTTGCCCCCTGCTCACCGTTCTCGGTGAGCCGCCAGCTCATGCAGGACACGGCGCTCCTCGCGCGCAGCCGCGACGTCCGCCTGCACACGCACCTCGCCGAGAACGATCACGATCTCGCCTACTCGAAGGAGCGGTTTGGTTGCACGCCCGCGCAGTACGCGGAGGCGCTCGGCTGGGTGGGCGAGGACGTGTGGCACGCCCACTGCGTGAAGCTCGATGCACCCGGCCTGGCCAGCTTCGCCGCCTCGGGGACGGGCGTCGCCCACTGCCCCTCCTCCAATATGCGGCTGGCCTCGGGCATCGCTCCGGTGCGCGCCATGCTGGATGCCGGTGTGCCGGTGGGCCTCGGCGTGGACGGGAGCGCCAGCAATGACGGCGCGCAAATGGTGGCGGAAGCCCGCATGGCCATGCTCCTCCAGCGGGTGGGCATCGCCGCCGAGCCCTTCGGCTGCGACCGCGGCCCCGCGGCCATGACCGCGCGGGACGCCCTGCGGATCGCCACCCGCGGCGGCGCCCGGGTGCTCGGCCGCTCCGACATCGGCCAGCTGGCGCCGGGGCTGTGCGCCGATCTGGCCCTCTTCGACCTCTCAGCGCTGGGGTTCGCCGGCGGCGCGGTCCATGACCCGGTGGGCGCGCTGCTCCTCTGCGCCCCGGCGCAGGCCGCCTATACCATCGTGGATGGCCGGGTCCGCGTGCGCGCAGGGCGGCTCGTAGCGTTCGACCTCGAACCCATTCAGCGCCGCCATGACGCGCTGGCCAAAGCGCTGGTGGGTTAGTACCGGACCTTGTCCGCCTTGGCCTCCCAAGCTTGGAAGACTGTCAGGGCCTCGTCCCTCAGCAGCTGGACCAGGGGCAGGCTCCGGTCTGCGAGCGGCAGGGCCACCTCGCGGTAGAGCCACGCGTCGTCGAACTGGATGGCCGCGGCATCGGCCTGGCCGTTGGCGTACCAGATGCGATCCAGCCGGGCCCAGTAGATGGCGGCCAGGCACATGGGGCAGGGTTCGCAGCTGGTGAAGATCTCGCAGCCCTTCAGTTCGAAGGTGCCGAGGCGCGCGCAGGCCTCGCGGATGGCCACCACCTCCGCGTGGGCGGTGGGATCGTGGCCGGAAGTGACGCGGTTCCAGCCTTCGGCCAGGATGCGTCCATCCTTCACGACCACGGCACCGAAGGGGCCACCGGCCCCCCCTTCCATGTGGAGGCGGGAGAGTTCGATGGCTCGGCGCATGAAGATGGTGGGATCGGCAGTTGGCGTCATGGGCGGTTCGCTTCCAGGGGACGGTCGGGATTCTAACGAACGAAAGGGATCATCCACAGCTTTTCGTTCGAATCAGCGGGATCGAGTGACGGCCGGCAGGGCGGGCGCCCAGGCACCGGGCCGGGGGTGGGCTCCGCAGTGCCATCCAGGGCCCGTTTGCATCACCATTTATTCTCAAATCAGTCAATTGAACCAGATCGATTCCTATGGCAAGGTCAAGTATGGTCGCTAGTCTTGAAAAAATTTGACTTAAATAGTGAAAATTTTTATAATCGACCCCAATCCCGCATCTGTTCCACTTCCTGATGACCCCCGGGAAAGCCCGATGCCCACCCTGACCCCTGATACACCCCGGCTCACCCTCAAGGGCATCCGGAAGGTCTACCCCTCGGTGATCGCCAACGATGGCATTGATCTCGCGGTCAGGCCGGGCGAGATCCATGCGGTGCTGGGCGAAAACGGCGCGGGGAAATCCACGCTCATGAAGGTGATCTACGGCGTCATCCGTCCCGACGAAGGGGAGATCCTCTGGGAAGGCCGGCGCGTGACGGTTTCGAATCCAGCCCAGGCGCGGGAACTGGGCATCGGCATGGTGTTCCAGCACTTCTCCCTGTTCGAAACCCTCACCGTGGTGCAGAACGTCGCCCTGGCCATCCCAGGCGAATTCGATCTCCCCGCGCTCTCCAAGCGCATTGAGGAGGTGTCTGAACGCTATGGCTTGCCCGTGGATCCCCGCCGACTGGTCCATGCCCTGTCCGTGGGGGAACGCCAACGGGTGGAGATCATCCGGTGCCTGCTGCAGAAGCCCCGGTTGCTGATCCTGGACGAGCCCACCTCGGTGCTGACGCCCCAGGCTGTGCGCAAGCTGTTCGAAACGCTCCGGCAGCTGGCGGCCGAAGGGGTGAGCATCCTCTACATCAGCCACAAGCTGGATGAGATCCAGGAGCTGTGCCACGCGGCCACGGTGCTGCGGAACGGCCGGGTCACTGGCACCTGCACGCCCTCCCGGGAAACCCCCAGGACCATGGCCCGCATGATGATCGGCGAGGATCTCCCGGTCTGCAGCCACGGCGAGCCCGGCGATGGTGGCGAAGTGCGGCTTCGCATCGAGGGATTGTCCCACGCCACGGAGGATCCCTTCGGCACCGACCTCCGGAACATCCATCTGGAGGTCCGGAGCGGCGAGATCGTGGGCATCGCCGGAGTTTCCGGCAACGGCCAGCAGGAGCTGCTCAAGGCGATTTCCGGCGAAGAGCCGCTGGCCGACAAGCATGCCGTCCAGATGTGCGGCGTCAAGGTGGGGCACCTGAACCCGGCCCGGCGCCGGGCCCTGGGGATGTGCTTCGTGCCCGAGGAACGCTTGGGGCGGGGGGCCGTGCCCCGGCTGTCGCTCACGGAGAACATCCTGCTCACGGCCTACCGCAAAGGCATGCTGTTCAGCGGCCTCATCCGGTGGGGCGTCGCCAAGCGCTTTGCCGAGGACTGCATCGCGCGCTTCGATGTGAAGTGCGGGGGCGCCAACTCCGAGGCCAAGTCCCTGTCCGGCGGCAACCTCCAGAAGTTCATCGTGGGCCGCGAGATCATGCAGGAGCCCAAGCTGCTGGTGCTCGCCCAGCCCACCTGGGGCGTGGATGTGGGCGCCTCCGCCTTCATCCGCCAGACCCTGCTGGATCTGCGCAACTCCGGCACGGCGATCCTGGTGATCTCCGAAGAGCTGGAGGAACTGTTCGAGATCTGCGACCGCATCGTGGTGATCGCCAAGGGCACCCTGTCGCCCAGCAAGGTCACCTCCGAAACGGGCGTCGAAGAGATCGGCATTTGGATGAGCGGGATGTGGCCGGAAGCCGGGACCTCGGGAGACGCGCCCCATGTGGCTTAAATTCGAGCAGCGGGCCGAACCCTCCAAGCTCATGACCTACCTCTCGCCGCTCCTCGCGGTGGGCCTGATGTTCCTGAGCGGGATGATCCTCTTCCTGATCCTCGGGAAAAGCCCCATGGAAGGGTTCAAGGTCTTCTTCCTGAATCCCCTGAAGGATTCCTACGGCGTGGCCGAGCTGTTCCTCAAGGCCACCCCCCTGATGCTCTGCGCGGTGGGGCTGTCGGTGGGATTCAAGGCCAATGTCTGGAACATCGGGGCGGAGGGGCAACTGCTCATCGGCGCCCTGGTGGGTGGCGGCCTGGCCTTGCATTTTGATGGCAGCCACAGCCTCCTCCTGCTGCCTTCGATGATCCTCGCCGGGGCCCTGGGCGGCATGATCTGGGCGGCCATTCCTGCCTTCCTGCGCACCCGCTTCAACGCCAACGAGATCCTCACGAGCCTCATGCTGGTCTACATCGCCGAGCTGGTGGTGTCCTGGCTGGTCCACGGGCCCTGGAAGGATCCCGATGGGTTCAATTTCCCGCAGACCAAACTGCTGAGCGCCCAGGCCACGCTGCCCATCCTGCTGGCGGGAACCCGGGTGAACGCCGCCCTGGTCATCGCCCTGGGCGCCCTGGTCGCCGGGTGGATCTTCATGAACAAGAGCTTCATGGGCTATCAGATGAAGGTCGCTGGCCAGGCGGAGCACGCCGGACGGTACGCGGGCTTCTCGGCCAAGCGCTCGGTCTGGATCGGCATGCTGGCGGGCGGGGCCATGGCCGGCGTGGCGGGCATCGCCGAAGTGGCCGGGCCCATCGGCCAGATCACCGAGCACATCAGCCCGGGCTATGGCTTCGCCGCGATGATCGTCGCCTTTGTGGGCCGTCTGAGCCCCATCGGCATCTTCTTCTCCAGCCTGCTCATGGCGCTGCTCTACATGGGCGGCGAGCAGGCCCAGCAGTACCTCAGCCTGCCCTCCTCGATTTCCAAGGTCTTCCAGGGCATGTTGTTGTTCTTCCTGCTGGGCTCCGATGTGTTCATCAATTTCCGGCCGCGGCTGGTCCGGCGCAGGAAATAGGAAGCCGCCATGGAACTGACCTTCATCAGCTCGATCCTGTTCGCCACCGTGGTGGCCGGGACGCCCCTGATCCTCGTCGCGCTGGGGGAACTGGTGACCGAAAAGGCCGGCGTGCTCAACCTGGGCGCCGAAGGCATCATGTCCGTAGGCGCCGTGGCCGCCTTCGCCGTGGCCCACCACACCGGCAGCCCCTATCTGGGCATCCTCGCCGGCATGGGCGCCGGGATGCTCATGTCCCTGCTGTTCGGCCTCTCCGCCCTGACGCTCATGGCCAATCAGGTGGCTTCGGGCCTGGCCCTATCCATCTTCGGCGTGGGGCTGTCGGCGTTCATCGGCAAACCCTACGAATCCGTGGCCCTGGCCAGCGTCGATCCCATCCGGATTCCCCTGCTCCACAAGATTCCCCTGTTCGGGCCCGCGCTTTTCGAGCAGCAGGGGTTGGTGTACTTCTCCTGGGTGCTCATCGCCGCCGTGGCCTGGTTCCTCTACCGGAGCAAGGCCGGTCTCATTCTCCGGGCGGTGGGGGAATCCCCCGTCTCCGCCCACGCCATCGGCTATGGCGTGGTCAGCATCCGCTACCAGGCCGTGCTCTTTGGTGGCGCCATGGCCGGCATCGGGGGAGCGTTCCTGTCCGTGTTCTACACCCCCATGTGGGTGGAGGGCATGGTGGCGGGGCGGGGCTGGATCGCGCTGTCCCTGGTGGTTTTCGCCACCTGGCGCCCCGGCCGGGTGATGATCGGGGCCTATCTGTTCGGCGGCTGCATGATCACCCAGATGTTCGTCCAGGGTTCCGGCGCGAGAATCAACATCCCGGCCCAGTTCCTGTCCTCCCTTCCCTATGTGGCCACCATCGTGGTCCTGGTGCTCATCTCCCGAAACCGCAGTACGATCCGGCTCAATTCCCCGGCCTCCCTGGGGCAGCCCTTCCTGCCGGATGCCTGAACCATCCCACGGCTCTTCCACCCCGCCGCCAGAGGCGGCCCACTTCCACCCCTCGCATGGAGGAACACAGCATGAACCACCGGTACCTCGCCTGCACGGCCCTGCTCGCTTCCGCAACACTCATGGGAGCCCCGCCCCCGGCGGCCCCCGTCAAGATCGGCTTCGTCTACGTGAGCCCCGTGGGGGACGCCGGCTGGACCTTCCAGCATGACCAGGGCCGCAAGCAGATGGAGGCCGCCATGAAGGGTGCGGTTACCACCAAGTTCATCGAGAACGTCCCCGAGGGCGCCGATGCCGAGCGCATCATCCGGCAGCTGGCCCAGGACGGGAACCAGATCATCTTCACCACGTCCTTCGGCTACATGAACCAGACCGCCAAGGTCGCGGTCGCCTTCCCCAACGCCACTTTCTTCCACGCCACCGGCTACAAGACCGGTGCCAACCTCGGCATCTACAACGCCCGGTTCTACGAGGGCCGCTACCTGAACGGCGTCATCGCCGGGAAGATGACCAAGACAAACGTCGCCGGCTACGTCGCTGCCTTCCCCATTCCCGAAGTGATGCAGGGCATCAACGCCTTCGCCCTCGGCATGAAGAGCGTCAACCCCAAGGCTGAAGTCCGCGTCATCTGGGTGAATTCCTGGTTCGATCCGGGCAAGGAGCGGGAAGCCGCCATGACCCTCATCTCCCAGGGCGCCGACATGATCACCCACCACACGGATTCCACCGCCGTGGTGCAGGCGGCCGAGGAAAAGCACAAGGAAAAGGGCACCTGGTCCTTCTCCTACCACTCCGACATGGCCAAGTACGGCCCCACCGCCCAGCTCACCGGCACCACGCACATCTGGGGCGACTTCTACACCAAGACCGTCAAGGAAGTGCTCGACAAGAAGTGGAAGGGTACCAACGTGTGGGGCGGCTTCAAGGACGGCATGATCAAGCTCGCGCCGCTCAACCCCGCGATCCCCGCCGATCTCAAGAAGACCATCCTCAAGATGGAAGCCGACATCACCGCCGGCAAGGTCCATCCCTTCGCCGGGCCGGTGGTTGACCAGGAGGGCAAGGAGCGCGTGCCCAAGGGCAAGAACATGACCGACGCCGAAATGGGCGCCATGAACTACTACGTGAAGGGCGTGGCTTCCACCCTGCCCAAGAGCTAGACCAGGCAACGTGATGGGTGGGCGGGGGCTGGACGCCCCCGCCCACCCGCCTAACATGTATCGAGTGTTTTGCCTGCACAGGCATGTCCCCGTGCGGGAACGAGCATCCAGCCCACCAGGAGGCCCCAGTGATCGGAGCTTCTTCCATCCGGAAGGAAGGCCGTGCCAAAGTCATGGGCACCGCCTGCTACACGGACGATAAGTTCGTCCCGGACGCCCTCCATGGCGTCACCGTCCGCTCCCAGGTGCCCCGGGGCATCCTGAAGGGCATCCAGTTCGGCGCGGGGATCCCATGGGGGGAATTCACCATCGTCACCGCCGCGGACATTCCCGGCACGAATCGCGTGGCCTCAGTGGTGCACGACCAGCCCTTCCTGGTGGGGATCGGCGAGGAGATCACCCATCCGGAGCAGCCCGTGGTGCTCCTTGCCCACCCAGACCGCCGCCTGGCCGAGAAGGCCCGGATGGCCGTCACGCTGGAAGTAGAGGAACGCCCCGCCATCCTGGAGATCCAGGCCTCCCTGGATCTGGAGCAGGTGATCTACGGCACCCACAACCTCCTGAAGGAGATCCGGATCCAGAAGGGCGACCCGGAGGCCGTGTGGACCCGCGCCGCCCACGTGATCGAAGGGGAATACCGCACCGGAGCCCAGGAGCAGATGTACCTGGAGACCAACGCCATGGTGGCGGTGGTGGAACAGGAGGCCGCCGGACTCCGGGTGACGGTCTGGGGTTCCCTGCAGTGCCCCTACTATGTCCATGGCGCCCTCAAGCAGCTCTTCGGCCTGCCCGAAGGCCAGGTGCGGGTGGTGGCCATGGAGATGGGCGGCGCCTTTGGCGGCAAGGAGGATTATCCCTCCGTGAACGCCGGCCACGCGGCCCTGCTCGCCTGGAAGAGCGGCCGGCCCGTGAAGGTGGTCTACGACCGGGAGGAGGATCTGGCCTGCACCACCAAGCGGCATCCTAGCCGCACCCGGCTGAAGACGGCCTTCGATGCCGAGGGCCATCTGCTGGCCATCGAGGTGGACTTCGTCCTGGATGGGGGCGCCTACGCCACCATGTCCCCGGTGGTGCTGAGCCGCGGGGCGCTGCACTCGGCCAGCGTGTACCGCTGCCCCCATGTCAAGGTGCACGCCCGGGCCGTGGCCACGAATACCCCGCCATCCGGCGCCTTCCGCGGGTTCGGCGCGCCCCAGAGCCTCTTCGCCATGGAGCGCCACATGGATATCTGCGCCCGGAAGCTGGGCCTGGATGCCGTGGATCTGCGCCGGAAGAACTTCCTGCGCATGGGGGATACCATGGCCACCGGCCAGGTGATCCGCGAGGATCTGGACCTGGGCGGCCTCATGGACCGCGCCCTGGAGGAGATCGACTACCACCGCAAGCGCACGACCTTCGCCGCCGCCAACGACCGTGAGAGTCCCATCAAGCGTGGGGTTGGCCTGGCGGTCTTCATGCACGGCTGCGGGTTCACGGGCGGCGGCGAATCCTACCTGGCCTCCGTGGCTGGGGTCGAGGGGCTTGCGGACGGCACCGTGTCCGTCCTGGCCGCCTCCACGGAAATGGGTCAGGGAAAGAACACCGTGTTCGCCCAGATCGTCGCCGACGCCCTCAAGCTGCCTTTCGAGATGGTCGAAACGGCCGAGGTCGATACGGACCGGGTGCCCAACAGCGGCCCCACCGTGGCCTCCCGCAGCACCATGATGGTGGGCCGGATCCTGGAAGATGCGGCCATCGGCTTCAAGCAGTCGCTGGTGCAGCATGGTTTCCTCAAGGAGCCCTACACCGCCGACAGTTTCCGTGAAGCCGTCGCCAAGGCGGTGGCGACGCTGGGCTCGGTGAAATGCTACGGCCAGTACCATCGGCCGCCCAACATCACCTGGAATGACGCCACCTACCAGGGCGACGCCTACCCCACCTACTCCTGGGCCTGCTACGCCGCCGAAGTGGCGGTGGACATGGATACCTACGAAGTGAAGGTCGAGGACTTCGTGGCGGTGCAGGAGGTGGGCCGTGTCGTGAATCCCACCTTGGCTGCCGGCCAGATCGAAGGCGGCGTCGCCCAGGGCGTGGGCTGGGGCCTCTGGGAGGAGGTCACGATAAAGAACGGCCGGATGATCAACAACCAGATGACCAACTACATCATCCCCACCAGCGCCGATCTGCCGCAGATCCGGGTGGTCTTCCTGGAGAACCCGCACCCCGCCGGCCCCGGTGGCGCCAAGGGCCTCGGGGAGCTCCCCATGGACGGACCGGCTCCGGCATTGCTCAACGCACTGGAGAACGCCCTGGGACCGCTGCGACTGGATGAGGTCCCCATGACTCCGGATCGGCTGCTGGGGCGCTGCGAGGAGGTGGTCCATGGCTGAGCCCATCACGCTCAAGATGACGGTGAACGGCACGGACTGCGTCGTGACGGTGCATCCTTTCGCCCGGCTGCTGGATGTTCTCCGCGAGGACCTCCGCCTCACCGGTACCAAGGAGGGCTGCGGAGAAGGCGAGTGCGGCGCCTGCACGGTCCTCATGAACGGCCGGGTGGTGAACAGCTGTCTGGTGCCCGTGGTGCAGGCCCAGGGGGCCGTGGTGGTCACCGTGGAGGGCCTGGCCCAGGGCGAGCGGCTGTCCAGCGTCCAGGATGCCTTCCTCACCTACAACGGCGCCCAGTGCGGTTTCTGCACGCCCGGCATGCTGATCTCCGCCACGGATCTCCTGAACCGCTGCCCCAATCCCACCGACGGTGAGATCCGGGACGGGCTGGCGGGGAATCTCTGCCGCTGCACCGGCTACGTGAAGATCGTGGACGCGGTGCGGGCTGTGGCCGCGGATGGTGGAGCGGCAAGATGAGAGGCTACCTCGCCGATTGCGACATCCAGTCGCCACCCAGCCTGGCGGAAGCGCTGGCGCTCATGGCCCGGGAGCCAGGCGTGTGGACCCCCATGGCCGGAGGTACCGATCTCATGGTGGTCTACAACGCCGGCCGCCAGCGGGCGACCCGGTTCCTGGATCTCTCCCGCCTCGCCGAGCTGCAGGGGATCCAGGAAGCGCCGACTTCCCTGAGCTTCGGCGCGCTGACCACCTACACGGATCTCCGCGACTGTCGCGCCGTGCACCAGCATTTCCCCAACCTGGTGAAGAGCGCCCGCGTCACCGGCGCCCTGGCCATCCAGAACCGTGGCACCCTGGGGGGCAACATCGCCAACGCCAGTCCTGCGGCGGATACGCCACCCAGCCTGCTGGCCTATGGGGCGGAGTTAGAGCTGATTTCCTCGCGAGGCCTCCGGCGCGTGGCCTATGACCGCTTCCACCAGGGCTACAAGCGCATGGATCTGGCGGCCGATGAACTGGTGGCGCGGATCATCGTGCCCAAGCCCACCGGCCGGGGCTTCCACTATTTCCGCAAAGTGGGCACCCGGCAGGCCCAGGCCATCGCCAAGGTCTGCCTGGCCGCCTATGCCCGCCTCGAAGACGGTGTCGTGGCCGAGTTGCGGATCGGCCTGGGCTCGGTGGCTCCAACTCCCGTGCGGGCCCGGCATGCCGAAGCGCTGCTCCTCGGAAAACCCTTGGCCGCCCTCCCCGTTGAGGCCGCCAGGGAAGCCCTTCTGAGTGACATCAGCCCCATCGATGATATTCGTGCCACCGCCCACTACCGCAATGTGGTCACCGGGAATCTTCTGGGGCAGATGCTTCGGGAACTGGCGAACAGATGAACCGCCTCATCCTGTCGGCAGGGCTGCCATGACCGCTCGAATGAACGGTTTCAGGAATCCTGCGCCATGACGCTTTCTGTCTTCGACCTCTTCCGTATCGGCATCGGACCCAGTTCCTCCCATACCGTAGGCCCCATGCGGGCTGCCCGCAGCTTTGCACGGGCGCTCGATGGCGCTGGATTGCTGGAGGCTGTGACGACGGTGCGGGTTGAACTTTTCGGCAGTCTTGGGGCCACGGGGAAGGGCCATGGCAGCGACACGGCCGTGATCCTGGGCCTGCTGGGGGAGACGCCCGAGGGCATGGACGTGGGGGCAGCGGCGGCCCTGGTGGCCAGGGTCGGCCATTCTAAGCAGTTGGCCTTATTGGGCCGCCACGAGGTGGCATTCAGGCCCTCCGAGCACATACTGCTGTCGCGGAAGAGCCTCCCTTTCCATCCCAACGGTATGTGTTTCACGGCTCTGGATGCCCATGGTCACGGGCTGCGCACTCAGGTCTACTACTCCGTGGGTGGCGGCTTCGTGGTGGAAGAGGGCGCCCCTCCTCCCGCGGGTCCGAACGGGGAACCGCCCCATCCCTTCCGGACTGGGACCGAGTTGCTGGACCTTTGCCGCCGGAAAGGCCTCAGCATAAGCCAACTCATGCTGGAGAACGAGCTGACTTGGCGTACCGAAGCCGAGGTCCGGACCGGTCTGTTGGCCATCTGGTCGGTGATGGAGGGCTGCGTCCGGCGCGGCTGCGCCACGGATGGCGTCCTGCCGGGAGGCCTCGGAGTCGCGCGCCGCGCTCCAGCTCTTTACCGGCGGCTGTCGGGATCGCCCGAGGCTGGCCTCAGGGACCCTCTCACGGCCTTGGATTTCGTGAACCTCTACGCACTGGCGGTGAATGAGGAGAATGCCGCCGGAGGTCGCGTAGTGACGGCACCCACCAATGGCTCGGCGGGCATCATCCCGGCCGTAATGCACTACTACCATCGCTTCGTGCCGGGGGCCACCGACGACGGCATCGTGCGCTTTCTGCTGACAGCGGGCGCCATCGGCGCCCTCTACAAGGAGAATGCCTCCATCAGTGGCGCGGAAGTGGGGTGTCAGGGCGAGGTGGGCGTGGCCTGCTCCATGGCCGCAGGGGCTCTGGCGGAGGTCCTGGGCGGCACGCCGGGTCGGGTGGAGAATGCCGCGGAGATTGGCATGGAACACAACCTTGGCCTCACCTGTGACCCCATCGGCGGCCTGGTGCAGGTGCCCTGCATCGAGCGCAATGCCATGGCCAGCGTGAAGGCCATCAACGCCGCCCGCATGGCCCTGTATGGGGATGGCCACCACTTCGTGAGCCTCGACAAGGTCATCCGGACCATGCGGGATACCGGAGCCGACATGAAGAGCAAATACAAGGAAACAGCCCAGGGCGGCCTCGCTCTCTCAGTGTCGGAGGGGTCCATGGACTTCACCGTGAACCTTCCGGAGTGCTGATGCAGGCTCCCCTGTCAGTCCACATCTGGTCCATCACGGCCCCCTGTTTGGCCGTATTTCCGGGGTTTTGCTAGAATCCCCGTTTCAGCAGGATCCCATGACCCGAAAGATCGCACTACTGGCCATCGGCGGTAACGCGCTACTGAAAGAGAAAGAGCGGGGGCTCCAGGAGGAGCAGCTGGAGAATGCCCGGGAGACGGCCGAGATGCTGGCCAAGGTGGTGGCCGAGGGCTATTCGCTCTGCGTGGTGCAC
>JBBQEL010000019.1:0-50900 GCA_038320645.1 Holophagales bacterium | reverse complement strand
ACCCACTGACTTCGGCCCCCAGAACTTGCAGCCACAGCGAGAGCCAGCTGCCTTTGAACCCGGTATGGCCCGTGAGGAAGACGCGCTTCCCCTGCCAGAAGGCGGACTCCATCACCAGACCTTCCACGGCGCCCGGCCCGATTCCCACAGCTCCTCGAGATAGAGCCGGTCCCGCAGGGTGTCCAAGGGTTGCCAGAAGCCTGCGTGGGTGTAGGCGGCCAATTGGCCCTGGGCGGAAAGCGCTTCCAACGGGTCCTTCTCCCAGATGGTTTCGTCCCCCTCGATCAGATCAATCACCTTGGGCGACAGCACGAAGAAGCCACCGTTGATCATGCCGCCGTCTCCCATGGGTTTCTCCTTGAATGAGGTCACCATCTCGGCCTGGATGTCCAGCGCGCCGAATCGACCGGGCGGGTATGTGGCCGTCAGGGTGGCCAGGACTTTCTTTTCGCGGTGGAAGGCGAGGAGCCTCGGGAGGTCGATATCAGCCACGCCGTCCCCATAGGTGAAGCAGAATTCATCTTCGTCCTTCAGGAACTCCTGCACGCGCTTCAGGCGCCCGCCGGTCATGGTCGCCTCGCCGGTATCCACCAGGGTCACCCGCCAGGGCTCCGCGTGGTTCTGATGAACCTCCATGCGGTTCTGGGCCATGTCGAAGGTCACGTTCGACATGTGCAGGAAGTAGTTCGCAAAGTATTCCTTGATGACATAGCCCTTGTACCCGCAGCAGATCACAAAGTCATTGATGCCGTGGTGGGCGTAGATCTTCATCACGTGCCAAAGGATCGGCTTCCCGCCGATCTCCACCATGGGCTTGGGCTTGATCTGGGTTTCCTCGCTGATGCGGGTGCCCAATCCCCCGGCCAGAATCACTGCTTTCATGGCATCCCTCGATCATCCGGATTGAGTCCTCTCTTGCGGAACCTGGATCGACAGGAAGCCGTCCGAGGGAGCACGATGGATTGGACTGAACTGATCACAGTCTGACCTGGAGCGGATCTCCGCGCCATGGTCATCCAACCGGGATGCCCGTCCCGCCGCTCTACCCGCCGCCTGCCTCCATGGCTGCATCCACCCCCGGACTTGGTAGCGTTGCCCATGACCCCACACCGCCCCAGCCCCTTCCTTTCGGCTCTGCTCGCCCTTCTGACCAGCTCCGCAGCTGCCGAAGCGCCCCGCTTCACAGTTCGGGATGCCATCCGGGCGGAGTGGGCGCGGCAGCCGCTGACCTTCACCGAGGCCCAGAAGACTGCCTTGCCGGCCGCCGACCGGGCGCGCCTGGAGCGGACGCTCCAGCGCATCGGCGCACCTGATCCTCGGGGGCAGGCCGCCCCCGCCCTGCTGCCGCCGGAACTGGAGAAGCCCACACTCGAGGCCTGGGAAGCCAAGGCGAAGGCGGCCCGAACCCCCCAGGACCGTTTCACCGCCCTCTTCATGCTGAACCGCCTCAAGAGCACTAAGGCCCTCGCCGCGCTGGCTGGCCTCACCACCGCCGAGGCCAACCCCTGGCCCAAGCACCTGCACCTGGAAGCCGCCATCGCCACGGCGCGGCTCAATGGCGCCGAGGTGGCACCCGAACTGCAGGCCTTCCTCGCTGCCCTGCAAAAGGCCGGCAAGGTCGAACCCGTCCGCGCCCAGGCCGCGCGGCTGCGGCTGGTGATGGCGGGAAAGGAGAAGGAGCTGCTGCCCCTGGTGCCCGCAACACCGGGGAGCGTGCTGGCGTTGATGGATGCGCTGCTTTCCAGACCTGCCCCGGTTCGAGACCCACTGCTCAAGCGCCTCTGGTTATCCGACCCACCCGCGATGAGCCTCCTTGGTCTCCTGCAACCTTCTCCCAAAACGATGGACCCGACCATGGTCCAGACCGTGGAGGCCTGTTTCGCAACCCGCCTGGCCACCGCAATCCCTATCGATCTCACGCCACAGGAATCCGAGCATTTCATCGAGATCCCACTGCTCGTGACAGCCACCCGGGTTCCTCCCTTTCAATCCGCTGCCCTCGACGGGCTGAAGCATTTCCGCCGTGAGGAGCTTCAGTTTTACTTCCAAGAGGTTCCAATCGCGCAGTTGCCCGAAGTAGCCCAGGCGGCCGCCCTTCCAGCATTGCGCCAATTGGACAGTCCCAGCGCGGATGCGCTGCGGACGAGCTTTCTGACCGGCGCGAACTCCGTCGCCCGCGCCGCCGCCATTGAGGATCTCCCCTCCGCTCCCGCCGATCTCGACGCGCTGACCAAGCGCACCTGGGCTGACGCTCAGTTCGAAGCCCAGCAGACGCTCATCCAAAGCTACGCCCGCTGGAAGCTGGCACCCGCAGCGCAGTCGGCACAGCTGCGGCCCTGGCTGCAGCATCCGGACTGGGCCTGCCGCTGGGAGGCCTACCAGGCACTGCTGAAGCTGGATCCGGCCACGCCCTGGCCAGCGGCGCCCAAGCCCACCAGGACCGACGAGGCCATCCTCAAGGAGGCCACCCGCCTCGCTGAGCGGGGCAAGCCCTTGCGCCTCCGCATTACCTTCAGCGGAACGCGAAGCGTTACGCTCCGGCTCGATCCAATAACCTGCCCCATGAATGTCGCCAACCTGGTGCTGCTGGCCCGGCAGGGCTACTTCAACGGACGCCTGGTGCCGCGCGTGGTGCCGGACTTCGTGGTGCAGATGGGTTCACCCTACGACACCATGGATGGCGGTCCGGGCCACACGGTGCGCTGCGAGAATTCGCTCACCTGGTTTGGTCCCGGCAGCGTGGGAATGGCGCTATCCGGCAAGGACACGGGCGGCAGCCAGTTCTTCATCACCACCAATGCCACGCCCCACCTCACGGGCAAGTACAGCCGCCTGGGTGAAGTGGAGGATCCCGACCGCGCCCTGAAGCTCCTCGATGACCTGGAACTGGGCGCGCAGATCCTGTCCATCAAGGTGCTGGAACCGTGAAGGACATGAAACCCATCCTTTTCCTTTTCGCTGTGTCCATGCTGCCCGCCCAGGCGCCCCTGCTGCAGGACGGGGCGAATGCCCTGCGGCGGGCCCGCCTCGACTGGACCGCGGGCGATCCACCACTGCAGCCATCCTCCATGCCTTCGCTGGAAGTGGGGTGGGGCGGCGCGGGATCCGATGGCGCCTACGCGCCCCTCGTGGATGGTGAAGGGCTGGGTCAGGGCACCCGCGGCTGGGGGCTGGGTCTGCAGGGGCGCTATGTCAGCAGAGGCTGGTTCCTCTCCGTCACCGCCCTGGCCCTGCGGGATCGCGGCCACACCCTGGGCACGCTCCAGCGGGCCGCCCTGGGTTTCCAATCCGAAGCCGGCTGGCGTGCGGCCGTGGAGCAGGCACCCTTCGCCTGGGGCTCGGGACTCACCGGCGGCGATCTCCTGGGCGCTTCGGCGCGCGCCTTCCCCCGGCTGACGCTGGCGACGCCCGAAGCGGTGCTACCCCTGGGCCGCTGGCGCGGTGAGGCCTTCGCGGGAAGACTGGAGCCGAACCGACCGGTCCCAGAATGGAGCCAGGATCGCCAGGCGCGTCTCGCCGCCCAGGTCGGTGGCTTCGATCTCCAGAAACCCCTCCTCTGGGGGGGCTTGCTGCGGACCGCTTTCGGGTCCCACCTGGAGACCAGCTTCGGCGCCGTGATCATGGATGGTGGCCGCGATGGCCAGGGCCAGCCTGCGCCTGCTTCATCGGCACGCACCCAAACGCTTGCCGAAGTGAAAGTGCGGATCCCCTCGCTGGCCCGCTTCATCCACGCTCGGGGCGCCTCGCTGGTGGTCAGCCGTGGGGCCGCACCGGACGGCCGATCCATGTCCCTGGCCCCCGCCCGCGAGCTCGCCGGCCTGCAGCTGGTCTGGGATGGCTGGGATCTCGGCCTGGAATATGCGGGCGCCGCAACGCACACGGCCTTTTCGGCTGCCCAGCCCGCCTATCTTGCTGGATTCTCGACGCACGGAGAGGCATTGGGCCCCGCCTTCGGGCATGCGACCAGCACCCGCACCGTGGATCTGGGGTGGCCCTTGTTTCTCGAGGGCCAGGGTCGCTTCAAACTCGTGCGCGCCATCTCGGCCCTGGCCGATCCGTCGGGAACCGGTTCCTGGTTCTGCCAGGCCGACGCCCAGTGGCGCACACCTACGGGGCGGATCGGGGCTTCCGTGGCCTCCCGCCGGGAGGAGCATGCAGTTGCCGCTGTCCGCTGGGGCTGGACCTGCAGCCTCTTCCAGGCCTTCCGCGTGTTCTGAGGCGATTCCGCCGCCTGCGTTATCCTGAAGGCCCCGCTCGAGGTTTGCATGGCGTTGTCCCGTGATCAGCTCGTCCGCCGCGCGGCGCAGGAACTGCGCGATGGCTACTACGTGAACCTCGGCATCGGCATCCCGACCCTCATCGCCAATGTCATTCCCGCGGGCATGGAAGTCATCCTTCAGAGCGAAAACGGGCTGCTGGGCCTCGGCCCTTTCCCCACGCCGGACGAGGTGGATGCGGATCTCATCAACGCCGGCAAGCAGACGGTGACCGCAGCCCCCGGGGCCAGCTTCTTCAACAGCGCCGATAGCTTCGCCATGATCCGCGGCGGCAAGATCGATCTCAGCATCCTGGGCGCCATGCAGGTGGACATGGAAGGCAACCTCGCCAACTGGATGATCCCCGGCAAGATGGTCAAGGGCATGGGCGGCGCCATGGATCTGGTGGCCGCCGCCAAGCGCGTGGTGGTGGTGATGGAGCACACCAGCAAAGACGGGGAGTTCAAGATCCTCCGCAAGTGCAACCTGCCCCTCACGGGCCAGCGTTGCGTCCATCGCATCATCACGGACCTCGCCGTCATTGACGTGGTGCCGGGCCGCGAGGGGTTGCGCCTGGTGGAGATCGCCCCCGGCGTGACCCGCGAAGAAGTCCAGGCCAGGACCGAGCCCCCGCTGGTCATGGACCATGTGACTGAAATGATGGGGGTCTGAGGTGTCCATGCTGATCCGTGCCTTTTCCATGAGCTCCCTTCTCCTCTCCCTCGCCTGCAACCCCCCGGGGAATGCCGTGCCCGCCAAGTCCACCGAACCCTTCAAGCCCTTCCTGAGCCTGCGCCCCGTGGCAGTCAGCCTGGCCAGGGGGACCACCCAGGCCTTCCAGGCGGAGATCAACTATCCCGAAGGCGCGCGCTACTTCCGGCAGCCCATCGCCTGGACGGTCGTAGAGCCGGAAGGCGGCAGCATTACCGGGGCGGGGTTGTACACCGCGCCCACCTTGCCGGGTACCTACCAGGTGCGGGTTCAGCGCGAGGACTTCCCGGAGCTCACCGCCACGGCCATCGTCACGGTGAAGTGATGGATTGGTACGGCGCCCTGCGCCCGTTGATCTTCCGCCTCGACCCCGAAACCGCCCACAACCTCGCCTTCTGGCTGGGCGGGCGCCTTTCGGCCTGGCCCCGCCTGCGGGAGCCGGACCAGGCGGCCTTCCTGCACCGCAGGGCCTTCGGTCTGGACTTCCCCACGCCCCTGGGCCTCGCCGCGGGCCTGGACAAAGGGGCGACGCTGTTGCCGCTCTGGAAGGCACTCGGTTTCGGCCATGTCGAGATCGGCACGGTCACGCCCCGGCCCCAGCCCGGCAACCCGAAGCCGCGCCTGTTTCGCTTCCCGGAAGCAGGCCTGATCCTCAACCGCATGGGCTTCAACAGCGAAGGCGCCGAAGTGGTGGCCGCGCGTCTCCGTGGCCGCCCGGCGGGCCTCGTCGTGGGGGGCAACCTGGGCAAGAACAAGGAGACGCCCGAGGCCCAGGCCCTGGATGACTACCGCGCTGCCTACCGCCTCATCGCGCCCGAGGTGGACTACACCGCCTTGAATGTGAGCAGTCCCAATACACCCGGCCTGCGGAATCTGCAGGCCCCCGAGGCCCTGCAGCCACTGCTGGCGGGCATGTTGGAGCTTCGCAAGGAGATGGGGTTGGAGCGCCAGCCTCTGCTGCTCAAGCTGGCCCCGGATCTGGCCCCGGAAGATCTCGACGCCATCGTCGAAGTGGCCGTGGCCTCCGGCATCTCGGGCCTCATCGCCACCAACACCACGCTGGATCGAGGTGTGGTCGCTGAGCCACTGCGCACGCTGGTGGAAGCGAAGGGCGCCGGTGGCCTCAGCGGTGTGCCCTTGCAACCCAAGGCCCGCGCAGTCCGCCGCCGCATCCTCGCCGCCCTGCGCGGCCGCCTGCCCCTGATGGCCTGCGGCGGCCTGGGTTCGGGCGAAGATGTGCGCGGGGCCCTCGACGACGGCGCCGCCCTGGCCCAGATCTACAGCGCCCTGATCTTCGAAGGGCCGGCCCTCATCGGCCGCATCCACAAAGCCTTGAGATAGCGCTTGGGTTTTCAAGCAGGGCGAAGTCTGAATGCCACGGCGCTACACTGGAGGGCCGAGGTTTCGATGTTGTCACTGCAATCGAGGATCCGCGACCCGCGCCTGCTGCCCCTGGCGGACAAGGTGCTGCGCGGCGAACGACTGAACTTCGAGGACGGCCTGCTGCTCTATGAGACGCCGGATCTCACGGGCGTGGGTGCCATGGCCCACCATGTGCGGCTGCAGAAGCATGGCCGCGCCGCCTACTATGTGGTGAGCCGCCGCCTCTCCTATACCAATGTCTGCTACACGCACTGCCAGTTCTGCGCCTTCCAGGCCAAGCCCGGCGATCCCAGGGCCTACTCGCTATCCGCCGAGGACATCATCCGCGAGTTGGAGCAGCCCGAGAACGCAGGCGTCCGCGAGCTGCACATGACCTCGGGCCACAACCCGAAGCTGAAGGTCGAGTACTTCGAGGACCTGTTCGGCAAGATCAAGGCGCGCTTCCCGGCCATCCACCTCAAGGTCTTCACCATGATCGAGATGGACTACTACGCCCGCATCAGTGGCCTTAGCACGGAGGCCTTCCTCGACCGCTGCATGGCAGCAGGCCTGGAGAGCTGCCCCGGCGGCGGGGCGGAAATTTTCGACGAGGCGCTCCGCGAACAGATCTGCATCGGTAAGAAGGACGCCCAGGTGTGGCTCGATACGGCCGAAATCTGCCATCGCAAAGGCCTGCCCACCAACTGCACCATGCTCTATGGCCACATCGAGGAACCCAGGCACCGGGTGGATCACCTGCTGCGCCTGCGGGCCCTGCAGGACCGCTCATTGGCGGCAGGCTACACCGGCTTCCTGGCCTACATCCCGCTGGCGTATCAGAACGAGGACAACGAGCTGAGCGCCACCCATGTGATCCACGAGACCACGGGCACCCAGGACCTGCGTGAGATCGCCGTGGCCCGGCTGCTGCTCGACAATGTCCCGCACATCAAGGCCTACTGGGTGATGATCTCCCCGGGTCTGGCCCAGGCGGGGCTCAGCTACGGGGCCGATGATCTGGACGGTACCGTCATCGCCGAGGAGATCGCCCACCTGGCCGGTGCCAAGAGCCCCCAGGGCCTGCCGCAGAGTGAGCTGGTGCGTCTCATCCGCGAGGCGGGCTTCGAAGCCCTGGAGCGCGACAACCTCTACAACATCTACGCTGCGGTCTAATCCACCTTGCGCTTCTCATAGGCTTTCATCGGCTCCAGCGCGAAGGCGTAGCGGCTGGTCCACAGGCGGTCGTGGATGCGGGCGGCCTGGGCGGCCATGGGCGAGTCACGGAAAATCAGCTCGATGTTGCGCGACTCGGCGAAGTAGCTCTCTTCCCAGTTGCTGGTGCCCAGGGCCAGGTGAGTCTCATCCACGACCAGGTACTTGCTGTGGATCGTGCGCGAGAAGGGAATGTGGCCCTCCTTCGCCTCAGGAATGGAGGCCACCTTCACTTCGAGGTTGGGGATCAGCGCGAGGGCCTTCAGATGCGGCAGAGCCCGGCCCCCCAGCACCCAGTCCGAGACCAGCAGACGCACCTTCACGCCGCGCACCGCCGCTGCGCGAAGCGCGTTGTCCAACAGGGGCCAGAACCGGTCCTGGCCCGAGATCGGCGAGTAGGTCAGGAGCTGCACCCGAACGCTCAGCTTCGCCTGATCCAGCAGCTCCACCAGGGCCTCACTGGCTGGCCGAATGTCCTTGGGCGTGAGGAAGGGCGGGCTGGCCACCAGCTCCACCTGGGAGCGCGCGGACAGCGGCGGCTGCGGGGGGAGAACCGGCAGCTTCCGGTCCCCGGCAAACGCCCAATCGATGGCAAACAACCGCGCCAGGCGGGACAGGATGACCGGCTCAGCTGTTTGCACGCCCAGTTCGTGGATATGCTCCAGGGCCCGCCAGTCGAAGTTCTGGCTGCCCAGGAAGGCTTCGCGCCCATCCACCACGAAAAACTTCGCGTGGAGGATGCCCCTGGCCACTCCGGCCAGATCGAAGCTGCGCACTTCAGCCCCGGGAATGCCGCGGATCCGCGCCACGGAGGCCGGATCCTGGTCGAGCATCTTCGACGAAAGCAGGAAGCGCACCTTCACGCCGCGGGCACCCGCCTTCTCCAGCTCCTCCAGCACCGGCTCCAGGGCGCTGCCTGGGCGGCTCGTGACATAGAACTCTGCCGCTTCCACGCTCACCTTCGCGCCGCGGAGCATCGCCACCCAGACCTCCCTGGCGAAGGGTAGCGCCGGATCGGCAAGCTCCGTTTCCGCTGGAACCGATTGCACGAGCCGGGTGGCCGGAGGCTGAGGTTGGATCCCAAACTGCGCCTGCGCGGCCTGGGTTGCCCCGAGGGCGAGTCCAGTAGCGAGAAGCAGGAAGTACGGTCGAAGGGTCATGGCAGCGCTCCACGGTCGAGAATACTCCGTTCACGCGGATCGCCCGCCCCTGCTGATCTGGCGTCATGAAGACCAAGGCTGGATTCCGCGCCGACTGATGGCCGACAACTGACAACTGACAGCTGACAGCGATAGCTACCCCAGCTTCAGGATGCTCGACCCATCGGCGTAATCTTCTGTTGGCGTCTCCCGCATCTTCTGGAGGACCTGCACCAGCGCGCGGATGCGGTCGACCATTTCGCCGATCTTGGCTAGTTTCACTTCTTCGGGGTACTTGCGCTGGAGCATTTCGACCTGCATGGAGATGATCGCCAAGGGGTTGTTGATCTCGTGCTTGAGTGTGCCCGCCATCTGCCGGAACGATTCCAACCGCTCGGCCGCCAGGGCACGCTGCTGGAGTTCCGTGTGCCCGCGCAGCACCTGGAGGCGGTGGTGCAGGGCTTCCCAGCGGAAGCCCTCGGCCAGCCAATCGGTGGCACCCGCCTCGATGAGGCGCGGCGTATCGTCCTCCGTGCACCGCACCACCAGGATCGGCGTGGTCGCGAAGGACGGATGGTGGCGGTAGAGGCGGATGCACCCTTCCAGATCGAGCGTGCCCTTCGCATCCACCACCAGGAAGCGGAATTTGGGCAATGGCGGGGGCGGGGGTTCGGATTCCAGGGGATGGAGCCAGAGGTCCCCGGCTTCGGCCACGGTCTGGAAGAGCCCGAGCAGGTTCAGGTCCTCGCTCACCAGACCCAGCAAGGGCCGGGAAGGCTCCATGGGCATGGCGTCCGGTCCCTCCGGGAGGAAGAGATCCAGGGCCTGATCGGCCCAGTGCCAGCGCACGCCGGCATCAAGCAGCGTGCGCTGGGTCCAGGCATCCGGCAGGGGCCCGTGAAGTCCAGCCGGAAGGCTCAGGCGAAGGATCCGGAAATTCCGCTCCTGATCCCACCGGAAGGAGGTGGTGGCCCCGGATGACAGCTGCATGAGGACCGGCTCGACCAGGCCCGCCAAGGCCGCCGTCAGTGGGCCACCGCTCATCCAGACGGAGGCGCCCGGAGCCTCCGCCACGCAAAGCCCGGCCTTCCGCAGCCGCAGCAGGGGTTCCCAGCGGCGGACCAGGTCTTCCTGGAGGGTCGCCAGGGCGAGTGGATGCCCCGCGAGTGGGGCCTCATCCGGCAGGCCTTCGCGGGAACCGTGCTCCAGGAGGATCGAGAGCTGTTCGAGCTGAGTGCGGATGGCGTCGCTGCTGGTGGCGGCCAGGTCCTCGGCCCAACTCTGCACCCGCCGCAGCGGCGCGGCCATGGCCGCGAGCAGCTGGCCATGGCGATCGACCTCCCGCTGCCGTTCGGTCCTCAGCCGGAGCAGTTCACCCTGCTGCTCGGCCTGACCCAGGGCGCGGCGATTCAACAAGGCCTGCCTGAGGGCCAGGGAGCCCTGCTTCACGAAGGCCTGGAAGATGGCCAGGTCGAAGCGGCTGAAGGGCCGGCCCTCTGACTCCCGGTCCAAGTAGAGGACGCCCTGGATTTCCCCCCCGTCCTCCATGGGCGCGCACAGCAATGAGCCCCGATGCAACTCCACCAGGCTCATCCCCCCGAAGCGGGGATCGGCCAGGGGCCGGTTGGACAGGACGGCCGTGCGTTCCTGCGAGACATAGTCCAGCACCGAGCGCGACAACCCGATGCCCTCCTGGACATTGCCGACACGGTGGGCCGTGCGCCAGTCGGAGGCGCCGCTCCGCATGACAAGGAAGCCCCGGTCGCCCCCCAGCAGGCGCAGCGACTCTTCCAGGAGGCCCTTGACCATCGCATCGGAATCAGCCTGCAGGAGTAGCTTCTCTGTGGATTTGTGCAGCAGTTCGATGCCCCGGATCAGCACCAGCGCCTGGGCTGGTTCGGGGCGCACCTCGTGGAAGAGGTCCCCAACCCGCTCGGCGAACAGACGCTCATCAAGACCCGGAAACCCTTCAGTGAAAGTGACCTGCCAACCGCCGAGAACCAGTTCGTCGCCGTCCTGGAGCGCATGGCCCTGGGGATGGGTGACCGGCTGACCATTCAGCAGCGTGCCGTTGGCAGTCTCCAGATCCCGTACCCGCCAGATTCCCGCCACGCATTCAATGGCCGCGTGCACCCGGGAAAGGGATCCCAGGTTCGGCTGGGCCACCGCGCAGGCGATCGGGTCCCGCCCCAGTTGGCACGCCTCGTGGACGGCGTGCCGCATGAGCTGATTCCCTTGCAGCCAGGAAAGGTAGGGCATCAAACCTCCACACCGGATGTTTCGGCGGAGGCTGGCAGATCCTGAATCAGGCGGGCAAAGGATACCGTGTGTCGTGGGTCCGGCTGGGCCTGAAGAACAGCATGGTGTGGCCGATGGTCCAGACATGTTCCAACCCGGTGACTGCGGCACACAGGGCCCGGGAGGCCGAATCCTCATCCTCGAAACTGTTCGGATTGATCTTGATCTTCACAAGTTCAAGGCTATCCAGCATCACGTCGAGTTCCGCGGCCTGGGCCGGCGTGACGCCGCCCTTGCCCACGTGCATGACCGGCTTGAGCTTGTGGGCCTGGGCTTTGAGGAACTGGCGCTGTCTGGACGTAAGCATTGGAACTCCCAGGGACCAGTCTATCTTGGATGGCGAGGTGTCCCATGCTCCGCCCGCTGCTGATTTCGCTCGCCACCATCCTCTGCCTGGCCGCTCCGCCCCGCACCCTGAGGGTGGACTACGGCCACACCGGAGATGCCACCGCGGAGCGCTTCGGCGTGGATCGGGTGGTGCTGGAGCCCCTGCCCTGGCCCGGTGATCTGGGCAAGGCCGTGGACACCAGCAACCTTGGAAAGTACTGCTTCGAAGTGGCGGATAAGGCCACCGGGAAGCTCCTTTATTCCAGGGGGTTCGCCAGCATCTACGGCGAGTGGGAAACCACCGAGGAGGCCAAGGCGCTCAGCCGCACGTTCGCCGAATCCCTGCGCTTTCCCCAGCCCGGGGGGCCCGTGCGGATCCAGGTGAAGAAACGGGATGCCGCCAATGCCTTCAAGGCCATCTGGACCTTCGAGTTGGATCCCAAGGATCCGCTCATCGAGCAGCCCCCGGCGCCGGAAGTGGGCAGCCTCATCGCCCTGCAGCGCAGCGGCGATCCGTCCGAAAAGGTGGATTTCCTCATTCTGGGCGACGGCTACACCGCTGCCGAGCGGGGCAAGTTCGAGGCGCAGGCCCGCAAGGTCATGGCACTGCTCTTCGAACAGACGCCCTTCAAGGAGCACCGTCAGAATTTCAATGTGTGGGCCCTCTGCCCGCCCGCCCGCGAAAGCGGCATCTCAAGGCCTTCCACCGGGGTCCACAAGCGCACGCCCCTGGGCACCACCTACGATGCCTTCGGCAGCGAACGCTATGTCCTCACTTTCGACAACCGCGCCTTCCGCGACATCGCCGCCCTGGCCCCCTACGAGTTTGTCGAAATCCTGGTGAACGCCGAAACCTACGGCGGCGGTGGCATCCACAACCTCTACAGCACCGCCTCCGCCGGCAACAGCACCATCGGTTACCTCTTCGTCCACGAGTTCGGGCATCACTTCGCCGGGTTGGCAGATGAGTACTACACCTCGGATGTGGCCGTCACCAACTCACCCTCGCGCCCCGAGCCCTGGGAGCCCAATGCCACCGCCGATCCGATCCACCCCAAATGGGGCCATCTGCTGACGCCTGGCGTGCCTCTGCCCACGCCCTGGAAGAAGGATGAGTTCGAGGCCCACAGCCACGCCTACCAGAAAGAGCGCCGCGCCATCAGGGCCGCCAACAAACCCGAAGCCGAGATGGATGCCCTCTTCGCCCGGGAGAAGGTTTTTGAAACGAAGCTGCTGGGCACGGATGCCCACAGCGGCAAGGTCGGCGCCTTCGAGGGGGCCAACTACGAGGCCAAGGGCTACTTCCGCAGCCAGGAGGACTGTCTCATGTTCACCCGCGATGACGCGGGCTTCTGCGCCGCCTGCCGGGCTGCCATCGAGAAGGTGATCCGGCAGTACGCGAAGTAGAACCCCGCCGCGGGTTACGTCACGCTTCATGTCGTGGAGAGCAACCGTTCCCGCTGGGCACGGAGGAGACGGTCGCGGATTCCAGCTGCATCCTCTCGGTATGCCTGCGGCATACGCGAGACCTCCCGCTTCATGTCGTGGAGAGCAACCGTTCCCGCTGGGCACGGAGGAGACGGTCGCGGATTCCAGCTGCATCTTCAAACTTCATCTGGGAGGCCAGCTCCTTCATGCGTTTTTCGAGCTTGGCCACTTCGCGCTCGAAGGCCTTGTCCTCCAGGTAGAGCAGCGGTTCCTCGGCGGCGCGCTCCTCCTTGGTGACATTGATGAACTCCCGGGCCAGGGCCTCGCCCATGACGTCATCCAGGTTGCGCTTCACGGTCTCGGGCGTGATGCCATGCTCGGCATTGTGGGCCAACTGTTTGTTCCGGCGCCGTTCGGTTTCGCCAATGGCCTGCTTCATGGAGCCCGTCATCACGTCGGCATAAAGGATGGCCTTGCCGGCGACATTGCGGGCCGCCCGGCCGATGGTCTGGATGAGGCTGCGGTTGTTACGGAGGAAGCCCTCCTTGTCAGCGTCCAGGATGGCCACCAGGCTCACTTCCGGCAGGTCCAGGCCCTCCCGCAGCAGGTTGATGCCCACGAGCACATCGAACACGCCCCGGCGCAGGTTCTTGAGCAGTTCCACGCGCTGGAGGGTGTCGATCTCGCTGTGGAGATACTCGGCCTTGATGCCCAGTTCCTGGTAATAGGCCGTGAGTTGCTCGGCCAGTTTCTTGGTGAGCACGGTCACCAGCACACGCTCCCCTCGCGCAACGACCTTGCGGATCTCCTCCAGCAGATCGTCCACCTGGGTCCCCACAGGTCTTACTTCGACCATGGGATCGACGAGCCCCGTGGGTCGCACCACCTGCTCCACGAAGGCGCCCCCGCTCTGCTGCAGCTCGTAGTCGCCCGGAGTCGCTGAAACATAGACGACCTGTTTCACCCGGCTCTCAAATTCTTCGAATTTGAGAGGTCTGTTATCAAGTGCGGAGGGCAGGCGGAAGCCGTAATCCACAAGCGTGGTCTTGCGGGAGCGATCCCCGTTGTACATGCCGTGGAGCTGGCCCGTGGCGACATGGCTTTCGTCCATGAAGACGATGAAGTCCTCTGGGAAATAGTCCAGCAGCGTATGTGGTGGCTGGCCCGGCTGGCGGCCGTCCAGGAAGCGGCTGTAGTTCTCGATGCCGCTGCAGTGGCCCATCTCCTTCATCATCTCCACGTCGTAGATGACACGCTGGTGGAGGCGTTGCAGTTCGACGATCTTGCCCTCGGCGCGGAAGGTGTTCTCCCGTGCCTCCAGCTCGATCTTGATGTCGTGGATGGCGGCCTTGAGCTTGTCCTCGGGGGTCACATAGTGGGTCTTGGGCCAGATGGTGAGCTGATCCAGCTTCTCGATCACCACGCCCCGCAGTGGATCGATCTTCGAAAGACGCTCCACCTCATCACCCCAGAGCTCGATGCGGTAGGCCACGTCCTCGTAGGCCGGATAGACCTCCACCACGTCGCCCCGCACGCGGAAGATGCCGGGCTCGAAGCTCAGGTGATTGCGCTGGTACTGGATCGCCACCAGATCCCGCAGCAGCATGGCCCGGTCGATGGTCTGGCCCGTCGCCAGGTTCACGGACAGGTTCAGATACGAAGAGGGATCGCCCAGGCCGTAGATGCAGCTCACCGAGGCGATCACGATGGTGTCGCGCCGCTCCAGCAGGTTGCGCGTGGCGCTGAGGCGCAGCTTCTCCAGCTCCTCGTTGACCTGCGCGTCCTTGTCGATGAACAGGTCGCGCTCGGGCACGTAGGCCTCAGGCTGGTAGTAGTCGTAGTAGCTGACGAAGTACTCGACGGCGTTCTCGGGGAAGAACTGCTTGAACTCGCTGAACAGCTGCGCGGCCAGCGTCTTGTTGGGCGCGAAGATCAGCGCCGGCCGACCGGCCCGCGCGATGGTGCTGGCCATGGTGTAGGTCTTGCCGGACCCCGTCACACCCAGCAGTGTCTGGCAGCGCTCGCCACGCTCCAGCCCCGCCACCAGCTGCGCGATCGCCTCCGGCTGATCCCCGGCGGGCTGGTAGGGTGCAACGAGTTTGAACGGGATCGCTTTGGCCATGGGCGGCCCTTGGGGCTAGACCTTCCGCAGGATCAGGCACCCATTGGTGCCGCCAAAGCCGAAGCCGTTGTTCATGGCGTATTCGGAGTCGAAGGTGCCCGCCACATTGGCAGTCACGTCCAGATCGCACTCGGGATCCTGGTTGTCCACGTTGATGGTGGGCGGGATCTTCCCGGTCTGGACGGCCAAGGCGGTGATGATCGTCTCCAGGCCGCCAGCGGCGCCCAGCAAATGCCCGTGCATGGACTTGGAACTGCTCACCTTGATCTGCTTGGAGTGCTCGCCGAAGACCCGCTGGATGGCCAGGCACTCCAGCTTGTCGCCCACAGGGGTGCTGGTGCCGTGCATGTTCACGTAGCCCACCTGCTCGGGCGTGATGTCCGCATCCTTGATGGCCGCGCGCATGACCCGCTGACCGCCTTCGCCCTCGGGAGCTGGCGTGGTGATGTGGTTGGCGTCCCCGCTCATGCCGTAGCCGACGACTTCGGCGTAGATCTTCGCACCCCGGGCCACGGCCAGTTCGTATTCCTCAAGGATGACGATGCCCGCCCCTTCGGCCATGACGAAGCCGTCCCGGTCCAGATCGAAGGGACGGGAAGCCCGCTCCGGTTCATCGTTGCGGGTGCTGAGCGCACGCATGGCGGCGAAGCCCCCCACGCCCAGCTGGTTCACCACCGAATCGCTGCCACCCGCCATCATCCGGTCGGCGTAGCCGAAGGCGATGAGACGCGAGGCATCGCCGATGGCGTGGGCGCCGGTGGCACAGGCCGTCGCCACGGCGCTGTTGGGACCTTGCAGGCCATACTTGATGCTGGCCTGGCCGCTGGCCAGGTTGACGATGAGGCTGGGGATGAAGAAGGGGCTGGTCCGGCGCGGGCCGCGGTAGCCGTTGGCCTCGTCCCAGATCGTGCTGAGTCCGCCAATGCCGCTGCCGATGTAGGTGCCGAACACCTCGCGCTCGGCCTTGGTCAGCTCGATCCGATCGAAGCCTGCATCCACCCAGGCCTCATGGGCTGCGCCCAGGGCGTAGTGGATGAAGATGTCCATCTTTTTCTGTTCCTTCTTCTCGATGAACAGATCGGGGTTGAAGCCCTTGACCTGGCCGGCGATCTTGCAGGTGAAGTCGGTGGCGTCGAACCGGTCGATGGGGCCAATGCCACTCTTCCCGGCGAGCAGGTTGTTCCAGGTTTCGGGCACGGTGAGGCCGCAGGGATTCACGGTCCCCATGCCGGTGATGACGACGCGACGGCGCTGGACGGTCCTGGTCATGGGTTCACCTCGGGTAGGATCGGGAAAACAAACGTGCCGCAGGGCCAGTGGGGGCGCTGCGGCACGTTACGATCGCGAAGGATCAGGCCTTCGCGTGCTTCTCGATGTAGGCGATCGCATCGCCCACCGTGCGGATCTTCTCTTGCTCACTCTCGGGGATCTCGAGGCTGAAGGCCTCCTCGATCGCCATGATGATCTCGACAGTGTCGAGGCTGTCGGCACCGAGATCGTCCACGAAGTGGCTGGACTCGGAGATGGAATCTTCGGGCTTGGCCAACTGCTCAGCAATGATTGCAATGACTTTCTTACGCACATCAGCCATCGGGGGCTCCTCCAAACGAACCTGGAAACCCTAACACACCCAGGGCCGGATTTCCAAACCCCGGGTAAAGCTTGAGCCGCAACCCACTGCAAAACCAGGATTGCACTGCGCTACTGACCGTGGAGGATGGACACATGGCCCGTCCCATCACCCACGAAGTACCCGAGCAAGGCTGGCCCCTGGGCTGGGGACCAAGCCTGGGGGAATTCCGGACCCACCTGGCCGTGGAGCGTGGCCTATCCGGCCACACCACCTCCGGCTATATCTCGGACCTGAACCAGCTGGCGGCGTGGGCCTGCGGGATGGATCTCCCAGCGGACACCCTCACGCGGGATGACCTTTCGGCTTTCCTCGTCTCCCAGCACGCGGAAGGCAAGGCGCCGCGGAGCCTGGCGCGCATGAGTTCCAGCCTGCGGGCCTTTCTGGGCTTCCTCCGCCTGGAAGGCGGTGGTGGCGCCGGTCCCGAGGCCGTGGTAAAACCCCCGCGGCCTCCGCGCATCCTCCCGCGCACCCTGGGCGAAACTCAGGTCGAAGCGCTGCTGGAAGCCCCCGATACGGCCACGCCCCTGGGCGTTCGGGACCGGGCCTGGCTGGAACTCCTCTACGCCTCGGGCCTCCGCGTGTCGGAATTGGCGGGACTGCCAGCCCTGTCCGTGTTTCTGGATGAGGGATTTCTCAAAGTCATGGGCAAGGGCCGCAAGGAACGGCTCATTCCCTTCGGCACCGGGGCGGAGACCTGGATCCGATCCTGGCTGGCCCTGCGCCCGGGCTTCCGGCCCAAGGGCGGAGAACTCTTCGTGGGCCAGCGCGGGGAGGGCCTCACCCGGCAGCATCTCTGGCGCCTGCTGAAGGGCTATGCGCGCAAGGCGGGACTCCGGGCCGAGGCCGTGAGCCCGCATGTGCTGCGGCACGCGTTCGCCACCCACCTCCTCGACCACGGCGCCGATCTCCGTTCCGTCCAGGCCATGCTGGGTCACGCTGACATCAGCACGACCCAGATCTACACCCACGTCCACCAGGCGAGGTTGCGCGAACTCTATGAGCGGATGCATCCGCGCAGCGGTGAGCCGGCCAGAAACGATTGACGATCGGAGCCCTCACCCCGGCGTGAGCAGATCCTGCTTCAAGCGATCCTGGAATCATGAGGGCTGGACTGCCTCCAGCGGGAGGGGGGATGATGGGCCAGGAGGCTACACCATGGTCCTGCCGGTCAGCATGAAGCTAGCTCCCCCGCCCCCCGCCAAGGCAGCCAAGGACAAGGCTGCCGCGAAGGCGGCAGCCCCCAAGAAGGCTGCAACCGCCAAGCCCAAGGCCAAGAAGCCCGCGAAATAATTCTGCGGGCTCCTAAAGCAGGGCGGACCATCGTCGCTTCCCGGCGGCGTTGGTGCGTCCTTCAGGTCTGCCCCAAAATTGTGCGGTGGACCGTTCCGGCCGGATTGCGGGATGATGGCCCAGGAGCCACACACCCATGGTCATGTCCGCCAGCAGGAAAATAGCGCCCGCAGCCCCCGTGAAGGAAGCCACGCCCGTCAAGGCGAAAACACCCGCCAAAAAGGCAGCACCGAAACAGGCCGAGGCCGGCGAGCCCAAGATCAAGAAACCCACCAAGGCCACCGGCAAGGCACCGGTGAAGCCCAAGGCGGTCAAGCCTGCGGCAACGCCCGCCCTCGAAGTGGTTCCCGCCGCCCCCGAGCCGACACCAGTCCCTGCGGCGACACCTGTCCTGGAGCCGATGCCTGCCCCGAAAAAGGCTGCACCCACTGTCGGCCTTCCCCCGCTCGCCCAGAACATCCTCACGGCCATCTGCGAAGGCCGCGCTGTGGAATTCATCTTCGCCGATGCGGATGCCAATGCCCCGCGCACCTTCGAGCCCCGCCATCTCACCTACGATGCGCTCAGCCAGGCCTGGTTCGTCTGGGGCTGGGATCGCCGCTACAACGCCGAGCGCCATCACCGGGTGGATCTGCTGGCCGAAGTGAATGACGTGGAAGGTGTGGGGCGAGCCGCCCAGGGGCCGTACGCTGAGGGCACGCCCGCCAACCTGATCGGTGGCTGGCTGGGCGGTGACCCCATCCCGGTGAAGGCGACCCTGCTCAAGCAGTGGGTTTTCGCCGTCAAGCAGGCTCCTCCCGCCTTTCCGAATTTCAAGATTGAGGAGCAGGGGGACGGCCAGGCGCTGGTTTCCTTTGCTGCCACGGACCTGCGGGCCATCGCCCGCTGGGCGATGCAGTTCGGGGATGGCATCCAGGTGCTGGAACCGGCCCGCCTGGTGGATCGCATCAAGCAGGTGGGCGCCGTCTGGGCCGGCCGTGAACGGCCGGTTACCCCCGCCCCCGCACCCAAATCCAGCCCCAGGTCCGAGTCGGGTTCCGAACCCCGGCGGCACGAGGGCCGCCCATCCCGTGAATCCCGCCCCGATCGGGAAGCCCGGCCTGAGCGCGAGCCGCGTCCGGAACGGGAACCCCGGCCTGAGCGCGAGCCGCGTCCGGACCGGGAACCCCGGACGGAACGCGAGCCCCGCCCCGAGCGCGAGCGCGAGGACAGCCCCAAGCCCAAGCCCGGCAAGGTCGAGGTCATCCGTTTCGACCGCCTCTGAGCCACGTCAAGATTAGAGCTTGTCCTCCAGCCACCAGCCTCTTCGGCCAGGCACATAGCCATAGGTTTGTCCGAGAGCACTGAACCCCAGGCCCCGCAGGTGCCGATCGACGGCCAGATAGGCTACGCCATAGGTCAGTTGGAGAATCGGCTGGTCGCGCTGGATCAGCTGATTGATCCGGAGGTAGAGTTCCCGGCGGCGGGCTGGATCCAATTCGTGGCGGCCCTGCTCGAAGATCCGGTCAACCTCTGCATTCTGGTAGCCCGTGAAGTTGGTACCACCCTTGATGCCCTCCGAGGTGAACAGGGGGCTTTCATTATCAGGATCGAGCCCGGTGCTCCAGGCGAAATCCCAGATGTCCCCTTCGCCTTTGATCGCCATGAGGTTGGGCTCACCGATGGGGGTCCTCCGCAGATCGATTTCCACGCCCACCTTGCGAAGCGCCCCGGCAAAGGCCTCCGCATGATCCCGGCCGGAATACCCCCAGGCGGAAAAGACCACGAGTCGCAACACCCGGCCATTGCCGTTCCGCCGGATTCCGTCAGTTCCGAGCTTCCACCCGGCTTCATCAAGCAGCGTGGCCGCGCGCTCCAATCTTGGCAGGGGCTCCACCGTCTGATCGTAGGCCCAGCTCTGAGGCGGCCATAGGCTTGAGGCCAGCCGTTCGGCGCGGAGCTGGCGTTGGCCCTTGAGGAATTCCCAGGGCAGCGCTTCGGCAAGGGCCTTCCGGAGGCGGCTGTCCCCCAGGACACTGAGCTTGGGGTTGCAGTTGAACCAGAAGGAGTTGAAGGAAGCCATGGGCACGGACTGGGCGAGGAGGGCCCCGTCACCGAAAGCGCCGCGCCGAAGCAGGTAATGCCGGAACCAATCTAGCTCACCGAAGTGATACTCCCGGGCCTTGAGTTGGCGCCCGTACTCGCCCTGATCCGACGGCTGGACCCTGAATCTGAAAGCTTCCCAGCGGCCGGGATGCGCGCCCGTGTACCCGGGCCAGCGCTGGAGCGACACTTCCTGTCCGTTGGCCCCCGGCAGGACGCGGTAGGGGCCGGAGCCCACCGGGGCAAAATTGAGCGTGTGTTTGAGCGGTTCATGACCCAGTGCATACCGCCGGCGGGGGATCGGCTGGAAGTTGTAAAGATCTGACAGAAGCGAGGCCCGCGGCTGCTTCAGGCGGATCCGCACGGTGAGTGGCGTTTCAGCCACGAGGCTGTCCAGGGTGCGGACGCCCACCACATCGTAGATCTTCCGGACTTCCGGAAGGGCCAACATGCGCCAGGTCGCCACCAGATCCTCCGCTTCGATCGGAGTGCCATCCTGCCAGACCAGGCCTGGGCGGAGTTTCAGCAGAATGGTGCGTCCATCCTTGGATATTTCCCATTTTTCGAGCAGCTGGGGGACGAAGGCGCCCTGTTCATCCAGAGCCACCAGCCGATCAAAAACGAGGTCCACCACCTGCACTTCGACCTCCCGGGCCAGCAGGAGGGGGTTGAGACTCATCAGGGGCTTGTCCAGGGCGATGGAGATGGGCGGAGCCCCCCACAAAAGGCCAGCGACGAAGCATCCAAGCAGCCAACGCATCCTCAGCCCTCCAGGGTCCAGCCGCGCCGGCCGGGCCAGAATCCGAAGCTCTGGCCAAGCAGGTTGAAAGACATCCCTTGAAGCCTGCGACTGGCCACCACCCGCGTCTGGGTGTAGCTGATCGGGATGATGGGCCGGTCCCGGTAGATGATCTCTGACAACCCAAGGTAGATGCGCTTGCGGGCTTGCGGATCCAGGGTGTGGCGTCCCTGGTCGAACAGGCGGTCGACCTCCGGATTCAGGTAGCTGCTGATGTTGGCGGTCGTCCTGAAGCCCTCTTTGGTGAACAGAGGACTGTCCACATCGGGATCCAGGGCCAGGGTCCAGGCGAACGACCAGATGTCTCCGTCATGCTGAGAGGCCTTGGTGGTCAGTTCCGTAAAAGGCAGGGCCCTGACCTCGATTAGGATGCCCACGCGGGCGGCCTGGACTGCCAAGAGGTTGGCCATGCTGCGTCTGGTCGAGGGGGATGATTCGTAGGCCACCAGGACCAGCCGTCGGCCCTTGGCGTTCTGCCGGATGCCATCGGGACCAGGCTTCCAACCAGCCCCATCCAGGATCGAACCCGCACGGTCCGGCCGCGGTACCGACCTAGGCACAGGATCGTAGGCCCAGCTTTCGGGGGGCCAGAAGCCTCTGGCCAGCCGGGCCGGGAAGAACCGCTGGCCCCTCGCCAAATCCCGCCAGGGCACCAACTCGGCGATGGCCTGGCGGATCGCCAACTCCCCAAGGAGGCTGCGCCCGGCGTCGCAGTTCAGGAAATAGGCACTGAAGGAAGCCTGGGGGGCGGCCATGGTCTGCAGGGACCCGGCCCCCTGGACCCCCTTGCGTACCAGGTAGTACCGGAGCGCACCCACGGTCGAGTAGTGCAGCCGCTCTTCCTTGAAGGCGTTGAGGATGGTCGCATCCTCCTCGCTCGCATCCCACAGTTCAAAGGCCGCGGCCTTCCCCGGGTGGGTTCCCCGATAGCCTTCCCAGCGCTGAAGCTGCAGGTGCTTGGTGGTCGGCGTCCCGGTCGCGCGGTAGGGCCCCGAGCCAACCGGGAGGAAATTCACTTTCGCCTCCCGAGGCTTCGCACTGACCTGGTAGAGGTGGCGGGGCACGGGGATGAGGTTGTAGAGATCCATCAGCAGCGTGCCCCGGGGACGCGCCAACCGGATGCGGACCGTCAGGGGACCCTCGGCGCGGAGGCTGTCGAGGCTAGATGCCCCACCCACCGTGTCGGCAATCGCCCGCACCCTGGGGAGCCGCAGGGCCTTCCAGGTGAACACGATGTCTTCGGCCTCGATGGGGCGGCCATCATGCCAGGTCAGGCCTGGGCGCAACTTCAGGACGATCTCCCGGCCGCCGTTCAGGACCGTCCAGGATTCCAGCAACTCGGGGATGAACTGCCCCTGGGCATCCAGGGTCACCAGCCGATCGAACAGCAGATCCGTTGCTTCCGAATCCGTGTCCTGGGAGATGAGCAGGGGGTTCAGGGTCGACCATTCGCCCACGGACACGCGGATGGTCTCCCCCGGCCAGAGGGCCGGGCAGAGGCTGAACGCCAGGAGGAGGGAACGCCATCGCATGGTGTTCTCTTCATCGGTGCGGCCTGGCGATTCCTGAGAACGGGGATCAGGGGACCGCGGCGTGCTCCACCAGTTCGACCAGCGCCTCGGCCATGGTCTGGCCCGACCGGGGCGGATTCTCCACCACGGCACCCACCAGCTTTTGGTCGCCCCCAGGCTGCATGGCGAACAGGTAGAAAGTCGGCACCCGGGCCACCTTCTGCGGGGCACAGCCTTTGGGCCATGCGCTGGGATCGATGGCCTTGTCCCGGTAGACGCCCAGGTAGTGGACTTCGATGAAGGGATTGGGATCCGCCTCCAGCGCCAGCAGATCCGGCAGCTGATAGTGGCTGTCGCCGCACCAGGATCCGAATACCGCCACCAGCGTGAATGGCTGCCGGACGGCCTTCCAGCGGGCCTTCAGCCCGGGGCTCAGCCTCACCTTGCCGAAGGTGTCCCGGAAGATGGCCCGGTGCGCCAGGATGGCCTTGGGCGTGGCCGCGCCCAGCAGCAGCGGCAGGTTGTCCTTCGCATCACTGGGGAGGCCACCCGCCGTGCTGGCGGGAATCGGCGGCTGGATCGCGGGTGGCTGGGCCAGCAGTCCCAGGGTTCCAAGGGCCAGAAGGACAGCTTTCATGGGAATCTCCAGCGTTCAGTGTAGCCAAGCCCATAAACTTGACTTGTTTGCTCGGGAATCCTAGCCTGGAACCTGGAGACCCCTTCGTGAAGATCTCGGCCCGAGGCAGGTACAGCATGCAGGCCCTGTTCGACCTGGCTCACCACAGCCACGGCCAGCCGGTGCCCCTGCACGTGATCGCCGAACGCCAGAAGCTCTCCCTGCCCTTCCTCGAGCAGATCTTCAACAAGCTCAAGAAGGCTGGCGTGGTCGCCAGCGTGCGCGGTCCCAAGGGCGGCTACATCCTCACCCGGCCCTGCAACCAGGTGAGCGTGGGCGAGGTGCTGCGCCTTACGGACAGCAGTTTCTACGCCGCTGCCAAGGAAGATCCGAAATCTGCGAACAAGGCCCTGGCGGCTGATGAGCGCATGAGCCATCTCCTCTGGAACCGCCTCTCCGACCACATCTCGGCCTTCATGGAGAAGGTCACCTTTGCGGATCTGTGCTCAGAGACGGCCAGCAACAGCTGCCCCGACTGCACCTGCCCCGAATATGTGAAGGACGTCCAAGGCCAGATCGTGCGGGGTGAGCGCAAAGCCTGCGGCGTGTTGTGAGCAATCCCTGCGCCCTGCCCAGCCTAGCGCTGCCGCCGACTGAAGCTGATCTCAAGACCCTGCCCCGGCTGGAGAAGAAGATTGCTCGCCGGGTCGGCGAGACCAACGCCGCCTACAAGCTCATCGAGGATGGCGACCGCATCCTGGTGGCCGTGAGCGGCGGCAAGGATTCCTGGGCCCTGCTGGATGTGCTGGAGCGGCTGCGCAAACGGGCACCGGTGACCTTTACGGTCGAGGCGGTCACCGTGGATCCGGGCTTCCCCCAGTTCAATCCCGATCCCATCGCGGAAACCTGCGAGCGGCTGGGCGTGCCGCACCACATCATCCCCGCCCCCATCGACAAGATGGTGCGGACCAAGCCCGAGGAACTGCCCTGCATCATCTGCTCGCGGCTGCGGCGCGGCGTCCTCTACTCTTTCGCCAAGCAGCACAGCTTCACGAAAATTGCCCTGGGCCACCACCTGGACGACCTCATCGAAACGCTGCTCATCAACCTGTTCTTCGTGGGCCGCCTTAGCACCATGCCCTTGCGGTTGGTGAGCGACGACGGCGCCAATACCGTCATCCGCCCCCTCGGCACCTGCGAAGAAAAGGACCTGCAGCGCTACGCCTGGTTGCGCGGCTTCCCCATCGTGCCCTGCGGCTGCCCGCTCTGCGGCTGCTCCAGCCTGGAAAGCCGCCGCAAGCAGATGAAGGAACTCGTCGCCTCCATGGAAGGCAGCATCCCCCAACTGAAGGCCTCCATGCTCGGCGCCATGGGCAACGTGAAGCCCAGTCATCTGCTGGACTTGAATCTCGGCGCGCTGCATGCGAAAGGCGTGGACGAAGCCGTTGAGCGGTTGGGCTGATCGACCCACCCCCGCGAAAAGCCTTTTGAAAGCATTTTTCAGTCCAGGCTCAGCCACAATCCTTTGAGGTAGAACCCCTCGGGATGATTGAGCGAGTAGGGATGGTCGGCTGGCTGGCCCAGGTGGGCGAGCACGCGGGCTTCGCGACCGGCTTCGAGCAGGGCGGTCCACACGGCTTCCTGGAAACGGCTACGATCCAGGTGCTGGCTGCAGGAGAAGCACCAGAGCATGCCGCCTGGCGCGGTGGCGCGGGCGCCGAGGCGGAAGACATCCTTATAGGCCTTGAAGGCCTTGTCCACGTCCTTGCGCTGCTTGGCGAAGGCGGGCGGATCCACGATCACGCGATCCCAGGCCATCGGCTCCACCTGGCGCAGCAGATCGAAGGCGTCGCCTTCCAGGCGGGTATGGGCGGCCGGATCCAGGCCGTTGGCGGCCCAGTCGCGCTCCGCCTGATCCAGGGCGGGAACGCTGATGTCGAGGGTCGCCACTTCGGCTGCCCCGCCGAGTCCCGCGTGGATGCTGAAGCCACCGGTGTAGCCGAAGGCGTTGAGCACGCGGCAGTCTTTCGACACGCGGCCCAACTGGAGACGGTGCTCCCGCTGGTCCAGGAAGAAGCCCGTCTTCTGACCGCGCAGCAGATCCACGGTGAGCTTGGCGCCGCCTTCGCGCAGCGTGATGGGGCCGCTCAGGCTGCCTTTCAGCAGCCGGTTCACGGGATCCAGGCCCTCCTCGCGGCGGCCCGCGGTGCTCCGTTCCACGAAGGCGGTGATGCCCTCCCGCTTGCCCAGCTCGAACAGGATGGGCCACCAGGTTTCGCGCAGGGCCTCCAGCCCGGCCGTGCCCACCTGTAGCACCAGGGCCTGGGCGTAGCGGTCCACCACCAGGCCCGGCAGACCATCGCCCTCACCGAAGATCCAGCGGCAGCCGCCCTCGGGCTCCCACAGGCCCAGAGCCTTGCGCAGGGCCAAGGCCGATTCGAAGCGGGCCCAGAAGAAGGCCTCGTCCAGGGGCGCATCCTCGAAACGGAAGAGCCTCGCCGCCAGTGGATTCGCGGGGCTCGCCGTGCCCACGCCCAGGACGCAACCGGAGTCATCGGCCAAACGCACCAAGTGGGTGTCGGCCGGCTTGGCCAGGGCACCCGAATAGACCCAGGGATGGCGCTTGGAGAGCAACCCCTCCTTGCCGGGTTTCAGACGAAGCAGAGGATAGGGCCAACTGGGCGTATTCATCCCTCCAGGTTAGCTTGATACCCTCGAGGCATGCGTTGCTCGACTCTCCTCGCCTTCACCTTCGCCGCCTTGCTCCAGGCCGCCCCCCCAGTGCTGTTGCTCAGCGCTGACGGGGTGGGGGCGGACCAGTTCACCGCGCGCACGATGCCCAGGCTCTGGGCACTGGCCCAACAGGGCCGCCACGGTGAGGGCCTGCCCCCCTTCCCCGCCACCACCTTCAACGGCCACGCGACCATGGCCACGGGGTGCTGGCCCGAGCACCATGGCGTCGTCGCCAACAGTTACCTCGATCCCGCCACACAGGCGCTGGTGCCCGCCGCATCCCACGCGGAGGAGGTTCTGCGGGAACCCCTCTGGGTGGCCGCCACCCGCAGCGGTGTGCGCACGGCCGTGTTCCAGTGGGTGGGCGCCACCGGTCCCTGGGAGGGCGTGAGCCCCTGGCGCATGGAAGTCTTCCGCCTGGGCCGACCCGATTCCGAGGCCCTGGCCTTCAGCGAATCCGCCCTCCAAAATGGCGCAGGACTCGTCATGACCTACCTTTCCGGCACAGACGAGGAGGGCCACCTCCAGGGCCCCCATAGCGCCGAGATAGGGGCCAAACTGAAGGCGATGGACGACCAACTCGCCCCCTGGCTCCAGCGCATGCAGGCCGAGCATCCCGGCCTCCGCGTGATCATCGCCGCGGACCACGGCATGGCGCCCATGCGCCGCCGCATCCACCTGCCCTCCCTCCTGGATGGGATCCCCTGCGAACTCATCACCCACGGCGGCAGCGCGTATGTCTACCTCAAGGACCTGAAGCACGAAACCAAGGCACTCTCCCGGCTCCGCCAGGCCGGTCTGAAAGCCTGGCCCCGGTCTGGCGTTCCCGTTCGGTACCATCTGGCGGGCAGCCCCCGGGTGGGCGACCTCGTGGTGCTGGCTCCCGAAGGGCAGTGGCTGTCCAAGGCCCGGTCCAGCCGCGAAGAGGAGGCGGAGCGCTACGGCCGCAGCGGCGCCCATGCCTACACGCCGGAAACAAAGGCCATGCACACCTGGCTGATCGTCCTCGGCGCCGGGCGCAGGCGGCTAGGCTCCGTCCCGCTTTGGGACCTCGCCCCCACCGTGGCCGCCTGGCTGGACATCCGCTGGGCCACACCGCCCGATGGGCACCCGATCCGCTAGCGGTGCCCGCCCGAAATACATGGATCAATCCGAACGCCCATGGGCACCGCGTGGCGGGGGTCTGGGGGCACGGCAGTGCCCCCAGCGGGGTGACAGCCCGCGAACGCACTGCGTTCGCGGGCGCCAGAGGGGCTTTGCCCCGATGACCCTAGATCCTGGCCAACGCCTGCGTTGGCCAGGGGGAGTGTGCCTCGCCAGCCTTCCGCATTGATGCCCGTATTTCAGGCGAGGCACACTAGCCGCTAATGGATCAACACCAACAGCACCTGGGCCAGCACGATCTTGAGGATGGTGGCCAGGGGATAGACCGTGGCGAAGCCCACATTCGGCAATTCGTTCCCCGTGTGGTGGTTGGCGTAACCCAGCACCACGGGCTGGGTATGCGTGCCCGCCAGAATCCCGAACATGATGTTGAGCGGGATGCCGAATAGTTTGTAGCCAAGGATCATGGTCAGCGAATCGGCCACGAAGCAGACCAGGAAGGCCGCGCCCAGGAAGAGGGGCAGCACCGAGGCATCCTTCGACAGGATGGCCCGGAAGCCCTCGCCGGAAAGCACACCGATCCCGGCCGCGAACAACACCAGGCCGAATTGGCGGATGGTGTGGTTGGCGCTGTAGGGGAAGTTCCAGACCAGCGGACCGATGCGGTGGAAGCGGCCCAGGATCAAGGCCATGGCCAGGGGACCGCCGGCGAACCCCAGCTTGAAGACGATGCCGTGGCTCAAAGGGATGGGCAACTGGCCCAACGCCAGGCCCGCGGCGAGGCCCATGGCGAAGGTGAGGAAGCTCACTTCACTGAGTTCACGGTAGCTGTCCCCGAAGAACTCCTCGATGGCTTCGATGTTGTCCCTCCGGGTGGTCACGCGGACGCGGTCGCCCAGTTCCAGGACCGTATCGCCATCCGGCACGAACCAGAGGTCCCCCCGACGGACGCGGGTGATGATGGCCGCGTGCTTATTGATGAGATCGAGTTTCGCGAGTGGAATGCCGACCACGCCCCGGCTGGAGACGAAGACCCGGGTGGCATCCAAGGCGCTTTGATCGCGGTCCAGTTCCACGTGGCTGCGCTCGCCGATGAAGGCCTCCACCTGGGCCAGATCATCGGGCGAGCCCACCACGGTGACGAGATCCTCGAGTTGCAGCCGGAAATCGGCTCCTGGGATCAGCAACTCGGCCTTGCGCAACACGCGACCGAACACCACGTGCAGGCCCCGGGGAGCCCGGATGTCCCGCTTGGTGAGGGCTACCGCCTCGGGCTTGGTCACCCGCACCGTCCAGACCTCCAGCTTCTGGTGGCCGGTCTGGTACTCCTTGAGTCCGTCGGCCTCTTCCCGCAGGTTCACCCGGAAGACTTTGGCGCTGACCAGGATAATCAGCATGGGCACCAGCACACCGATGGGATAGGCGATGGCCGAGGCCACCGTGGGCTGGGCCAGTTCCAGCGGGCCCACACCGGACATGGTCTTCACTCGCTCGATGACGCCCGCCAGGGCCGGCATGTTGGTGAAGCTGCCCGTGAGCAGGCCGGCCGCATAGCGGGCGTTGAAACCCATCAGCTTGGCCAGCAGCACCACGAATCCCGTGGAGGTGAGCATGACGAGTAAGACCACGGCGTTCTTCTTCATGCCCTCACGGCTGAAGGCAGCCCAGAAGCTGTGTGAGATAGAAAGGCCCATGGCGTAGACGAACACCGCCAAGCCCAGTTCATAGACCAGCTTCATTTCCTTGGAGATATCCTTCTTGATGTTGGGATCGAGCCCGGGCGCCATGACCAACGCGCCCAGGGCGATGCCGGCGAAGAGGATGCTGGCGATGCCGAAGGAGGCGCCGGCGATGCGGATCTTGCTGATGGGATAGCCCAGCGCCACCACGGCGAACAGCATGAGAAGCGGATTGTGCGCAAAAAAGAAGAGGACCTGCTCGATCATGCTCGCTCCTGCTCCGGGCCTCGCCTCCCAGGGATCATGTCAACCGCTTGATGGCCGCCGCCAGGGCTTCCACTTCTCCGGGCTGGGCGTCCGGAAGCATCGAAAAGCGAAGCACCGAACGCGCATCTTCCAGACTATAGCCCAGCGTCGTGATGGCACGACTGGGCTTCACCGCCCCGCTATGGCAGGCGCTGCCGGTGCTCACGGCAAACCCCGCCATGTCCAGCGAAGCCTGCAAAGCCTCGCCGTTCCGGCCCCGGAAGAGGAGGCAGCTGGTGTTCGGCAGGCGCGGTTGGCCCCATCCGAGGATCTCGATGTCTCGATTCCAGGAGGTGATTTCCGCCTCGAACGCATTCCGCAACGGCGCCAGCGATGCGTTCAGCCCTTGACGTTCCGGCACATGCCGCACCGCTACGGCCAGTCCCAGGATGGCCGGTAGATCCTCGGTACCGCCCCGCCGGCGGCGCTCCTGGGGGCCTTCCAGCAGCGGCTCCCAGGGCAGGCCCGAACGCAGCCACAACAGGGCCGCCCCCCGCGGACCGCCCATCTTGTGGCCACTGAACACGGCGGCGTCACAGTCCGCAAGGTCCACGGGCACCTTGCCCCAGGCCTGACAGCCATCCTTGATGCGGACGGCATCGAGCACGGTGGGCATGGCATAGAGGATGCCCGTCTCATTGCTGGCCGCCATCTGCACGACCGTGGCGCACTCCGCGGGTTGCTCCGGTAGCCAGGACACCCGCAGCCAGTCCCGCAGGGGGTTCAGGCAGGCGCTGTGCTCACCCGGGAACACCGCCGCGGGTCGCTCACCGAGAGCAGGCTGAAGGCCACGGATCAGCAGGTGCAGAGCCTCCGTGGCCGTGGCGCAGAAGACCAGTTCCCCGGGCGCCACGCCCAGCGACGCGGCGATCTCCCGGCGGGCCTCTTCGAGGCGATGCCGGGCCCGCTGGCCCTCCCGGTGCGTGCTGGTGGGATTGGCCCAGTCCTCGGCCATGGCGCGCCGCACGGCCTCCCCAGCCGCCGGATGGGGCGGCGTCGAGGCGTTGGCATCGAAGTAGAGGCGCGGCATGGCGCCAGTCTACAGGTGGTGGGCTGTGGGCTGTGGGCTGTGGTTGTTTTTGCGGCGGCCCTGCGGGACGCGCCAGTGAGCCGTACCCCCAGCCTACAGCCCACGGTCCACAGCCCATCCGCTACCCTGATCCCATGCCCAACTCCCTGGAAGGCAAGCTCGTCGTCGCCATCTCCTCCCGCGCCCTCTTCGATTTCGAGGAAGAGAACCGGGTCTTCGAAGAATCCAACGACCGGGCCTACATGGACCTGCAGTTGTCCCGGCTGGATCTGCCGGCCAAACCGGGGGTGGCCTATGCCCTGGTGAAGAAGCTGCTTGCCTTCAACACTGAAGGCGAGAATCGCGTGGCCGTCGTGATCCTTTCCCGCAACGATCCGGTCAGTGGCCTGCGGGTCTTCCGCAGCGCCCAGGAATCGAACCTGCAATTGGAACGTGGCGTGTTCACCCGGGGCCGGAACCCCTATCCCTACCTCACCTCCCTCGGCGCCAACCTGTTCCTCTCAGCGAAGGAGGAGGATGTCCGCGCCGCCCTCAGTGCGGGGTTCGCCGCTGCCCGGGTCTACCCCGACAGCGCCCTCGCTGCGGACCGCCATCCCGACGAGATCCGCATCGCCTTCGACGGCGACGCCGTGCTGTTCAGCGACGAAGCCGAGCGCGTCTATGCCCAGGGCGGCCTGGCGGCCTTCCAGGCCCACGAGATCGAACGCCGGGGCATTCCGCTTCCTCCGGGCCCCTTCGAGCCCCTGCTCCAGGCCCTGAAGCCGCTACAGGCCCTGCCCGCCGATGCCCCCATGCGCATCCGGACGGCCCTGGTCACCGCTCGCAGCGCCCCGGCCCACGAGCGCGCCATTCGGACGCTCATGGCCTGGGACATCCAGGTGGACGAGGCCATGTTCCTGGGCGGCCTCGAAAAGGCCGACTTCCTGCGGGAATTCGAGCCCGACTTCTTCTTCGACGATCAGACCGGCTACTGCGACACCGCTTCCAAGGTGGGACCCACCGGGCATGTAGTGAGCGGCGTCAAGAATGAGGCTTCGACCGCTCGGAACGCTGCGCGTTCCGAAATAGGGAAAGACAGTCTTCCCTAGACTCGCCCAGTCTTTTAGCGAAGCGTGAATAACGAAAAGCGGGGCCGCTCCTGGCCCCGCTTTTAGTTGCGGGAACACGCCACTGTTAAAGTTAAACGATCAGGAGGATTCATGTCCCGCAAGCTGGTGGAGTGCGTGCCGAACATCTCGGAAGGCCGGGATGCCGCGAAGATCAAGCAGGTGACGGACGCCATCGCCGCCGTTCCTGGCGTGTTGCTGCTGGATGTAGATCCGGGAGCCGACACGAACCGCACCGTGATCACCTTCGTGGGCGAGCCCGAGGCGGTGCTTGAAGGTGCGTTCATCTGTATCGCCGAGGCCGCCAAGGTCATCGATATGCGCCAGCACCACGGGGCCCATCCCCGCCTAGGCGCCACGGATGTAACGCCCTTCGTCCCCGTGGAAGGCGTGAGCATGGCGGACTGCGCGGAACTGGCCCGCCGCCTGGGCGAGCGCGTGGCCCGCGATTTGGCCATTCCCGTCTACCTCTACGAAGCCGCCGCCGCCAAACCCGAACGCCGCAACCTGGCGGACGTTCGCCGTGGCGAATACGAAGGTCTCGAGAAGAAGCTGCAGGATCCCAACTGGAGCCCCGATTTCGCCGCGCCCTACAACCCCAAGGTCGGTGCAGCCATCATCGGCGCCCGGGAATTCCTGGTGGCCTACAACATCACCCTGAATTCCGGCGACAAGGCCCACGCCACCGACATCGCCTTCGAACTCCGCGAGAAAGGCCGCGTGGCCCGGCGCGGCCGCGTGAAGCCCTACTACCAGGCCGGCGAGTTGATCTTCTACGCCGAAGGCTCCTTCCCTTGCGGCAACTGCGACTTCACCGGCGCCACCTTCCAGGAAACCGTGGACCACTGCGCTGCGGTCCACGGCTACGACCTGCCTGCCCTCATGCGCCTGAACGATATGGATCCCGCCAACCCCCTGGGCCAGAAGGTCCGACGCCGGGGCCTCTACAGCCACTGCAAGGCCATCGGCTGGTATGTGGAGACCTACCGCCGCGCCCAGATCAGCGTGAACCTCACGGACTACCAGCAGACTGCTCCGTACATCGTGCTGGAGGAAGCTCGCCGCCTGGCCGCCGAACGCGGCCTTGTGGTCACGGGCAGCGAAATCGTGGGTCTGGTGCCCTTCCAGTGCCTGCTGGCCTCCGGCCGGCACTACCTGAAGGCCATGGGCAAGTCCACGGGCGTGCCCACCGCCGACATCCTGCAGACGGCCGTCTTCTCCATGGGCCTGGGCGATGTTTCGCCCTTCGAGGTCGAGAAGAAAGTGCTGGGCCTGCCCACCTACGATCCGAAGGCCTTGGTGTCCATGCCAGTGCACGCTTTCACGGATGAAGTCAGCCGCGATACCCCAGCCCCCGGTGGCGGTTCCATTGCCGCCCTCGCGGGCAGTCTGGGAGCCGCTCTTGCCAGCATGGTGGCCAACCTGGCCCAGGGCGGCCCGGATGCGGAAAAGGACGCCAAGCTCATCGCCCTGGCAGAGCAGGCCCAGGCACTCAAGGACCGGCTCATGGTGGCCGTGGACGCCGATACCAACGCCTTCAACGCCTTCATGGACGCCCGGCGCCTTCCCGACAGCACAGCCGAGCAGAAGGCCGCACGCCAGGCCGCCATGCAGGCCGGTCTGAAGGTGGCCATTGATGTGCCCCTCGATACCGCGAAGGCCAGCCTGGCCGCCCTCGAACTGGCGGGGGAAGCTGCGCGCCTGGGCAAGATGGCCAGCATCACCGATGCAGCGGTAGGCGCCCAGATGGCCTACGCAGGTGTGCGTGGCGGCATCTGGAATGTGGTGATCAACCTGAAGGACATCACCGATCCCACCTATGTTGCCGGGATGCAGGCCCAGTGCTCCGACCTGCTGGCGAAGGCCGGAGATAAGTTGGCTGAGGTGACCGCCTACATCGACCAGAAACTGCTGGACCGGCTGAACAAGGCCAATAAATAGGGGGCCCGCAGGCCCCTGACCGATCGGTCTGCCGGACCCTATTCGTAGATGCCGGCGCCGATGACGAGGCCGTTGAAGAGCTCCACGAAAGAAGCCTTCTTCATGACCTTGTTGTTCTGGGCTGGGTTCAGTTCCTTGTAATCGATCCAGCCGCTCCCCTTCTCCTTCACGAGCTTGGTCCAGTCCTGGATCCAGGGCTTGCCATCGGGATCCTTGGCAGTCCAGCGGTTCACGCCGACCAGTTCCCGGCGCACGCCGTGGGCCACCACCTTGCCCTCCAGGTCATAGACGAAGATGTAGAGGTCGTTGTTCTGGCCCTTGTTGAAGTGGAACTGGCCCTTCACGCCCGAAACCTCCTCCAGGAATTTCTCCTTGCGGTTCTTCTTGGCGAAGTCCACGGCCTGCTTCACGAACGCCTTGGCCTGATCGCGGGTCTGGGCGGCCATTGGTAGGGCCACCTGCGCGGCCAAGGCCACGACTACCCATGTCTTGCGCATGTCGCCTCCGGTACTGGGCCCTCATGGGGCTCCCCCTTTTAGCGGATGGGCCAGAGGGTTTCTTGAGAACCGGAGCGGGGGGCTTGGCAACCACAATTCAACCCAGACCCAGGATCCGCCGAAGGGTTTCATTGGACATCTTTCCCCTTAGGCATGGAGTGGCAACCAATGAATCGCAAGGGACTGGCCCGCAAATTCTTCCTGCCCGTAGCGCTATCCCTGGCCACGCTCCTCGGCTTCGTCATCTGGGGCGTGACCGAATACCAGACTGCCCAGACTGAAACGGCCTTCGAAGAGAACCTGACTTCCCTGGCCGTGGCATCGCGCTCCATGTTCCATGCGGATGCGGAGGAATACTGCCGTAGCCGGGGGATGACCTTCCATCGGGTTTTGCCGGGACGCTACGACAAGGACCCTGCCGCGGAGGCCTTCGAACGCCGCAGCATGGGCAGCTTCACCGCCAATCCCTCCCTTGAGCAGCAGGTCGGCCGCTTCAGCAATGCCAGTGGGGATCCCCGCATCTATGTGTTGAGCCCAGGTCGCCAAAGGGATTCCTGCATTCAGTGCCATGGTGCCTTCGGCATAGAGGCCTTCAAGGACGTCAAGCCCGGCCAGCTGGTGGCTTCCTTCGGGGTGTCCATGTCCACAGCCAACCTGTATCGCACCGAGCGGAACATGAGGATCCTGGCCGCCCTGGGTGGCTTGGGCCTGCTGATCGTGATCAGCGCCATCATCTCCTATCGGGTGAAGGCCTCCATCCTGGCCCCGCTGGCGACCCTGTCGAAGGCCATCGGCCTGGTCGCGACCGGGGACATGACCGTGAATGCCCCTGTGGAAAGCCAGGATGAGATCGGCCGGGTGGCCGAGACCTTCAACGGGATGGTGGCCGACCTCAACCGGGCCCTCGGGCGCATGGGCCAGGCCTCCGAACAGGTGGCCTCCGGCAGCACCCAGCTCGCCGCCAGCGCTGACCAGATGAACACGACGGTCCAGGAAACCGCCCGGGTGGGCGAGGCGCTGCGCCAGGCTGGCCGGGAAGTGCTCGACGCCCTCCGCCAGTTGGATGCGAACGTCGAATCCATGGCCGAGCACACCCGCCAGACGGGCCGCAAGACAGATGAAGCAGTGCAGGACACGGACCGCGGAGCCGAGACGGGCCGGGGCACCGCCCAAGGGATGCAGGCCATTCAGCAGGCCACTACCCGCATCGTCCAGAGCGTGAAGGTGATCCAGGGGCTGGCCCGCCAAACCAACCTGCTCTCGCTCAATGCCGCCATCGAGGCCGCCAAGGCTGGCACCCAAGGCAAGGGGTTCGCCGTGGTAGCCGAGGAAGTGCGCATCCTCGCCGAACGCAGCGGCCAGAGCGCCAAGGAGATCGAGACCACCATCAACGCCATGAAGGATGCCGTATCCGAGGGCGCGACCAGCGTGGACGTGACGCTGCATCACCTCGAGGCGATCCGGGACCGGATCTCCCAGGTTTCGGGGAGCATCCACGAAATCGGCAGCCTGAGCAAGGGGCAGGCCCAGACCAGCCAGGATGTGGGTCGCATGATGAACCAGACCGCCACCAGGCTGGACCAGAACGCCACGGCCACGCACCAGCTGGCCGCCACGGTGCATGAGATCGCGAGAACCTCCGAGGATCTGTCCCGGGTGGCCGAAACCCTCAAGGAGACGGTGCAGCGGTTCAAGCTGCGATAATCCAGCTCCCTCCGGTAGTCCCGGCGGTCCTGGAACAGAGCATGCGTGAACCCAACGGTGGATTCCGGCATCGGGAACAGATCAGCCTGGCCGGGGCTGGGTGGACCGTCCTGGCTCACCTTGCCGACCGCTACCCACGGGCTACCGAATCCGAATGGATGGTGCGGATCCATGCGGGCCAGGTGTTCCTGGACGACCAGCCAGCCGGCAGCGACGACATCCTCCGCCCCGGACAGTGGCTTATCTGGGCCCGGCCCCCCTGGATCGAACCGGAGGTGCCGCTGGCCGCAGCCGTCCTCCATGAAGATGACGACCTGCTCGCCGTGGCCAAGCCCAGTGGCCTGCCGACGCTACCGGCGGGGGGGGAATTCCTGGAGCACACGCTGCTGGCCCTGGTGCGACGGCGGTGCCCGGAGGCCAGCCCCATGCACCGCCTGGGCCGGGGTACTTCGGGTCTCGTGCTGTTCGCCCGCACCACCGAAGCGCGGCAAGCTCTGCAGGCGGCGTTTCGGCAACGACAGACCCGCAAGGTCTACCGCGCCCTCTGCCAGGGCCATCCGGAGTTGGATGCCTTTGATATCAGCGCCCCCATCGGGGAGATTCCCTACGGTCCGCTGGGCACCCTCCACGCGGCGTGCGCCGGCGGCCGCCACTCCCTCAGCCGGGTCAAGGTACTCGAGCGGCGGGAGCGCGTTGCCCTGGTGGAAGTGGAGATCCTCACCGGACGCCCTCACCAGATCCGGATCCATCTGGCCCATGCGGGGCATCCGCTGGCAGGCGATCCCCTCTACGGCCCGGGCGGCATTCCCCTCCCGGGGACCCTGGCCCTGCCCGGCGATCCGGGCTACCTGCTGCACGCGCACCTGCTGGAGCTGATCCACCCCCGCACCGGGGAACTGGTCACCCTCCGTTGCCAGCCGCCGCCAGCACTTCGCCTTACCGTCTAGTTGTGCACACCCGGGGCCTCGCGGCCCATGCGCTCCACATATTCGGCGTAGGAGCCACCGAACACCAGGGGGCCATCGTGCTCCGCACCGCCCAACTCCAGCACCCGGTTCGCCAGGCCGCGCAGGAAGGCACGGTCGTGGGAGACGAAGATCATGGTGCCTTCAAAATCCTTCAGGGCCTCGATGAGCATTTCCTTGGTGGCCAGATCCAGGTGGTTCGTGGGCTCGTCCAGCACGAGAAAGTTCGGCGGATCAAAGAGCATCCTGGCCATCACCAGTCGGGATTTCTCGCCCCCGGACAGGGCGCGGACCTTCTTGTCCACGTCATCCCCCGAAAACTGGAAGGCGCCCAGCACATTGCGCAGCACGCCCAGGCCTTCCATGGGGAAGTCCTGCTGCATCTGCTCGATCACCGTGAGATCCGGATCCAGCAGATCCAGGGCCTGCTGGGAGAAGTAGCCCACCTTGAGGCTGGCACCCAGTTTGACCGTGCCCGCGTCCGGCGTGATGGCGCCGGAGACCATCTTGAGCAGGGTGGATTTCCCCGCGCCGTTCTTCCCCATCACGCACCAGCGCTCGCCGCGCCGGATGTGGAAGGCGAACTGGTCATAGAGCCTTCGCGTTCCATAGGCCTTGCAGAGCCCATCGAGCATGAGCACATCGTCCCCGGAGCGGCCGGGAATGCGGAAATCCCACTTCACGATCCGACGCTTCTTGGGCGGCTCGATGCGTTCGATCTTGTCCAGGGCCTTCACCCGGCTCTGCACCTGGGCGGCCTTGGCGGCATGCGCCGAGAACCGCTCGATGAAGCGCTGTTCCTTCGCGAGCTTGGCCTGCTGGCGGGCGTAGGCGGCCTCCTGGTTGGCCTCCCGCGTTTCCCGTTCGCGGACATAGAAGTCGTAGTTGCCGCTGAAGGTGACGATGTCGCCGCCATCGATCTCGATCACCTTGGTCACCACGCGGTTCATGAAGTCCCGGTCGTGGGAGGTCATCAGCAGCGTGGCGGGCACGGATTTCAGGAAGGATTCGAGCCAGAGGATGGATTCAATATCCAGGTGGTTGGTGGGCTCGTCCATGAGCAGCACATCGAAGTTACCCAGCAGCACCTTGGCCATGGAGACACGCATCTTCCAGCCACCGGACAGGGCCCCCACATCGCCGTCGATCTGGGTGCCCTCGAAACCCAGGCCATCCAGGCAGGCCCGGGCCCGGGCCTCCAGTTCGTAGCCGCCGAGGTGCTGGTATTCCTCCTGCACGTGGCCGAAGCGATCGAGGATGGCTGCCAGCTCATCGCCGCGGGCCGGATCGGACATGGCGTGTTCCAGATCCATCAGCTCATGGTGCAGGTCGCCCAGGCGGCCGCTGCCGGCGATGGCCTCGTCCAGCACGGAGCGGCCGGACATCTCGTCCACCTCCTGCCGGAAGTAGCCAAGGGTGAGTTTCTTCGGCAGGGAGACGGAGCCGTCATCCGGCGATTCCTCACCCATGATCATGCGGAACAGGGTGGATTTGCCGGCCCCGTTCGGTCCCACCAATCCCACTTTTTCGCCGGGATTGAGCTGGAAATCCGCCTCGATGAAGAGGATCTGCCGACCGTACTGTTTGCTGACATTGGAAAACGAAATCATCAGGCCTCAACCTTCTGGGCAGAGCCCGGAGTCTCGCCCCGGGGCCCGTGCATCAATTCGACCACGGCCTGATTCAGCCGGAGGCGGGTCTCATGGCGCTCGAAGGCGCGGGTGATGTAGCGGGCCCGAATCTCCATGCCACTCGCCCCTGGCACCACCAGGACGCCCGGAACCGCCGAGAAGGCCTTGACCCGGTAGCGGGCGGCGGTCTGCTGCCATTCGGCTTCGGCGAGCTTGGCATTGGCTTCTGTCTGCTGCTCGACCAGCCGCTGCACGCCGTCGATGACCACATAGGGATCATGGCCGGACGGGACCAGAACGCGAAGCTCGTCCCACATCCATTTGCCTGAGGTGGAGAAGTTGAAGAAGTGCCCCTCGATGGCGAAGTTATTGACGAAGGCCACCCTCCGGCCCGTGGGATGGCCCGCATCGCTCCAACTGCCCGTCTCGAGAATCACCGTGCGGAGCAGCCCGATTTCGACAACTTCCCCGCCGACCCCGCGGATCTCCACCCAGTCACCTACCCGGATGCCGTTCTTCCCCATGAGGATGAACCAGCCGAAAAAGGCCACGATGAAATCCTTGAGGGCCACGGTCAGCCCTGCTCCGGCCAGGCCGAACACCGTGGTGGCCTGGGCGGGAATGCCCAGAATGAGCAGGAGGATCGCCAGCGCGGTGACCACTCTGAGGATCACCTTCAGGATCGACTTGTGGGCACCCATCGAGGCGCGGGTCCCAGGATCCATCCGGTGGAAGCCCTGGCCAATGAGGAGGCCCAGGAGATAGGCCAGCAGGACCAGTCCCAGGATCACCAGCAGTTGGGTGAGGACCTTGTGCAGGGCGGCATTCCGGTAGCCTTCCACCAGGTTCATCCAGGCGCCATAGGTGTCGGCGAGGGCCTGCTGATCCTGGATCCGGCGGGCCATGGTCGAGAGCCGGTGCTGGGCCTCTCCATACTGCTGGAGGTAGGATACGGCCGATCGCGCCTGATCCCGGCCGGGGCCGCCGTTGGCTGCAGCGGATTCCTTCACCAGATTGGCCGCCCAGAACTTCGCCGCCTCGCGATCCTCCTTCTCGCCCAGGGCCTGGGCATCGATCTCCGCTCGTCGCTTGGTCAGGGAGCCGCCCTTGGTCAAAGCTTCGATCCGGGCCTGGTCCAGCCGCGCGTATTTGCTGCGCTGGGCCCGCCATTCGAGGATCCGGGCCACCAGGCTCCCGGCCTGGAACGCTGGCGAAGGCTTGGCCACGGCCATGGCCATGGCGGAATCCCGATCGGCGCCCTCGTGGGCCTCCTTCAGGCGCTTGATCTTGGCCTGGGGATCACCGCCCGCCTTGGCGAGGTCGTTCGCCGCAGTCTCCAGTTCATCCTTGTCCAATTCCAGTTGGGCCCTGGCCACCTCGATCTGGTCTTCCAAGGTGTCCTTCTGGGCTTCCCGAGCAACGGCCAGCTGCCTGGTGAGCCTGAGGAGCACCTGCTGGCCGGCCTCCACCGCCGCCTGGGCCGTGGCCTTGGCCTCTAGCAGGACCTTGATCTCCGGGGTCTGCAGGGGCTGGGTGGTCGCGGCCCGGCGCAGGGCATCTGAGAACGCGAGATCCACCGAATGGTTGCCCAGCCGTTCGGCTTGCAGGGCGAGCTGCCGCTCCTCCAGGGTGGTCGCAAGGGGCACCAGACCGCGGGCGGTCAGCAGGGGCGTCTGATCCACCAGCCTGGCGTGGCCCGGGGCCTGCCCGCGCAGACCCTGCCGGCCAGGGCTGCCGGGCTTATCGGCGCCGGTTTCTTTGGCCGGCGGCGGCAGGCCTTCGCGCGTCCACATCCAGCCCGCGGTGGCCGCGGAGACGAGGAGCAGCAGGACCAGGGCTGGAATCCAGGTGCGTATCTTCATGGGTCCAGACAATCACGAATGCCGTCAGAACGCAAAAACCCCAGAGATGAACTCTGGGGTTCTTTGTGAAGAGCTGAGAAGCGGCTCACCCCTTCTTGGGGGCTTCCTTCTTCTTGCCGCAGTCGGGGCATTCCTTGCATGAAGCGACCTTGTTCTTTTCGCAGCAGGCCATCCCGCAGGAGGACTTCTTGGGTTCGGGCTTCTTGTCTTCGGCAGCGAAGGCCACCAGGGCGAAAGAACTCACCAGGGCGAGTGCCAGGATCTTCTTCATGGAAACCTCCAGAATGGGTGGGACAAGGCCCACCAGTAGCACCTTACTCCCGAAAGATCCCTATCCAAACACCTAAATCCTGGATTCAGCTGCCGAACATGTTTTTCATGACCAGGCCGACCATCGCTGGATTGGCGGCAAGTCGGCGCTTGAGGTAGTGGACGGCGTACTTCCAATCCTCCGCGAAGGGGACATAGAGCCGCACGATCTGGCCGCGCTTGACGATCTCCTGCTGAAGGACCGTGCGCGGCACGCCCAGCAGCATCTGGAATTCGTAGGCATCCTTCGCCACGCCATTCTTGTCCAGGTGCTCGATGCAGCGCCTTATCAGGGCCTCGTCGTGGGTGGCGATCTCGGGGTAGTGGCCATGCTCGAGCAGCAGCTGCACGTGCTCGAAGAGCTTGACCTTCATATCGGCCTTGTCCTGCAGGGCCTCCGCGACCGGTTCCCGGTAGATGCCGATGCAGATACGAACTTTGCAAGGCTTGGCGTGGAGGGCCTTGATGTCAACGGCGGTGCGGAAGAGGCGGCTCTGCAGCACGATCCCGAAGTTGTCGAATTCGTCGCGGATGGCCCGGAACATCCGTAGGGTCACATCCGTGAAGTGGCGGTCCTCCATGTCCAGGGTGATATGGATGCCGCGCGCGGAAGCCGCGGAAACGATACGGCGGAGGTTGTCCTGGCAGTAGGCTTCGCTCTCGTTGATGCCGAGCGAGGTGGGCTTGAGGCTGATGCTGGCGAAGGGCCTATCCTTCAAAGCGTCGATCATGCGGAGGTAGACCTGGACCGTGGCTTCCACATCCTCCCGGCGGAAGACCTCTTCGGCCAGCAGATCCACGGTGGAGTACAGCCCCTGCTTCGCGTGGAGTTCATCGGCTTTCGCCACGCCACTGGAGATGCCCTTGCCCGCGATGTAGGGCGAGGCAAAGATGCGGACCAGACGGCCCGGCATGAGGTCAATGAGCGTGTTCTTCAAGTCCACGGTAATCCTCCCGGCTGCCATTATTTCAAGCCCCATCCCTGAGGATCGGCCTTCTCGTTGAATTATAGCGATACCTGGCGGTGCCGACGACGCCGCCACCGCGAGATGTGACGCGGGCGACAGCACAGAAAAGCCCGCAGACTTGGGGTCTGCGGGCTCCGTTGTGGTGGTCCCTCCCGGACTCGAACCGGGGACCCTCTGATTAAGAGTCAGATGCTCTAACCAGCTGAGCTAAGGGACCACGAGGAGAAAAGTTTACCAGGGCCGGACCGGAACGCAAGAGCCCGTTCTGGCCGCGTTCTCAGAGGGTCGGCAGCTTCATGGCGTCGCGCACCTCGGCCATGGTTGCCCCAGCCACGGCCCGGGCCCGGGCGCTGCCGTCCCGCAGGACCGCGTCAAGATCCCCTGGGCGGGCGAGGTGGGTTTCGATCTGCTCGCGCACCGGTTCGATCCGGCGGACCAGGGCCTCGGCCACGCGCTTTTTGCAGTCGAAGCAGCCGATGCCCGCCCGGCGGCACTCAGTATTCACCAGCTGCAGCGTGGCCTCGTCGCTGAAGAGCTGGTGGAACTCGAAGACCGGGCAGATGTCCGGATTGCCGGGATCGGTCTTGCGGAGGCGCGCCGGGTCCGAGGCCATCTGCCGCGTGCACTTTTCGAGGATGTCGGCATTGCTGTCCCGCAGGTAGATGCAGTTGCCGTAGCTCTTGGACATCTTCCGGCCGTCGAGCCCCGGCACCTTGGGTGTTTTCGTCAGCACCGCCTCGGGCTCGGGAAACACCTCCCGCTGGTAGAGGAAATTGAAGCGACGCACCACTTCGCGGGCCAATTCCAGATGGAACAGCTGATCCTCACCCACGGGCACCCTGTTCGCCCTGTAGATGATGATGTCGGCGGTCTGCAGCAGCGGGTAGCCCAGGAAGCCATAGCTGCCGAGATCCGCCACGGCGTTCTGCAGCTTCTCCTTGTAGGTGGGCACACGCTCCAGCCAGGAGAGCGGCGTCACCATGGAGAGCAGCAGGTGCAGTTCGGCGTGCTCCTTCACCAGGCTCTGCACGAAGAGCGTGGCCCGGTTCGGATCCAGACCGGCGGCGAGGAAGGTGGCCGTCAGTTCGAGGGTGGCGGGCCAGATCTCCTCCACCGACTCGTATTTGGAAGTCAGCGCGTGCCAGTCCGCGATCATGTAGAAGGCCTCGCCCTCGCCCTGCAGGCGCGTGAAGTTGTCGAGCGCCCCCACCAGGTGGCCGATGTGCTGGGAGCCCGAGGGCTGGATGCCGGAGAGGACGCGGGGCTGCATGGCTCAGACTCCGAAGAAAAGGCGCGCGATGATTTCGATGCCCGAGAGGATCACGCCGAAGACAGGGCCGATGACGAAGCCCAGGAGGCCGGTGAGCGCGAGGACGATCAAGACCCCACCCATCCAGGGCTGGATGCGGTCGAACTTGGGCAGCCAACGCCAGGGCAGCATGCCCCGCAGGATGCCGGCACCGTCCAGTGGGCCCATGGGCAGGAGGTTGAACAGAGCCAGGCCGAGGTTGATGAGCACCAGGCGGCCGCAAAGGGCCAGGGCCAGCGTCATGGCCGTGCCCAGTTCCAGGGCCTGGAGGTTCTCCACCCGCCGGGCCAGCAGGGCCTGGGCGAAGGTGCGGAACCCCTGCGCGGGCGGCAGGGCGATCACTTTGACCAGGACGAGCAGCAGGAGCAGGAAAATCACGGCCAATACCAGATTCGAGGCTGGTCCCGCCGCGGCCACGAGCGCATAGCCACCCCGCTGCGTGAAGCGCTTCGTGAGGTTCCGGGTATCCACTGGGACGGGCTTGGCCCAGCCGATGAAGGGGAAGCCCGTGGTCATGCCCAGCAGGGGGAAGACGAAGGTTCCCAGGAAGTCCATGTGGGCCAGTGGATTCAGCGTCATCCGCCCCAGCCGGGCCGCCGTATCGTCCTCCAGGTAGTAGGCCGCGGAGGCATGGCTGGCCTCATGCACGCTGAGGCTGAAAAGCAGGGCCACGTAGCTGACGAGGATGGTGGGGATGGAGATGCTGTCGAACACCCGGACTCCGGCAATTCTCCAGTGTACAGGCTGCCGACCGATAACTGGATAAGGCCCGCCGAGACGGTGCCTGCCCTGGTTGTGTCCACCCGTTCCCCTGGAGACCGGCATGTATCTCAAAGCCAACTCGCCGCATGCCCTCGCCGCAGGAAAAAGCGTCATCGGCTTCAATGTCATCAACGGCAAGGAGGTTGAGGGCGACCTCTCCCTGATCCAGTCCAAATCCGCCGTGGACAGCCGGGATCTGGTGGGGATGTTCCCGGATAGCGGCGAAAAGGATGTGGCCCGGGCCGCCAAGGCCGCCGCGGACGCCTTCCCCGGCTGGTCCGAAACGCCTGCGTCAGTGCGCGGCGCCATGGTGCAGCGCACGGCGGGGATTCTGGCGGAACACCGGGAGAAACTGGCCCGCATCGTCACCCGGGAAATCGGCATGACCCCGCGGGAGGCCCTGGGTGAAGTCCAGGAGGCCATCGACTCCTGCACGTTCTTCGCCTCGGAAATCCGCCACCTGCCCGGCCTGACGCTCCCCTCCGGAGTGGCCACGCAGCGTCGGCCCGTGGGCGTGTGCGGCATCCTCGCCACCGGCAGTTCGCCCTTGGCCGCCCCGGTTCGGCGGATCCTCCCGGCGCTCCTCTGCGGCAACACCGTGGTGTGGAAGCCCAGCGATAATGCGCCCACGGCCGCCTATCTCCTCCTCCGGGCCATGATGGAGGCGGGCCTGCCGCCCGGCGTGGTGAACACCGTCAACGGCCGCGGTCGCGCCGGCTGCGGGAAGCATTTCCTCGCGGGAATCGACAAGGGGCACTTCCAGTCGTTCAGCTTCCTGGGCTCCCCAGCCCTGGGCCGGATCGTGGGCGAAACCTGCGGCCGGAACCTGCTCATTCCCAGCCTGGATCTGGTGGGCAAGGGGGCCCTGGTGGTCCTGCCGGATGCCGACCTCGACCGCGCCGTCGAGGACGCCCTCCAAGCCGTCTTCGGCCATGCGGGGCAGCGTCCCGTCGGCCTAGTGAACATCCTCCTCCACACCGCCTGTGCGTCCGAGTTCAGGCAGCGGTTCACCGACCGGGTGGCAGGCCTCACGGTCGGAAACCCCATGACGGATCCGGAGGTGGCCTACGGCCCCATGATCAATGCCCGAACCGCCACGGCCTTCCGCGAGCACTGGGAACTGGGCCGAAGGGAGGGCGCCACCCTGCTGTCCGGTGGCGAACAGTGGACCGAGGCCACTCGCACCAGCCAGGTGAAGGGCGATATCGCCCACGGCGTTTACATGCAGCCCTGCCTATGGGATGGCGTGACCCCCGACATGGCCCTGTTCGAGAACCAGGTGCTCGGCCCCACGGTGAATCTGGGCACGGTCAAGAATCTCGATGAGGCCCTGGCCTGGACCACCGGCGCCGCCTGCGGCTTCGCCGTCAGCCTGTACACCCAGGATCGGTCCTCCATCGAGCGCTTCAAACGGGAGACCTGCGCCGGCCTGATCGGCATCAACCGCCCGACCGGCGATCCCGAGGCCCGCCTGCCCTTCGCGGGCCACGGCACGCGCCCCGGCGGGACGCTGGCCCTCGACGGGTTCGCCCGGTGGCAGGCGGTCTGCGGCGACGGCGGTGATCGCCTCCTCCCCATCCCAGCCGATGGCCGCACCAGCAAGAGCCCCGTCAAGACCGACTGGGCCAGTCTCTAGGCGGGCTGGCCATGCGCTCCCAGACAAGCCAGAGCCCAGGCAACCAGGGCATCCGGCAGTACGGCGGCAGCGGCCTGGGGCTGGCGTTGAGCCACGAACTGCTGCGCCGGATGGGCGGCACCATCCATGTGGAAAGCACGCCAGAGAAGGGCAGCACCTTCACGGTGGAGGGACGGCTCCCCAGGGCTTGATCAGGCTGGCCAGGGCGGTTCCCAGGCTGCCCACCTCACCCCCAAGCGCGAGGCGCAGCAGGAACTCCGTATTGCCCTCGCCGCCCTTGATGGGACTGAGGGCCAGCGCCTGCGGGCGCAGCGGGGTTCCAGCAAAGAAGGTCCAGGTTTCCACCAGCACGCGGCGATGGATCTCGGGATCCCGGACGATGCCCCCGGCGCCCACATCATCACGGCCAGCCTCGAACTGCGGTTTCACCAGCAGCACCGCCGCGGCCCCCGGCACAAGGCTGGGCAACACCGGCGGGATGGCCAGGCGCAGGGAGATGAAGCTCAGATCGGCCACCAGCAGGCTGCACCGTTCGGGGATCAGGGCCGGATCCCAGGTGCGCAGGTTCACCTGCTCCATGGAAATCACCCTGGGGTCGCTGCGCAGCTTCCAGTGCAGCTGGTTGGTGCCCACGTCCACCGCATAAACCTTCGCGGCGCCCCGCTGGAGCAGGCAGTCCGTGAAGCCGCCCGTGCTGGAGCCGGCATCGAAGCAGGTGCGTCCGGCCGGATCAATGCCCCACAGGTTCAGCGCCCCCTCCAGCTTCAACCCGCCGCGGCTCACGAAGGGCAGCCCCTCTCCCCGCAGGCGGAGGGGTGCCGCCTCATCCACAGCCGTGCCCGCCTTGGTGACGGGGCGATCATCCACCAGCACGTCCCCGGCGAGGATGCGGGCCTGGGCCCTGGCGCGGGTTTCGCACAAGCCGCGCTGGACGAGCAGTAGGTCGAGACGAATCTTGGAGGTCATGACGAGACCCCGCGGGCAAGTTTCTTCTGCCGGGCGATTTCCTTGCGGTAGAAGGCGACATTGTTGTTGTGGTCCCGCAGGTTGGGGGCGAAGCTGTGGCCGCCTTTCCCAGTGGCCACGAAGTAGAGATCCTTCCCGGGAAGGGGGGCCTTGGCCGCTTCCAGGGCCGTGGCGCCGGGAACGGCGATGGGCGTGGGCGGAAGCCCGCCGACCGAGTAGGTATTGAACCGGTGCGGCCGCCGGATGTCCTCTTGCAACGGAGCCGTGAACCGGAGATCACCGGTGAGCCAGCGGGCGTAGAGGCTGGTGGGGTCGCACTGCAGGCGCATGCCGAGGTCGAGGCGCTTCTTGTAGACCCCGGCCACCCGCGGCTGCTCCTCGGCCAGCCTCGTCTCCTTCTCCACCAGGCTGGCCAGGATCAGCGTTTTGTAGGGCGGCAGAACCCCGCCTTCCAGCTTCGGCCGGACTTGGTTCCGGAAAGCCTCCACCAGCATGAGCATGACCTCTTCCGGTTCCATGGCGTGGTGCAGCTTGTAGGTTGCCGGCGCCACCAGGCCTTCGAGGTTCGCGGCCTGCTCGAAACCCGCCGTCCGGGCCAGCCGCCGGCTCTTCCAAAGGGTCCAGAAGACCTCTTCGGGCACGAACTCCTTCAGGCGCTTCTGCACGGCCCAGGCATGGGCGCCTTCGGGGATGGACACGGCCGTGAAGTGGATCTCGGCCCGCCGCAGCTTGCCCGCCACATCCGCCAGGCTGGCCTGGGCCGTGAAGGTGTACTCGCCGCGGATGAGCTGGAGCTTGCGGGCCCGCGCCCAGAGCTTAAAGAGCGACGCCGAGCGGATGATGCCATCCCGCTCCAGCTGGGCGGCCACCTGATTGATGCTCGTCCCCTTCTTCACCAGGACCATGGCCTCTTGCTGGAGTGGTCCCTGGCCCTTCCACGCCCACCATCCGCCCAGCGCCGGCAGGAGGGCGAGAACCGCGATGGCCACGAAGAGCCGGAGAGATAGTGTGGAACGCGCCATATGAGTTCCTAACGGGGCCCCACGGCGCCGCGCAGGGGGTGCCGGGCGAGCGAGGCAAGGAAGGTGAGTCAAAGCGTAGCAGGCACTACGCGTGACGAGCCTGACGCTGGATCACGACGCCCGCCACCCCCTGCCCGGAGGGATGGCGCCAGCCGGGCGCCCCGCGGTGTCAAGTCCCTTGAACAACGAACCACGTTGCCCTGCGGGCCTTTCCTTGCGGTGCATCCCGGCTGGCACCATCGCGGCATCGCGGGGCCCCGTTAGGAACTCGACCCAGAATGCCGTGATAGCGTTTATCCATCTACCGCTCCTCAGGAATCTCATGAACGCACCCGGCTACCGCCGCCATGTCGGCCTGTTTTCCGCCACGATGCTCATCGCCGGCTCCATGATCGGCAGTGGCGTATTCATCGTCGCGGCGGACATGGTGCGCACGGGGGGCTCGGGCGGTTTCCTGCTGGCAGCCTGGGGCCTCACTGCGGTGCTGACGCTCTTCGCGGCCCTGAGCTATGGTGAGCTGGCAGGGATGTTCCCGCGGGCCGGGGGCCAGTACACCTACCTCCGCGAGACCTACGGACCCGCCCTCGGGTTTCTGTACGGCTGGACCTTCTTCGTGGTCATCGAATGCGGCACCATCGCCGCGGTGGCCGTGGGCTTCGGCAAATACCTCGGCACCTTCCTTCCCGCCGTCACGGATACGGCCTGGCTCGGGCCGCACCTGGACGTGCCGTTGCTGAAGGTCACCCAGACCATCGCCGTGGGGCCCTATCACCTGGGGCTCACGCCCTCCCGGCTCTCGGGCATCGCCGTGGTGCTGCTGCTCAGCGTCGTGAACCTCTACGGGGTGCGCCTGGGCGCGCGGATCCAGAATCTGTTCACCGTCGCCAAGATCGGTGGGCTGGCGGCGCTGATCCTCCTGGGCCTGCTGCTGAAACCCCCGGTGGCTGCGGTCCAGACGCCCTTCCTCCTCACGGACGGCGCGGCCGCCCTGCCCTTTCTCACCGCCCTGCTGGTGGTGCAGACGGGCAGCATGTTCTCCGCCGACGCCTGGAATGCCATCACCTTCATCGCCGGCGAAGTGAAGGAACCGGAACGGACCATCCCCTACTCCCTGTTCATCGGCACCACCCTGGTCTGCAGCCTCTATGTGCTGGCCAACCTCGCCTATCTGAAGATCCTGGGCCCGACCGGCATCGCCAACGCGCCCCAGGACCGGGTGGGCAGCGCGGCGCTGCAGGCCCTGCTGGGCAGCGGAGGCGGCCTCATCATGGCGGGCAGTATCCTGGTGTCCATGTTCGGCTGCCTGAACGGGCTGGTGCTCTCCGGGGCCAGGGTCTACCAGCGCATGGCGGAGGACGGGTTGTTCTACCCCCGTGCCGCCACGCTGAACACGCACGGGGTGCCCGCCTTCGCGCTCTGGATCCAGGCCCTGTGGACCTGCCTGCTGACCCTCACCGGAACCTATGGCCAACTACTCGATTTCGTGATGCTGCCGACGATCCTCTTCTATGTCCTCACCGTCGGCGGCCTCTTCCTGCTGCGCTGGCAGCGGCCCGAACTGGAGCGCCCGGTCCGGGTCTGGGGCTACCCGCTGGTGCCCGCGCTCTACCTCCTCGGTGCCTGCGCCATCATCGGCGCGCTGTTCATCCACCGCCCCAGCTATTCCTGGCCAGGCCTGATCCTGGTGGCGCTAGGCTGGCCTGTCTACCTCGCGGTGAAACCCCGCGTGATCGTTTAAAGGAGCCGCTCATGGTCCATGTCGTCGTTCTGGGTGCCGGCCGGGTGGGCGGTGCCATGGCCAGGGATCTGGCCCCGGAGTTCCAGGTCACCGTGGCGGACCGCTCCGAGTCCGCCTTGGGCCGGATGCGTGCCGCGGGGTTGACCACCCGGAGCGCCGATCTCGCCACTCCCGCTGGCGTGAAGGCCGCCGTGGCCGATGCCGACCTGGTGGTGGGTGCGGTGCCCGGTTTCCTGGGCTTCGCCACGGCCAAGGCCACGCTGGAGGCCGGCAAGCCCCTGGTGGACATCTCCTTCTTCAATGAGGATTGCTTCGAACTGGACGCGCTGGCGAAGCAGCAGAATCTCACGGCCATCGTGGACTGCGGCATCGCCCCGGGCTGCCACAACATCATCCTGGGGGATCTTTCCCGCCAGTGGGATCGCATCACCTCCTTCGAATGCCTGGTGGGTGGCTTGCCGGTGATCCGCACCTGGCCCTACGAGTACAAGGCGGGCTTCAGCCCCATCGATGTCATCGAGGAATACACCCGGCCCACCCGTTATGTGAAGGACGGCAAGGTGGTCGTCTTTCCGGCGCTATCTGAGGCCGAGCTCCTCGATTTCCCCGGCCTGGGCACACTGGAATCCTTCAACACGGATGGGCTCAGGAGCCTCATCAAGAGCTTCCCCGGCATCCCCGACATGAAGGAGAAGACCCTCCGCTACCCCGGACACATCGAGAAGATGCGCATCCTCCGGGAATCCGGCTTCTTCCACAAGGAGAAGATCCAGGTGGCGGGCGTCGAGATCAGCCCCCTCGAACTGACCACCGCCCTGCTCTTTCCCATGTGGTTCATGGAGGAGGGCGACGAGGACTTCACGGTCATGCGGGTCACCGTCGAAGGCGAAAAAGACGGGCGGCCCATGCGCCAGGAACTGAACATGCTCGACCGCTACGATCGGGCCACGAAGACCACATCCATGGCCCGCACCACGGGCTACACCTGCACCGCCGCCGTGCGCCTCCTGGCCAAGGGCGGCTACAGCCGCAAGGGCATCAGCCCGCCGGAGTTCGTGGGCCAGGAGCCCGGCGCCTGGGATTTCATCCGCGCGGACATGGCGAAGCGGGGCGTGGTGTTCACCGAAGGCTGAGGACCCGCCTCAGCTATCCAGCTCCCGGTGCCGGATGGTCAGGGCCGCGACATCGCATTTGAGGCGATGTGCCAACATTTCCACCAACGCCACGGAGCGATGCTGCCCACCCGTGCAGCCGATGGCCAGGGTGTGGTAGGCGCGGCCCTCCTGTTGCACGAGCGGCAGGGACCAGCGCAGCCAGGCTTCCGCCCGCTCCAGGAACTCCCGGAAATCAGGTGATTCCAGCAGGTATTCCTTCACGGCCCAGTCGCGGCCCGTCAGCGGCTTCAGTGCCTCGACATAGTAGGGATTGGGCAGGAAACGGGCGTCGAGGATCACGTCCGCATCGGCCGGAATGCCGCGCTTGAAGCCGAAGCTGAGCAGGCGGACGGCCGTGTTGCGGGTCGGCAGCTGGGGGACAAGCGCGGCTATGCGCAGCCGCAGTTCAGACAGGCTCAGGTGGCTGGTTTCCAGGATCGTGGTCGCCAGGGCCCGGATGGGTGCAAGCAGTTCCCGCTCACGCCGGATGCCTTCGCCAGCCGTACCCAGCAGGGCCAGATGATGCGGTCGGCGAGTTTCGGAAAACCGGCGGAGCAGCACCTCGTCCTCTGCTTCCACGAAGACGACCTGGGCGGGGATGTTGCCCCGGTGGAGGCGTTCCAGCAGAGGGCTGAATTCCTGGACGAAGTCCGCCTGCCGACTGTCCATGCCCACGACCAGCCGCTCCCGCGTGGGCTGGAGTTTGGCTTCCAGTTCCAGCAGCGGTTCCACCAGCCGGGGTGGGACATTGTCCAGCGCCGTGCAGCCGTGGTCCTCCAAAGCTCCGAGCACGGAGTGGCGCCCTGCGCCCGAAAGGCCTGTGACGACGATGAGTTCCATACCCAGCAACCCTAGCAGGCCCGAAGGGCCTGCCCCTAGCAAAACGCGGGGGCCATCTGGCCCCCGCGTTTTGCTAGCGCGAAAAGAATCAGGACTCAGTCCTCCAGCCCACCCGCTGTGAAGCGGAGCACGCGCTGGATGCCCTCGGGTGGATTGCCCTGTTCGTCGGGACCGAGTTCAAAGGTTTCGGAGGGTCCCCGGAAGAAATCGTCGTCCGGCTGGTAGGCGGGCTGGGGCTCCACCCGGTAGAGATAGGAGATGATCTCGTCCTCGTAACCGAACCGCATCTGCTCGAAGTACTCGTAGGATTCGCGCTTGTACTCCACAAGTGGATCCTTCTGGCCGTAGCCGCGGAAGCCGATGGCCTCCTTCAGGTGGTCCATGACCAGCAGGTGGCGCTTCCAGGCCGCGTCGATGATCTGGAGGATGGACCAGCGCTCGTAGCTGCGCATGCCATCGCCGCCCAGCCGCTCGTCCTTGCCTTCGTAGAACGTCTTGACCTGGACGGCCAGGGCCTCGCCGGCCGGGGTCTGGGGCATCTGACCCACCCCGTTGATCTCTTCGCCGGACAGCGTGAAGAGCTGCTCCACGCGCTCCCGGAAGGCGGGCAGGTCCCGCTCCCCCTTGTCGGCCAGGAAATCGTGGCAGATGCCCTCGGCGATCTCCCCGGCCACCTGGAGCACGTAGTCCCGGGTGTTGCCTTTGAGCATCTCGGTGCGCAGCCCGTAGAAGAAGATGCGCTGCTTGTTCATCACGTCGTCGTACTCGAGCAGGTGCTTGCGGACCTCGAAGTGGTGGGCCTCGACGCGTTTCTGGCTGCGCTCGATGGCGCGGGTGACCATGCCGGCTTCG
>JBBQEL010000018.1:0-51051 GCA_038320645.1 Holophagales bacterium | reverse complement strand
TCCGCTGCGGCGCCAGCCCCCGAGCCTCGCTGTCCCTCCAGGCCGCCACCCGGGCCCTGGCCTACCTCCAGGGCCGCGACCACGTGCTGCCCCAGGATGTGGTCGATCTCGCGCCCGATGTGCTGCGCCACCGCCTGCTGCTCACCTTCGAAAGCGAAGCCGACGGCGCCACCACGGACCAGGCCATCAGCCAACTGCTGCAGGCCGTGCCCCGTCCCTGACGGCCGGAGAGGCAACGCTCCAGACAGTCCTGCAATCCCACCCCACGGAGGCCCCCATGGCAAGGCCCAAACTGCTCAAAATCCGCCTGATCTACAGCGTGGAGGGAAGCCTGATCCCCCTGGAAATCGATGTCGATCCCTGCAAGACCACCTCCCTCTTCTTCGACGAACACGCCGCCGTGGAGATCCTGGGCGCCTTCTACGAGGGCAAGGGCAAGACCATCACCCGGGATCAGGCCATCGCCCGCTTCGGCACCCGCGCCGAGGCCTGGTTCCCCAAGGGCAAGGAGGAACTGCCCCTCAACAAGAAGTTCCTCAAGCTGGCCTGGGGTGTCGAGCAGAAGAAGACCGTTCGGGCTCACAAGTCCCGGACGGATCCCCGGGCCGATCCCCAGACCCTACCCATGATGATCATGAAGGATCCCGACTGCATGCCTAGTGGCCAGCCCTGAGGTTCACCCCTCTCGTTTGACCGTGTTAAACATTTGGCGAATCTCCGGACTGTGAGGATCCAAAGCGAAAGCCCGGTGAATTCGGGCTTTCGCTTCCTTGGCCAGGTCGCGGGCCTCTGCGAGTTGCGCGCCTCGCAGCCACAGGGTAGCGATCATTGGATAACGCGCCACGCCCTCTTTGAACTCCGTCTCGCCCGCCTCCAGGGACCGAATCCCCCTTGCCGTCCTGAACCCAGCGGCTCTTCCTTTCCAGATGGCGATCTCCACCAGATTGGACGCAAAAACCGCGTGGAACGGTGCTAGCTGCCTCGCCTGACGGTAGGCCTGTTCGGCCTGCTCTAAGGCGGCCAACGCCCCGGACTGATGGTGGACCGTCTCCCACTGGCCCCTCATCAGCGCGGCATTGGCGATACCGTAGTGAGAGCGAAAGCTCGGCCCTTGCTTGAGTGCCCCTTCGAAACTCTGCATGGATTGGCCCAGGGATGGCCGTGGATCCAACCCATGAGTGCGCTCATACTCCGCTCGCTCACCCCAGAGGTATCCCAGGGCCTCCTGAAGGGACCTGGCATCAGGTTCACGCTCTAATCCTCGTAGCACCACCCGAAGGCTGGATTCGAAGACCTCCCATGGAGGCTCTCCCCGCTGCGTTCCCTCTGCCAATCGGGATATCGACACCCGAGTCAGTTCATTCCTCAGATCCGAATGGCCTGGCTTCAATTCGAGGGCCGCTCTGCCATGGGCGAGAGCTCGGTCCAGCCACGGGATTGGATCTCCCATCTCATGGAATCTAGCCGCATAGCACTCAGCCCGCATGGCCCCCTCAAGCACCTCGAAAGTTGGACGGGAATCCAACAGAGGCACCAATAAAGCCAAGGCCTTGTGCAGCAGGCCCGATCCCCGGAGGCCTACCATCCTTCTGTTCACCGCTTCCTCGGTGAGCAGGGCGGCCTCCAGGACTGTCGCATGCCAACCATCAGGCTCAAGCTTCCGGAAGATTGACAAGACGAGTTCCACGGATTCCCGCAGGATCTTGCCTTTGTCGGAATCAGAAACAAATGAGCCATAGCGCAGCACACCGATTCGGCCGGCCAGCCCCAGCGCCTGGGTATCGCAGGGCGCGGCGACCATGGCCGCGAGGGCGCTTTGGTGGGCCTCCGCCAGGATTCCCGTGCGCTCCGGTCCGGTCTTCGGCAGGCCCCAGGACAGCAAGGCCTGGGCCTCTAGCAAGCGGGCCTCGTAGAACCAGGGGGCCTGGGCCTGGGCCGCTCTGGCCCGAGCCACGGCCTCCTCCCAGCGCCCGGCGACCCAGGCCACCTGCCCTTCCAGGTAGGCCAGGGGGATGAGCGAGGCCGGGGCCCCGGCTTTCAGCAGTGGCGCGATGCGGGAGGCGGCGTAGCCCTGCAACCGGTCGAGGGCCTCTTTCCGTTCGTCTTCTGGACCGATGCGCCAGGCTTCGTCCAGGGCGTTCTGATGCAACTCGAGCCGGGCCCGGCCCAGAGCCGAGCGCAGCTCGGGAGTGTCGAAGCCCAGGGCCCGGGCCCGCTCCAGGTGGCCCTGCGCCAGTTCCGGCTGGCCCAGGGCCAGCCGCGCCCGGCCGAGTGCATATTGGCCCGGCGCCTCCGCGATGGAACTCTCGGCCTGCACCTCCGCCGCCAGGCCGCGCACCCGGCCTTCCAGATTCTGCAGCTCGCCGCTCAGGTCGTGGGCGGGCGAGAGCTTGAGGTACCGGGCCAGCGCTTCGATCCGCTCGGCGGCCTGGGCGAACCGCTGGGCGTGGGCGGCCTGGGCCCGGGCCCGCAGGCGTTCGCGGATGGCGAAACCACCGAAGATGAGAATGGACAGGCACACCGCGACGGAGGCGGTCACCAGCACCTTCCGCTTCCGGGCCCAATGGCTGATCCGCTCCACACGGGTGGCGGGACGGGCATGGATGGGCTCACTGTCCAAGATGCGCTGGAGATCCTCGCCGAGCTCATGGGCGGTGGCATAGCGGCGGCGCGGATCCTTCTGCAGGCAGGTGAGGATCACGGTATCGAGATCCACCGGGACCGTCGGCAGCCGGCGCCGGAGCGGCACCGGGTCATCCTTGACGATGCGCGCCATGCAATCGAGCCCATCGCCTTCGAAGGGCGGCTTGCCCGCGAGCAGCGTGTAGAGGGTGGCACCCAGGGAATAGACATCCGAGCGGCGGTCCAGCAGGGCGGCATTCCCCCGGACCTGTTCGGGCGACATGTAGCTGACCGTGCCCATCACCCGGCCGGTCTCGGTGAGCCCGCGGCCTTCGGTGCCCCGCGCCAGACCGAAATCAAGGACACAGGCCCGGGTGGACCCATCCACGAGGTGCTCGAGCATCAGATTCGCGGGTTTCAGGTCCCGATGGACCAGGCCCACCCGATGGGCCGCGTGGACCCCTTCGCAGACCTCTGCCATCAGCCGGAGCAGCGCCTCCAGCGGCAGGGATGGCGCCGCCTTCTGCAGCGTCTCCCCCCGGACGAACTGCATGGCGATGTAGGGTTGCCCCCGCCATTCACCCACCTCGTGGACTCGGCACACATTCGGGTGGTCCACGCGGGCCTGGAGCTGCGCCTCCTGGATGAACCGCTGGAGCTGATCCGGGTCGCCGCGGCGCAGCAGCTTCAGCGCGACCACGCGGCGGAGGCGCGGGTCCAACGCCCGGAAGATGCGGCCCATGCCGCCTTCGCCGAGCAGTTCGAGGGACTCGAAGCGGCCCCAGCGTTCAAGGGTGCTGACGGCGAAGACGCCGCCTTGCCCGAAGCCTGCGGTGGGAAAGGAGGCCTCTGAAACCGGGGCGGAGGGGGTCGCCGGAGGCATACCCTCGGCCGGACCCTCCTCGGCCAGCGCCGGGGACTGGGCGGTGATCTCCATGGACCAGTGATCCGTTCCGGAGCGATCCAGATCAGCCAGGTCCTGCTCAAGCATCCGGCAGTCATCCTGGCCCAGACGCCCCGAGGCGACCAGAGCCTCGAGCCCCGCATACGCGAGCTCAGCGGGCTCCAGGAGCCCGCGGGCCACCGCCAGGGCCAGCAGTCGCTCCTCAGCGGTCGCCAAAACTGCCCATCCGCACGCGTATGACTCCTGTGAAGGATCCATGGTGACGGCATCCGGGCCTCCAGTGAAGGTCAGACTGGCGGCAACACGCTCCATATCCCCAGGCGGAGCCGCTGGCCCACGGGCCGTCACAGGATCGGGTCCCTGAATTTACGACGATTCCGCCCTGGCTCGAACCCGGGTTGACCGGGGCCGGACCGGGGGGCAGACTGGCCTTGGCCCTGGCGCCGGAAAGGAGGTTCGATGGGACGACAAGCCGACCTCTCCGAACCTCCGTCGAGTCGTGCCGCCCGCTGAGGCGGCAACCTCCCGCTCCCCCGAATCCGCACCCTGAACGGGATGGCGGCGCCTCCCCAGGTGTTCCATCCGCTCCTCCGGACCGGCCATGATCCATCGCTTGCTCGACACCGTCTGGGGTCAGGCGACCAACCTGCTGACCGCGCCCATCCGCCATCGCCGGTGGATCGATCTACTCGTGCTCGCGGCCCTGGTCAGCACCCTCGCCGCCCTCTGGCTGGTGGGCCGGGAATGGACGGCGGTGCAGCGGCCCGCCATGGAGATCTCGCTCAGCGTCTGGGCGCTCCCCAAATACGTCCTGCTGTCCCTGATCCGCGCCATCGCCGCCTATGTCATCTCGCTCACCTTCACCCTCATGGTGGCCTACTGGGCCGCGAAGGACCCCGTGGCCGAACGGGTGCTGGTCCCCATCCTCGACATCCTCCAGAGCGTACCCCTCCTCGCCTTCCTGCCGCCCGTGCTGCTGCTGATGCTCACGCTGTTCCCGCGCAGCAATGTGGGTCTCGAGCTGTCGGCGATCCTGCTGATCGTCACCTGCCAGGCCTGGAACATGGCCTTCAGCTTCTACCAGTCGCTGAAGACCCTGCCGAAGGACCTGGAGGAGACGGCGGGGCTGTATGGCTTCACCTGGCTGCAGAAGTTGCGCTGGGTGGAGATCCCCTTCGCCACGCCGGGACTGGTTTGGAACTCCATGGTGAGCGTGGCCAACAGCTGGTTCTTCCTCATGTCCGCCGAGGCCTTCAAGGCCGGCGACAAGAACTTCCAGCTGCCCGGCGTCGGTTCCTACATGAACGCCGCCGTGGAACAGGGGAACACCCGGGCGCAGATCGCGGCGATCCTCACAATGCTGGCCCTGGTCGTGATGCTCGACCAGCTCGTCTGGCGGCCCGTGGTGGCCTGGTCGCAGCGGTTCCAGGTGGACGAGAATGCCGAGGTCGATCCCGGCGACAACTGGCTGTTGCGTTTCATGCGCCGCTCCCGGCTGCTCCGGTGGCTCGAGACCAAACGGAACCAGCGGCTGCAGCAGCGCCGCCCGCGTCCCGCCTTCATGCGCCGCGCGGAGGAAGGGTTCAAGCGGCCGGGACGCCTGGGCCCCTGGTTCGCCAGTGCCGCCATGGTGGCGATGCTGGGCCTCCTCGCCCTGGGCGGCTTCTCCCTGGTCCGCCTGCTGGCGGATGTCAGTCTGGCCAAGTGGCTGCACCTGCTCAAAGCGGGCGGCGCTTCCCTGTCACGGGTGCTCCTGTCCACCTTCCTGGCGACCCTCTGGACCCTGCCGGTCGGGCTCTGGATCGGGATGTCGCCGAAGTGGTCGCGGCGTCTCCAGTCCGTCGTGCAGGTGGCCGCCTCCTTCCCGTCCTCGCTGATCTTCGCCAGCCTCATCCTGATCTTCCAGGGGATGGGCATCAGCCTGGGCGTGAGCTGCGTGCTGCTCATGGTCCTCTCCACCCAGTGGTATCTGCTCTTCAACATCATCGCCGGCGCACAGGCCATCCCCTCGGATCTGCGCGAAGCCACCCGCGCCTACCGGCTGTCCCTGTGGCGGCGCTGCTGGACCCTCTATTTCCCCGCGGTGTTCCCCTTCCTGGTCACGGGCTGGGTCACCGCCACCGGCGGCGCCTGGAATGCGAGCATCGTCACCGAGATCGTCACCGCTAAGCACCAGACGCTCCGTACCTTCGGCCTTGGCTCCGAAGTCGTCCTGGCCACCGACCAGGGCTCCATGCCCCACCTGGCCGCCAGCGCGCTTCTCATGGCCGGCATCGTGGTGCTCTTCAACCGGCTCGTCTGGGGCCCCCTCTACCGGCTGGCGGAAACCCGCTATGCCCTGAATCGCTGAGGTGGATATGCAGCAGTCCTACGGCACTCCCATCTGCGAACTGCGCGGCATCCAGATGCGCTTCACCGGCCCCAAGGGCAAGGTCCAGCGCGTGCTGGAGGACATCCGCCTCGACATCCGACCGGACGAGATCCTGTCGCTGATCGGCCCCAATGGCTGCGGCAAGTCCACCCTTCTGCGCATCCTCTCCGGCCTGCTGGAACCCACCCAGGGCGAAGTGCGCCACCACGGGAAGCGGCTGGAGGGCCTCAATCCCGATGTGGCCGTGGTGTTCCAGAGCTTCGCCCTCTATCCCTGGATGACCGTGGAGGAGAATGTCCGCGTCGTGCTTCGCGCCCGGGATCTGCCCGAGGCCGATGTGCGGGAGCGTGCCCACCAGGCCATCCGGAAAGTGGGCCTCGAAGGCTTCGAGGAGGCCTTCCCCCGCGAGCTGTCGCGGGGCACCAAGCAGCGCGTGGGCGTGGCCCGGGCCCTGGCGGTGGATCCCGAAATCCTTGTGATGGACGAGCCCTTCAGCCAAGTGGATGCGCTCACCGCGGAGGCTCTCCGGGCCGAGATCATGGACATCTGGGCCGACAAGGAACGCAATCCCTCCGCCATCGTCATGGTCAGCCAATCCATCCGGGAGGCCCTGCTGATGGCCGACCGCGTGGCTGTGCTGTCCGGCAGCCCCGGCACGCTGCGCACCATCGTGGATGTGCCCCTGCCCCGCCCGCGGGACAGCCGCTCCCCGGAGTTCATGAAGCTGGTGGATCACATCCACGACATCATCACCAGTGCCGAACTGCCGGATGTGCTGATCACCAGCCCGGTGCCGAGTTCCGCCCAGGAGGACCTGGTCGAACCACTCCCCATGGTGCAGAGCGCCGATATCCTCGGTCTCCTGGAATTCCTCGAAACCCAGGGCGGCACCAGCGACCTCTTCCTGGTGGCGTCGCACACCCATGTCCCCTTCGAGAAGGTGCTCACCACCGTGAAGGCTGCCGAAATGCTGGATCTGGTGGACACGCCCAAACGCGCCGTGCTGCTCACTCCGCTCGGCAAGCGGTTCGTGAACGCCAACATGGATGACCGCAAGGATCTCTGGCGCGCCCAGCTGCTGGAACTCCGGCTCTTCCGCGTCGTGCGGGAGATGGTGGATCTGGAGGACGGCGAACTGCCCAAGGAGGCGCTGCTCCAGGAACTGGCCACCCGACTCCCCATGGAAGATCCGGAACTGACTTTCGAGACGGTGGTGGCGTGGGGCCGGTTCGGGGAGCTCTTTGCCTACCGCGAGGAGCGGGGCGTGCTCACTCCGGAATAGGGCCAGGCCTGGCGGGCAGCGGTGGCGCGAACGCGCAGAGGGCGATGCCCGCCAGCACCAGGAGCAGCCCCAGCCCCTGCAGGGGCCGCACGGCTTCGGCCAGCAGCAGCCACCCCAGGATCACCGTGGCCACAGGCTGGGTCATCAGGCCCATGGCGCCCAGGTTCGTCGGCACATGGCCGATGCCCCAGGTGATGAACCACCAGGCCACGACCTGGACCACGATGCCGAGGCCCAGCAGAGCCCACCAGGCCCGCGGCGGATAGCCGCTGAAGGTCTCTCCCCGCAGCCAGCCCAGCGCGCCGAAGAGGAGGGTGCAGGTGAGAACGACCCAGAACAACGACTCCGGGGCGCTCAGCTCCCGCCGCGCCCGGCCCAGGGCCAGCGTGAAGGCCCCATAGGCCAGCGAGGCCAGGGCCCCCAGCAGTTCGCCCAGCCCCGTGCCCCAGCGGGCGCCCTTGGCCAGCCCCAGTACCAGGGCGCCGGCCAGGGCCAGGAGCACACCGGCCCAGAACCGCCGCCGCAGCCGCGCCCCCATCCAGAGCACGGATACGATCGCCACCCAGATGGGCGCCAGGGTGACCAGCAAGGTGGCGTTGGCGGCGCTGGTATGGTGCAGGGCCGAATGCCACATCCAGAGGTCCAGGACGAAGCAGACGCCAGCGATCAGGGCCCAGGATCGTGCCCGGCCAGTGGCCGGTCGGCCCGTTCCCTTGGCCAGCCAGGCCACGAAGGGCAACGCGAAGAGCATGCGGTAGAAGCCCACGGCCAGGGGTCCAGCGGGGGTGGCCCAGCGCACGAGCATGGCGGCGAAGCCCAGGAGGGCCGCCCCCAGGATCAGGGCGGCGAGCCCCCTCGCGTCCGGTGTCTCCGGTCGTACGCCTCCAGCCATGGCAGCAACCTTCCCGTCCGCCTTCAGTCTGCAAGTACCTCGGCGACCTTGGCTGCCAGGGTCGCAACTTCCACAGGTTTCAGCAGGAAGCCCGAGATCCCCAGCTGCTGCAGGCGCGTGAGCGTGACGTCATCCCGGTGGGCCGAGAGGACCAGGATCGGAAGGTCGCGCAGGATCGCATCCTCCCGGCAGGCCCGGACAAGGCTTTCCCCGGGGCAGTCGGGCATGAGGTAGTCCGCGAGCAGCAGGTCCACCGGAGTCTCCCGGAGCACCTTGAGCACCTCGAACATGGAGGTCGGTTCCACTTCGACCGCCTCATGGCCCTGGGCGCGCATGACCCCGGCGGCAAAGACGCGGACCAGCCGACTGTCATCCACGATGGCGATACGGGCCATGGAAACTCCTCACCCTTCATCGTCCACCAGAACCCCAGGATCAACAATGGGACGGGAGAATCGGCCCTAATTCGCCCAACGGGAGAGCTGCTCCCACACATCTTCATCCCGGCCGGGACCATTCAGCAGGATGGCGAACACGCGCACCTGGCCATCCGGGGTCTGGAGGTAGCCGCAGAAACAGGTCACGAGATCCAGGTGGCCGGTCTTCATCCGCACGCGGCGGGTGAGGTTGGCATCCCCCTCGGGCAGTTTCCTGGGCCCAACCCGTTTCACCTTCTGATCCCGCGGTTCCCCGCCGATGATCCGCAGGGATGAGACGAACTCCGGGCCCACCTCGAAGTCGTGGTAGGCGGCCCGGAGGATGATGGCCAGGGTGCGGGCCGAGAGGCGGTTGTCCTTGCTCAGGCCGGAGCCATCCGTGATGCGGATGGCTTCCGGCCCCAAGGTGAAGGCCGTCTGGTAGAACGCCTGGATCCGCTTGATGCCCCGGGGCCAGGAGCCCGCCCCGTACTTCCGCACCAGCATCTCGATCGCGAAATTGTTGGACCACTTGTTGATGTCGTTCACCATGGCGCGCAAGGGCGGAGAAGCCCAGCTCATCAGCTTGGAGGGCGTGCCTGGGCCAGCGGGTTTCCCCTCGATGATGATGCCGCTCTCGCTGAGGATCCGCTGGATGGTCTCCCGGGAGAGCCGCTCAGGATCCGCCGCCGGGCGGTTGGCCTCGTCGCGGTTCCAGTTCACGGAGAGCGGCAGCACCGTGGGCAGGCTATCCCCCGTGGTGTTCTCCCAGCCCTGCGGCTGCCGCTGCCCGTCGAAGGCGCTCTGATCCAGGCGGATGGCGCCGGTCACCCGCTGCAGGCCCAGCTTCTTCAGGGACTGCGCCAGCATCCAGATGCGCTCGCTGGTGAGCAGCGGATCCCAGTCGCCCTTGAAGACGAGATCCCCCTGGACCACGCCACCCTGCAGCTCACCCCAGACCTCGGTCTCGATGGTGAAGTCGGGTTTCAAGGTCTTGAGGAGCGCATAGCTCGTGACCACCTTGGTGGTGCTCGCGGGCACCAGGGCCAGGTCTTCCCGGTGATGCTCGACCGCCTTCCCGGTTTCCACATCCCAGAGACCTGCGGAGACGGTCACGCCGCGGGCCTCGAGGCTCCGTGTCCAGCTCCGGAAATCCTGGGCGGACAGGGCCAGGGCCGACACGGCGATGACGGTCAGGGCTTTCCAGGGCATGCAGCCTCACTCTTTCGGGGCATCGGGCTTGGGGGTGGCGCCACTGGCCTTGGGCAGGCCCTTGGTCCGGGCGGCCTCGTCGGTGACCCCCAACAGGTTCTGATCTGCCGAGAACAGCCAATCCTTCACCAGTGACTTGCCCTGGTAGATGTGGATGCTGTTCTGATTGCCCCGGCTGCGCACGCCCACGATGGGCAGGCCCTCGGTATTGCCCGAAGCCCCGGGCTGCACCTGGGTGATGAACTCCCAGTCGCCACCCAGCGTCATCGGATCCTTGTACTTCTGGCGGAGGATCCGGGGGCGCACCTTCATCACTTCGTCGAAGTCCTTGGGGTACCGCCCGGCCTTGGCGGAGAACACCTTGATGGCGGCCGCGATGGCCTGCCCCCGGAAGATCAGCTCGGATTCATTCTCCCGCTGCACCTCGGCGCTCACGAGGGGCGCCGCCTTCATCAGCAGGAGCCCCATCACCACCGCCATGGCCAAGGCGAGGGCCATGGTGAATCCGCGCTGGGACCGGGTGAAGGACATGGAGACTCCCGGGTTACAGAGTACTACCCCTTCTCACCCTTACGTGTCATGAGCTCACGGAAGGCTTCCACGACCTTGGGATCGAACTGCGCCCCCGCCTCGTTCTCCAGCTCCTCCAGCACCTGGCGGAAGCCCTGGGGGCGCCGGTAGCTCTTGCCGCTGGTCATCACCTCGTAGGCCTCGATCACGGCGATGATGCGGCTGCCGATGGGGATGGCGGTCTCGCGGAGCCGCTCCGGGTAGCCATGGCCATCCCAGCGCTCGTGATGGTGCCGGATCATCCTGACCACATCGAAGGGAAAGCGCAGATCCTTCAGGAAGACCGCCGCCAATTCGGGATGGTTGCGGACCTGCTTCAGCTCCTCGGCGTTCAATTCCGGCTTGCTGAGCATATTCGGATCCAGCATCAGCATGCCGACATCATGGAGGATCGCCGCGATGCTCACCGCCTCGACCTCCTCGGTGGGGAGTTCGAGCTTCAGCGCCAGATCCCGCGCCAGGCGCGCCGTGGCCAGGCTGTGGGGACGCAGGCTGGGCATCCGTTTTTCGCTCGACTGGAGGATCCGGTGGCTCACGGACAGGAAGGCGTGGTGGTAGCGCTCGTGGAGGCGGGCTTCCTGCATGTGGAGACCGAGGATCCGCCCCAGCTGCTGGATGGCCTCGATCTCGGAGATGGAGAAGGACTGGTCTTCCTGCCGGAAGACCAGGAGCAGGTCATGCCCATGCAGGGTCTCATTCAGCAGCAGGGGCATGTAGGTGGCGAAGGCGCCGGAGATCTCGGGCGAATCCGCCATGGCCACCCGGGTGATGAGGCGCAGATCCTGCTCCTGGACCATGGGCAGATGGAATGTCGCGTGGGCCAGCAGCTGCTGCTGGAGCTCCGGTGACAGGGGGAGCAGGCTGTAGGCGAGGATCGGCCGGATCTCCTCGGGATCCTCGATCCAGACCGCCACGGCGGAGGCCGACAGGATCTGGCTGAGCAGGCCGGCAATCTCCCAGAAGAAGGCGCGTTGTTCCGGGGGGATCATGCCGCGCTTCCGCTCGGGATTCGCGGGTGCCGGGGCGACCCATCCGCTGAGGGTCCGGTCCGCCTCCCAGGGCACCGCCGTATAGCCATCCTGCCCGCCGGGGAAACCGTACATCCGCTCCTGGGCCGAGGGGCCGGAGGACGGGATGTGGATGCTGGGGGCATGCATGGGTGGCGCGGTGCTGGTCGCAGGCGGCAGCAGGCGCTCGGGGACCGGCGCCACTTCGTCGATGATGGCCGACGCCGTGGGCAGCCCTTCAGGAACTGGCGCCGGGCCGATGCTGGACGGGGCCGGTTCCTGGGGGGGTGCCGGCTGGACCGGCCTCGAGGAGGAGGTTCCATAGAGGCGGAACTCCTTGAGCGCATCCACCAGATCCCCGCAGATGGCCATCGTCGGTGGCTCATCCCGCTCGACATCGAAGGTGCCGCCCTTGATGCGGTCGCGCTGGATCAGGAGGCCAACCCAGTCGCCGGCCAGGTAGACCGGGGTGATGAGATACCGCGGCCATTCGCCCCCCTGGCCGAACGCGGCCAGTTCGGGAGAATCCGAGGCATCGTTCACCACGAAGCCACGGCGCTCCCGCTGTGTATGGATCAGCAGGGGATGGCCCTCGGGAATGGAAACCGGCGGACGGGTGCCCCGGGGCCAGCCGAAGAAACTCACCACCTCGAAGGAGGCCATGCCGGGGGGGCGCAGATAGAGCGCCCCCTTGGTGCTGCCGACCTCTTCAAGGCAGCGGTAGAGCACCTGGGAACAGCGGTTGGCGAGGGCCTCGCCGAGAATGAGGGTGGACGCTGGCATGGGTGGCGGAATCCTGACCTGGGTGATCGGGGAACCCCATCATGGCAGAGCCGGGGACGGACGATCCAGCGAATCGATGGGGCCCGAGGACGCCTTTTTACCGCTGGGTCAGCTTCTCCTCAGCACTAAAAAGGCCCCTCTGCAGGCTGGTCACCTGGGCATTGCGATCCGCCCAGCGCGTCAGACCCGCGAGTTGGCTGCCATGGCCGCATTCGGCCAGCGGCGCGCCCAGCACCTGCAGCCGGGACACCACCGCCAGCCAGTCCACCGGGAGGGCCACCGAGGCGATGCCTTCATCCCAGGCGGCGGCGCCGGTGGTGAGCAGCCGCCCATCGAAGTGGGAGATCAGCGGGAAAGCTGGCGCCGCCGGAAGCACTCCCGCCAACCGGCGCGCAATCGCTGGCAGCAGGGCGGCCATGTGCGGCCCATGGAGCGGGTGCTGGACCGGCAGCAACCCGGTCTTGAGGGCCACAGGGCGCAGGGCCTCCACCAGGGATTCGAGCGCGGCGACCGGGCCCGAGAGGGTGAATTGGGCCTGGCCGTTCCGATTCGAAAGGACCAGATCGGGGTGGTCCCGCAGGGCCTGGCGGACCTCCAGCTCTGGCACGCCGACCACAAAGGCCATGCCCATGGCCCGCTCGGCGAAGGCGGCCCCGCTCAGATCCTCCACCGCGGAGATCAGATCCAGCGCCGCCTCCAGGGGCACCACGCCTGCCGCCACCAGCGCCGAGTAGAACCCCATGCTGTGTCCCGCCGCCGCCAGGGGGGTGGGTAGCCCCGCTTCCCGCCAAGCCCGGAACAGCCCCACGGAATGGGCCAGCACCGCGCAGGGCGCATGGCGCTGGAAGCGGAGCTCTGCCAGCGGCCCCGTGGCCATCATCCGCCGCAGGGCAAAGCCGGTGTGCGCCTCCGCCGCCTGGAGTGTGGCCACCCAGGCGTCGCTGGACTCCCAGCCCGCGGACATTCCGACGGCCTCTGTGCCTTGGCCGGGGAAGAGGAGGGTGTAGGTGGTCGTCCTGGTCATGTCCCCAGCATAAATGGAGTACTGTGTCCCGATGACCCCCGTCCCTTCCTGGCAGCAGGTGGCCTGGCACGAACGCCGCTCCTACTGGGAGCTGGCGGGAGGTGAACGCCGCGATCTGCGGGAGGCCCTGGAACGGGAAGCCGCCGATCTGGCCCGCCACGCCGACCGGGCGCTCGAGGACTACGCCTGTTTCCCCGGCACCTTGGATGGCCAACTGGTGAACGGTGATGTGCTCGCCACCCTGCTGCCCACCCTGCGCCGCAACCCAACCCAGGGCTACGAGGCGCTGGAGGATCCGCTGGGACGCGCCTCCATCCATCTGAACGCCCTGGGAAAGCGCCTTCGCGACCGGGCCCTGGCCGAGGCCCGGGGCGAGCCGGTGATCATCTTCATGGGCGGCCAGGCCACCGGGAAGACAACCGGCGCGATGGCCCTCGGCCCTGCCTTTGGCGCAGTCTTCGACGCACCACATACGGATCCCGAAGGCGTCGCCTTTCTCCTGGGCCGCATCCGCCGGGCGGGCTGCGGTGAGGTGCATCTCGCCTTCACGGACCGCGACGCCGAAGGTTCCCTGGCGGCCATGCTGGCCCGCTCTGAACGCGAGGGCCGCTATGTGCCCTTGGAGCGCATGGCCCGGGCCCACGCCTGGGCTCCGTTCACCTTCCTGGGCCTGGCCCCCCGGGTGGGCCGCTCCCTGCAGCTCTACCATGTGCGGGTGGACGAGGAGGGCCCCGGCCGGATCACCGAAGGCCAGGATGCCCTCGCCAGCGTGCGGGCCCGACCCAAACCGGCAGAATCCGTGGTTGCCTACCAGCTGCAGACCGCTTACCTTTCTCTACTAAGGACTCAGACCCATGACCCACAAGCCTGGTACCCGCGAGATGTGCTCGCTGGACTCAATCGAACCCTCGACCCTTGGCGTCGAAGCGAAGCCGACCATCTCCTTCGCCGATTTTTCGAAGCTGTGGCGCAGCGAGGTGCCAAAGGTGATCCAGGCGCATGAGGAGCATCGGCGGGAAGTTCGGAAGAACCTGGGGCTCGCTTAGGCTGAATTCGCGCAGCGAATTCAGATAGTAAAGAGCATTTCCCACCTGAGGCCGCGCAGCGGCCTCAGCTTTCCCGGTACCCCATCACCACCAGCAGACACGGCCCTCCGGCGATAACCGACATACCGAGAGATTCGGCTGTGCGGATGGCCTCATCGCTCTCGGCGCCGGGCTGCATCCAGACATGCTTCACGCCAGCGGCGGCCGCGTCGCGGACCACCATCTCGGTGATCACGGGTGGCGTGATCACCGAGATGGCCTCCACCTTCACCGGCAGCGAAGCCAGGGACGGGTAGGCCTTCAGGCCCTCCACCTCCGCCGCCCGCGCATTGATGGGATAGACCTCCCGGCCGTGCTGCTGGTAGCAGCGCAGCACCTTGTTGCCGTACTTCGAACGGTCGATGCTGGCGCCCACCACCGCGAAGGAGGGGGAGTCAAGAAAGGCCTGGATGCGTTCATTCACAGCTGTGGACATGCAACCTCCGAAAGTAATTAGTTCAAGCGCGCAGCGCTCTACCCCGCGCCAGCATGGCGCGGGCAGGGATCACCCCAGCGCCTGAATGGCCCTCACCCTCATCGCCCCGCGCAGCGTTTCGACGGCTTCACAGGCGGCAAGGGCGGCGCTGAGGTTGGTGAGGCAGGGAATCTTCAGCCGTAGGGCCTCCTTGCGGATGGAGCTTTCATCGAAGAAGGCATCGCGGCCCAGGGGCGTGTTGATGACCCACTGCACCTCGCCGTTCTTCAGCAAGTCGACGGCATTGGGCCGACCTTCGTTCACCTTGAAGATGCGGCGCACCTTGAGGCCCACCGCCTCCAGGGAACGGCCCGTACCCTCGGTCGCGCAAAGGCCGAAACCCAGGGCTACGAGCTTCTGGGCCAGTTCCGGCAGGCGCGCCTTGTCCGCATCGTTCACCGTGAGGAACACCGTGCCAGAGAGCGGCAACGGAATGCCCGCGGCCAGCAGCGCCTTGGCGTAGGCTTCACCGAAGGTCTCGCCAATGCCCATGACCTCGCCGGTGCTCTTCATTTCGGGGCCCAGCACCGGATCCACGCCCGGGAACTTCGCGAAGGGGAAGACCACTCCCTTCACGGACACCGCACGCGGCACCCCATCGGTGATGCCCTGTTGTTTCAGGGTCTGCCCCAGCCCGATGCGCGCGGCCACTCCGGCCCAATCGACGCCGGTGGCCTTGCTCACGAAAGGCACCGTGCGGCTGGCCCGGGGGTTGGCCTCCAGGCAGTAGGCGATGCCGTCCTTCACGGCGAACTGCAGGTTCATGAGCCCCAGCACGCCCAGATCCAGAGCCAGCTGCCGCGCATACCCCCGCACCGTTTCGAGAATCGCCTCGGGCACGCCCAGAGCCGGGATCACCGCGTAGCTGTCGCCGCTGTGGATCCCCGCCTCCTCGATGTGGGCCAGCAGCCCCGCGATGGCCACGTCTTCACCGTCGCAGACCACATCGATGTCCAGCTCCTGCGCGCCGTCCAGGAAGCGATCCAGCAGGATGGGCTGATCGTTGCTGACGGCCACGGCCTCGCGCATGTACTTCTCCAGGCCCGCGTCGTCGAAGACCACCGCCATGGCGCGACCTCCCAGGACGAAGCTGGGGCGCACCATCACCGGGTAGGCCAGACGGTGCGCCACCTCTAGGGCCTGCTCGTAGCTGGTGGCCATGCCCCAGGCGGGAGCGGGGATATTCAGGCGCTGGAGGGCCTGGCCGAACCGCTCGCGGTCCTCCGCGTCCAGGATGGCGTTCAGCGGCGTGCCCAGCAGCTTCACACCCGCGGCATCGAGGGGCCCGGCCAGCTTCAGCGGCGTCTGCCCACCGAACTGCGCGAAGACGCCCAGGAGCTTGCCCCCCTTCCCTTCCCGATCCACCACGGCCTTCACATGCTCATAGGTTAGGGGCTCGAAGTAGAGGCGGTCGCTGGTATCGAAATCCGTGCTGACGGTCTCGGGATTGCAGTTGATGAGGATGGCCTCCACCCCGCTGGCGCGGATGGCCTCCACCGCCTGCACGCAGCAGCAGTCGAATTCCACGCCCTGGCCGATGCGGTTGGGGCCGCTGCCCAGCACAATGGCCTTGGGCCGATCCGTGGGCTCGGCTTCGCTCGTCTGCTCCCAGGTGCCATAGAGGTAGGGCGTCTCGGCCTGGAACTCGCCGGCGCAGGTATCCACCCGCTTGTAGGCGGGGTGCAGGCCCAGGGCTTCGCGGCGCGCAGCGACTTCGGCCTCGGTGCCCGAGCAGAACACCGAGATCTGGTTATCGGCGAACCCGGCGCGCTTGGCCTTCTCCAGCAGTTCCTCGGGCAGACGGTCCACCGGGAAGCTGCGCAGGCGGCCCTCCAGCACGACGATCTCTTCGATCTCCCGCAGGAACCAGGGCGTGATCTTGGTCAGACGGTAGAGTTCCTCCACGCTGTGGCCGGCTTTCAGCGCGTGGTAGACCCAGAACAGCCGCTGGGGCCCGGGGATGAGCAGGTGCTCCTTCAGGCGGCCGAGATCCAGCTTGCCCTCCAGCCCCCCAGACAGGCCGTGGTGGCCTTCTTCGAGGGAACGCACGGCCTTCTGCAGGGCCTCCTGGAAGCCGCGGCCCAGGCTCATGACCTCGCCCACGCTCTTCATCTGCGTGCCCAGCACCTGGTCAGCCTGGGGGAACTTCTCGAAGGTGAAGCGCGGAATCTTCACCACGACATAGTCCAGCACCGGCTCGAAGGCCGCCTTGGTCATGCGGGTGATGGCGTTGGGCAGTTCCCAGAGCCGGTAGCCCAGCGCGAGTTTCGTGGCCACCCAGGCGATGGGGAAGCCCGTGGCCTTGGAAGCCAGCGCCGAGCTGCGGCTCACCCGCGGGTTCATTTCGATGACGATGATGCGGCTGGTCTCGGCCTCCAGCGCGAACTGGATGTTGGAGCCGCCGGTCTCCACGCCCACGGCGCGGATGACCGCCAGAGCCGCATCGCGCATGCGCTGGTACTCGGGATCCGTGAGCGTCAGGGCCGGGGCCACCGTGATGCTGTCGCCGGTGTGGATGCCCATGGGATCCAGGTTCTCGATGGAGCAGATCACCTCGACGTTGTCGTCCAGGTCGCGCACCACCTCCAGCTCGAATTCCTTCCAGCCGAGAATGCTCTCTTCGATGAGCACCTGCTTGGTGGGGCTCAGGTCCAGACCGCGGGCCACGATGGTCTCGAACTCCTCTACGTTGTAGGCGATGCCGCCGCCGCTGCCACCAAGGGTGAAGCTGGGCCGGATGATGGAGGGGAAACCCGTGAGCTTGAGCAGGTCGCGCGCTTCCGCCATGTTGTGGGCGAAGCCGCCGCGGCAGGTCTCCAGCCCCAGATCATCCATGAGCGCCTTGAACAACTGGCGATCCTCGCCGCGGTTGATGGCCTCGGGCTGGGCGCCGATGAGCCTGACGCCCGTGCGCTCCAGCAGGCCGCTGTAGTGGGCCTCCATGGCGAGGTTGAGGGCCGTCTGCCCGCCCACCGTGGGCAGGATCGCGTCGGGGTGTTCCGCTTCGAGGACCTTCTCCAGCACGGCCAACGTGAGCGGTTCGATGTAGGTGGCGTCGGCCCGGCCCGGGTCCGTCATGATCGAGGCCGGATTGGAATTCAGCAGGATGGTGCGGATGCCCTCCTCCCGCAGGGCCTTCAGCGCCTGCGTTCCCGAGTAGTCGAATTCGCAGGCCTGCCCGATCTGGATCGGCCCCGAGCCCAGCACCAGTACGCTCTTCAGATCCGTCCGCTTAGGCATGGTGGAACTCCTGGAGCAGGTTCACGAAGCACTGGAAGGCCGGATGCGCATCGTGGGGTCCGGGCGAGGCTTCGGGATGATGCTGCAGGCTGAAGATCGGCAGCTTCGTGTGCCGCAGGCCTTCGACGGTGCCGTCGCTGAGGTGGCGGTGGGTGACTTCCACCTCCTTCGGCAGGCTTTGATCGTCCACGGCGAAGCCATGGTTCTGGGCCGTGATCTCGATGCGGCCGGTCATCAGGTCATGCACCGGCTGGTTGGCGCCACGGTGGCCGAACTTGAGCTTGAAGGTCCGCCCGCCAAAGGCCTGGCCCAGCAACTGGTGGCCGAGGCAGATCCCGAAGATGGGCAGTTTCCCGAGACAGGCTTCGATCTCCTTCTGCATCCCCGGCAGCGCCGCAGGATCGCCGGGGCCGTTGCTGAGGAAGAGGCCATGGAAGCGCTTGTGGGTCAGCTCCGTGGCGGGCGCGTCCCAGGGGAAGACTTCGAGGTGCAGACCTGCGGCCACCAGCTGATTGAGAATGCTCAGCTTGATGCCGCCATCCAGCACGGCCACGCGGAAGGCGCCGCCTGGATTCAGTTCGTAGCGGTCCTTGCAGCTCACCTCGGCGCAAAGCGCCTGGCCGGCCATGTCGGGCAGGGCCTTGGCCTTCGCCACGCCTGCCTCTAGGCTGCCATCGGCCTCGGTCCAGATGAGGGAGGGCTGGGAGCCCTGATCCCGCAGGTGCTGGGTGAGGGCGCGCGTATCCAGGTCCGTCATCACGGGGATGTGGTGGCGCTTGAGCCAGCCCGGCAGATCGCCCTCGGAGCGCGTGTGGTCGGGGGTGAAGGTGAGGCGGCGACAGAGGAAGCCCGTGGCCCAGGGCCGGGTGCCCTCGTTCAGATCGGCGTGGATGCCGTAGATGCCCTGCTCGGGGAAGGTCATGCAGACCATCTGCCCGGCGAAACTCGGATCAGTGAGGATCTCCTGGTAGCCCGCCATGGCCGTGGTGAACACCGCCTCGCCGCCGCCACCGAAACCCAGCGGCGCCCGTCCCCGGAAGATGGCCCCGTCCTTCAGGATCAGGTGTGCGCGCATGTGCCTCCCTGCTCTGCAAAAACCCCGCGAAGGCCAGGCCGCCGCGGGGTCGTGAGAATGACTCGGCCCTTTAGGACCAAAGTAACTGTAGCGACCTGGAAAATCGAGGATCAGCCTGTTTCTTCAAAGGGGAATCGGCCATACTGCTCCTTTGTTCCTGATGTACAGTCCGCTGTTTGAGCCACACTGATGTCCATGTGGTCCGGTGACGACATCTACTTCATGAAGCTCGCCCTTGAGGAGGCCGAGAAGGCGGACTACATGGACGAGGTGCCCGTGGGCGCCATCGTGGTGTCGGAAGGCGCCTTGCTGGGCCGGGGCCACAATCACCCGGTGAAGCTGAACGACCCCACCGCCCACGCCGAGATCCTGGCGCTGCGCAGCGCCGGCGCCTGGACGAAGAACTACCGGCTCACCGGAGCCACGCTCTACGTGACGCTGGAGCCCTGTCTCATGTGCTTCGGCGCCCTCATCCATGCGCGGGTCGGACGGGTCGTGTTCGGGGCCACGGATCCCAAGGTAGGCGTCAGCCGCTGGCTGGGCACCCTGGCTGACGCGGCCCTGAACCATCGCTTTGCATTTGAAGGCGGCCTCCTGGAACCGGAGTGCCGAGCCCAGATCCAAGCTTTTTTCAAACGGCGCCGATGAGGTGAATGCCATGTTCGCCGTCATCCCCGTTTCCGCCCCAGCGCTACCGTCGCCCCTGCAGCTGGCCGCCCAGTCCTTCCTGGCCGGCCTCCTGGTGGCCCTGGCGCTCCTGGCCATCCTGGCCTATGGGCCCCTGCGGGACCGCGTCCTCAGCCTGGCCGGTCTCTTCGGCCTGGCCGCCGCCGCCGCCTGGATCGCCTTCAGTGGCATCGCGGCCACGCTGTTACCGGCCGCCTTCGTCCCTGCCCTCCATCCCGCGTCCCTCATCCTCGGCGGCCTCTGCCTGGCCATCTGGGAGCGGGTCACCTCCCGGCTGCTGGCGGGATCACCCGGAGGCCTGCGATCCGCCCAGCTCCGGCGCCTCACGGGTCTGGCCACCCTGGCCATCGCCCTGGCGGCGCTGATTCCCTGGGGGCCATCCCACCGCCTATCTGAAACGCTGCTGGGCCTGCTGGCCCCCCTCCTCGCCCTGCTGACCCTCGCCGCGGGCCTCCGCGCCCATCGAGAAGGCCTCCGGACTGCCGGCGCCCTCGTCGCCGCGACCCTGGCCCTGCTGGTCTGTTGCGGGACCCTGTGGGCCCAGACGGCGGGCTGGCTGAGCCCGGTCGCAAGCCTCACCGTCCTCCAGGCCGCCCTGGTGGTGCTCGCCATGGCCCTGGGCTGGGCCATGCTCAGCCGGATGACCGAACTGCGCCGAGCCACCGAGGCGGCCCAGGCTCAGCAGCTCGTCGCCGCCGCCCGCCAGGCCCAGGACCTGGAAGCACTGGTGGAGCAGCGGAACGCCGAACTTTCAGTCCGGCTCAAGGATCTCAGTGAGGCCCGCCGCACCTCGGAACTGGCCAACCAGAGCCTGCAGCGCGCCCTCGACCAGCTGGAACAGGCCGCCTCCACGGACCGCCTGACCGGGGCCTGGAACCGCCGCCGCTTCGAGGAGGCGGTGCTGCCCGAGATCGCTCTGGCCCACCGCCGGCGCGAGCCTCTTTCCCTGCTGATGTTCGATCTGGATCATTTCAAGCGCGTCAACGACTCCTTCGGCCACAGTGCCGGGGATGCTGTCCTGGCGGGCACGGCGCAGTCCGTGCGCCTGCATCTGCGAGCCTCGGATTCGCTGGTGCGCTGGGGCGGCGAGGAATTCCTGGTGATGGCCCCGGCCACCCGGATCGAAGGGGCCATGGGCCTTGCCGAGAAGTTGAGAGCCTCCCTGGAAGCTATTGATTTCCCTGGCATCGGCCAGGTCACCATGAGCCTGGGCGTCGCCGAATATGCCCTGGGGGAAGGCCTCGAGGAATGGATCGAGCGGGCCGATCAGGCGCTCTACCAGGCCAAATCCGGAGGACGGAACCGGGCAGTCTGCGCACCGGCGCCGGAACGGGCGGAGAGCCACGAGAAAATCGAGCGCTCGCTGCTTGAAGTGATCTGGGAAGACACCTACGCCAGCGGCCACGGCCTCATCGATGCCCAGCACCAGCGGCTCTTCCGCCTGGCCAGCAGCCTGATGGCCGTCCTCACCGAAAACCGGCCGCTGACCGAGGTTTCGCTCCGCCTGGAAACCCTCCTGGCCCATACGGCCCAGCACTTCCACGACGAGGAAGCGCTCCTCCGTGAAGCCCGGTACCGCGACCTGAACGACCATGCCAAGGTTCATGCTGCCCTGCTCGCCAAGGCCAGGAAACTGCAAGCGGATGTGCAGGCCGGCCAGCTGGATTTCGGCCAGCTGATCACCTTCCTCGCCCTCGATCTGGTCAAGGGGCACATCCTGACGGAGGATCGGGAGTATTTCGCCCATCTGGTCCCCAGCTCCGGACCCGACGGCACGCCACCCGCAGGGGCCTAGGGCGCTAGTGGTGCCGGCCCTTCCAACAGCATCCGCACGGCGAAGGTGGCCAGCCAGTGCTCACCTTCATAGCTGCCGGAGGCCAGGTGCGGCAAGGAGGCTTCCGCATGGCGGTTGGCCAGACGGAGCAACCCGGCTGAGCGCGGGTCGCCGGGACCCAGAACCGCGGCGATGCGCCGAAGGGTTCGCGCCCGGCTGAGGTTGAGGCCGTCCAAGTGGACGATCTTCGGATCGGTGCGATCCGAAACCACGGCGGGAACCAGCCCGCCCGGCAGCCCGGGAAGAAAGCCCCCCAGCCAACGCCGGAATTCCGAGCGGGGCAGGACCCGCGACATCAAGGCCGCCTCCTCGAGGCACGGCGACAGGAAATCCTCGCCGCCCGGTTCCCAGGCCAGGGGCCCCCGGCGGTCGCGGCCGAACCAGGTGCGAGCGCGTTCGAGGATCCTCGCCTCGAGCCGGGCATCCTTGACGGCGCGGGCATAGTCCAGGGCCAGGTCCAGGCTGAAGGCCGAGTTCGGATGGACGCCGGTGCGAATCGGATAGGTCTGCAGGGGCAGGAAGGCCAGGAAGCGCTCCGTCAGCGCATCGGCCAAGGGTTGCAGCGCCGCGCCCCAGCGCGCTGCCGAGGGATCGTCCCAGGACCGCAATTCCGCCGTGAGCTTGAGCAGCCAGGCCCAACCGTAGGTGCGCTCGAAGCTTCGGCGATTGGCCTGGCCGAGGTAGGCCACCTCCAGCGCGATCCGATCCGGCGCAAGGTTCTCCTCCAGCGCTGCGCGGATGTCAGCGGCGCGCGCCAGGTTCGGGTGCTCCCGCAACAGCTTCACGAGCAGCCAGTGTCCATGCACCGAGGAATGCCAATCGAAGCAGCCGTAGAAGGCCGGGTGGAGTTCCCGCGGGGATCTTACTTCCCCTGGCGCGTTCATCACATGATCGAGCTTGTTGGGGTATTCCTGCCGCACGCACTTGAGCGCCAGCCCCGCGAACCGGTCGGCGGCCGCGTCACTCAGAGCCGGTTCGACCGCCTGGGCATGGGCCAGCCCGAACACCACGCAACCCAGCAAGACTGGCTTCGCCCATCCCATGGAATCTCCCGAATGCTGGATTCTAGCGGGCGGTTTGCTAGAATGGGCGTTCCGGAGAGATGGCCGAGTGGTTGATGGCACCGCACTCGAAATGCGGAGACGGGGAAACCTGTTCGGGGGTTCGAATCCCTCTCTCTCCGCCACAATACGCCCGCCCCTGGCGGGCGTATTTGTGAGGCGGCGGAGAGGGAGGGATTCGAAGTCACTGAAATGCTGGCAGGTAGCCGTAGGTGGAGGCAGTCCAGGGGACTGCCGGAGCCGTTAAGCGGCGTGCCAGCATTTCGTGCGGCCGGAGGGGACGCCGCGCAGCGGTGGCCCCGGAGGGAATCCCGAGGATCGTTCCTCCCCCGCCCCTGGCGGGCGTATTTGTGAGGCGGCGGAGAGGGAGGGATTCGAAGTCAGGGGTCCGCTGACTTCTGCCCGCTCCTAGGCCAGCACTTTCTCCAGCACCCGGGTCAGCAACTGGAGACTGAAAGGTTTCTGGACGAAGGCGGCGGGCCGGAGGCCGTGCAGGGTTTCGACGGCCTCGCTTTCGCTGTAACCGCTCGCCAGGATCACCTTCACCTCCGGATCGCGGGCCTTCATCTGGAAGAAGGCTTCCTTTCCATCCATCCGGGGCATGGTCAGATCCATGAAGACCAGGGTGAATTCCCTGGGCCGGAACCGCTCCAGCGCCTCGAACCCATCCCGGGCGGCCACCACCTGGAACCCGAGGTGCTGGAACATGCTGCCGAAACTGAAGCGCAGATCCGCCTCGTCATCCACCAGGAGCACCTTCCCGTGGAACCGGCCGAGATGGCCACCCGGGTCTCCCCCTGCGGGCAACGGCAGCGGCTCCTCGCTGGCCTGGAAATGAATGTGGAAGACGCTGCCTTCGCCAGGCCGGGACTGGATCTCGATGCCTGCCCGGTGGCCCCTCAGAATGCCCAGCATGGCCGAAAGGCCCAGGCCGCGGCCCGAACCCTTGGTGCTGAAGAAGGGATCGAAGATGCGGTCCAGGACACTGGGTGCCATGCCACACCCGGAATCCTCGACCCGCAGGGTGACATGGCGCCCGGGACCCACACCCTGCCCGGCGAAGGCGGTTTCCACCTCGCGGGCATCGATGTCGCGCCGGGCCGTGCTGATCCGGATGACACCTTCGCCTTCCCCGATGGCCTCGGAGGCATTGGTGACTAGGTTCATGACGATCTGCTGGAGCTGGGCGGCATCCGCTTCGATGGCCGGCAGACCTGGCGCGAGGTCATACTCCACGCGGACCTTCTTCGAGATCGAGACGGCGAGCAGATGGGTGATCTCTCCCACCAGGCGGCTCAGATCCACGGGTTCCACCACGAAACGCCCCTTGCCCGAGTAGGCCAGCATCTGCCGGGTGAGTTCAGCCGCCTTCCGGATCGTGCCCTCGATGTTGTCCAGGTAGGACCCGGAGGCCGCGCCGGGCGTCAGCTTCATCTGGGCCATGTTCAGGTTGCCCAGCATGGCGCTCAGCAGGTTGTTGAAGTCATGGGCGATACCACCCGCCAGCACCCCGAGGCTCTCGAGCTTCTGCGCCTGGCGCATGGCTTCTTCGCCCCGCCTCCGCTCTGAAACATCCGTGAACATCACCAGCCACTGGTCGCCTACGACCGCAGCCTGGATCTCGAGTTGCAGGAGCCGCCCATCCTTGCCCACGACCGCGTACTCCGTGGGCGGCACGGCGGTTCCCCTGACAAGGGCCTCGGCAGTAGACCCGGTCCAATGGGCAGCGGCCCGTTCCCGGAGCGCGAGGTCGGGATACGCCTTCTCCCACCAGGTGCCGATGTCGGGTAGGTCGCGAAGGGTATAGCCCAGCACCTGCTCGAAGCTCTGGTTCAGGCAGTCGAGGCGGCCATCGGCCAGGACCACGCAGATGGGAATCGGGGCATTCATCATGAGCGAACGGAAGCGCGCTTCGCTTTTGCCCTGGGCGATCAGGGACTCGCTGAGACGGTTCCGTTCCCGGTGGTAGGCGCTCAGCACGACCCACAGGATGAGGACGCACACCCCGCTGCAGATCAGGAAGCCCGTGGCGAGATCAAGGAATCGCGCGTCCGAGCTTGAGAAATGCGTGACCCATTCGGGGTGCAACCGCTCGACCCACAGCAGGGCCAGGCCGTTGCCCAGGTATACCCCCAGCATCAGCCAGCGGGTCCGGCCCTTGAAGAAGATCACCAGGTACAGGGCTGCGGTGAACAGGAACATCCCGATGCTGCCCAGGGAGCCTCCATTGCCGAACCAGATCCAATCAAGGAGCGCCAGCAGGAGGAAGAACAGCAGCTTCATGCCGTAGTGCCCGCGGAAGGTCGCCCAGCAGAGCAGCAGGCAGCACAGGCCGAAAACGGCGACGGCCAGATTCACCAGGCCCCCGATCCCCTGCAGGAGGTTCATGGGAACCACCACGAAGAGCGACATCAGCCCGCCGAGCAGGGAAAGCCCTCGGAACAGGCGCTGCTCGATGGTGATGGATTGATCCTGGAAGGTCCGCGCAAAGAGGGAGGTCCAGCGCTGGGCCAAGGTGACCCACCGGGAACCGGATACTGGAGGCTGCGGGGACATGATCAGCTCGGAAGATAGCCTGAAGACCAGATCTCCAGGGCCTGTTTTTCCTGATCGGGCGCTTGGGCGGTGCTTCCTAAATAGAAGCAGCTTTTTGGGTTCAGGGACCCCTACTCATCGTGATCCCGGTCACGCTGGCGCACGGAAGGCACCGGTACTCTGAGTGGGACACCTTGGCCCCGATCGGCCCAGCGTCCCCTGGAGGCACTGTGAACGCCCTGCTCGAAACCCTCGAACCGAAAACCTTCTGGTCCTACTTCCTGGAACTGTCCAAGATCCCCCGGGGCTCCAAGAACGAGGCTGTCGCCGCGACCTGGGTGGCTGACCAGGCCAAGGCCCTGGGCTGCGAAGTCGAGCGCGATGCGGTCGGCAACGTGATCATCCGGAAGCGGGCCACCCCCGGAAAGGAAGGCCGCCCGACCGTCTGCCTCCAGGCCCACGTGGACATGGTTTGCGAGAAGAACGAGGGGACCGACCACGATTTCCTCAAGGACCCCATCCAGGTCTGGATGGATGGCGATCTGCTGCGGGCCAAGGGCACCACGCTGGGCGCCGACAATGGCATCGGCGTGGCCGCGGCGCTGGCGGTCCTGGCCAGCCAGGACATCGCCCACGGCCCCATCGAGGCGCTGATCACCATCGACGAGGAGACCGGCCTCACCGGCGCCAACGGCCTGCAGCCCGGCCGCCTCAAGGCCAAGTTCCTCCTCAATCTCGATAGCGAGGAGGAAGGCTACCTGACCATCGGCTGCGCCGGAGGCGAAGACACCATCGTCACCCGCCAGCTCACCCGGATCGCGCCCCCCGCAGGCACCCGCGCCTACCGCCTGAAGGTGTTCGGCCTCAAGGGCGGCCACTCCGGCATCGACATCAACGCCGGCCGGGGCAATGCCATCCGGATCCTGGCCCAGGTGCTCGGTTTCCTGAAGCCGCAATTCAACCTCGCGCTCGCCTCAATCAAGGGCGGCAACAAGCGCAATGCCATCCCGCGGGAAACCTCGGCGATGATCTTCCTGGATCCCGCCAGGGAACAGGCCCTCCGCGAGGCGCTGACCGCCCACGAAGCCCACTGGCGCGCGGCCCTCGGCGCCTTTGATCCGGGCCTCCACCTGGCCCTCGAAGCGGGCGAGGCCACCCAGGCCATGTCCGGCGCCGATGCCGATGCCCTGATCCAGCTGCTGCTGGCCCTGCCCCACGGCGTGGAAGCCATGAGCCCCGACATCAAGGGCCTCGTGCAGACCTCCACCAACATGGGTGTGATCGAGACCCGCGAGAACGAGGTCGAGGTGAACCTGCTCACCCGCAGTTCCATCAACGCCTCGAAATCGGCCCTCTCGGGACGCATCGCCGCCACCTGTGCCCTCGGCGGGTTCGCGTCCAAGGTCACCGGCGGCTATCCCGGCTGGAAACCCGAGCCCAAGGCCTCCCTGGTCAATATCGTGAACGACGCCAACCAGTCCGTCTTCGGCAAACCCCTGGAGATCATGGCCATCCACGCCGGCCTCGAATGTGGCCTCATCGGCGAGAAATACACCGAGATGGAGATGGTGTCCTTCGGCCCCAGCATGTGGGATGTCCACACCCCCGACGAACACGTGAGCGTGCCCTCCGTCGGCAACTTCTGGAAGCTGCTGGTGGCCGTCCTGGAGGCCGTGTAGCCCTTTAGAATCACGGCCCTTGGCTGAACCCGGGGGCCGTGCTAGCCTTGCTGTTCCGCTCATTTCCCGCGGAGCCATGGAGAGTTGTCCGAGTGGTTTAAGGAGCACGCCTGGAAAGTGTGTGTAGGCCAAAAACTTACCGAGGGTTCGAATCCCTCACTCTCCGCCAGAGAAGCCGCCGCACGGCGGCCTTTTCTTTTCGGCGCGGAGAGTGGGGATTCGACCGGCCTACTTCCCTGGCATTTTCTTCAGGTCCATCCGCGAGGCGCGGTGCGGGAGCTGAGTGGTTAGCTTCGTCAGGAAATCCCTGTCGTGGCATTTCCCGCAGGTGGCGTCCATGTTCTTGCGCGCCACCTTGGAGGCTGGGCTGTTCTTCGGCACGACCTCGTGGGCATGGCCATGGCAGGTGACGCAGGTGGGGGCATGGTCCTTCCCCTGCTTCCTGGCGACGCCGTGCACGCTGCTGGCGTAGTCCTGCCCCTCGTGGTCATGGCAGCGGATGCACTGGGGAGCTGGCAGTTTCTCGGCATGGGGCAAGGTGGTGATGGCGGTATGGCAGGTCACGCAGGCCAACTTGCCATGGGTGCGGCCCCGGAAGACCTCCAGGTTCACCGTGTCGTGGCAGGCCACGCAGTCCTTCGCATCCGGCGGCGGGGCGGCCGAAAGGCCAAGCGCAAAACAAACTGCAATCAGCAGCCGCATGGAGCCTCCAGGGTGGGTAGCCCCAAAAAATAGCAGGTTTGGCCACCGGGGAGGAACTCAGGCTGCGTAGGTTTTGTAGAAGTACCAGGCCGATAGCAGGAAGCCGATGGCCACGACGCCGATGCGCACAGTGGTGCGGCCCACGCGATGGGCCATGTGGGAGCCGAAGAGCCCGCCCAGCCCGGCGGCCACGGCCATGGGGAGGACGAGGATCCACTGAGCGTTGCCGGGATGCCGCAGGAATTCCATCGCCATGAAGGCGAAGATGGCGACGCCGTTGATGGCGAGGGCCAGCAGGTTCTTCAGGCCATTCATCTGGTGGATGTCGGTGAGGCCCAGCAGACTCAGGGCCGCCAGCATGAGGATGCCGATCCCCGCGCCGAAGTAGCCACCGTAGATGCCCACCACGAACTGGAAGCAGATGGCCGCAATCCACCAGCCCGGGGTCCGCTCATGGCCATGGATCCGCTTCAGCAGCTTGCTGACGGGATCATTGGCCGCCAGCAGCACCGTCGCGGCGAGGATCAGCCAGGGCACCAGCTGATCGAAGACCTTCTGGGGCGTGACCAGCATGAGCCAGGCCCCCAGCGCACCGCCAACCAGGGACGGCGGCAACAGGCGCAGGGCGAATTCCCGGATGCCCGCCAGATCCTCCCGGTGGCCCCAGAAACCCCCGATGGAGCCTGGCCACAGGGCGAGGGTGCTGGTCACATTCGCCTGCTGGCCCGTGAGGCCGATGCCCAGCAGCGCGGGGAACGACACCAGCGTGCCGCCCCCCGCGATGGAATTGATCCCTCCGGCCATGAAGGCCGCGGCCATGACCGTGACGACTTTGGTGATGGTGAGGGCGGGTCCGATATCCATGCCATCCACGATGACAGGGGGCACGGCACCTCAGAAGCCAGTTACTTCCACTGGATGGGGAAGACCGGTTTTTTCGAACCGTACTCCGGCGGCCACACGGTTTCGTGCTTGCCGTTCTGGATCTGCTCCACCAGCATCTGGTGCTTGTTCTGGTTCGTGTACCCGTTGTAGTCCACAAACTGGACCTCACCCATGATGCCGTTCCACTTGCCGTCGTTCAGGGCGGCGAGCAGCTTCTCGCGGTCCCCGCCCACCTTGGCGGCCTCTTCGGCCATCACCATCATCGAGGCATAGGCATAGGCGGCGTGGTAGGGCACCTCGTCCTTGCCGAACTTGGCCTTGTAGCGCCTGCCGAAGTCCTTCGCCCCGGGCCAGTTCACGTCCGTCGTCCACTGGGTGCTGGAGAACACATTGTTGGAGATGGCCTGCTCCCGGGCGAATTCCGAGGAGGCGAATCCGGCGCCGGCGCCCAGGAAAGCCTGGGGCGTCAGTCCCACTTCCCGGGCCTGCCGCATGAGCAGGATGCCGTCGGCCACATAGGACACCATGAAGACGAGGTCGGGCTTGAGGCCCTTGATCTTGGCAAGCGTGGACCGGTAGTCGGGCGAACCTGAGGCATAGGCCTCCTCGACCACGACCTGGATGCCCACCTGCGCCGCGTAGGCCTTGGCGGACTTCGCGCCGGAGGTGCCGAAATCCGTGTTCTCGTTCAGGATCGCCATGGTCTTGGGCTTGCCCAGCTTCTGCGCCATGGAGATGAGGATGGACGCGTAGTCCTCAGTGGTGGCACTGAGCCGGAACACATACTTCTGGTTCTGCCGGGTGATGTCCTCCTTGGAGGCCACCGGCACCAGCAGTGGCACCTTGTACTTCTCGGCCAGCTTGGATACGGCGTTGGCGCAGGCCGAACTGTAGGGCCCGACCACTGCCGCCACGCGATCACGGGTCACCAGCTTTTCCATGGCCGACATGGACACCTGGGGTTTGCCCGTGTCGTCCTCGATCACCAGCTCGACCTTGTGCCCTTCTTCAGAAGGTCTTCCAGGGCCAGCTTGTAGCCGTTGCTCATGTATTCGCCGATGGGCGCCTGGGTGCCCGTCGCGCAGTTGATGACGCCGATCTTCAGCGGCGTCTGCGCCTGCAGGGCGAGACCAAATGCCATCAGCGAGGACAGGATCCTCTTGTTCATGGGCGCCTCCTGGGCGGTGCGCGGGTGAGTGGGCACCACGCTACCACGGCCGCCGACGGGAATCAGGCCGGGCTCAGGCCGGGCTCAGGCCGGGCTCAGGTCGATCTGCACCAGGGAGGCTCCGACCAGGCCGGGCGCGATGGCCAAGGCCCCGGCCTCGCCGTCGAGCCGGAGCAGGTGTTTGGGGCCAAGGTGGAGATCGTGAGCGGGGATGGCCACCGTGCCCCGGGCCACGAAGAGCAGCGTGGTCGACGCCGAGAGTGCCAGCGTGCGAGGCGCGTCCAGCCGCAGGATCTCCAGCCGGGCCCGGCAGCGGCGGGGATCCACCATCAGGTTGAAGTCCCGGCAGGGGCCATCCACCAGGGTGGCCGTGGCGGGCCAGTCGCCGGAAAAACAGAGGGGCACCAGCGGATCCAGCAGCTCGACCCGGCCATGGGCACCGAAATCGATGGCAAAGCCCGGGCCCTCCACCAGGAGCAGCCACCGCTCCAGGCCGGGGAAGGCCGAGAACGGTCCGGAAACCCGCACCTCCGCCGAACTGATCCGCCAGCGAAAGCCCTTGTCCAGCGTGGCCCCAGGCGGATCCACCGCCCATTCCAGCGTCGTCCCCCCACCGTTCTTCCAGGGCATTCTCTTTGCCTCGGTGGGCTTCAGGTGAGTCCAGCTCATGGAGACAGGATGCCCCCGTCGCCCGGCGGCCGTGCGGGTTATCCTGATGGGATGCACTTGTCCTGGCCGCCACCGATGCGCATCGCACTCGTCCTCGCCCTGCTCTGGGTGGCCTATGTGCTGCTCTGGACGCCCGGCCCTTGGTCCCTGCGGGCCCTCGGACTCTACCCGAAGAAGCTGGGCTCCCGGATCGTGGGGTGGGCCGCCACCCGCACCCTGCCCGCCGCCTGGCGCCCACCCCTGCTCGGGCGTTTCGCCGGCCACTACGGCATCAACCTGGCCGAGGCCGAATTCCCCCTCGCGGACTACCCCAGCCTCCAGGCCCTGTTCACACGGCGTCTGAAGCCGGGCCTGCGGCCCCAGGCACCCGTGGCACCGGGAGCTGTGAACAGTCCCGTGGACGGCCGCATCATCGCCAGCGGCCGCGTCGAAGCCGGCCTGGCCATCCAGGCGAAGGGGCTGCCCTACCGCATCACCGAACTGCTCAGGCATGATCCCGCAGCCGCCCGATTCGAAGGCGGACACTTCCTCACCCTCTATCTGTCGCCGAAGGACTACCACCGCATCCATGTGCCGCTGGAGGGCCGGGTCAGCGCCGTGAGCCGTGTGGAAGGTGAGCTCTGGCCCGTGAACGACGCGAGTACCGGGAACATCCCGCGCCTCTATGAGCGCAACCGCCGGGCCACCTGGACCGCCCTTGGGACGGGTCTTTGCGAAGGCCTGGAAGTGGCGGCGGTGCTGGTGGGCGCCACGCATGTGGGCGGCGTCGAGATCGCACCCCGCTGGCTGGCCGGGCGGGCGCTGCCGAAGGATGGCGGCTTCCCGGTGGCGCAACTCCCCTGCCAGCCTGGTGACGACCTGGGCACCTTCGCGTTCGGCTCCACCGTCGTGCTGCTGATCGGCGGGCCGAGAGCCGCCGAGTGGGTGCCGCTGGGCCTGGCCGGCGAGGTGAAGTTGGGCCAGCGATTGGGAGCGTACCGGTGAACGATTCGGAAATCTTCCATCAGGATCCGCTGTGGGAGGAAGGCGGGGACCTCGCCGGGGCCCTCGAAGCGCTCTTCACGGCAGCGGGCGAGGTGCTGGACCTGCCCCGGCTCCGCGAACTGACCGGCCTGGGCGACGGCGCTCTGCAACAGGGCATCGAGAAGTTGCAGGAGCAGCTGCTGGGGGCCCGGGGGCTCCGCCTGCTGGAAGTGGCCGGCGGCTGGCGCATGGCCACCAGCCCGGTCTACAAGGAGATGGTGTCCCGGCTGGTGACCACCACGCGCAGCGGCAAGCTGACACCCGCGCAGATCGAGGCCCTCGCCATCATCGCCTACCGCCAACCCGTCACCATCACCGAGCTGAACGCCATCCGCAGCGTCACCAGCAGCGCCAATCAGGTGAGGAGCCTCCTGGAACGCCAGCTCATCATCCCGGCGGGCCGCAAGCCCGTGATCGGCCGCCCGATGACCTACGCGACCACGCAGGCCTTCCTGCTGCACTTCGGCCTGAAGAGCCTGCACGACCTGCCCCAGCTCGCGGATTTCGGCGAGGGCCGGCTCGAGGCCGAGGCCCTGGCCGCGCTGGAACCGCCCATGCCCGAAGATGGCCTCTTCGGGGAAGGCGCCATGCTCGCTGAACCGGAACCCACAGCCGCCGAGGAGGGCCTGGAGTGAGTCAGCCCACCCTCAGCCTGGAAGAAGCACCGAAGCCGCCCGCCACCGGTCTGGGTGGGTTCACCCTTCAGTCTGGCCAGAAGGCCCTCCTGCTGATCGTGCTCCTGGGCATCCTCTACTTGCGCATCTGGCGCCGGAAACAGGCCCGGGTCCAGATCTGCAGCCACTGCGGGAAAAAGAATCCCCCGCACCAGAGCAACTGCATGAAATGCGCAGCGCCGCTGATGCGGGTGGATGGGTAGCTACCAGCTGTTGGCCTTTGCTGAGAGCTGAAAGCTGAAAGCTAGAATTCGATCTCGATGGATTCTTCGGCGAGGTCGTTCTCTTCGCCCAGCACTTCGCAGGCGGCGCCATACATCTGCAGGACGGCGGTTTTGCGATTGCTCAGGCTGGTGAGCAGATCCTTCACGCGCTGCACTTCGGAGGCGATGGTGTTGTTGATCTGCGACACCTCGGAGCGGCAGCGCTCACGGGTGGTCTCATAGAAGGCTTTCTGGTCTTGGCTCAGATCCATGGGGTGCTCCCGGGGTATGGAAAAAGAGAATATAAAAGTCGAGTTTATCCCGGTTCAGGACCAACCGGCCACGGCCAGCATGATGACCAGGATCACAGCCAGGGTGAGGATCACCGGCAGCAGCCAGCGCGGACGGATGGGCGCCTCTTCCGCCAGCGCCGACGGCAGCAGCGGTTCCAGGCACGTTTCAACCTGGGACAGGTTCGCCCGATGGGCGGGAGAGGTGGTGCCGGTCTGGTCGGGCTGAATCCGGTGGGTGCCACTGGTGAGGCTGACCGGCAAGGGGAACCGCGCCGCCACCAGGTTCTCGATGTGCTCCCGGGAGCCGTTGAGCAGGGTCTGCATGTACTCGGCCACATCGTGTTCGGTGATGGGGGTCCCTTGCCGCTGCAGGTAGTCGCGCAGATCCCGCTCCATGAACCGGGCCGAAGGATAGCGATGGTCCACGCCCTTCTGCAGGGCCCGATTGACGATGGCCACCATCTCCCGGGAGAGGTTCGGATTCAGCGTGGCCACATCGGAGATGCGGCCTAGCCGGACCTTCTCCAGCACGCCCAATTCCGAATCCGCCTGGAAGCAGCGCACGCCGGTGAGCAGTTCGAAGAGCACGAGGCCGAGGGAGTACAGATCCGACCGGTTGTCCAGGGGCTGCCCCGTGGCCTGCTCGGGGCTCATATAAAGCAGCTTGCCCTTCAACGCCCCGGCCACGGTATGGCTGGCCTTGCTCGCAGCCTTGGCGATGCCGAAGTCCACCAGCTTCACCGCGCCCTCGGTGGAGAGGATCACGTTCTGCGGGCTGATGTCCCGGTGGACCAGCTTCAGCTCGCGGTCATCGAAGCCCCGCTTGCGGTGGGCGTAGTCCAGGGCGGCCGCCACCTTCATCACCACGAGAGCCGCCACCTGCTCGGGGAAGGGCAGGTTGTATTCGCGCACCTTCCTCAACAGGGTGCGGAGATCCCGGCCATTCACGTATTCCATGGCGATGTAGTAGGAACTGCCGGCCTTCCCGAGGTCGAAGATCTGCACGATGTTGGGATGGGTCAGCTGGGCCGCCAGCTTGGCCTCGTCGATGAACATCGTGACGAAGTCCTCGTTGTCGCTGAAGTGCGGCAGGATGCGCTTGATGGCCACGATCTTCTGGAAGCCCTGCACGCCCCGCTGCTGGGCCTTGAACAGCTCCGCCATGCCACCCACGGCGATCTTCTCGAGCAGGAAGTAGTTTCCGTACTCCTCGAGGGTGGCGGGCTGGCCGGGGGCCGGGGGCCGCAGCGGCTGAGCCTCCGCCGCCGGCGACAGAGGCGGCTGACCTGCAGCCCACTCGAAGGGATCATTCACACCCGAGATCCCGCTGAGCGTAAAGTCGGACGGCCCCAGGGCTTCAGCCACCGGGACCGGTGCGGGGGGACGGGATTCGGCCAGCCGAAGCGGGGGCATCGTGACCGTGGGAATCGGCAGATTCGCGCGCTCGGGGGCGGATATGGAGAGGGCCTCCACTTCCTCCAGCACGGGCCCGAAGATATCGGCCGCGCTCAGTGACGCCTGGGTGGGCGCAGTGAGCGCCGGGGCCGCGGACGGCGTGAACAGGGCGAACGGATCCGCCGGTGGGGCCTCCGCAGGAGCGTCCAGATCCTCCAGCAGATCCCGGAAGATATCGTCGGTGCTGAACTTGGCATCCTCGGGCCGGAAGCGCCGCAGGGCCAGGGCGATGGCGCCATCCGGCTGCGTGCGGTCCAGGAAGGCCTGGACGTCCATGGGCTGGCCCTGGCTGTTGGCCGGGGCGGAGGTTCCGTCGGAAAGCACCAGCACGGGTAGGCTGGGCTGTCTTCCGCGCAGTGCGCTGGCCAGCCTGTACCCGGCTTCACCGGGCGCGGGCGAATCGAGCAGCAGCAGATCGGGGGTCAGGCCCGTTTCGAGGAAGGCCTGGGTTTCCGCCGCCTGGATGCGCCGGACGGACCAGCCATCGCCCTCCATGGCGGAGACCAGACTGGGGGTCCGCTGGGACTCGTCGTCGACGATCAGTAGGAGGGGGCGGGGCATGAGGCTCCGGGCGAGGGAAGCTTCAGGGTAGCGGGAGGCATTGCCCCTCGCCATAACTCGCATTTCGAGATAGACTTCTCGTTCGGTCCGGACACGGTTTGTCCGTCCGGTTCGAAATCCACGGGAAAGGAGGTGCATCCATATGCCTTTGGTCAAGGTCAAAGAAGACGAAACTTTCGAGTTCGCCCTTCGCCGCTTCAAGCGGAAGTGCGAGAAGTCCGGCATTCTCAGCGAGCTGAAGAAGCGCCAGCACTACGAGAAGCCCAGCGCCAAGCGCAAGCGCAAGATGCTCGCCGCCCGCAAGAAGACCCTGAAGCGCCTCGCCCAGGAACGCAGAATGATCGGTTGATACCGCGCGATGCGACGCATCGCGTTAAAAAGGCCCGCGCGAGCGGGCCTTTTGTTTTACTGAAACCTGAAGGCTGAAGACTGCCCCCCATGAACCCTGAACTCGCCTCCCTCGAATTCCCTGAAGCGGTCCGCCTGATCCAGGCCGGGGCCCGCACGGAGCCGGCCCGGCGGGCGCTGGGGGCCATGCACCCCGGGGACGGCCTCGCGGGACTCCGCCGCCTCCACCACCTGGAGCTGCAGGAAACCTGGGCCACCACGCCTGACCTGCTGCCGATCCTGGCCATGGACGAGGCTCTGGAAGAGTTGCTGAACCCGGCGGGTTGGCTGCTGCCCGACCATTGGCGGCAGCTCCGGGAGGCCCTGAAAGCCCTCTCCCGGCTGCTGCGGACCCTCGCCGCCCTGCCCTGGCCCAACGCGCTCCCCGCGCCGGCAGGCACGCACCTGGGCATCGATCGGCTGCAGGTGACCGCGGCCCTGCTCCCGGATCCCGGGCCCCTGACCGAGCGCCTGGCCAAGTGCTTCACCATCGATGGGCAATTGGATCCCCTCCGCGTCCCGGCGCTGGCCAGCCTCCACCGCCAGCGCCAGGACGCCTTCCAGACCGTCCAGACCAAGCTGCAGAAGGTGCTGCGGACTTCGCCCGACACCTTCAGCGAGGGCACGGTCGTCGAACGCAACGGGCGCTTCTGCCTGCCCGTCCGCACGGAGCGGCGGAGCCTGCTGCCGGGGCTGGTGCTGGATCGCAGCGGCAGCGGCGCCACGGTCTTCATCGAACCCATGGAGGCCGTGCCTCTCAACAACGCCTTCGTCGAGGCGGATCGCGACTATGCCCAGGCTGTCCAGGCGTTCCTGCGCGATCTGTTGGCAGATCTGCGGGCCCGACGGGAGGACTTCATCCGCTGGCGCGAGCTCCAGGCCCGGGCGGACCAGGGGCTGGCCCTGCTGCGCTGGGCCTCCCTCTGTGATGGCCATCTGCCCGGTCTCGAAACCGATCCGAAACAGGGCCGGCTCTGCCTCCTGGACGCCCGCCACCCCCTGCTGCTGCCGGCGGTGCGCGAGGCCATGGGGCTTGAGCCGCTGGCCCACCCGGTGGTGCCCCTTAACCTGGTGCTGGATGCCGGCAAGCCCGGGCTGGTCATCTCCGGATCAAACACCGGTGGCAAGACAGTAGTCCTCAAGACGGTGGGTCTGCTGTCCGCCCTGGCCGCTTGCGGCTGCGCCGTGCCCGCCCGGGAGGGCTCCAGCTTCCCCGCCCTGCCCAGCCTGCACGCGGATATCGGCGATCATCAGACCATTACGGGAAGTCTTTCGACCTTTAGCAGCCATATCCTGCATCTGAAAGAGATCCTCAAAAGCGTTCAGGACGGTGGCCTGGTCCTCCTCGATGAATTGGGCACCGGCACCGACCCCAAGGAAGGCGCCGCCCTGGGCATCGCCCTGCTCCAGACCCTGTCCCGGCGCCATTGCTGGATCCTCTGCTCCACGCACCTGGGCGACATCAGCCGGTGGGCCCTGCGCCACACGCGCTTCCAGAATGCCTCGGTCCAATTCGACGAGGAGCGCCTCGCCCCCACCTACCGCCTGCTGGTGGGCCAGCCGGGCCAGAGCCGCGCCCTCACCATCGCCGCCCGCCTGGGCCTGCCCCGCCCGGTGCTCGACCACGCCGACAAGGTGCTCGGCCAGCGCGAGCAGGACTGGCGGGACTTCCTCCGGGAGCTGGAGGCCGAACGGACCCGCCTCCTGGCTGAATCCGAGCTGCTTCGTCAGCAGCTGGCCGCCGCCGAAAAGGACCGGGAGATCCTCCGGCAGCGGGAGGAGAAGCTGCGGACCGAACAGGAGGTCTTCCAGAAGGAATCCCGGGAGAAGGTGGCCCGGGTGCTGGATTTCCTCGAGCACGAGGGCAAACGGCTGGTGAAGGACCTGAAAGAGCGGCAGAAAGCGGCCCCGGTGAATGCCGACCGCCTCGGCACCGAAGCCCATGAGCGGGTCCGGCAGCTGACCCGCCTCGCCGAGGCGGAACTCAGGCCGGTGGGGACCCGGGCCCGGACCACCCCCGCGGCCGAAGTCCGGGAAGGGGGCTTTGCCCGCCACCGGGGCCTCGGCGTCGAAGGCAAGGTCCTCGTCTTGAAGGGGGATCGCGTCACCCTGGAGACCCCCCAGGGCCGCTGCCTCGAATGCCGCCTGGGTGAACTGGAACCCATCGGGGCCCGGGAGGCCATCCCCAGGCCTTCCGGCAAGGTGAGGGTGCGGGCCGAGATCCAGGAGGTCGATCCGGAGATCAACCTCATCGGCCGGGCCAGCGACGATGTGGATAGCGAGATCTACCGCTTTGTGGAAGAGGCCCTGGCCGCCGGGCGCCGGTTCATCCGCATCGTCCACGGCCATGGCACCGGGCGCTTGAAGGCGGCGGTCCGGGAGGCCCTCCACGGCCACCCGGGCATCTCCCGGGTCGAAGATGCCCCCCAGGCCCAGGGTGGGGCCGGGGCGACGGTGGTCACTCTGCGCTAGAGCCGAAAATTCAACTCCCCGGAAAAGGAGTCCGATGCAGCGGAATACCTGTTCAGGGGCGGCCCATGGAATTCTGGAACAACCTCAACATCCGCAAGAAGCTGCTGTATTCGATCCTCGCGCTGGCCGCGGTGATCGGCATCGCTTCCACGACCTTTTCGATCTGGCGGCTCAACGCGGCCCTCAACAATGGCCTCATTCTCAAGGCGACGAGCCTCGCCGGGATTGTTTCAGATGGCATCCAGTCGGGCGTCCAGTTCGAGGACATGGGCCTGGTCGAGCGGGGCCTCGATGGCCTGAAGGAGGACCTTGATATCACCCAGGCGGCCCTCGTCTCCACGGATCCGGCCACCCGCGCCGCCAAGGTCACCACCAAGTCCAAGGCCAAGGACGCGAAGCTGGAACTCCAGCCTCTGGCCGACGCCTTCCTCGTGGCCATCACGAAAGCAGACGCCGCGAAGGATAATCCCATCGTCGAGAAGGATGGCTTCCTGCTCGTCGGCAATCTGGTCAAGATCGAGGGCGCGCCCGTGAAGTCCTACGTGATGCTCGTGGTCAACCGCGAGCGCCTCCGCAAGGATCAGCTGGGAGCCCTGCTCGGCATGGCCGTGCTGGGCCTGGTGATGGTGGGCATCGGCGTAGGCGCCGCTTTCTTCCTGGGCAACACCATCGTCACCCCCCTGGAGAACATCCAGAAGCGTATGCGGGACATCTCTGAAGGCGAGGGCGACCTCACCGCCCGCCTCGATGTCCATGGCACGGACGAGATCGCCGCCCTGGCGGGCCACTTCAACAAGTTCGTGGAGAACATCCATCAGATCATCCAGCAGGTGATGGCCATCTCGACCAACATCGCCTCGGGCTCGCTGCAGATGTCGGCCGGCATGTCCGAGATGCACAGCACCGCCCAGAGCATTGCCCATGCGGCCGAGAGCCAGAAAGCCAGCGTCTCCACCACGACCAGCAGCGTTCAGGGCATTGCCGGAGCCTCGCAGGTGGTCAATACCAATGTGGCGGATGCCCTCGGCGTGTTCGAGCAGGCCCAGCGGGCCGCAGGCAAGGGCGGCACCGCCGTCGGCAGCGCCATCTCCGGCATGCAGGCCATCAATCAGAACTCGAAGCAGATCGGCAACATCCTCATGGTGATCACCGAGATCGCCAACCAGACCAACCTGCTCTCCCTCAATGCCGCCATCGAGGCCGCCAAGGCCGGCGAGCACGGTAAGGGCTTCGCGGTGGTCGCCGAGGAGGTCCGCAAGCTGGCCGAACGCAGCGCCACAGCCGCCAAGGAGATCACGGCCCTGATCACCACCTCCAACCGCGCCATCGGCGATGGCACCAAGATGGTGAACACCGCCGGCGAGGCTCTGACCAGCATCCAGAGCGCCATTACCGAATCCGCCGAGCGCATGAAGACCATCGGCACCCAGAGCCAGACCCAGAGCCAGGACAGCCAGTCCGTCGTGGCCGCCATGGGCAACCTCACCGCCATCGCCGAGCAGAATGCCGCGGCCATGGAAGAGATGGCCGCCACCATCAAGGAATCCACCCGCACCGTGGACGAGCTCAGCCACCTGGCCGAGCAGTTGAATGCCATCGTGGCGCGCTTCCGGATCTGATCCCGCTTTCCCTGCAGGCCTGGGGGAACCAAAAGGGAAGGGCCTGCCTACCGGCAGGCCCTTCCCTTTTGAGCTTCAGAGACTAGAACTTGGCGCGGACACCGAACTGGATTTCGCGGGTCTTGCGGTCCGCGACGTTGATGTACCCGAAGTCGGTGAAGGGAGTGCCCGCGGAGTTGGAAGCGTAGCTGGTGCTGCTGGTCCGCTGGTTGGCCCAGTTGAAGACGTTGTAGACATCCACGAAGGTCTCCAGGCGGAAGCGCTTGGTGAGTTCAAACTCGCGGGAGAACCGGGCATCCAGGGTCTTCAGGCTGGGTTGGCGGAACTGGTTGCGCATGTAGCCCTTGTCGTAGGCGAAATCATTGCTGAAGGAGTCGCCGTTGGTGTCACCGGAGTAGTTGGCGCTGTAGGGCCGGCCGCTGCTGTAGCTGAAGTTCACCGAGCCCTTGATCTTCCAGTAGATCGGGAAGTAGCCGGCGAAGGTCAACCGGGTCCGGCGATCGTTGTCGCTGTAGCCATAGGAGTCCATGGGGTTCGCTGGGGTGGACAGACTGGAGGTCGCGCCGAAGGTATCGCGCTCGTTGCTGTTGTTGTCCTTGGACTGGGAGAAGGTCAGGGCAGCCTGGAAGCCGAAGCCGGTCTCGGAGAACTTCGAGGCCGTCAGCGCAAGGGCCTGATAGCGGCCTTCACCATTGTTCTTGGAGAGCGCCACATTGCCGAATCCGCTCAGGTTGAGGAGATGGCCATTGACCACAGCTTTGTCGGGGCGGCGCGAGGGGAAACTGCCGGCGGCCACCACACCGTTGGTGGTGAAGCGGTTCACGGTCGTTGCGAAGCCATCCTGGTAGAAGCCGTTGGCGTCATAGGCTCCCGTGGGAGTCACCTGCCACATGTTGATATTGACGAAGTACTGGAGGTTTTCCATCTTCGTATAGACGCCCATGAGGCCCAGTTTCAGGCCATTTCCGTACTGGTGCTCCAGGCCCAGGGACATGCGCTTGGCCACCGCGAGCTTGTTGTTCTGATCCCACACCTGGCCAGTCCTGGAGGCCGCGAGCACATCACTCCAGGTCCCGGTGGGCAGGGAGCCCGCCAGCGGATAGCTCAGTGGGTTCCTGAGAATGTCCTGGGGAAGGGCCGTCAGGACAGTCCCGCCATTGGTGACGCGGGTGCCGTAGGAGAGTAGTCCCGAGTTGAAGGCCGCGAGCAGAGGCGCCCCAGCACCCGAACTGGTGATCACAAAGGTGCTGGTCGTGTTCCCGTTGCTGTTCATGGTGTTGGACACCGTCAGCGAGGGATTGGGCGAACTGAAGTGCCCGTAGCCACCGCGCAGCAAGGTGGTGCCCTTGCCGTCGAGATCATAGGTGAAGCCGAACCGGGGGTCCGTCGCGGAGCTGCTGTTGGCCTGATCCAGGCCCTGGAACTGGGCATTCGGCCGGGGGTTCGTGGGCTGATCCTCCTTGGTCATGCGGAGGCCGAAGCTCAGGTTCAGCCGCTTGTCCAGCAGGCCCGCGTACTGGGCCTGGACATAGGTGCCCAGAAGCTTCGAGGCGTAGGAAATGGTGCCGTCATAGTCGCTGTAGGAGCCCGTGTACTGCAGCCGCGCCGTGCTGGAGTTGGTGAGCGTGCCTGCGGCCCAGAGGTTGGCCGTCTGGTAGCTGCTGAAGGCGTAGGCGCCGTTCTGGTAGCGGTAGAAGGAGTTCACGAAGTCGAACTTCTGGTAGTCCAGGCCGCCCTTGAAGGTCCAGTCGCCCGCGTTCCAGGTGAGGTTGTCGATGAACTGCCAGGTCTTTTCATCCAGGCCGTTGGGCAGGAAGTTGTTCTGGCCCCAGGTGAAGCCGCTGGAGATCTGGACTTCCGGCGAGGCGGTGCTGTTGGCGAACCGGGGCCGGCGCTCAATGGCGCGCTGAATGCGCGCTTCATTCACGAGGTTCGAGCCGAAGATGCTGTTCAGTTCCAGCACCCAGGAGAGCCCACTATCCTTCTCTGTGCCCTGGCTGGACACGCCCGTGGTGGGGGCGAAGGAGGAGGTGAGGCTAGTGGTGCCGTTGTTCCACTTCAGATCCTGGGCGTTCACACGCAGGGACATGCGATGGCTTTCATTGATCGTCCAGTCCAGGCGCCCGAAGTAGGTGGTGTTGCGCTGGTCCGAGGTGTAGGTGGTGCCACTTTCCGAAGCAAGTGTGTGCCCGTCGTTGCCCGCGATGAGCTTGCCGAACACGGGCAGGAAGGCCTGGAAATGCGTGTCATAGTTACCGCTGGTGGGAGATGACGAGGTCGCAAACCCGGGCGTCATGTCCTCGGTCAAGTGGAGGGTCTCCACGCCAAGGAAGAAGTGCAGCTTGTCCTTGATGATCGGGCCGCCGAACACGAAGTTCATCATGTCCTGCTTGAACTCGCGGGTCAGGGCCTTCTGGGTGTTGATGGTGCCCGTGCGGTCATAGGGGACGGGGCGGATCTTCGATACGCCGGAGGAGGGGCGGATCTGGTAGAGCATCGAGCCACCGAATTCGTTCGTGCCGGTCTTCGACACGGCGTTGATCACCGCGCCCGCCGCATTGCCGTACTGGGCGTCATAGGCATTGGTGATGATCTGGAGTTCGCGGATGGTGTCGGCGCCGAAGGTGAAGGGGATGCGCGTGGAGCCGCGCTGCTCGCCAAAGAAGTTGGACTGGTAGGAGGCGCCATCGATGGTGAGGTTGTTCTGGATGCCGCGGGCGCCGCCGATGGAGACGCGGCTGCCGTCATCGTTGGGGGCGGACATGGGCGTGAGGGCGACCAGGTCGGTGAAGTTGCGGCCATTCAGGGGAATCGATTCCACCAGCTTGCTGTCCACGGCGGTGACGCTGTTCACCTGAGTGGTGTCCAGGGCCTGGGTCGAGGACACAATCTCCACGGTGGCGGAGGCCTCTGACTTGTCGAGGCTGAAGTTCGCGATGGTGTTCTGGCCCAGGGACACCTGGACATTGGCATCCTTGAGGGTCCGCATGCCTGGGGCGGTCACGGTCAGTTCGTAGTTGCCTACGGGCAGCAGGCCGATGTGGTATTCGCCCTGGGCATTGGAACTGGCAGTCCGGGTCAGGCCGGTCTCGCGGTTGCGCAGGGTCACGGCCGTGCTTGCCACGGTCCTGCCGCTCTTGTCCTTGATCACGCCCCGCACCGCGCCCGCGGTGGAGGAAGTCTGGGCCGAAGCGACCGTTGCACAGGCGAGGGCCGTCAGCGTGAGGGTGGTGAACCGTCGATTCATGCGTCACTCCAGGGCCAGGGATGGCCGACATTGAGCTGCAAGGTTCCGGGGGCGGTTGCCGCCGGTTGTCCGTGACAGAAAGGGTGTCCCAGGATCTCCGATCCCAGCCAGGGGGCTCAAGTGCCTTTTTTACCCGGGAAGTTTCCGGGAAAGTTCGACCAGGCACCCACCAAGGGCGCCGATCCCTGCTCTAAACGAGGGGATCAGGCCAAGTTCCGGGCCTTGAGGAAGGTGACGAACCCGAAATCCCCATCACTGATGTGGTGCCGGAGCCAGCCCTCCATGAAGGTCGGAACCAACAGGGCCATGGCCTGGTGGCTTGCCTGGAACTTTTCCAGCAGCTCGTGGAGGCTGGTCAGCATCGAGGCGTGCTCAGACACATGCTGGATGAGGTCCGGGTAGCCGAACTGGCCCATGAAGGTCTCTTCCGTGGCGAAATGCCGTTCGGAGCAGGCGACCAGATCCCCCAGCAGGGCTTCAACCACGGCCCGGTCCGCTCCGGACTGGACGGACCCCCGGAGGCGGTCGACGATCTGGAAGAGCTCCTGATGCTGCTCGTCGATCACCTGAATGCCCGTGTTGTAGCGGCTGTTCCACACGACTTCCATGATTCCAGGGCTCCCAAAGGCAATGGACTGGGGCAGAGCGGTCCAGGGGTAACACCCGTTTTCCTGTCTGGACGGGTAATCCTGCCAGGTGAATGTAAACTTTCTTGACCTGACGATCAAGTGGAATCGCAGCCACTGGCCGGATTCGCCTTCCGGATGCGGAAGGGGCCCCTGCGGGGCCCGTTGACTGGTACCGGTGGTCGGACTCCGGTGCCCGCCGCGCGATTGGCTGGCCCCGGCCCTTTTCGCCGGGAAGGCCACATCAAGTGGCCTCCCCGCCTGGGCCTACCTGGCCGCCCTTCGCGACTTCGAGTCCGCCCACCCTGCGGAAGGGGCCCCTGCGGGGCCCGTTGACTGGTACCGGTGGTCGGACTCAAACCGACACTCCTTTAGGGGGAAACGGATTTTGAGTCCGTCGCGTCTGCCATTTCGCCACACCGGCCAGAAGGCCAAGGATAACGCGTGGACGGCGGTTCTCCAACGGGGAGAAAGCATGAGCCCCGGGGGAGGCTCCAGCTCCGCTGGCTTGCGAGCGGGAGCACCCGCCGGGTGCGTCAACTTGAGGCGCGCAGCGTGGAACCCCCGGAGTCATAAGGCGGTGAGGGGGATCCTGCGGCCTGCGCCAAAGGCCTTGGGACTGACCTTGAACGCGAAGGGGAGTTGGCGGCGCTTGAACTCCGTGCGGCGGAGCAGGCCGAGTATGCGCGGCAAGGCCGCCCGCGCCTGGGCCAGAGGCGCGCCGTCCAGGAGCAGGGCGAGATCGTCCGCCAGCCCCTCTTCGGGTCGCTGGGCCTCCAGGGCCGCGCCCAGGATGGCGTCCAGTTGCGCGTAGGGCAGCAGGCTCGCCTCGTCGGTCTGCCCGGGCCGCAATTCGGCCGTGGGTGGGCGTTCGACGACGTCCCGGGGCACGGCCTCGCCGAGATCATGGGCCAGGGCGTAGACGCGGGCCTTGAGGCAGTCGCCCAGGGGCGCGAAGGCGCCGATGCCATCGCCGTACAGGGTGAAGTAGCCCGTGGCGGCCTCGCTTTTGTTGCCCGTGTTCAGGACGGCCAACCGATCGGTGCCAAGGCGGCGGTGGATTTCGGGCTCGGAAGTCAGCGCCATCAACAGGCTGCCGCGGCTGCGGCTCTGGAGGTTCTCGTCCGTGAGGCCGAAGGCGCGGCCTGGCAGCGCCTTCTCCAAGGCTGCCGCGAACCCCGCGAAGGGCGCGTCCGCGTCGAGGCTGAGGAAGCCGATGCCCAGGTGCCGGGCCTGCTGCTCAGCCAGGGCCGAACTCACGGCGCTGCTGAAGCGCGTGGGCAGGGCGGCACCCAGCACCCGGCCGGGGCCCAGCGCCTCCACCGCGAGGGCGGCCGCCACGGCACTATCGATGCCGCCCGAGAGGCCAAGGACCAGCGCCTCCAGCCCCTGCTTGGCCAGGTTGTCGCGGAGGCCCGTCACCAGGGCCTTCCGCAACCAGGGGCCCTCCTCGATCGTGCGCCAGGCCCCGCCCGGCCCGACCGGATCGACCAGCAACGGACCTTCCCGGAACGGCTCACAGCCCTGCCAGCGGCCATCCGGCAAGGCCAGGCCCGACCCGCCGTCGAAGAGCAGCCAGCTGTCCGCGCCCACCCGGCTGGCATAGGCGATGGCCACGCCATGCTTCCGGGCCAGACCCGGCAGCAGACGGCGGCGCTGGTCGTCCTTGGAGGGGATGGCCCAGGGTGCCGTCCGCCCCGGCGGCAGGTAGCTCCCGAGCCCACTGGGACTGGCGCTGGCGTTGAGGATCAGCGTCGCGCCCGCGGCGGCCAGATCCGCGATGGGATCCACGCCATAGCCCACGGGCGCGTTGCCCAGTTGGGGATCCGCCCAGAGATCCTCGCAGATGGAAAGGCCGAGGCGCTGGCCGCGAAAGGCCACCAGTGGTTGCGGCGCAGCATCCGGTTCGAAGTAGCGATGTTCGTCGAAGACGTCGTAGCTGGGCAGCACCCGCTTGTGGGCGCAGTGGCGCAAGGCGCCGTCCGAGCACCACCACAGCTCGTTCCAGAGCCGTCCGGAGGGCGCCGGGCGGGCGGTGCCGAAGACCAGCGGCGCGGCTCCGGACAAGGCCGCCAGCCGCTGGGATTCCGCCTCGATGCGCCGCCGCATCCCGGGCTCCCAGAGCCGATCCTCCAGCAGGTAGCCGGGAATGGCCAGTTCCGGCGCCAGCACCAGCTCGGCGCCCGCGGCGACAGCTTCGGCATAGGCCGCCTCCACCCGGCGACCGTTCCCCTCGGGATCCCCGAGCCGGGCGTTCAATTGGAGCAGGGCGATCTTCATGTCACCAACTTACCAGCGGATCTCAGCGCAGGTGCCACCCTCGGGGCGGAGCGCCAGGTGCAGATCCGCTCCCTGCGCATTCAGCCACTTCAGCGCCAGCGGCAAGCCCAGCCCAGTACCCTCTGGGCGACCACTTTCGAAGGGCCGCAGCATCCGGATGGCCGTGTCCTCGGACAGGCCCGGCCCTTCATCCAGGATCTCCAGCCGGGCTGCGGAGACCTTCACCACCACGCGCCCGCCCAGCGGGGTCGCCTGACAGGCATTCTCAAGAAGGTTCACCAGGGCCTGATGCAATAGCACCGGATCGCCCGTGGCCCTGCCCTGGCCTTCGCATGAAAGCGTGCGCCCGTGACTCACCGGCCGGCGCTTCAGCTCGCTCACCGCCTGGGCCGCCGCCTCCTCGAGGCGCAGCCCTTCCGAGATGGGCTCGAGCGGTTTCGCCCACTGCAGGAAGCGCTGCACGAGCCGTTCGAGATCCTCTGTCTCCTCCAGCAGAACGCCGGCGGTGGCGGTCTGGCCCGCCCGCTGCAAGAGCTGGCCCTGGGCTTTCAGCACGGCCAGGCCATTCTTCAGCTGGTGGGCCACGCCGGCGGTCATCTCGCCCAACTCCGCGAACCGTTCCCGCAGCTGCCGGCGGCGCTCCTCCGATTCCGCCCCGGTCACATCCTCGAACAGCACCAGTGCGCCGATGCGGTCGGGCGCCTCGATGCGCTGGATCTCCCAGCGGCGGTCCCCGGCCGTCAATCGGCGCGGTGGCCCCGGCTCCTGGGCCAGCGTCTCCCGAAGCCAGGGGAAGGGTTCCAGCACGAAGGTCGCCTGCAGGCCGACCACGCCCGGCGTCACCCCCAGCAGCAGCTGGCCCTGGCGGTTCAGGGCAGCAAGCCGCTGCTGGGGGTCCACCCACAGCAACCCCGTGGGGAGCGCATCCAGCAGTCGCTCATGGACCGTGCGCAGTTCCCCCAGGGAGGCCGCCAGTTCGCCCCGCTCGCGCAGGCTGGTGGACACCGCCGACAGCAGCAGGGATTCGGGATCGGCGGGCACCCGCCGGCGCAGCCTGGCCCAGCGGACCAGCAGCACCAGGAGGCCACCCAGGGCCGCTCCGAGAGGAAGGGCCAAGGCGAGCCAGGCAAGGGCGTGGGATTGCATGGGTCCAGGTTAATCTGGATCGCATGGACCGACAGCCCATCTACATCGTCTCCGGAGGATCCGGTGAAACCGCCCACCGGATGGTGCAGGCGGCCCTCACCCAGTTCGCCAAGGGCGAGAGCTCGGCGCTGGTCCGCCGTTTCCAGAATGTGCGCTCCCAGGAAGACCTGGATCGCCTGCTCGAGATGGCTGCGGAGAAACGCGCCGTCATCATCCACACCACGGTATCCCGGGAGATGCGCGACTATCTGGCCGTCCGCTGTGCAGAGCTGCGCCTCACCCAGGTGGACCTCTTCGGCAACCTGTTGGACACCCTGGCCCTCTACCTCCGCGAACGGCCCGAGGAGCGGCCCGGCAGCTTCCACGCCGTCGGCGACAAGTACTTCCGCCGCATCGAAGCCATCGAGTTCGCCCTGAAGTTCGACGACGGGATCGACATGACCGGACTGACCGACGCCGACATCGTGCTGGTGGGCATCAGCCGGACGAGCAAGACGCCCCTCTCCATGTATCTGGCCATGGAAGGCTTCAAGGTGATGAACGTGCCCCTGGTGTCCGGCGTGCCCCTGCCGGCCGAACTCGAAGGCATTCCCCAGGGCCGCATCGTGGGCCTCACCATCCAGCCCGACCGCCTGCAGGAGATCCGCGCCTACCGTCTGAAGCGCCTGGGCGCCGCGGGCAGCGCCGACAGCTACAGCGACATGGGCCACATCCTCGAAGAGCTGGCCTTCGCTGACGACATCTTCAAGCACCACCGGCGCTGGCCCGTGCTGGACGTCACCGGCCGCAGCATCGAAGAAACCGCGGGTCTCGTGCTGGACCGCGTGTTCGGCAAGGAACGGGCGGTGTAATTAGGCTGTGGGCCACGTCCGACATCCTTCCCATAGCCCACAGCCTAGAGCCCACAGCCCAACCTACAACTCATCCTCCAGCCGCTGCACGATGGTCCGCAGGATCTTGATGCGGCCGTAGTTCTTGTCCTCGCTCTCGACCAGGGTCCATGGCGCGATCTCGGTGCTCGTGCGATCCAGCATGTCGCAGATGGCCCGTTCGTAGAGAGGCCACTTCTCCCGGTTGCGCCAGTCCTCCTCGGTGATCTTGAACCGCTTGAAGGGCGTGATCTGCCGTCCCTCGAAGCGGCGCAGCTGCTCCTCCTGGCTGATGGACAGCCAGAACTTGAGCAGGATGCTGCGGCTGCGGACGATCTGGTCCTCGAAGTCGTTGATCTCGCTGTAGGCCCGCTGCCAGTCCGCCTCGGAGCAGTAGCCCTCGACCCGCTCCACCAGCACCCGGCCGTACCAGCTGCGGTCGAAGATCATGACCTTCCCATTGCGCGGCAGGTTCTTCCAGAAACGCCAGAGGTAGGGTTGGGCCCGCTCGTCTTCGGTGGGCGCGGCCACCGGCTGAATCTGATAGGTCCGGGCGTCGAGCGCCTGGGTGATGCGACGGATGCTGCCCCCCTTCCCCGCTGCGTCCACGCCTTCGAAGGCCATGACCACCGCATGCTTCTTGAACTTCCGGTGCCGGACCAGAAGGTTCAACTTCCCCTGGAGCGAGAGCAGCTCCTCCTCATATTCCTTCTTCTCGATGCGCTTGGAGAGGTCCATGGCCCTGAGGATGTTCATCTCGTCCAGCAGCGCCGGGATCTGGCTCACCGCTGGGGCGGCCTTCGGGGCGGGGTTGTCCAGCCTGGCCCGCAGCCGCTCCAGCAGGATCTTTCCCACAGTCAGCTTCTGGTACCGGGAGTCCGTCCCCTCCACCACGATCCAGGGCGCCTCAGCTGTGCTGGTGGAGCGCAGGGCCCGTTCGGCCACCTGCCTGAATGTGTCGTACATCTCGAAGTGCTTCCAATCCCGAGGCGTCACCCGCCAGCGGGTCATGGGGTCCTTCTCCAGGCTCTTCAGCCGCTTCTTCTGGGCCTCCTTGCCGAGATGCATCCAGAACTTCAGCATCAGGGCGCCATCCTGGGCGAGCATCTGCTCAAACCGGGCGATCCGGTCCATGTCCTGGTCCAGTTCCGAAGTCTTGATGCGGCCGTGGGCCCGCTCATGGATCGGCCAGGTGTACCAGGAGCCGTCGAAGATGCCGATCTTCCCCTTGGGCGGCAGGATGCGCCAGTAGCGCCACATGTGGGGGCGTTCCAGTTCCTCGTCCGAGGGATCGGCCAGCCCGTGGGTCTGGATGTGACGGGGGTCCATCCACTCGTTCAGGGCGTTCACGGTCTCGCTCTTGCCGGCCCCATCCACGCCCCCCACCAGGATGATTACGGGGAACGGGGCCGCCTTGAGGTCGAACTGGGCATTCAAGAGCGCCTCCCGCAGCGGGGGCAACTCCTTGTCCCAGACCTCCTTGGCGACCTTGTGGCCAAGTTCCGCGGATTCGAACATGGTTCCTCCGGGGCGGATGCATCTCACTTTCGGTAAGGGGGTCACGATAGCTGATTTCCGCGGGTCCGGCGCATGGAATGATGGAATCCCATGATCTCCATCACCGATCCCATCCAGCCCGCCCTCGACCACACCCGCCGCAGCCTCTTCCGGCCGTTCTCCTGGCGGAAGTGGTTCGGGCTGGGCTTCTGTGCCTTCCTGGCCCACTTGGGTGGGGGCGGCTCGTTCAACTTCAACGGCAACCCCTTCCGGTCCTCTCTGCGCGACGGTGCATCGGACTTCAGCCCCATGACCGCCTGGATCTCCGAGCATCTGCCCCTGGTCATCGCCCTCGGCGTCATCCTCTTCGCCTTGATCCTCGCGCTGACGGTGCTGTTCCAGTGGCTCGGCAGCCGGGGCCAATTCATGTTTCTCGACGGCGTCGCCCGGGACCGCGCCGAGGTGGTGGAACCGTGGAACCGCCTGCAACCGCTCGGCGACCAGCTATTCCGGTTCCGCCTCCTGCTGCTGCTGGCCACCATCGCCCTCCTCATCATTTGTGTTGGCCTGGGTCTCCTCATCGCCCTGCCCGACATCCACACCCGCACCTTCGGCCCCCCCGCCCGCCTGGCCCTCCTGCTGGGGGGCGGACTCCTGCTGCTTGGCCTGCTGGCGCTTACCGCCCTGGGCCTGCTGCTGGAGGATTTCGTGGTGCCCATCATGTATCGCCGGAGCGTGGGCACTTCCGAAGCCTGGCGCGTGTTGCGCCGTGAACTCCTGCCCGGCCACCTCTGGCTGTTCCTGGGTTTCTACCTCATGAACGTGATCCTGTGGATCCCCGCCGTCATTCTGATCCTGCTCGCCTGCTGCCTCACCTGCTGCCTGGCCCTGGTCCCGTACCTCAGTTCCGTGGCCTTCCTGCCCATCTTCGTCTTCTTCCGTTGCTACTCCCTCGGCTTCCTGGAACAGTTCGGCGAGGAGTGGCGGATCATCGAAGTTCCGGTCTCGATGGAGTAGGTCAGTACTCGTTTGCCAGATCCCCCGCCCGCACCTGCTTTTCGAAGGCCTGGAACACCGGCGCGCCCGCTGACTGGGCGATCCATTCGGCCACGCGGATGCCGTCCACGGCGGCGGAAGTGATGCCGCCTGCGAAGCCCGCGCCCTCGCCGCAGGGGTAGAGGCCCGGGTGGGAGACCGACTGGCCATCCTCGCCGCGCAGGAGCTGGATGGGGCTGCTGGTGCGGCTTTCGATGGCCAGCAGGATGGCGTCCCGGCTGGCGAAGCCGTGGATCTTCTTGTCGAAGGTGGGCAGGGCCCCGGCCAGTTGCTCCCGCACGAAATCCGGCAGGCAGGTGCGCAAGTCCGCCGCCACGGCGAAGGGCTTGAAGCTGGTGCGCGGCAGGCGGCCCGTGGCGTGGCCCTTGAGGAAATCCTGCACGGCCATGGCCGGGGCGCCATAGGTCTCCCCCGCGGCGCGAAAGGCCGCCTGTTCCCACTTCCGCTGGAAGTACATGCCGCCCAGCAGGTGCTCGCTGCCGAAATCCGCCGTCGTGACCTTGGCCACCAGGCCCGAATTGGCGAAGCCCGAATCCCGTTTCTCGTTGCTCATGCCATTGACCACGACGCCGCCCGGTTCACTGCTGCACTGGGTCACCTCGCCGCCAGGGCACATGCAGAAACTGTAGGCGGCGCGGTTGAGCCCGAAGTTGCAGACCAGCTTGTAGTCCGCCGCAGGCAGCGACGGATGCCCGGCGCCGGGACCGTACTGGGAGCGGTCGATGAGCTCCTGCGGATGCTCCACTCGCACGCCCATGGCAAAGGGCTTCTGCCGCATGGCCACCCCGTGGCCGTGCAGCACCTCGAAGGTATCCCGGGCGCTGTGGCCCGGCGCCAGCACCAGCGCTTCGCAGGGGATCTCCTCGCCGCTGGCCAGCACCGCGGCCCGCACCCGGCCCTGTTCATCAAAGCGCACATCCGCCAGCCGGGCCCGGAAGCGGTACTGGGCGCCGCGGGCTTCGGCCTGCTTGCGGATGAGCACCGCGCAGCGGCGAATGACATCCGTGCCAACATGGGGCTTGGCCAGGTAGAGGATCCGGGGATTCGCCCCGAAGCGGACAAAGGTCTCCAGCACATAGCGGGTGGCGGGATGGCCGATGCGGGTGGTGAGCTTGCCATCGCTGAAGGTGCCCGCGCCGCCTTCGCCGAACTGGGCGTTGGCCTCGGGATCCAGCACACCTTCCTTCCAGAGCCCCGCGATGGCCTTCACCCGCTCGCCCATGGCGGGTCCGCGCTCCAGCACGATGGGCTCGATCCCGTAATCCAGGAGGCGGAGGACGCAGAAGGTGCCGGCGGGGCCACTGCCCACCACGATCACACGGGGGCGGCGCGGCGGCGGCGGCACCGCGTAGGGGGCAATGGCTCGGAGTTTATCCGAATTATTGCCGGATGTTCCATGCTGCGCGCCGGAAACCTTGTAGGGTTCGAGGGCTTTGTGGATTGTAGCGGTGAGGTCAACCTGGAT